>CAYWXR010000001.1:0-235325 GCA_964462545.1 uncultured Thermomicrobiales bacterium
CCGCGAAGGTGGCCGAACCGTCGGCGCCGGTGTCGTGACGAAGATCATCAAGTAGGAGCAATCATGTCGACACGACGCCCAACCCAGAAAATCCGGATCCGGCTGAAGGCCTACGACCACAAGATTCTGGACCAGTCGGCCAGCAAGATTGTGGACACTGCCGAAAGCACCGGCGCCAAGGTTTCAGGACCCGTGCCGCTGCCGACGCGTATCGAGAAGTTCACGGTGATTCGCTCGCCGTTTGTGCACAAGGACTCTCAGGAACACTTTGAGATCCGGACACACAAGCGTCTGATCGACGTACTGGAACCGAGCCACGCAACGATTCGGGCGCTGATGCGCCTGAATCTGCCGGCCGGTGTTGATATCGAAATCAAGCTCTAGACCGGGCGACAGGCTGTCGCCACAGGATGAGTCGAGATCACGCTCTGAGGGCTGCAACGGGTTTCAGCGAGAAATCTGAAGCGGCTCCCAAAGGGGAAAGGAACCAGGGCAGAGCCAATGATTCAAGCCTTGATGGGCACGAAGCTGGGGATGACCCAGATCTTCGATGACACTGGCAGAGCAGTGCCAGTGACCGTGCTCAAGGTCGGTCCGTGTGTGGTAACCCAACTCAGGACCGAGGAGCGCGACGGATACGAGGCAGTTCAGCTCGGCTACGAGGAATCGAAGCGACTGAACAGCCCGGAGCGCGGCCACCAGAAGGCTGCCGGAAGCAGCATGAAGTATCTGCGTGAAGTGGAAACAACCGATCTTTCCGCCCACTCGGTGGGGGACGTGGTTGATTGCTCCATCTTCAATGCAGGTGACTATGTTGATGTGACCGGCACCTCCAAGGGTAAGGGCTTCGCCGGTGTGGTCAAGCGCCACGGTTTCGCCGGTGGG
The DNA here is from genome assembly GCA_964462545.1 of uncultured Thermomicrobiales bacterium. GTDB lineage: Bacteria > Chloroflexota > Chloroflexia > Thermomicrobiales > CFX8 > CAYWXR01. The sequence continues at coordinate 886 of CAYWXR010000001.1, forward strand.
CCGAAGACCCACGGTCAGTCCGACCGACACCGGGCACCGGGCTCGATCGGCTCCAGTGCGACGCCTGGTCGTGTGTTCAAGGGCCTTCGCATGGCGGGCCGCATGGGCAACCAGCGGACCACCGTGCAGAACCTGGTGATCGAGCGAGTGGACCCGGAGAAGAATCTCATCCTGGTCCGGGGTTCGGTTCCCGGCCCGAAGCAGTCTCTCGTCATCGTTCAGAGTGCCGTTAAGGCCGGGCAGACGAGATCGTAAGGCGTCTGGCCGACCAGATAGGAGAGACGAACGATGAAGGTAAATGCATATTCCCTGTCGGGTAAGCAATCCGGCAGCGTCGAACTGGATGACAGTGTCTTCGGAATTGAGCCGAACGTTTCCGTGATGCACCAGGCACACTTGCGCCAACTGGCGAATGCACGCCTGGGCACCAGCGACACCAAGACCCGCGGACAGGTCAGTGGCGGCGGCCGCAAGCCGTGGCGCCAGAAGGGCACCGGCCGCGCGCGCCAGGGCTCGATCCGATCGCCGCAGTGGCGAGGTGGCGGCATTGTCTGGGGACCGCATCCGCGTTCGTATGCGCAGGACATGCCGAAGAAGATGCGGCGCCTGGCGATCCGCTCGGCATTCTCTGCCAAGGCACAGGCCGATGCGATTGTCGTGGTCAAGGGGCTGTACGACATCGAGCCGAAGACCAAGGCAATGCGTGATCTGCTCGCTGCGCTTCCGGGCTCCCAGCGCTCGACGCTGATTGTCATTGGCCCGGAACAGGAAGCCGATGCTGTGTACCGCGCCGGTAGCAACCTGGACAACATCAAGGTGCTGCGCGCTGGATACGCAAACGTTCATGATTTGCTCAAGTATGAGCGACTGGTACTGACGACCGAGGCGGTCGACACGATTCACGGGCTCTGGGCACTGAATGAGGAGGCAAAGTCGCATGGCGAACCTGCACAGGTCTGATGTGCTCCGGCGGCCGTTGATCACCGAGAAGAACACCACGTTGACGCCGCTCGGACAGTACACATTTGAAGTCGCAATGAATGCGAACAAGATCCAGATCAAGGAAGCCGTCGAGGCGATCTTCAACGTGAAGGTCAAGGCGGTGAACACCATGATCATCAAGGGCAAGAAGCGACGGGTGATGCGTTCCCGTGCTCGAACCCTGTGGGGCTCCACTGGTGACATGAAGAAGGCTGTTGTCACGCTCGAACCGGGCTACGACATCGATATCTTCGGCGACATCTAGAACGCCTGACGAGGAGAAGAGACCAATGCCAATCAGAAGGTACAAACCAACCTCGCCGGGCCGTCGCGGCATGACCGTGGTGACAAATGACGACATCACCCGGAACAAGCCGGAGAAGAGCCTGATCGAGGTTCTCAAGAAGCATTCAGGACGCAACAACCAGGGCCGGGTTTCTGTCCGGCATCGTGGGGGCGGCTCGAAGCGCTACTACCGGAAGATCGACTTCAAGCGCAACAAGTTCGGTATTCCGGCCAAGGTTGCCAGCATTGAGTATGACCCGAACCGTTCGGCTCGCATTGCGCTGCTGCACTATGTTGATGGTGAGAAGCGCTACATCCTGGCTCCACTCGGCCTGAAGGTTGGCGATGTGGTGCAGTCGGGTGCAGATGCACCGATTCGTGTCGGCAACGCGCTTCCGCTGCGTGAGATCCCCCTGGGTACGCAGATTCACAACATCGAACTCTATGCCGGGCGTGGTGGCCAGTTTGTGCGCTCCGCCGGCACCTCAGCCCAGCTGATGGCCAAGGTCGATGATTACGCCCAGGTGCGTATGCCATCTGGCGAAGTTCGGATGTTCCGGCTGGAGTGCATGGCAACGCTGGGCCAGGTCGGCAATGTCGATCACAGCAACATGCAGATCGGTAAAGCCGGTCGAAACCGTCACCTGGGCAAGCGCCCGACCGTTCGCGGCTCGGTGATGAACCCGGCAGATCACCCGCACGGTGGTGGTGAAGGCAAGGCCCCGATTGGTGGGCAGCCGAAGACCCCGTGGGGCAAGCCGGCACTTGGGTATCGGACCCGGAAGAACAAGCGGACCGACAAGTTCATTGTCCGCCGGCGTGGCGGTGGTCGCCGGTAAGGCGCGAACCGCTCTTACGTACGTTCATGACATAGGAGCCTGGTGGAGGAACAATGGGTAGATCATCGAAGAAGGGTCCGTACATCGACCCCAAGCTGTTGAAGAAGGTTCAGGAGACGGCAGAAGCCGGCGATCGCCGCGTTATCCGCACCTGGTCGCGTGCTTCAACGATCTTTCCGGTGATGGTTGGTCAGACCATCGCCGTCCACGACGGCCGGCGCCACATTCCGGTCTTCGTCACCGAGAACATGGTCGGGCACAAGTTGGGCGAATTCGCTCCGACCCGAACCTATCGCGGACATGGCAAGGACGCGGACCGCGCGTCTCGCCGCCGGTAGTCAGAACACGAGAGGCAAGGAAGATCCGTGGAGGTCACCTCAAGAAATACCGGCGTGAGGGTGTCGGCGCGCAAGATGCGCCTGGTTGTCGATATGGTCCGTGGACGTGATGTCGATGAAGCGCTTGCGCTGTTGAAATTCACACCGAACAAGAGCGCCGATGAAGTAGCCCGGACGATTAAGGCCGCGCAGGCAGATGCCGAGCAGGTCTACGATCTCGATCCGGACCGCCTGTACATCAAGACCATCTATGCAGACGAGGGCCCAACCTTCAAGCGCTGGAAGGCGCGAGCACGAGGTCGGGTAAATCAGCGCCTGAAGCGCACGAGCCACCTGACAGTCGTGCTTGAGGAGAAGGAGAGCTAGGCATGGGCCGTAAAGTAAACCCGATCGGATTCAGGCTCGGCGGTGTCCACCAGTGGGAATCCAACTGGTATGCCGAGCGCAACTACACTGAACAGCTGCATGAGGATATCTTCATCCGGAAGATCATCAATGAGCAGCTGACCCGCGCCGGCATCTCCCGGGTTGGTATCGAGCGATCGGCCAACCGGATCGAGGTCACGATCCACACCTCGAAGCCAGGCATTGTCATCGGCAAGCAGGGTTCGAACGTTGAGCGCCTGCGCCAGTTGCTGGAATCCGAGCTTGGCAAGAAGGTTCACCTCAAGATCGAGGAGATCAAGGTTCCCGAGCTGGATGCGCAGCTGGTTGCCGAGTCGATTGCCGAGCAGCTCAGCCGCCGCGTTTCCTATCGCCGGGCCATGAAGCATGCGGTGAGCCAGTCGATGCGTCGCGGTGCCCAGGGCATCAAGATTCGCCTGGGTGGTCGCCTCGGTGGTGCGGAAATGTCCCGCAACATCACCGAGAAGGACGGCCGCGTGCCGCTGCACACGATCCGTGCCGACATTGATTACGCCGTCGTTCACGCCCCGACGACCTATGGACAGATCGGCGTGAAAGTCTGGATTTACCGTGGCGACAAGATGCCGTCGCGTTTCGACGCCACGGCGGAAGCCGAAGCGGCGCTGGCAGACGTTTCCTAGGAAACGTCGGGGCCCGGAAGAGGGAGTTCAAATATGTTGATGCCGAGGCGCCAGAAGCACCGCAAGGTCTTCCGAGGCCGCATGCGAGGCGCATCCAAGGGGGGCAACACTGTTGCCTTCGGCGACTGGGGAATCCAGGCGCTTGAACCGGCCTGGATCGATAGCCGCCAGATTGAGGCGGCCCGACGGTCGATCACCAACTACGTTCGCCGTGGTGGTAAGGTCTGGATCCGGATTTTCCCGGACAAGCCTGTCACCAAGAAGCCGGCTGAAACCCGAATGGGTAAGGGCAAGGGCAACCCGGAATTCTTCGTTGCCGTTGTCCGGCCGGGCAAGATCATGTTCGAGCTGGGCGGTGTTCGCGACGACCTGGCGGTCGAAGCGCTGACCCGTGCGGCCCACAAGCTTCCGATCAAGTGCAAGATCGTCCAGCGTGAAACCGTTGGAACTGCCGTTGCCGAAGAAGCAGCAGCGGAGGCGGGTGACTAAACATGATGAAGACATCGGAAATCCGGGCACTCCCGGATGAACAGCTTGAAACCCTGCTTGACCAGCTGCTCGAAGAGTGGCGGGACCTGCGGTTCAAGGAGACCGTCGGCCAGATGCAGAACACAACCCGCATTTGGCAGATCCGGCGCACGATCGCCCGGATCAAGACGATCCAGACCGAGCGGGAGATTGAACAAGAGATCGCCAGCCAGCTTGGCGCAGCATCCTGACAACCGCTCGTGAGAGCAGACAGGGAGATAGGTGATGGTTGAGACCACGACGGTCCAGGAGGAATCCACCAGGACCGGAAAACTACGAAAGATTGGCCGGGTCGTCAGCAACAAAATGGACAAGACGGTGATTGTCGCGGTGGACTACCAGCGCCAGCACCCGCTGTATCGCAAGACGATGACCCGCACGAACCGGTTTGCCGCACATGATGCGGAGAACCAGTGCGAAATTGGCGATACCGTCGAGATCGAAGAGTCCCGGCCGTTGAGCAAGACGAAGCGTTGGGTGGTCACACGGATCGTCGAACGCCCCGCCCGCGTGTAGTGTAGAGAGTTAGAGCAAGATGATTCAGCAACAGACGCGGTTGCGGGTAGCGGATAACTCAGGAGCACGCGAGATCATGTGCATCCGTGTGCTCGGTGGTTCCGGTCGCCGCTACGCCAGTGTGGGTGATGTGATCATCGCCTCGGTGAAGTCGGCACAGCCGGGCGCTGCAGTTCGCAAGGGTGAAGTGGTTCGGGCCGTGGTGGTCCGCACTGCCCAGGAATATGGCCGGCCGGACGGTTCGCACATCAAGTTTGATGACAATGCTGCTGTGCTGATCAACCAGCAGGGCAACCCGCGCGGTACCCGTATTTTTGGACCGGTGGGCCGAGAGCTTCGTGAACGTCAGTTTATGCGCATTGTTTCACTTGCGCCGGAGACGTTGTAGAACGGTATACTTGGCGGTTTGTTCCTGATTGCCGGGCAACCAGGAGCCCCCGGGACAGGTATCGAGAGGTCGCAGCATGGCGATGAAGATTCTGAAGGGTGACGAAGTCGTCGTCATCCACGGTAAGGACAAAGGGGCCCGGGGCAAGGTTCGTCAGAATATGCCTCGTGAAGACAAGGTCGTCGTTGAAGGTCTGAACATCGTTCGCAAGCACCAACGACGCCAGGGTGTGGCCCGCCAGGTCGGCATCATCGAAGTTGAGGCTCCGCTGCACAAGAGCAAGGTGCAGTTGATTTGCCCGAGCTGCGATGAGCCAACGCGAGTCGGGTTCCGCGTGAATGACGATGGCAAGAAGACCCGGTTCTGCAAGAAGTGTGATGCAAGCATTGCCGGACCGGTCGATTAGACATCCCGGTTCGTGTGGCGAGGTAGGGGAGAACAGTGGCAGCACGGTTACGTGAGACCTACAACGAGGAAATCAGGCCGGCACTCTTGAAAGAGTTCGGCTACAAGAACCTCCTGCAGGTGCCGAAGCTTGAAAAGATTGTTGTAAATATCGGTGTTGGCGAAGCCATCACCAATAACCGTGCGCTTGATGCCGCCGTCGGTGACCTGGCTGCCATTACTGGCCAGAAACCGGTCATCACCCGCGCCAAGCGCTCGATTGCCGCCTTCCGGCTGCGTGAAGGAATGCCAATTGGCACCAGTGTCACGTTGCGTGGAGACCGGATGTACGAGTTCTTCGATCGCCTCACCAATGCGTCGTTGCCACGTATTCGTGACTTCCGTGGTGTGTCTGCGCGATCGTTCGATGGCCGCGGCAACTACACCCTGGGCCTTCGCGAGCAACTGATTTTCCCGGAGATTGAATACGACAAGGTGGACAAGACGCGCGGGATGGAAATCTCGATCGTCACCACTGCCAAGACTGATGAAGAGGGCCGGCGGCTCCTCAAGTTGCTCGGAATGCCGTTCCAGGAGTCATAGGCGCCGGACACCGGGCGCACACCGTAGAAAGAGGCGAGATGGCGAAGAAGTCAATGGTTGTCAAGGCCAGCAGGCCGGCAAAGTTCAGCACCCGGAACTACAACCGGTGCAAGGTCTGTGGCCGACCGCGAGCCTATATTCGCAAGTTCGGATTGTGCCGGATCTGCTTCCGTGAGATGGCCTCCGATGGCAAATTGCCTGGTGTAACCAAGTCTAGCTGGTAGGTGGCCTGATCGGCGCTCTAACACGCACTTCGGCGGCGTGAGAAGTGGGAAGTAATTGATGTCAGTGGTGACAGATCCAATCGCAGATATGTTGACGCGCATACGCAACGCCGGAACGGCTCGTCGGACAGAAACCGTCATGCCGTCGTCCAGGATGCTGGTCTCCATCGCAAAGATCCTCGAGCAGGAAGGCTTCATTGCAGGCTGGGATGTTCGCGAGGAGAAGCCGTTCAACAAGCTGACTATCTATCTCAAGTACGGTTCTGATCGCAAGCATGCGATTCGCGGAATCAAGCGGGTTTCCAAGCCGGGCCTTCGGGTGTATGCCGGCAAGGATGAACTCCCCCGCGTTCGCAACGGCCTGGGTGTTGCTATTGTCAGCACCTCGCAGGGTGTTATTTCGGGCCACGAGGCTCGCCGGCGAGGCATCGGCGGCGAAGTCCTCTGCACGGTCTACTAAACCCGGGAAGAGGAGCTTCACTATGTCTCGAATCGGATTGCGACCGATCCCGGTGCCAGGCGGCGTCGAAATCGATGTGCAGAATGGCCTGGTTACCGTGAAGGGTCCCAAAGGCGAACTCCAGCAGGATGTCAGCACCACGCTGACTATCGAGCGGGAGAACGGACACCTGCTGGTGCGCCGCCCGGATGATGACCGCCGCAACCGACAGTTGCATGGTCTGACCCGCACGCTCATCGCCAACATGGTCACTGGTGTGACCGACGGTTTCACCCGCACGCTCGAAATTACCGGCGTCGGCTACCGCGCGGCGATGGATGGTTCCACCCTCGTGTTGAACGTCGGCTATTCGCATCCGGTTCGCATGGAACCACCAGCCGGCATCACCTTTGCAGTGGAAAACCCGACCCGTCTTTCGGTGTCGGGCATTGATAAGCAGTTGGTGGGTGAAGTGGCTGCCCGCATTCGCCGGGTCCGCCCGCCCGAACCCTACAAGGGCAAGGGAATCCGCTACCAGGGCGAAGTGATTCGCCGCAAGGCCGGCAAGGCTGGCAAGGTCGGATAACGTTCCGACGGTTGAGAGTAGCGCCGGCAGGCGGGATATAATCCGTCGCCCGAGGCGCAAGGAGAAAGACGCAGATGAGGTATCACTACAAGTCGCAGCTCAACCCACGCCAGCGACGACACCTTCGGGTTCGCGCCAAGGTCAAGGGTACGCCGGAGCGACCGCGCCTGAATGTGTTTCGCAGCTCGGCGCATATTTACGCCCAGGTGATCGACGATACGGTGGGCCACACCATCGCAGCCGCTTCATCGCTCGATGCCGAGGTGCTCTCCCGGCTTGGTGAAAGCAAGACCAAGTCTGACAAGGCCCGCGTGGTTGGCGAGGTTGTCGGCGAACGGGCAAAGGCTGCCGGTATTGAAGCGGTCGTGTTCGATCGTGGCGGATTCAAGTATCACGGCCGTGTGAAGGCGGTCGCCGATGGCGCCCGCGAGTCGGGCCTGAAGTTCTAAACTGGCCGATTTTGAGAGAAGCATGGGTGAGTAGCTAATGGCCGATCGAAACAGGCGATCTCGCGGACGCCAGGAAGAAGGCGGCGAGCTTGAAGAACGCGTAGTCCGGATTAACCGGGTTTCCAAAGTGGTTCGCGGTGGCCGCCGCTTTGCCTTTGGCAGTGTGGTGGTTGTTGGTGACCAGAATGGAAGCGTCGGTGTCGGGCTGGGCAAGGCAGGCGAAGTGCCGGAAGCCATCCGCAAGGGTGTCGAACGCGCCCGCCGCAACATGATCCAGGTCCCGCTGGATGGCACCACCATCCCGCACGAAATTGAGGTCAAGTACGGCGCAGCCCGCGTGCTGCTGCGGCCGGCCGCCCCTGGTACCGGTGTTATCGCCGGTGGTGGCGTGCGTGCCGTTGTCGAACTGGCTGGTATCCGCGACGTGCTCGGCAAGTCGCTTGGTTCCAACAACCCGGTGAACGTTGTCCGGGCCACGATGTTGGCGCTGAGCCAGCTGGAATCCGCCGAGGATGTAGCTCGCCGGCGTGGCAAGTCGCTCGAATCCGTTGCGCCGCGCAAGGCACGGGAAGAGGCGACTGCATGAGTGCAGACACGATCAAGGTAACCTACGTTCGCAGTGTTGTCGGGTTCCCGCAGGATCAGCACACGACCCTCCGGTCGTTGGGTTTCACCCGCCTGCACCAGACACGCGAATTGAAGAACACACCGGATGTACGCGGCATGGTTTACAAGATCCGTCATCTGGTGAAGATCGAGGGCGAAGAAGAAATCCTCGGCTCGACTATCCATCAGTAGACCGACCAGTAGTCGTCCACACTCGTTGACGGCGAAATTGACAGGAGTACCTGGCAGATGAAACTGGACGACTTGCGCTCCTCTGAGGGCGCCCACAGGCAGCGAAAGCGCGTGGGTCGTGGACACGGCTCCGGCCATGTCATGACAGCCGGTAAAGGCACCAAGGGCCAGAAGTCTCGCTCGGGCGGCAAGGTCCGACCCGGCTTTGAAGGTGGCCAGAACCCGATCTACCGGCGCATGCCGTACAAGCGCGGTTTCACCAACCCGTTCCGGGTGGAGTATGAAATCGTCAATGTCGGCCGGCTCGGTGAGCTCGAGGCTACCAGCCCGTTCACCCCGGAATCGCTCTACGAACTTGGCCTGATCCGTAGTGCTGATGCACTGGTGAAGGTTCTTGCAGATGGTGATCTCACCACAGCCGTTCATGTCCGGGCTCACAAGTTCTCCAGCAGTGCGCGGGAGAAGATCGAGGCCGCCGGCGGTACGGCGGAGGTTATTGAGTAATGCTTGAAGCCGCGGTTAACGCCTTCAAGATTGCCGATCTGCGGCGGAAGATTCTCTTCACGTTGCTTATTCTGGTGATCTTCCGGTTTATTGCGACGATCCCGATTCCCGGTGTCGATCGTGAGGCGTTGCGGCTGCTCCTGGAGCAAAACCAGCTCCTGGGTATGCTGAATCTGTTCTCCGGCTCGACACTTTCGAACTTCTCGATTGCGGCAATGGGTGTGTATCCATACATTACCGCGTCGATCATCATGCAGTTGATGACCCCGATCATTCCGAAGCTCGATGAGCTTTCGAAGGAGGGGCAACAGGGCCGGCAGCAGATCACCAAGTACCAGCATTACCTGACGGTTCCGCTGGCATTGCTGCAAGGCTATGGCCAGTGCATCCTGATGCGCCAGCAGGGCGTGTTGATGGATTTCGGCCTGTTCAATGGTGATACGGCCCTGCGCTCGATCGCCATTCTGGCAACACTGGTCGCCGGCACGATGTTGCTGGTCTGGCTGGGTGAGTTGATTACCGAGAACGGTATCGGCAACGGGATTTCGATCATCATCTTTGGCGGTATCGTCGCCAGCTTGCCGGCAACGGTTGGCAACCTGCTCTTCGGAAGCAGCACCTCCGACAACGTGATTGGCACTGCCGCATTTGTGGTGGTCGGCTTGCTCACCATCGTCGGCATCGTGTTGCTGAACGAAGGCCAGCGGCGGATTCCGGTGCACCATGCCAAGCGCGTACGCCGTGGCCGGATGTATGGCGGGAGCTCGACCCACATTCCGTTGAAGGTCAACTCTGCCGGCATGATCCCGCTGATCTTCGCAGTCTCCATCATGGTGTTCCCGGGGCTGGTGGCAAACTTCCTGACCGGTTCCGAGCGTCCATGGTTGCGAGACCTGGCCGGTGACATGGCGCGGTTCTTTGATGCGAACACGCTGCAGTATCAGGTGATCTTCTTCCTGATGGTGGTTGCGTTCACCTACTTCTACACGATGGTTGTGTTCCAGCAGCAGAACATCGCCGAGAATCTCCAGCGCCAGGGTGCGTTTGTTCCAGGCATCCGCCCGGGTCAGAACACCCACCGCTACCTCACCGGCGTGCTCACCCGGATCACCCTGGTTGGTGCACTCTCACTTGGTCTGATCGCGATTCTTCCGTACCTGACCTCGCAGATCACCGGTATTCAGGGATTGTTGCTGGGTAGCACATCATTGCTGATTGTTGTCGGTGTCGCCATCGATACCATGCGACAACTCGAAGCCCAGCTGATGATGCGCAACTACGAAGGCTTCATGAACTAACGAGCCACATGGTTACGGCGCTGCCGGGTCTTGCCGGCAGCGCCGTTGCCATCAGCTACCGATTCTCAAGGACGAAAGTGTCGACGTGAAACACGTGGTAATCCTCGGCCCGCAAGGCGCCGGGAAGGGAACCCAGGCAGAGCGCATCGCACCAATCCTCGGACTGGTGCATCTGGCTACCGGCGATCTGTTCCGTGCATTGATGGCAACTGAATCCGATCTGGCAAACCAGGTACGTTCGTATGTTGATGCCGGTAACCTGGTCCCTGATGAACTGACTGCAGAAGTGCTCTTTTCCGCGCTGGATGAGAACGTCGCCGAACGTGATGACCTCGTCGGAGCGCTCTTTGATGGCTATCCCCGCAATGCTGCGCAGGCAGAGGTGCTAGCCAGCCGCATTGAGGAACGGGGCGAAGAACTGGCCGCAATCCTGCACATCGGGGTACCCCGTGATGTGCTGATGGAGCGCCTTACAGGCCGGTTGATCTGCCGGAACTGTGGCAAGAGCTACCACAAGGTGTTCAGTCCTCCCGAAAACGAGGGTGTTTGTGACGTCTGCGGGGGCGAACTGTATCAGCGGTCGGATGATACGCCGGAGGCGGTCGAGCGCCGGTTGGCGATCTACTATGAGCAGACCGAACCACTACTGGACGCCTGGCGCCCGAGTGGCATTGTCCACGAGATTGATGGCAACCAGGACATCGAGACTGTCACCAACGCCATCGTGACGTCGCTGGGGTGGAACGACTAATGCCGATTACCGTGAAATCTGCCAGCCAGATTGAGAAGGTCGCTGCGTCTGGCCGGATCGTGGCCCGTGCGCACCAGGAGATGGAACGTCTCATTGCGCCGGGAATTACCACCATTGAACTGGACAAGGCCGCACACTCGATCATCACGAGTGCCGGAGGACGGCCTTCCTTTCTGGGGCATCACGGTTTTCCGGCGAGTATCTGTGCATCGGTGAATGATCAACTGGTGCACGGAATTCCGAATGCAAAGCCGCTCGAAGCGGGCGACATCATTTCGATCGATATCGGCGTATTCATGGATGGCTATCATGCCGATTCCGCGATTACCTATGCCGTGGGCGAGATTTCACCGGAAGATGCCCAACTGATCGAGGATACAAAGAAGAGTTTCTTTGCCGGCGTCGAGTTGATTCGCCAGGGAGTTCGCCTTGGCGATGTATCGGCTGCCATCGGTGAGTATGTCCTCTCGCGTGGATATGGACTCATCCGCGAATACGGGGGACACGGCATCGGCCGAAAACTCTGGGAAGAGCCGCATATCCCGAACCACGGGACGCCGGGCACCGGGCCGCTGTTGCGGGCCGGAATGGTGCTGGCGATCGAGCCGATGGTGACACGGGGTGGCGAAGAGTCCGTTGTGCTGGATGATGGCTGGACCGTTGTGATGACCGACGGCAGCCGGACAGCCCATTACGAGCATACGCTGGTGGTCACGGAAGATGGTTATCGATTGTTGACCATTGATGCGTAGAGTTGTGGTATAGTTGGCGGTTGTTGCACGCCGAAGGCGTGTCGATAGTTCGTGTTTCGCAACGGGGGTCGATTGGCGAAGAAAGACGTCATTGAAGTCGAGGGCAAAGTTACCGAGCCGCTGCCCAATGCAATGTTCCGTGTTGAGTTGGACAATGGTCATGAGGTACTGGCGCACATCTCGGGTCGCCTCAGGATGAACTTTATTCGCATCCTGCCGGGTGACCGTGTGCGTGTTGAGCTGTCACCCTATGACTTGACCCGTGGGCGCATAACCTACCGGTTGCGTACATAACTGCCAGGTGTGAAGAACCCTGCCGCGGCATTGACAGGGAGCGCCGGAGAGCCGGCCGGAAGAAGGTAAACCGTGAAGGTATCGGCATCAGTAAAGAAGCGCTGCGAGCGCTGCAAAATCATCAAGCGTCGCGGCATCGTGCGGGTCATCTGCTCGAATCCGAAGCACAAGCAGAAGCAGGGCTAATTTCAGGCTGCTAGAGGGGTGAGGGATCTTGGCACGTATTGCAGGTGTGGACATTCCACGCGATAAACGGGTCGAAATCGGATTGACCTACATTTACGGTATCGGACTGAAAACCAGCCAGGGAGTGCTGGAACAGACTGGCATCAATCCGGATACCCGTGTTCGCGACCTGACCGATGATGAAGTGGTTCAGCTTCGCGAGATTATCGAACGTGAAATGACTGTCGAAGGCGATCTTCGCCGTGAAGTCGGCATGAACATCAAGCGTTTGATGGATATCGGCTGCTACCGTGGACTGCGCCACCGGCGGGGTATGCCCGTTCGGGGTCAGCGCACCAAGACCAATGCCCGCACCCGGCGTGGCCCGAAGCGAGCTCTTGGCGTCCGGAAAAAGGGCCGATAACTATTCGTTCCGGTGATTGACAGCAATTGCTGCAACCACCGGACATTAGGTTTCTTACCAGGATACTGTGAACGATCTAAAGAGAGGTTCCTGAACGAATGGCGGATCGACGACGGGGCGCAGGCCGCGGGCGAACTCGGGTACGAAGGCGAGATCGGAAGAACATCCCCCGAGGGAAGGCGTACATCAAGTCCACGTTCAATAACACCATGGTGACGCTGACCGACCCACAGGGCAACGTTGTTGCCTGGGCCAGCGCAGGCGGTTCCGGCTTCAAGGGTTCTCGCAAGAGCACCCCGTATGCTGCACAGGTCACTGCCGAAAGCGCCGCTCGCAAGGCCATGGAACATGGCATGCGCCAGGTTGAGGTCTACGTCAAGGGGCCGGGTGCCGGCCGCGAAATGGCAATCCGATCGCTCTCCGCAACCGGACTCCAGGTGATTGCCATCAGCGATGTCACACCGATCCCGCACAATGGTTGCCGCCCGCCGAAGCGACGGCGCGTCTAATCGCGGTAGCAACCGACCGTTCGGGAACATAATTGCAGTTAACGACGATGCATACGGTTCTGGTCTCACGCCAGACCAGAATTCAGGGAGGGTGAATGGCGAGGTATACGGGTCCCGTCTGCCGGCTGTGCCGGCGCGAAGGGATGAAGCTCTATTTGAAGGGTGAGCGCTGCCTGGGGCCGAAGTGCCCGATTGTGAAGCGCAACCCGCAGCGAAACTTCCCGCCGGGCATGCACGGGCAGAAGCGGACTCGCCGGCCGTCAGAGCATGGTCTGCAGCTTCGTGAAAAGCAGAAGATTCGCCGCTATTACGGCATCATGGAGCGCCAGTTCCGCAAGCACTTCCAGCTCGCTGCCCGGCAGGGTGGTGTGACTGGTGAAAACCTGCTGCGCATTCTCGAAATGCGGCTGGACAATGTCGTTTACCGGATGGGCTTCGCCGAGTCCCGTGCCCAGGCACGGCAGATCGTGCGCCACGGTCACTTCCTGGTAAACGGCCGCAAGACTGACATCCCCTCTTATGCAACTCGTCCGGGCGATGTGATCGAGGTTCGACCACAGAGCAAGGACAAGGAGTATTTCAAGGTTGTCGCCGAGGTGCTGAGCACTCGCCGGGTACCAGACTGGTTGCTGGTCAATACCGGTGAAATGAGCGGCCGCGTCGTCAGCCCACCGACCCGCGATCAAATTGACATTCCGTCGGTGAACGAGCAGTTGGTCGTCGAATTCTACAGCCGCTAGGCGGTGGCATTGCCGGCGCCGGGATACCCCAGCGCCGGCATCTGTACGCTTTTTGCCCACAACGGCTGCTCGTGGGGAGGCAGATACATTGTTGGATAGCGCTCAACCTCAAGTAGTACTGGACCTGGCTGGCCACAACTATGGCCGGTTTCGAATAGAGCCGCTCGAACGGGGCTATGGCAATACCATTGGCCATGCGCTCCGTCGAATCCTGCTGCGTTCGTTGCCTGGCACTGCAATTGTCCGAGTCCGGATCGCAGATGTCTGGCACGAGTTCTCGACCATCGAAGGTGTCCGTGAAGACGTTACCGAAGTGGTCCTGAACCTGAAGCGGGTTCGCATTCGTTCCAACGGGCTTGTCGAGGAAACCCGTGCCCACCTGTTCCATCAGGGACGTGGTGTGGTGACTGCCGGCGATATTGACTGGCCGTCTGATCTCGAAGTTGTCAACCCTGAACTGGTTATTGCCACGGTTGATGATGACAACGCTTCCGTCGAAATGGACCTGGTTATTTCTTCCGGTCACGGCTACCAGCCCGCCGAGGTCCAGGAGGTTTACGCAATCGGAGAGATTCCGATTGATGCGATCTTCACACCGATCGAGAAGGTCAACTATGTGGTCGAGCACACTCGTGTTGGCCACCTCAGCGACTACGATCGCCTGATCTTCGAGATCCAGACCGACGGAACGATCGAAGCTGATGATGCGCTCTCCGAAGCGGCACGGATTCTCGGCGCACACGCCCAGATGATTGCCAGCTTCAAGCGCGAGGAAGCAACGGTCGAGGACGAGGAAAGCGTGGCAACCGCAGAGGTTGATACCCGCGCGCTGGTCGATCTTGGCCTTTCGCCGCGGGTGCTGAATGCTCTCCGCAGCCGGCAGATCGAAACGGTTGGCCAGGTCATGTCGATGGACCGCGATCAGTTGCTCTCGATCCGCAACTTCGGCCCGCGGTCGCTGCGTGAACTGACCGACGCACTTGTTGAACATGGTTACGAGCCGGGTCCAAACCTGGCCGAAGACGGCGATGCCGAATAGCCACGCCGCACGATAACGATTGAAGTTCCGGGAGGAGACCTGGCAATGAGGCATCGCGTTGCGGGCCGAAAATTCGGTCGAAACACAGGACAGCGAAAAGCCCTGTTCAAGGGTCTTGCCGTTTCGCTGATCCTCAACGAACGCATCACCACCACCGAGGCGAAGGCCAAGACTATTCGCCCGGTTGTTGAAAAACTGGTGACGATGTCCCGCGAGGACACCGAACACCACCGACGCCTGGTGATGGCCCGAATCGGCAGCGAAGTGGCAACCGCCAAGCTGTTCGAGGTGATTGGCCCCCGGTTCGAGGGTCAGTCCGGCGGGTACACCCGTATCTACAAGATCGGCGAGCGCAAGGGCGATGCAGCACCGATGGCGCTGATCGAGTTCGTCGAGTAGTTTGTTTGAACCGCGCGTGCCGCATTTCAGGCTGACACTCGGCTATGACGGCACGGACTTCTTCGGCTCGCAGGCACAGGTTTCTGGCCGGACAGTGCAATCGGAGCTCGAAGAAGCGGTTTACCGGCTCACCGGTGAGCGGATTCGACTGGCATTTGCCGGAAGGACCGACCGGGGAGTTCACGCAATCGGCCAGGTAGCCAGTGGATTAATCGACTGGCAGGGGTCGGGAGAACGACTTCGAAGCGCTTTGAACGCGGTAGGACCGGACGACATTGTCGTTTCAGCAGTAGATCCGGTCGAACCGCAGTTTCACGCCCGCTACAGCGCCAGGTGGCGGGAGTATCGATACCGGGTTGTGGTTGCGGAAACCGAGCCGGTATTGAACCGGAGATACGTCTGGTGGCGACGCCAGGCGATTGATCCGGAACTGGCGTCCCGGGCCTGTAACCGGCTGGTTGGCCGGCACTCGTTCGGGTCGTTTGCCGGGATGGGGCGAAGCAGATCGCTCACCCGGGAACAGTTGCAGCGAACGGTGTTCCACTGCGACTGGGATGAACCTGAGACCGGCGGTCTGGTTCAGGGACATCTGGGAGAGCTTCGGATAGTAGCCGATGGATTCCTCCCCCAGATGGTCCGGAACATTACAGCAGCGGTCGTCCTGGTGGGGTCAGGCGAGCGGCCGGTCGAATGGATAGATGAAGTGCTGGCAGCCGGCGATCGGCGCGTGTTGCCGGCGGGGGCACCGCCGCACGGGCTTGTCCTGTGGCGGGTGGGCTACGAAGAGTTCGATACCGGACCCGGAGCGTGATACATTTGCTCGCCAGTCCGGTCGGAGTTACGGAGAAACAGATCGATGTCTACGAAAACGTACGTGCCCAAGCCCTCGGAGATTGAACGCGAGTGGTTTGTGGTGGACGCCGAGGGCCAGACGCTCGGCCGCCTTGCCACCCGGGTTGCCACGATTATTCGCGGCAAGCACAAGCCAACCTACACACCCAACATGGATGTCGGCGATCATGTCATCGTGATCAATGCCGAAAAGGTTCGGCTGACCGGTAACAAGGAAAACCAGAAGAACTACTACCGCCACTCCAACTATCCGGGTGGTCTGACAACAACCTCGTTCAGCCAGATGATTCAGAAGCATCCTGAGCGGGTGATTGAATACGCAGTCAAGGGTATGCTGCCGGGCAACACACTGGCCAAGCAGCAGCTGTTGAAGCTGAAGGTCTATGCTGGCCCGAAGCATCCGCACGCCGCGCAGCAGCCGAAACCACTGGAACTCTAGAGAAGCACATGGGACGCGATTTCGCGCAAGGTACAAGGGGAGCCGCATGAGCCAGGGCACGCGATACTTCTATGGCACCGGCCGGAGGAAGACCTCCGTTGCCCGTGTTCGCCTCTATCCCGGCGGTGGTGAAATCACTGTCAACGGAAAGCCGGCAACTGAATATTTCGGCGGACGGCTGATTCATCAGGCCAGCATCGCCCAGCCGCTGCAGCTGACCAACACCCAGGAATCATTCAATGTGATGGTCCGGGTGAAGGGCGGCGGCACCTCGGGTCAGGCCGGCGCGGTTCGCCACGGCATTGCTCGTGCTCTCACCCAGGCCGATCCTGAGCTTCGCCCGGCCCTCAAGAAGGCCGGACTTCTTACCCGTGATGCACGGGAGAAGGAGCGCAAGAAGGTCGGTCTCAAGCGAGCGCGCAAGGCACCTCAGTACACCAAGCGGTAGGCATTCTGCCGACCGGAATATTCTCCGGATAACCAGACGGACCAGCCTGTACGGGCTGGTCCGTTTTCGTTTGCTGTGTGGCGCAGAATCGTCCTGGTGGGTTACCTGAAGATTGACAGAATGGCGTCCTCAACAGCTTGTTCGACAAGTGTCGTGATCGCCAGCGTCTCCAGCGGAGTAATGGCTCCTGCAGAAGACGCTGCAGCAAAGATCGTGTCGCCATCCATGATGGTATGTGCCGGAACGGTGCAGCGAGCCAGTGCTGCCTGGGCGCTGATACAGGCACGTTCCAGTGCCCTGCGGTCCATCGGCGCATCGATCATCACGGCACCAATGGTGGTGTTTTCGCCCTCATGCGTTTCAGCCAGACCTGCAATGGTGCGTTCCACCCCGCTACCACCGGCGACCCACTCTCCGGTCGAAGGGTTTCGAACATCCCCGACAGCATTCAGGACGATCACGGCGGCAACTGTCACACTGCCGGCTGTCCTTACGGCGATGCCGAGCCCGCCGGGAACCGGCGCGCCGCCAAGTTTGGCGACCGTTGCGCCAGTGCCGGCACCGATCTGCCCGGTGGCAAGGACACGTGCGTCGGCATTCCTGGCAGCTTCGTAGCCATCCTCCGCTGACGGATAATAGGGCTGGCCCACCCCGAGATCGAAAATGATCGCCCCGGAAACGAGCGGGACATTGCCGGCTCGCGTCTGGAATCCACGGCCCTGCTCGGCCAGATACCGGACAACGCCGTCTGCCGCCCGCAACCCAAATGCACTACCCCCGGAAAGAAGGATCGCATCCAGCAGCCCCATACTCCCCGGTTGGAGCAATGTCGTTTCCCTGGTACCTGGCGCACCCCCGCGGACATCGACTGCCGCCGGCACCAGGTGATCGAACACGATGGCAGTGCATCCGCTTCGTGCTTCCAGGTTGGTGGTGTGTCCGATTTTGAACCAGGAGTGGTTAGACATTTACCCTCAATCCAGGTTTTGCGATGGTGATCGGGCCATCATATGCGCTACCCGCCTGCTGAAGCACGACTGAATCCGGTCGCTCGGCCCAGAGGTGGGTGAGCAGGAGTTGCCCGGCTCCGGAGCGGGATGCCAGTTCGGCAGCGGTTGAGGGCTTGAGGTGGCCGGCACCCGATCCGTTCTGCTCTTCCTCCGGCATGGTTGCTTCCGAAACGAGCAGGTCGCAGCCGTCCGCGAATGCGATCAATGATTCATGATCCCCGGTGTCGGCCGTGTAGACAAGTGTCTTGCCCGCTGCCGATTCAATCCGCATGGCGTAACACGGTTCAGCATGGTCCGTTCGCCGGAACGAGATCTGCACGTCTCCAATATTCAGGCCGAACTCCGGTTGATATTCCTCCACGGCAAACGCCGGGTGCCAGAAACTCTCTCCCGGTTCGCTGTTGCCTCCCAGCGCTGTGGCCAACGCCTCCAGTCTGGTTGTTCCTGCCGGTGGGACGAACAGGGGAATCGGTTCACTTGCTCGTTCAACACCATACGTCAGGCCATAGCGGAATGGCACAAGATCAAGCATGTGGTCGGAATGCATGTGTGAAATGACCACCGCATCGAGCGAGGAATACCGGATCTGGCTGCGGAGGAGGTGGAGCGTATCTGGTCCGCAATCTACAAGAATCGATGTGTTGGCCGTGGCGATGAGATAGGCGGAACATCCCTGCCCAGGGTTGGGCCAGGCAGCCGCACCACCCAGGCAGGTCAGTTCCATCGTCAGGACCGTCCCTGCCGGACGGGAACCTCGACCTCAACCTCGAGCGTCTCCAGGTGCACCGTATCGCTTATCAGATGGGCAACCGGGCCGGATGTCGAGATCTCGAAATGAGTGACGCTGCAATTAGCGATGGAATACCGGCGGAAATCGCCAATGGTTTCCCCGAGAAGCATCGCCGTGGCCGCAGCGATCACGCCACCGTGCGCGACAACGATGACACGATTGCCCGGTTCTCGCGCGATGATGTCATCGAATGCGTTGCGCACCCGGGTGGCAAATTCGAAACGGGATTCGCCATCCGGAAACCTCACATCGTAGTCCTCAAGGTCGTTCAGTCGAGCGTAGATCTCCGGGTAGAGTTCGGGAACATCCCGGAACGGTACGCCCTCGGCACTGCCGAAACTCATCTCGGCCAGTCCCTCATGCAGGGTGAGTGAGAGCCCCGTCTTTTTTGCAATTGCTTCGGCGGTCAGGCGTGCTCGCTGCAGCGGGCTGGCGTAGAGGGTGGTGAACCCGCCCATTTCATGGATGCGCTCGGCAACCCGGATTGCCTGCTGCCGGCCCAGGTCGTTCAACGGCACATCGGTACTGCCATGCAGGAGGCCGTTAACGTTGGAGTCTGTCTGGCCGTGGCGGATGAGAAAGAGTTCGGTCTGTTTCGTGATGGTCATGTCGGTCCTTCAGGCAAGCATCGATTTCGCATACGGGCATTGTTGCTGAACAACGCAAACAGGGCAGCGCGGACTCCGCGCCTTACAGGTTATTCTTCCATGCCTGATCAACAGCATGTGCGCGCGCCAGGCGTCATCGCTCGAGAGACCTTCTCCAAGGATCGTCTGGGCACTGGCAGGACTGGTTCCTTCCGGGACGAGTCCGAGGCGCAACGATACGCGGTGGACGTGTGTATCAACTGGCATAACCGGCATATCCAGCCCGAACAGCAGCGTGCAGGCTGCCGTCTTGGGGCCAACACCCGGCAGTCGCACCAGCCAGTCCAACGCTTCTTCAGGCGACATTTCCCTAAGGAAGCCAAGATCAAGGTCTCCACGTTCTTCGAGGATCTGCCGTAATACCGCCTGGATCCTCGGAGCCTTCTGTTCGGCAAGACCACCGACGCGAATCGCCTCGACAATGTCCTCGACGGGCGCAGGAAGCACTTGCTCCCAGGAAGGGAACGCTCGTTTGAGCGAATCGAACGCGCGGCTGGTGTTGATATCCGACGTGTTCTGGGACAGGATGGTCTGAACCAGTTCGTCAACCGGAGGATCATGTTGCGCCGGCCGTGCGATTTCGCCGTACGCCAATGCCAATTGATCAACCACCTGCTGGAGCCGGGTCATGGTTTTATCCTGCAATGCTGTCCGTTATCCGGGGCCATTCTAGCCGGTTGATCGACTCCGGGAAACGGGACGGAAGGGTTATATCCCGGATTCTTGACGCTGGCCGGGGCGCACTCGTATCATTGGACAGGCTCCAGTTGGGAGTTCCCACGGGATGCACTGAAGGTGAGAACGCCTTGCCGTCAACAGCGCGGCACAAACATCATGCAGGTTTGCGAAGCTTCCGGCTTTGTCGGGAGCCTTTTTTTTGCCCGGAGGTAGCCAAATGAGCTTGCTGCTGCGAGGAGGCCGCGTCATTGACCCGCGAAATGGCCTCGATCGGGTGACCGATGTATTGGTGGATGGCGGCAGGATCAAGACGATTGGCGATAACCTGCCTGAAGAGGGTGTCGAACGGGTGGTGGATTGCAGCGGACTGCTGGTTACTCCCGGCTGGATCGACGCACACGTCCATTTGCGGGACCCGGGTCTGACCTACAAGGAAGACCTCAACACCGGCGCGGCTGCGGCACTGGCCGGAGGATTTGTCCGGATGTGCTGTATGCCAAACACCAACCCGGCAATTGATGCTGCCGCGGTCGTCGAGGACATCATTTCTCGCAGTGCTGGCACGGGGGTCCATATCCATCCGATCGGGACGATTACCGTCGGCCGTAAGCTCCACGACCTGGCACCGCTGGAAGAACTTGCCAGAGCCGGTGCAATCGGATTCTCGGACGACGGGGAAAGCACCGTTTCGGAAGACACAATGCGCGAGGCCCTTCGCCTCTCGATCGAACTGAACCTGCCGGTCATGGTCCACTGCGAAGACCCGGACCTGGCGCGGGGCGGTTCGATGCACCGCGGCGCGGTCTCGAAGGAGATCGGGGACCCCGGTATTCCTGCTGAAGCCGAAGAGAGCTATATCGAACGAGACATCCGTCTGGCAGAGGAAACCGGCGGATGGCTTCATGTGCTGCACGTCTCGACGGTTCGCGGTGCCAGCATGGTCCGCGATGCGAAAGCACGCGGTGCACGCGTCACCGCCGAAGTAATGCCACACCATCTGACCCTGACAGACGAGTGGGTTGCAGGGCGACGTCGGTTTGCCGGGCACAAAGAGACCTTTGATCTCGGCCGGGTTGATTCCAACGCGAAGGTCAACCCGCCGCTCAGGCCAGAGGCAGATGCGCTCGGGCTGATGGAGTTCGTGCTGGACGGAACCTTCGATTTCATCGCAACAGACCACGCTCCACACGCCGAACAGGACAAGCCGGCAGCGCTCTCCGATGCGGCATCCGGAATGTCCGGTCTTGAACTGGCGATTCCGACCATGGCCATCCTCGTTCGCGATGGGCGCATCGACTGGCCGGAGGTGGTTCGACTGTTCACCGCAGCGCCGGCAGCGACGCTCAACCTGGAGGGTGGCTCGATTGAGCCGGGTGCAGTGGCGGACGTCACCGTTATCGATCCCGAGCGCCGGTGGGTGGTTTCGGCAGAGAGTTTACGATCAAAGAGCAAGAACACACCTCTCCTCGGCATGGAGGTGCAGGGACGGGCAGTAATGACAGTGACAGGGGGAGAGGTGCGACATGACGAGCTTTCGTAACGGCCGGGCAGCGGTCGTTCTGGAAGACGGGCGGATTTTCCGCGGGGAATCATTTGGTGCGCCGGTCGATGGCGAGGGTGAGGTTGTCTTCACCACATCGATGACCGGCTATCAGGAAGTGGCGACCGATCCTTCCTTCTTTGGCCAGATCGTCACCATGACCTATCCGCTCATCGGTAACTACGGGGTTACCGGCATGGACAATCAGTCCCGCCGGCCCTGGATCAGCGGCATGATCGTCCGCGAATATGTTGAAACACCGAGCAACTGGCTCGCCGAAGGTGATTTCGCCAGCTACCTGAAGGAACACAACATCCCGGCGATTACCGGTGTGGATACCAGGGCGTTGACCCGCCACATCCGCAACGAAGGGGCAATGCGCGGGATCATCTGCAGCGACGTCGGTGACCGCACCGATGATGAGCTCCGCGAGGCTGCGAAGAAGGCGTGGAGCCCGGCCGATGTCAACGTCGTCAAGGAAGTGACCACTCCGGAAACCTACACGACTGGCGAGGACGATATCCATGTGGTGCTGATTGATTGTGGCGTCAAGGAGCACATCATCCAGTCGCTGGAACGCCGGGGCGTCACGGTCACAGTGGTACCGTTCGACACGCCTTACGCCGAGATTGAGGCGCTCAACCCGGATGGCATCCTGACATCTCCCGGCCCGGGTGACCCGGAGAATGCCGAAGCTGCAGTCGGGACCATCTCGAGCATCATCAAGAACGAGTACCCGTATCTGGGGGTCTGCCTCGGTCATCAGTTACTGGCGATGTCGATTGGTGCAACCACCAGCAAGCTGAAGTTTGGTCACCGGGGTGGAAACCACCCGGTCATGGACCTGAAAACCGGCCAGATCTACATTACTTCGCAGAACCACGGCTACATGGTGGATGGAGACTCGATTCCCGAGGGATCGGGCTGGAAGGTCTCCAGGATCAGCCTGAACGACGGATCGGTCGAGGGACTGGCACACGAGACGCTGCCGATTTCCAGTGTCCAGTACCATCCGGAAGGATCGCCCGGCCCGCAGGATAGCCAGTATCTGTTCGACGAATTCGTCCAGCTCGTTCGGGATCACAAGGCCGCCAAGAAGGAGTCCCATGGTGAGTAACCCTCTGCGCCGGGTACTGGTAATCGGTTCCGGTCCAATTGTTATCGGTCAGGCGGCGGAGTTTGACTACGCCGGCACCCAGGCCTGTCGGGCACTCCGGGAGGAGGGCATCGAGACGATCCTGGTCAACAGTAACCCTGCGACGATCATGACCGATGAGGATGTCGCCGATGTTGTCTACATCGAGCCGCTGACCGTTGAGGTACTGCGGCGCATCATCATCCGCGAACGGCCGGATGGCCTGCTGCCGACGCTTGGTGGCCAGACCGGCCTGAACCTGGCCGTCGCCCTCGCTGAAGCCGGGATTCTTGACCAGTACAACGTCCGGTTGCTGGGCACGCCACTCCGGGCAATTGAACGGGCCGAAGACCGCGAACTCTTCCGCGACATGCTGCAGTCCATCGGTCAACCCGTCCTGGAAAGTGCCATCGTCACGAACCTGGATGAAGCGCGGGAGTTTGCCCGCCACAATGACCTGCCGCTCATCGTGCGGCCGGCCTACACACTGGGTGGCACCGGTGGCGGCATCGCCTATTCTCTGAAAGAGCTCGACGAGATTGTCACCAGCGGTCTGCTGGCCAGCCCGATCAACCAGGTGCTGGTCGAGCGCTCGGTGCTTGGCTGGAAAGAAATCGAGTACGAGGTTATCCGGGATAGCGCCGATAATGCCATCACCGTCTGTAACATGGAGAACTTCGACCCAATGGGTGTCCACACCGGAGACTCAATCGTGGTCGCGCCCAGCCAGACACTTTCGGACCGTGAGTACCAGATGCTCCGTTCGGCATCGCTGGCAATCATCCGCGAACTCGGAATCGAGGGAGGCTGCAATGTTCAGCTTGCGCTCGATCCGAACTCTACCCAGTACTACGTTATTGAGGTGAATCCCCGGGTGAGTCGTTCCTCGGCCCTTGCGTCGAAGGCCACCGGCTACCCGATCGCACGGGTGGCCGCCAAGATTGCCATTGGCAAGCGCCTGGACGAAATCCCGAACGCGGTAACCAAAGAGACTACCGCAGCGTTCGAGCCGGCGCTCGACTACTGTGTGGTCAAGATTCCTCGCTGGCCGTTTGACAAGTTCCGCCGCGCAGATCGCCGTCTCGGAACCCAGATGAAGGCTACCGGCGAGGTCATGGCCATCGACCGGTCCTTCACCGCAGCAATGCTCAAGGCGGTGCGCGCGCTGGAAATCGACGCACGCGACCTGCTCTGGGAGGAAGAATCCTGGAGCAACTCCGACGCACTCTGGCGAGACATTGAGATCGCTACTGATATTCGCCTATGGGCGGTGGCGGCAGCACTGCGGCGCGGCATTTCTCCGGAAGCGATCCATGAGCGTTCCAATATCGACATCTGGTTCATCCACCAACTCCAGCGGATTGTTGACCGGGAGTCGGAACTTGCAGATGGAGACCTGACGGACGAGGCTCTCTGGCAGGCAAAACGCCTTGGCTTCACCGACAAGACGATTGCCAAACTGCGCGGCGTGGATGCCGAAGAGATCCGGGAGCAGCGCTATCGCGCCGGTATCGTGCCGGTTTACAAACTGGTCGATACCTGTGCAGCCGAGTTTGAGGCGGTTACCCCGTACTACTACAGCACCTACGACGAGGAAAACGAGGCCGAACCGCTGGAAGGCAACAAGGTTGTCGTGATCGGTTCCGGACCGATCCGGATCGGCCAGGGCATCGAGTTTGACTACTGCAGTGTTCAGTCTGCCCACGCGCTCAACATTGCCGGCGTCAAAAGCATCATGATCAACTCCAACCCGGAGACTGTTTCGACCGACTTCGATACCTCGGATCGCCTGTACTTCGAAGCGCTTGATGATGAATCCGTAGCCGAGATTCTCCGCCACGAGGGTGGAGGACGTCTGGACCAGGTGCCGGTGGTGCTCCAGTTCGGTGGACAGACGGCGATCAACCTGGCCAAGCCACTTTCCCGGCGCGGTGTGCCGGTGCTCGGTTCCAGCGTCGATACCATTGACCTTGCCGAAGACCGCTACCGGTTTGAGGCCTTCCTGCAACGCATTGAAGTACCACAGCCGCCGGGCGTAGCCGTCACCAAACTGGAAGATGCCATCGCCGCAGCGGAGCGCATCGGTTACCCGGTGCTCGTGCGGCCGTCCTATGTGCTAGGTGGACGGGCCATGGAGGTGGTCCACTCGGTCGACCATCTGACCCGCTATCTCAAGTCGGCCGTCGAGTTCTCCGACGACCAGCCGATTCTGATCGACTCCTACTTCGGCGGCCGAGAGGTCGAGGTCGATGCGATCACCGACGGCACCAATGTGCTGATACCGGGCATCATGGAGCACATCGAGCGGGCAGGTGTTCATTCAGGTGACTCATTCGCCGTCTACCCGGGCGTGAGCCTCTACCCGCAAGAAGTCGACCGACTGGTTGAATACACCACCCGGATCGCGATCGAACTGGGCGCGGTTGGTCTGATTAATATCCAGTACGTGATTCACCGGGGCCGGATCTATGTGATCGAGGTGAACCCGCGATCCAGCCGCACCGTGCCGTTCCTCTCGAAGGTGACCGGTGTGCCGATGATCGAGATTGCGACCCGGGCAATGCTGGGGACCTCGATCGCCGATCAGGGATACGAGCCGGGCCTCTGGCCGCGACAACCGTTGGTGGCGGTGAAGGCTCCGGTCTTCTCGATGGCCAAGCTGCGCGGTGTCGAGGTGAATCTTGGCCCGGAGATGAAGTCGACCGGTGAGGCGATGGGTATCGACCGCGAGTTTGCACCAGCCTTCTACAAGGCGCTGATGGCCTCGGGAATGTCGATGGTGCCGCATATGCCGGTGCTGATCTCGATCGCCGACCAGGACAAACCGGAAGCGATGCAGATGATCGAGACGCTGGTACGCCTGGGCTGCAACCTGTACGCAACCGAGGGCACAGCGGCAATGATCGAACGGGCCGGAATCCCGGTGCAGATGGTTACCAAGCGCATTGGCGGCGGTCGGC
Organism: uncultured Thermomicrobiales bacterium; assembly: GCA_964462545.1. Taxonomy (GTDB): domain Bacteria; phylum Chloroflexota; class Chloroflexia; order Thermomicrobiales; family CFX8; genus CAYWXR01. Next base: position 26,664 of record CAYWXR010000001.1, read on the forward strand.
CGGATGTCATCGACGTTATCCTGGATGGCACCGTCAAGGCAGTGATCAACACGCCAGGTGTGTCGGAAAAGGAAGTGCTGGATGGCTTCCAGATTCGCCGTGCGGCGGTCGAGAAGGGCATCTCCTGCCTGACGTCTATCGACACGGCCAAGGCGGTTGTCGAGGCCATGCGTCTCGCCAGCGGGGCATATACCGTTCAGCCACTGCCGGTCTACCGGGAGAAGGTTTCCATCCGCTACTAGGCGGATCACATGCCGGAGTGGTGTTTCTGTGACACCACTTCGGCAGCAAGACGAGTAGATCAACGAAGGGGAGCGTTGGCCATGGAGTTTCTTGACATGCTCAGGGAAGTTGGCGCGCTGAAAGATGGCCATTTCCTGCTCGCATCCGGCAAGCACAGTGATCAGTACGTCGAGAAGTTCGACCTGCTGCGATTGCCGCAGGCGACCGAACGTGCCTGCGCCATGATGATCGAGCAACTTGGACCGCTGGCAGACGTTGATCTTGTGGTGGGGCCGACGACCGGTGGCATTCTCCTGGCGTTCGAACTTGGCCGGCAACTTGGACTTCCCGCTGCCTATGCAGAGCGAGCCAGCAATGATTCAAGTGAGCGCACGTTCAAGCGCGGAACCGTGATCGAACCCGGAACCCGGGTGCTGGTCGTCGATGACATTCTCACTACCGGAGGTTCTGTCCGGGCAACACTGGCGGCGCTGGCCGAGCATCAGGCCGAGGTCAAGGCCGTGGCCGTGCTGGTTAATCGACCTGCCGGCGAGATCGACTTTGGTGCACCACTGGTGAGCCTGGCAACGCTGGTGATTGACACCTGGGAAGCAGACGAATGCCCGCTTTGCCGGGATGGTGTTGCACTGATCAAACCGGGAACCACTCCCAAGCCCGGCGCCTGAGACGTCATCCCACGCCGGACTATCGCGGTAATAGGAACGAGACGACCCGACAGGGTCGTCTCTTCACGTTTACATTGAGCATTTCAGGCGTTCTCGGCCAGCAATTCGCGGAGTTCCCGTAGCTGGCGGCCGAGTTCGCTGATCTCTTCCAGCCTGCGCTCGAACTGGTCGAGCGTGTCTTCGCGTGGATCGCGAACATACTCATCGCGGATTTCCAGTAGCATCTGGGACATCCGCCCGATGGTCCGCACCAGCCGCATCGGATCCTGCTCACCAGTCGGCAGAGTGTAGCCGCTCATCGGGTGCTCCTTTGGTCATCCGGCAAGCCTTGCCGGGATCAACCGCCTTGATCGGCCTTCATTCTCTCAAGGAATGTCGCTTCGTCAATGGTCTCGATGCCGTACTCGGCGGCCTTGGCAGCCTTACTGCCGGCATCCTCGCCGACGATGACCAGATCGGTCTTGCGGGAAACCGACGACGAAGTCCGGGCGCCGGCGCGCTTCAGGTAGGCTTCGGCTTCCGGGCGAGTAAGCGATGTCAGCCGGCCGGTCAGGACCACGGTCAATCCGGTCCACCGGGTTTCTCCAGCGGGCGGACGTTCGGCTTCGTCCACCGTCATCGTCAGACCGAGCGACTTCAGGTCGGCGATCAGGGCCGCATTGCGTTCCTCGGCGAACCAATCGGCCACCGATTGGGCGATAACCTTGCCGATACCCGGAACAGCGGCGATCTGGTCGGCGGTTGCCGTTGAGAGCGCCTCGATCGACCCGAAGTGGTCAGCCAGGATCTCGCCAGTCTGTTGTCCAACATGACGAATGCCCAGCGCGAAGAGTAGACGGGAGAATGGACGTGACTTGCTGTTCTCAATTGAACGCTGCAGGTTCTCAACGCTCTTCGGACCAAGACCTTCCATGGTGACGATCCGGTCCCAATCGAGACGGTAGATGTCGGCTGGCGTCCGGATCAGCCCCTCGTCAACGAACCGGGTCGCCAGTTTCGAGCCGAGTCCCTCGATGTCCATGGCGCCGCGTGAGACGAAGTGGGAAACCTGCTCCCGAAGCTGCGCCGGGCAGGAGGTGTTGACGCAGTAGGAAAGGGCTTCGCCTTCGACGCGCTCAATGGTCGAACCACAGACCGGACATTCGGTTGGCCAGACAAACGGCCGCTCTTCTCCGGTGCGGTTGGCCTCGACGACCGAAATAATCTTGGGGATGACGTCACCGGCGCGTTCGACGACGACCGTGTCGCCGATCAACACGCCCAGGCGTTCGATTTCATCCTGATTGTGGAGGGTTGCCCGGCGAATGATGACGCCGCCGATTTCAACCGGTTTGAGATGTGCCAGCGGGTTCAGGCTTCCGGTGCGGCCAACGTTGATCACGATGTCCTCAAGTACAGTCACCCCCTGACTGGCAGGGAACTTGTAGGCGGTCGCCCAGCGAGGTTCGCGGGCAACTGTACCGATCTCCGGATAGAGCCGGGTATCGTTGACCTTGATTACCACGCCGTCAATTTCGAAATCCAGATCAGGGCGGCGCTCCAGCCAGCTTTCGCAGGCTTCCCAGAGTTCGTCTGCGCTCCGGCAGACGCTGGTGCCTTCCGCAGTGGTCAGCCCGAGTTCACGGAGACGTGCAAGCGTTTCCGAATGGAGGTATGGCATCTCTCCCTCGATCTGACCAATGCCGTACGCAAGGAGACGCAGCGGCCGTTGGGCGGAGATGGAAGAGTCCAGTTGACGAAGCGCCCCGGACGCCGCGTTACGCGGATTGGCAAACCGGGTGAGACCTGCTTCCTCCCGCTCCTGGTTCATCTGGTCGAACTCGGAGCGACGCATGTAGACCTCGCCGCGTACTTCAAGAACGGTGGGGATGTTCTCACCCTGCAAGCGGGCGGGTACATCCCGAATCGTCCGGATGTTGGCAGTGACATCCTCGCCAACCAGGCCGTCGCCACGGGTGGCGCCTCGCTGGAGTTCGCCATTGACGTAGAGGATGCTGGATGCGACACCGTCGATCTTTGGTTCGACGGCAAATTCCAGGTCATCGCGACCGGCAAACCGCCGGACCCGGGCGATCCACTCCTCAAGGCCTTCGCGGCTGAAGACGTTGCTCAGGGAGAGCATTGGCAGTTCATGCCGGACCTGGGCAAATCCTGCTGCCGGCGCTGCTCCTACTGTCTGGGTTGGTGAGTCTGCCGAGCGCAATTCCGGAAACTGTTCTTCCAGTTCCCGTAGTTCATGAAACAGCCTGTCCCATTCTGCGTCCGGGATAGTTGGTTGTTGCAGAACATAATATTCGTGGTTGTAGCGGTTGATGAGGTCCCTGAGGGTCTGAATGCGAGAGGCTGCAGCGTTCTCGTCCACGTATCCGGTCCGTCTCCAACTGTTCTCGTCGTCACGTCAGCGAGAGTATAACGCATTGTTCGTACACTTGTTCTGATTTATACTGGAGATCCTTGACGGAAAGTCAAGGAGGGTGAGGGGCCGTGAGCGAGACAGTAGCAGCGCAAGCCGGAACCGGACACTACCAGAACCTGATCGACCGGGCAATTGCCTGCATCGACAGTCACGGCGGTTCTATCGATGATGCGCGCCTGGTAGCTCACGTGTTTGGTGTTTCCGGGTCGCGAAAGCTCTGGGCTCCGCTCCTCAACGAAATTCTTCAGGCTGATCCCCGTGTTTCCAGATTACCGAATGGCTGGTGGTCGACTCGTGTGGCTGCGCCGCAAGGCGATTTGCCGACTGAATACGTTGTGCTGGACGTTGAGACGACCGGTCTGAAGCCCCGTCAGCACCGGATGATCGAAATCGCCCTCATCCGCGTCAGCGGCGATGCCGAACCACTGGTCTGGAGCACACTGCTGAATCCCGGCCGGCGCATTCCTGACTACGTCCGCCAACTCACCCGGATTGATGACTCGATGGTGGCTGCTGCACCGGAGTTCCGTTCGGTTGGGCCAACGGTAATGGAGATTATCGGCGACTTGCCATTGGTCGGGCACAATGTCTCCTTCGATGTGTCCTTCCTGAACGCAGAACTGGTGCGGGCGGGACTCGGTCGATGCGTCAATGTCCAGATCGATACCCTGACGATTGCCGACCATTTCCTGCCGAAGGCACGCCGCCTCGGGTTGCAGGATGTTGCCCGGGAACTGGGGATCGAGCGCAAGCAGTTTCACCGTGCCCTCTCGGACGCGGAGATCACCGGCGATGTCTTTCGGTCATTGATGGGCATGGCGGCGGAGCGCGGCATTACCAGTATGGAATCGATCCTGGAGATCAGTTCCCGTACCCGGAAACGTCGTTCCAGCGGACGTCCCATCGGTCGCGGGCGGGCTTTGCTTGATGCCGAAATGCTCAAGGAGATTCCCCACGCACCGGGTGTCTACATCATGCGCGACGCCGAGGACCGGGTGATCTATGTGGGTAAGGCCAAGGACCTGCGCAAGCGGGTTGCGTCCTACTATTCCCAGCCGCTTGGCTATACCCGGAAGATGGACGGATTGCTGGAGACGCTGGAGCGGATCGACATTGAGGTCGTTGGCACAGAGTTGGAGGCATTGCTCCTGGAGTCGCAATTGATCCGGCGCTACCGCCCCCGGTTCAACACTGTCCAACGAAATGCCGAACAATACGCATACATCAAGGTGGACACTGCCAACCGCTGGCCAACCGTCACGATGACCAAAGATCGCCAGGCAGATGACGCCCGGTATTACGGGCCGTTTCGTTCCGCCAATCGCGCCCGTGACGCCGTGCAACTGATCAATGCAACACTGCCTCTGCGCACCTGCAAACGATCGTTCAAGAACGCGCGTTCTCTCGGTTCTCCATGTATTGAGTTGAGCCTGGGACGCTGTGCCGGACCCTGTATGGGCCTTGCCGATCCCGAGGAGTACATGGACCACGTCAATCTGGTGCTGAAATTCCTCGAAGGCGATGAATGGGCTCTTCACCCATGGTTGCATGGCAGACTGGAAGCAGCGGCCGCCGCACTCGATTTCGAGAAAGCGAGTCGTCTGCGTGACCAAATCGCAAAGGCGAACCGGCTGGCACTGGAGCAAGCCGAGATCGGCAAATGGGTCAACCAGCCACACGTCCTGCTCGTTCTGCCGGGAGCAGGGGAGGACCTGCGGGAGATCTGGTATCTCCATCGCGGGAGAAAGTGGTCAAGCTACACCGTGGGCCATGACGACGAGATTACTGACGTCGCAGCACGCCTGGATCGCAGCCGTGACCGGGCAATTGAGGGCGGCAAGTCCCTCGTCCTCGACCACCATTCGGTGGATGAGACCGTGATTCTGACTCGCTGGCTGAACCGGAACCCGGACTACCCGGGCATCATCATCTGGGAAGAAGATGTGCCGGCCTGTACGGTTATTGAGAAAGCGTTCGCGGCCGACCTTGACGACCGGGTCGATTCCGAACCCGAGCCGGTAGAATGAACGCTTTGAGACTGAACCACTGATGGCAGGGGAGATCACTGGATGACCACAGACCGTGAAGCGCAAATGGCGGCTATTGCCGAGGAGATCCGGCTTTGCAATCTCTGCGAACTCTGTCGCGGACGCAGCAATCCGGTTCCGGGCGCTGGCAATCCCAATGCCGAGGTCCTGTTTATCGGTGAGGCCCCGGGCATGCATGAGGACCAGCAGGGGCTTCCATTTGTCGGCAACTCCGGCAAGTTCCTCAACGAGATGCTCGATTCCATCGGATGGTCACGGGATGATGTCTTTGTAACCAATGTCGTGAAATGTCGCCCGCCAGGCAATCGTGACCCTCTGCCGGACGAAATTGCGGCCTGCGCGACACATCTCGAGCGTCAGATCGATGCGCTGGACCCGTTGATGATCGTGACTCTGGGTCGCTTTTCAATGTCGAAATGGTTTGCCAACGAGCGCATTTCCCGCATCCACGGCGAACCGCGTGAGGTCGGCAAGCGGGTGATTGTCCCGATGTATCATCCGGCCGCAGCCCTGCATCAGCCATCGCTGCGAGAGACAATCAAGGCCGATATGCAGCGGCTTCCGGTCATTCTCGATGAGTTCAAACAGAAGCTCCGGGCCGAGCAGGATTCGGGCAGCGGCGACATCTCGCAGATGAAACTGTTCTAGACCGTCGGCTTGACCCACTGGCACGAACCCGGTAAAGTGTACGTACAGTAAGTACGTACGGAGGGATCGTGGCAGGACGCGCGGCAACCCGGACAAGTTCAACAAACACCACCAGGCGAGTGAAAGCCCTTCCGGAGAAAGGTACCTCCGGCGATGAGAAAACCATGAACCGTCGCCGGATTGTTCCGGGGCTGTCGATTTCATCCCGGCTGCGTGAGGAAATCACCGCGCTGCTGGTCTTTACGCTGGCCGTGATCATGGCGCTGCCATTGGTCGGACTTGCCGAAGGGACGCTCCTCGCCTGGATGACCAACGGCATTCTTGCCCTGTTTGGCAGGGCAGCACTGTTGATTCCGGTTGGTCTTTCGATCATTGCTGTAGAGATCTGGCGGGCAGAACCTGCCGAACAGCGGTGGCGCCGGACCACCGGCGGCATCCTGGCTGTTATGTCAGTAATGGGCATCCTTGCGCTTGGAACCCTCGGCGAGCCGGTCGAAAACGGAGGTGGCTATGCCGGTAAGGGGCTGGCCTCCGGCCTGATGGCGTTGGTGGGCGAGGTCGGAGCCGGAGTCCTGTTCTTTTCAGTTGGCCTGATCGCTGTGTTCATGGTGACCGGCAGTGACGTACGTTCCTTGCGTGACTCGTGGCGACGCATCACATGGCGCCCTCCGGCAGAGGACTACGTTGACTATGGCGACGAAGACGACGATCTCCCCAATGTCGAAACCATCGTCGGTATAGCTCGCACCGAGCGTTACCAACCGGTTATCGCCCGGAATCCAACCCCGGTGCCGGCTCCGGTAGCTGTCGCACCGGTTGTCGAGAAGCCTGCTCCGGTGATCAACATTCCGGCCCGTTCCAAACCAAAAGAAGCTCCTGCACCTGACCCTGCACCCGCTCCGGAACCGGTTGACCAGGTGGAAGAGGCATCGCCGGCAAAACGAGCATGGCGTCTGCCGAAATTGACCATGCTCGAGCGTTACAAATCGAGCGACCCGGATGCAGCCGACCTTGAGGCAAAGGCCCGCCGCATTGAGGAAACCCTTGCCTCGTTCAAGGTGGACGCAACCGTCCGGGAGATCTTCCCCGGGCCGGCAGTTACGCTGTTTGCACTTGAACCAGCCATGGGGGTGAAGGTCCGCCGCATTACCGAGCTGCAGAACGACCTGGCGTTATCACTGGCAGCGCCGTCCATCCGTATCGAGGCTCCGGTCCCCGGCATGGCACGCGTTGGCATCGAGATTCCAAACGATTCCGTCTCGACCGTCGGGCTGCGTGAGGTGCTGGAATCGGAAACGTTCCAGAAGGGCGATATCAAGCTTCCGGTGCCACTGGGTCGAGACGTGAACGGGCGCTACATCATTGCTGATTTGACCCGGATGCCGCACCTGCTGATCGCCGGTGCCACCGGTTCTGGCAAGAGTGTTTGTATCAACAGCATCATTGCCACCTTCCTGCTGACCCGGACGCCGGATGAACTGCAGATGCTGCTCATCGACCCGAAGATGGTTGAACTGGTCGGCTTCAACAAGGTGCCGCATCTCAAGGGGCCGGTCGTCACCGAGATGGACAAGGTTGTCGGCGCACTGCGGGCGGTGCTGCGCGAGATGGAGCGGCGCTATCAACTCTTCGCCCGTCTTGGTGTCCGAAATATCGATGGCTACAACCTGCGCCGGCAGGAAGAGCCGCATCTGGAAAAGATGCCCTACCTGGTGGTTATCATCGACGAGCTTGCCGACCTGATGATGACCACGCCGGAAGAAGTAGAAACGCTCCTTGTCCGGCTTGCCCAGATGGCTCGTGCCACCGGTATCCACCTGTTGATCGCGACCCAACGGCCATCGGTCGATGTGTTGACCGGCCTGATCAAGGCCAACATCGGCGCACGGGTTGCCTTCGCTGTCACGTCGTCCACCGATAGCCGGGTGGTGCTGGATGTCGTTGGAGCGGAACGGTTGGTAGGGCGTGGCGATATGCTCTTTATGCCGCCGGACGCTGCCAAGCCACAACGCATCCAGGGTCCGTTCATTGATGACAAGGACATTCAGAAGATCGTGCTGCACTGGCGCAAGCTGGTGCCGGAAATGATGTTCGAACCGGAATGGTCCGATTTCCCGGCGAAACCGGCTGGCGACGACAATGACGAGGAAGACGACCTGATGGAGCAGGCGATCGAGATTGTGCGGCAACAGGGAACCGCATCTGCCTCGATGCTCCAGCGCCGCCTCCGGGTTGGGTACAACCGGGCTGCCAGGATGATCGAATCGATGGAAGAAGCAGGTCTGATCGGACCGGCCGACGGACCTCGGGGCCGGACTGTCTTGCTTGACCTGGACGACGAAGAGTAGCCCATCTGCCCGGAGATCCCTCAACCGAACACCCGTTTCGATATACTTTGAGTCGCGTTCCGGTTTCGTGGCGGAGTCTCACATTGCAACGTTCAAGGATTACCGTTGAGCCCGTTGCGCGCCTGGTTGACGAGCTTTCCCGGCTTCCCGGGATCGGCCCCAAGTCAGCTTCGCGACTGGCCTATTACATTCTCAGGGCACCACGTGAGCAGGCACTCGCGCTTGCCGAATCGATCCTTGAGGTCAAGGACCGGGTAATCCTTTGCTCGGTTTGTTTCAACATTACCGATACTGATCCATGCGCGATCTGTAGTGATCCTGCCCGGGACCAGGAAATGATCTGTGTCGTTGAAGAGCCACTGGATGTCCTGGCGCTTGAGCGCACCGGTGAGTTTCGCGGACTCTATCATGTGCTTCATGGTGCCATTTCTCCGGTCGACGGGATTGGCCCGGACAAGTTGCGGATCCGTGAACTCGTTGACCGCGTAAGTGAACTTCGACCGCGGGAAGTCATTCTCGCGACCAACCCGAACATCGAAGGCGACGCGACGGCAATGTACGTCGCACGACAATTGCAGGACACAGGCGTGACGATCACCCGGCCGGCCAGTGGTTTGCCGGTTGGCGGTGATCTTGAATACGCCGATGAGGTCACGCTTGGCCGGGCACTTTCCGGCCGGAAAACGCTCTGATTCATTTCTGGTCCTGTTCAACCTGACCTGGAGGAGGGAACGTTCATCGTGGCGACCCTCGCAGTCCGACCAGTACGCATACGGGATCTACCTCTCCTTGGCTCAATCCGGGATACGGTTGAAAACCTGGGAAGTTCCACTCTGCGCTTCCGCGAGCCGGGTGGGCGCAAGTCCCGATTACTGGCTGCCCGGCCGGGATTCCGCAACAATCAACTGGTGCTGGTAGCGACCATCGACAACGAGGTATGTGCATGGCTGAGCGTCGTACGTGACGACCGAGACCTGCACTGGGACCTGGCGGAGATCGCGGCTGGTTCGCCCCGTCTCGTTGCCAGCCCGGCCGTTTGCCTTGAACTCTGGTCTGCCCTGATCCGGCATGCCGTCCAGGAAGCCGGCGCAAACGGCGTCAAACGGGTCTATGCCGTTGCAGACGATGACAGCGTTGCGATGGACGCCCTGCGTGAGAACGGATTCGAATCGTTCGAGCAGCGGTTCATCCTGAAACGGCAGGGTAGGTGGCCAGAAGAAACTACGCGGCTGGCGCATGTCCGCCCGCAACAGGACAGCGATATCTGGTCGATCCACCAGCTTTACCACCAGGTGACTCCTCGGGGCGTGCAGTTTGCCGAGGCGCGAACCAGTGCAGAATGGGAGCCACGATCAACTTCGTGGTTCAATCGGACAATGATCGGTTCGGTTCGTGAATCATCGTTTGTGCTGGACGGTGGTGATGGCGTGCTTGGGCATTGCCGGATCATCAGCCGCGGAGACCAGTCTTTGGCGCGGATGATCCTTGCGCCGCAGTATGCAAACCAGGCCGATTCGTTTTTGTTCAGCAGTATTGTCTTGACCGGGAGTGATCCGTCATGTCCATTCTATGTTGATGTCCCCGGTTACTTGCTTGAGTATCTGGGCGTACTTGAACGGTGCGGGTTCGAAGTAGTTTCGGACCGGATCGGTCTGGTGAAACACACTACCTCACCGGTGGTTGTGCGCCCCAAACTGACTCCGGTGCCAGCGGCGGATGAACGGGAGCGCATCGTTCACGGAGTTCCATCGGTCTGAAACCCCGGCATTCAGCCGTCTCCCGATTCTGCTATCGTGCCCGCAACTGAGCGATCGGAGCAACATACTACCTTGACAGCGAACACACCGGAGATAGACGACCAGATCGCGACCCCGGGCATCTCTTCCGAGATGACGGTAACCGACGATCTGGACCTCTTGCTTGCTGTGCTGCCACAACGGATTTCCGAAGCACTTGAGCGAGAAGACAACGAATTCAGCAAATCTGACCTGATCGAACTGGTGCTGGATCTCGGCCGCCGGCCGGAGGCCCGCTACCAGCATGGTGAAACGTTCCTTTCCGAAGAGGAAATTACCCGCGAAGACCTCGCCTACGTCGCTGCCCGTCTGGGGCAGTTTGGCGATGATAACCGGGCCGGCATCGAACGAACGCTTCACCGCATCTCGGCAATCCGAAACCGGTCCGGCGATATTGTCGGGCTTACCTGCCGTGTGGGGCGGGCAGTGTTCGGGACGATCGAGATCATCGAGGACCTTGTGCAGACAGGCGAGAGTATTTTGTTGCTGGGCCGGCCGGGCGTCGGCAAGACAACGATGCTCCGCGAACTTGCCCGGGTATTGGCCGACGACCTGCGCAAGCGGGTGGTCATCGTTGATACATCCAACGAGATTGGTGGTGACGGCGACATTCCGCACCCATCCATCGGCCGTGCCCGCCGGATGCAGGTCCCAACCCCGACCATGCAGCACGCTGTCATGATCGAGGCGGTTGAAAACCACATGCCGGAGGTCATCGTCATCGACGAAATCGGCACCGAACTGGAAGCAGCGGCCGCCAGGACAATTGCCGAGCGCGGTGTCCAGCTGATCGGCACTGCGCACGGCAACACACTTGAAAACCTGATGCTGAACCCGACGCTTTCTGACCTGATCGGCGGGATTCAGTCAGTAACACTCAGCGATGAGGAAGCACGCCGGCGAGGGACCCAGAAATCCATCCTCGAGCGCAAGGCCCCACCAACGTTCACGATCATGGTGGAAATCCAGGACCGTGACCGGGTAAGTGTTATCCGAGAGGTGGCCAGCGCGGTCGATGCCATCCTTCGTGGACAGGCCATCGGCCCCGAACATCGCGAGCGCACTGCCGATGGCGTGGTAGAGACACAGCCAGCCGACGAACCGCTGGCCCAGGTTGAGACTGTTTCGCGACCGTCCACGGACTCAAGGCCGCGGCAGGATCCACCTGAACCGGTGACGACGCCGGCCGCACCACTGGTGAACCCGCTGACAAAAGGTCGCGGGACAACAGACCGCCCGCTGCGAATCTTCCCGTTTGGCGTTAGTCGAAACCGTCTGGAACAGGCGATCGGGACGCTTGGCATATCGGCGATCATCGTCCGTGACCTTCCGGAGGCGGACATGGTCATCACGCTCAAGAACTACTACCGCCAGCGGCCACGACCGTTGCGTGATGCCGAGAACCGCGGCATCTCGATCTTCGTGCTGCGCTCGAACACCGTCGTCCAGATGGTGAACCTGCTGCGGGATCTGATGCGGGAGGTTCGCACCGAGGACCTGATCGAGGGCAGTTTCGTCGCGGCGAAGCAGGAAGAGCGGGATTCGGTAACGAATGCCCTCTATGAGACGGAAGCTGCCATCAACTCGGTTATGGAGGGCGCACCGCCAATCGAGTTACGTCCCCAGGCACCGTATATCCGGCGATTGCAGCATCAGCTTGCTGATCGCTACAACCTGGGATCACGGAGCAGGGGAAGCGAACCAAACCGGCGAGTCGAAATCTTCCGCGGGGATTCCTGATGTTCATCAGTCTCGAAGGGCCGGACGGCAGCGGCAAGACGACCCAGATCGACCTGCTTGCCGAACGGCTGCGTTCTCGCGGATACAACGTTGTGACTACCAGAGAGCCGGGCGGGACCCCGCCCGGCTCAGCCCTGCGCACGCTGTTGCTGGATACCGCATGGGAGCTTTCCGGAGTCACCGAAGCGCTCCTGATGTCGGCCGACCGTGCCGAGCATGTACGACAGGTCATCCGGCCAGCGCTTGAGGCGGGAAGTGTTGTTATCACCGACCGCTATGCTGATTCGACACTGGCCTATCAGGGTGGGGGCCGGGGGCTTGATCTGGACACCTTGCGTGTCATCCAGCAGTTCGCCACCGGCGGTCTCCAGCCCGACATAACCTTCCTGCTTGATCTGCCGGTTGAAGTCGGACTGGAGCGCCGGATGAACAGCCGTGGCATCAACCGGCTGGACCGTGAAGCTCTGGAATTTCACAGGAACGTAGCAACAATGTTTCGCACACTGGCAGCGGACGATCCGGGCCGCTGGCGGGTGGTTGATGCGACAGCCAGCGTACAAATGGTGCATACTGCCATATGGTCGCAAGTTTCCGGGCGTCTCGATGTCAGCCAGGCTGCCCTCGTAAGGGAAGAGAGTACATGAAGCTGGTATTTTCTATCGTTCAGGGCAAGGATGCCGACGGACTATTGGCAGCATTGCTTGAAGAGGGCTACCGCGTTACCCAGATCAACAGCGCCGGTGGTTTTCTGCGGGAATCCAACGCCACGTTCCTGATCGGTGTTGAGGATGAGGACCTGGACGGTGTGCTGCGGATCATCAAGGAAAACTGCTACACCCGTACCCAATACGTGAATCCGCTGCTTCCTATCATGGAACCAGGCGAGTTCTATATGCCGAACCCGGTCGAGGTGCAGGTAGGCGGCGCCGCAGTCTTTATCTGCAATGTCGTCCATTACGAGCGGGTCGTCGTCTAACCCGGTCATTCCCCGAACCCCTGCATAGAGAGGGTGGATCCGTTTGGAAGAACTTCTGGCCAGAATCTTCCAGTTCTCGTTGGCCATCACCGGCGCATTTCTGGTTGCGCTCTGGTTTGCACTGGTGATCTGGACCTACCGGGACGTTGCGGCACGATCACGAAACCCGGTGATGCAAATCGCCGCACTCCTGATCGTCGTCCTCTTTTTCGTACCGGGTATGGTGATCTACCTGCTCCTGCGTCCCTCGGAGACGATCGAGGAACGTCAGCAACGGCTCATCGAGGAGGAATACCTCGCCCAGGAGATGGAAGAAATCGCAGGATGCCCGTCCTGTGGCCACCTCGTTCGTGATGTCTGGGTGTACTGCCCGACCTGCCGTTACCAACTGCGCAAGCCCTGTCACTCCTGCGGCAAGCTGACTGAAGTTGGTTGGGAAGTCTGTGCGTTTTGTGGTGTGGAACTCCGCGGGCAATCGCATCGCCATGAGCCGGCAACCCAGGCCGGTCCTGCTGCTCCTGCCTCGGCGTGGGGAGAGCCAACCATGCCGGACTCGGCCGTCCGGGAAGCGCAGGCCGCTATCGGCAAGCGCCACCAGTCTGCCGGCGAAGGTTCAGGCATCGGCTCTGCCATGCGGGAGTCCGGGTCTACAGACGATTAGCACCGCGTTTGCTCTGACAACCCAAACCTGAAACGCGAGAGTGCTTACTCGTTCCTTGGCGTATTGCGGTTGCGGCCGAGGCTTGGCACAGCGTGCGGCCGGATTGAGTAGTTGAACTTGCTCCGGAACGCCTCGTAGAAGTTCATTCCCTCCATGATGATCATCTGGAAGGTAGCGTCGCCCGGGCCGACCTGAACAATGTCACCGCGCTGGAGGTCTGCCACCACCTTGCCATCCAGAATCAGGTGGGCCGGGCGGTTGTTGCTCACCACCAGTTCGATCCGGCTCTCCTCAGGAACCACAAGGGTCGCGCGGATTGGAGAGTGGGCGGAAATCGGCGTCAGGGCGAATCCGCGAACGCCCGCCGTCAGGATTGGCCCGCCAGCCGCCATACAGTAGGCAGTGCTGCCCTGCGGCGAGGAGACGATCATCCCGTCACCGGGGTAGGTGTTGACGTAACGACCATCGATATAGAGTTCGATGTCTACCATCTGGATACCGGAACGCAGCACGACATCGTTAATCGCTGTGCCGTAGTCGTCGCTTTCACCGTTGCGCTGGACGGTCACCGCCAATGTCGGCCCGACCTGGTACTCAAACTCTCCCGCCAGCAGGAGTTCCATGACCTGCTGCCAGTTGGAACGTTCGGCCATGGCAAGGAAGCCGACAGTACCGAAATTGATGCCAAGAATCGGGATATTGCCGAAACGGTTTGCGAGGTGCATCATCAGGCCGTCACCACCCAATGCGATCAGGGCATCGGCCGGTTCACCGGCTTCGAGTTGCGTCTCGCTGATGACGGTCCTGCCGCGCTCCTGAAGCCATCCGGTCAGTTGTGGTCCAAACGACAACGCTTCGGCCTTGTCTGCGGCCGGGACGACGGCAATCCGTTGTGGTGGGGCATGCATCGATATTCGCCAGCAATCCGTTACACTCGATCCCGAACGTTCAGCCCGGGGCATTTTCCTCAGTATAGGACGGTCCCGGTAGCACAACCACCAACCACGGTTGCAGGAAAGGCGGCACCGCTTGCACAGAATTGAATCAGAACGCGTGGTGGCAGTCGTCCGCATGGACGATCTGGATGGGGCGGTTCGTATTGCCGAAGCCCTCGCCGATGGTGGCGTGTCGGTGGTCGAATTTACCTACACAAACCGTCACGCCGGACGTGCCATTGAAGAGGTTCGTACACGTCTGGGTGACCGCTGCGTGGTAGGAGCTGGCACAGTGCTTGACGCGGAGACTGCAAGGGCAGCGATTCTCTCCGGTGCACAGTTTCTGGTGACGCCGACTACCAATGTGGCGACCATCGAGACGGCCCGGCGCTACGGAGTTACCACCATCATTGGAGCGTTTACGCCAACCGAGATGCTGACGGCGAGTGTTGCCGGAGCAGACTACATCAAGGTCCATCCTGCAAGCCTCGGCGGACCACAATACTTCAAGGACGTCCTGGCGCCGTTGCCGCACCTGAAACTCGTGCCGAGCGGCGGTGTGTCGCTGGAAACTGCCGGAGCATTTATCGCTGCCGGTGCTGTAGCCGTCGCGGCCGGAAGCAATCTGGTGGGGCGTGGAGCACCGTCGGACGAAGACCTGCCCGAGATCACCCGCCGTGCGAAGGCGTTCCGCGAAGCAGTTGCTGGCTAGTTGACTTTCGAAGCGTGATTTATGGCGGTGTTGGTCGACATCGTGGTGGTCACGATCTCCCGGACAATGCCATCCGAATCAATGAAAATGTGCGTCGGGAAACTGCGAACGCGGTATTTGCCGGAGATGGCCCTTCGATCCGGATCGGAAAGCACGGTGAACTCCATTCCCGCTTTTTCCGCGTATTCGAACGCGTCGCTGGACGGTTCCTCAAGACTGACTGCCACCAGAGCCAGGCCGGTAGGTTCCAGTGCCTTCCACGCCTGGATCATGTCCGGGATCTCGGCCCGGCACGGAGGGCACCAGGCGCCCCAGAAGTTGAGCCAGACCGGTTGACCCCGGAAGTCGCCAAGACTCACGAGTTCACCCTCGGCGTTAACTGCCGCAAAGTCCGGAGCTGGCTGTCCAATTTCGGGCAGTCCGGACAGGTCACCACCCGGCCGCAGCATCGAGATCTCGAACCGGTCGCGTACGATGACGCCGGCGATTAGAATTGCAAGTGCAAGGGCAATCCAGGATAGCTTCGACGCCGTTCCCTGCCCGCTTGAAGCCCGCTCGTCCGACACGTTTTCTCCAGCACAAAAGGCTCAATCATGGAACCCGAACCAGGTGCGGAGGGTCGATCCGCACACAACCATCGTTCAAGACTCTACAACACTAGCGGGGTGATCCTGCGCCGGCGGGATATCGGTGAGTCCGATCGCATCATCGTGGTCTATACCGAAGAGCATGGCAAGCGTTCATTTTCTGCGCGAGGAAGCAGGAAACCCACCAGCAAAATCGCCGGCCAGATTGAACCATTCAGTCTGGTGGACCTGCATGTCGCCCGCACGCGGAGCGTCGACATCATTTCCCAGGTGGTTGCCCGGAACCTCTTCGCAAATATCCGCACCAGTGAGCAATTAATCGCAGTCGCCGGGATCATTGCGGAACTGGTTGATTCGATGACGCCGGAAGACCAGCCAAACCGGAGTGTTTCTGACCTGCTGGTTGCAAGCCTGACGCTCCTTGACGCCGGGCACGACCCGGTACTGATTCTGGTTGCCTGCCAGCTTGGCCTGTTGCGGCATCTCGGCTATCGCCCCTCACTGGCTACCTGCTGCGTTTGCGGTGAGGACCTGCTGCCGATTGACCAGGGATTCAGTCTGGAATCGGGCGTTGTCTGCCCGAATTGCCGGCGGAATGCAGCAAGCGTCATGCCGATCTCGGCGGGGGCGCTAAAACTGCTACGCGCAACTGACCGCGGTGAGCTGACCTCACTGCTCAGGCTGAAGATTGATCCCCGGATTGTTGATGAGGCCGATCATTTACTGGCTGCCTATATCCGGAATATCGTGGGGCGTCCTTCACGGGCGCGGGAAGTGGTCCGGGAGCTGCGGTTACAATAGGGGCGATTCTTCCCGGCTTGCGGACATGAGAGGCGGCAACTGTGGCGTCGTACCTGGAGCGGCAACTGGCAGACCATGAGCATATCCGCCGCAAAGCGCACCGGCATGTGCTCTGGGTGTTGCGAAAAGCGGCCCTGATGGCCTTCCTGACCGTCGCACTCTGGGTGGCCGCAATCATTGTCGCTTACCGTGAGATCACATCGTTTTCCGGCATCCTGGCAGTTCTGCTGTTCATGGCATCGTTCGTGCCGGGCGTGGTGTTTGTTATCCGGTTTCTCCGCTGGCGAAACGAGATCTACGTCATCACCAACTACCGGATCATCCAGGTTGAGGGAATTATCTCCAAACGATCGCTCGATTCATCGCTCGGCCGGATCAACGACGTCGAGATGAAGCAACCGATGCTCGGGCGCCTCTTTGATTTCGGCGATATCTTTATCCTTACCGGTTCTGCCCATTCGGTAAACGACCTGCTCTGGATCAACCAGCCGTTCGAATTCAAGCAGGCGCTGATTGATGCCAAGGCGGAGTTTGATGGACGGTATACCCCTCCCTCACCCCAGCAGCCGGTCGTTCCTGCCCAGCAGCCCGCTCCGGTGCAGGCAGCACCGGCCCATCCGGCACCAACGTACCAGCAGCCTGCTCCTCCCCCGATGCCGCTATACTCCAGCCCTCCACCACAACCTCAGGCACAGGTACAGGCCGAAATGGAGGACACATCCCGCTTCGATGCGACCCAGCGGATGCTTATATCGCTGAATGAACTTCGCAATGCCGGTCTGCTGACCGAGGCGGAGTATCAGGAGAAAGTGCGCCGGATCATGGGAACCTGACGCAACAGGTCATTTCCGGATTCAGAGCCCGAACGGGCGAGGCACTGCCTCGCCCGTTCGGGTTTTCATGTTTGTCCGGATTTGCAGGACTACAGTTCGACGAAGTAGGTCTGGCAGGCCCGGTCGATGAGATCGGTGGAGAGCACGGCCGGTTGGTCGAGGTAGCGTGCAATCCCGATCAGGGTGCGCAGGATGTCGCGTGGATGGCAGGCACGAAGTTCGCGCTTGTGCTTCATGTAGTGCTCGCGGAGCAGGTACACCAGGCTTGCCTGATCGAACGGCACGTCAAGGCTGCGGCACTGACGAATGAAGATTTCCCGGTACTGTTCGATGGTCGGGTTACCAATCTTGACCTTGTTCTGGATGCGCCGCAGGAACGCTTCGTCCACCAGGTCCTTTGGTGCCAGGTTCGTCGAGAAGACGATCATCTGGTCAAACGGCACCTCGACCTTTTTGCCGGTGTGAAGGGTCAGATAGTCGATCCGCTTTTCCAGCGGGACGATCCAGCGATTCAGCAACTCACGAGGACGTACCTGTTGCCGGCCAAAGTCGTCGATCAGCAACATGCCGCCGTTCGCCTTGAGTTGGAGCGGTGCTTCGTAATACTTGCTGCTGCTGTCCCAGACGAGGTCCAGGGAACTGAGAGTCAGTTCGCCGCCAACGATGATCGACGGTCGCCGGCAGACAACCCAGCGCCGGTCAACGTCCGACCGCTGATTGGCGGTCCCGACCGGGACATGGTTGTGCAGGTCGAGAACCTTGATGATTTGACCATCCACGATGATCGCGTGAGGGATCAGTACCGCCCCGCCAAGGAGGTCGGTAATCCTCTCGGCGATGGTTGTTTTGCCGTTGCCCGGATCGCCAAACAGAAACAATGATCGCCCGGTGTTGACTGCCTGGCCGAGGGTGTCGAGGACATCGTCGGAAAGAACCAGGTCGGACGTTGCACGGCGTACATCGGCAGGCTTGATCCGGATCTGGCCGATCTCCTGCCCGCGGACAACATCGACGTACGACTGCAAGGTGACCGGCGCGGGGCCGACATAGCTGCTGCGCTCGATGATCTGGTGGGCGCGTGCCGAGCCCTTCGGCGTGGTGACGTATTGGTAGGCAAGCTCGCCAAAGCCGTTGGTGCCGGCGACCTCGATGAACTCCTCGCGCTTGAGGATGACCAGAGCCCGGTCGATGATGTTGAAGAATGGCAAGCAGAGCGTATCGGCGATTGACTGGGCAGTCGTCAGCGAGTTGTAGTAGATGACCTTCAGCACCAGGTCGGCGATAACACTGAGTTCCAGACCGGTTTCATCAATGTTCGAAGGTTCACGCAGGAATGGTCCAGGATTTGGCGGCGTCTGTCGCTGCGGGGCAGAGGCCGATACCTGCCTGGGTGAAGGTGCGATGGTCATTCTTGCTTCGCCTTCCTGCGGTGCACGTGGTCTGGACACCAGTCGATCAACCGTAACGCCAAACACCACTACCGGCAGTAGCGACACAGTCCTGATTCTTGAAGGACTTCGGTAGATTCTGGCAGTACCAACGGGAAAGCAGGGCGGTACGCTCAGGGGAGAATGATGCGTTCACCCTCTGCGAGGCCGGAAACGACTTCTGCCTGCCCACCGCTTCGGTAGCCGAGCACCACTTCCTGCTCGACCTGCTTGCCATCGCGCACCACCTGGACGAAGGAGCGATTTCCAACGGTCCGGATGGCACGTTGCGGAATGAGGAGGACATCATCCCGTGCCTCGGTGATGATCGTCACATCGGTGTTCATGCCCGGGCGAATATCGAGATCGTCCGGCAGGTCAAGGCTGATTGTCGTCGAGAAGACCGTCGCGCCACCCTGTTCCCGGGCGGCGGGAGCAGTTGCCAGCACCGTGCCCGCGATCTCCCGGTCTGGATAGGCATCCAGGCGCAGCGTTGCCTCGGCCCCGATGCGGACATTCGCCAGGTCGAGTTCGTCCACCGTTGCGATGACTTCAAGGTCCTCGCGGGAGAAGAGAATGGCAACCGGAGCTGTACGGTTGACCAGGTCGCCCTCGCGTACCGGGACCTCAAGAATGGTGCCGTCTCGTGGAGCGGTGATGATTGAGTTCGCCAGTGCCTGTGCGGCATCGAACAGAACTACCTCGGCGGCTTCAACCCGCTGGGCTGCCTGGATGACTGCCAGGCGGCGACCCTCATTGTCCGGTTCTTCGTCCAGCGCCCGTTCCGCCAGTTGCAATGCGAACTCGGCGTCTTCCAGTTGTTGGTTAGCCGCAGCCACTGCCCGTTCGAAGGTTGTGTCTACCAGCACGACCAGGATGTCGCCGGCAGTCACGACATCCCCTGGACTGACCGCGACGGTCTCGATCTCGCCGGCAACAGCCGAGCGAACAGTCGATGACCCGGTGCTCTGCACCTTGCCTATGGTTTCGATGGTGACATCGATCGATCCGCGGCCGACGATGTAGGTGGATTGTCCTTCGTCCCGCAGCAGCCACCATCCGGCAACCGCCCCGACGACAAGCACCACCACGGCGACACCGGCGACCAGTGCCCTATTCATAGCGCAAGACCTGAATCGGCTGGATGCGGGCGGCCAGTAATCCCGGAAGTGAGGAAACGGCGGCGACGGCCAGTAGCGCCACCAGGAAAGTGGCAGCGATGTTCATCAATGAAAGATGGAACGACAACTCAAACAACTCCCGGCTCGTCAGGTTCACCATCACCTTTGCGAGAGGATAGCCAACCAGCACCCCGCTGACGAGGCCGATCATCGCCAGTGCGATGCCTTCACTGACGAGAATCGTAATCACGTGGACCGATCGCGCCCCGAGCGTCCGGAGAATGCCGAACTCCCGGCGCCGCTCGGTGATGTTAATCAGCAGGGTGTTGGCAATCCCGATCAGCCCGACGACGGCAACCACGACGACCATCGCGTTAAGCATCAGGGTGAGCACATCGATCGCTCTCCTGGCACTTTGCTGGTCTTCGTGCGCGGCAAGCGAGATCGGACCGTTGAGCCGGAGTTGTTCCTCCAGGGATTCCAGCGTTTGGGAGACAAACGCCGGTTCGCTGGACCGCAATTTCAGGGCAAACACGTCGACGGTGCCCGTTCGGCCGACCAGACGGTTGACGTCGGCAGTCGCCATGAAGACCTTGCCGGTCGTTGTGCTACCCAGGTAGGTACTCGAGTCGTTGACGATACCGGTGACAACCACCTGAACACTCCGGTTGCCCACATCCAGCAGGATGGTGTCGCCGGTGCGAGCATGTATCCTGGTAGCAAGGTT
Source organism: uncultured Thermomicrobiales bacterium (assembly GCA_964462545.1). Taxonomy (GTDB): domain Bacteria; phylum Chloroflexota; class Chloroflexia; order Thermomicrobiales; family CFX8; genus CAYWXR01. The sequence goes on from CAYWXR010000001.1 coordinate 47,348, forward strand.
CTTCGAAAGCACCGCACTCATCGGATTGGTTCGCTCGAACCAGGTTCCTTCGACCAAACGGTAGGAGTAGAGCGGGTCATCCACCGGCATCCCCCAGATATCGGTCCGGGTGGAGCCAATGGCTCCGGTCGCGCTGGTCCAGGTCTCAACCTGCACGACATCGGGATGGGCTGCTATCTGGCCGGCAAGGGCAGGGCTGGTCTGCCGCCGGAACGAGAGCCATCCATCCGCACCGTACAGGTCATAGAGTTCGTCAACGGTGGTTTCAACGGACTGACTCAACGCCTGCGTGGAAATGAACGCAGCGACAGCTACTGTCACCACAATCAGCGTCATGGCTGTCCTGCCAGGACGCCGGAGCACGTTACGCAGTCCGACGGCGACGTTGGAACTGATCCGCGAAACCGGCGCAGTCAGACGTCGCACTGTTCCCAGTCCGCGTTCGAGCCGTACTCCGGACGATCGCAACAGCGGAGCCACCCGCTGGTTGGCAGCGATCAACGCCGGGAAGATTGTTGACCCGATCGTTACCAGCGTCCCGACCACGATGGCCAGGCCGATTTCCCTGCGGGTGAGCACCAGTTCGGGACTGTTCAGCCCGGTCATGGAAGTCAGATATCCTGCGACCACCATGCCGGTAAGCAGGCCAATCAGCAACCCGGCGATGGTCCCGGCTGCTCCGAGAATGCTGGCGTAGGCGAGGTAGGTGGACATTACCTGCCAGCGCCGGCCCCCGGTGCTCTTGATAATGCCGATCTGGTTACTCTCCTCGGCCATCACCGCCAGCATCGTGTTGGCGATCAGGAAGGATGAGAGCGCGGCGCCGAGCACCGAGAAGATGGTCAGCAGGAGCAGGAGGGTGTTCAGTTCCTGCGATCCGACGAATCCCGATGGATCGCGGATGGTGAAACTGCCGGCGAAGACGCCACGCCTGGAGAGCAGCCCCGATATGTCTGATGCTGTCTGTTGCGCCTGTTCCGGATCATGGACGCGGACTAACAGGTAGTTGTCGGCCGCCCGACCGGAATAGGACTGCACGGTTGAACTGTGGCTGTAGGCGACAGCCCGGTTCATGATGCCGGCACCCAGCATTGCCGGCGAACGGGTGATACCGACGACCGTCAGGTACTCCACCGGGTCGGCAGGAGTCGTGCGGATTGCCACTACCTGGCCGATCTCGAACGGTGTCAGTTCGCGGGTACTTTCGTCAAACGCGATCTCACCGCGACCGGGAAAACGCCCTTCAACCAGATCAACAATATCCAGTTGCATCGCCGTGAAGTCGTTGACGCCGATCAAACGCAGGTTGTTCCAGCCGTGGCCGGTATCGAACCGGGTGGTGATGATCGTGCGTGAATCAACCGTCTCAACCTCGTCGACTCGTTCGATGAGGTTGCGGACGGTCGGACTTAGGTCTCCGGTAAAGCCTGCAATATCAGCCCGGCGGTTGTTGTTGTAGGTCGCGGATTGTGCCTCGGAGATCGACCTGGCAGTGAACGCAATCGCCACCACACCGGCGACGCCGATAATCACCCCGATCAGCGTCAGGATATTCCGTAGCGGACGCCGGCGGAGATCCCGGCGCACCTTGATGAGCAACGTCCGCATCGATGTCACGTCAGGACACCTGGATCAGCGATCGCAGGTCGACCATCAGCAACGATGCGGCCATCCTGCATGGTGATTACCCGGGGAGCACGCCGGGCGAGTCCGGGGTCGTGCGTCACGACGACAACAGTGGTCCCTTCACGCCAGAGTTCTTCGAGAATCTCCGTCACTGCCAGGCCGTTTGCCGAGTCCAGATTGCCGGTCGGTTCATCACCGAGCAGAATCGGCGGATTGTTCGCCAGGGCCCGTGCGATAGCAACACGCTGTTGCTCCCCGCCGGAGAGTTCAGAGGGGAGTTTGTCCTGTTTGTCTGCAAGTCCGACGCGTTCGAGCAACCGTGCAGCCCGTTGGCGTGCGTCCTTGCCTTGTCCGGCGAGGTCCATTGGCAACATGACGTTTTCGAGTGCCGTCAATGTCGGCATCAACTGGAAGAACTGGAAAATAATGCCGACCGATTTCCCCCGCCATGCGGCGAGACGGTTCTGGCTGAGATTGTTCAGGCGGGTTCCGTTAATCTCGACCGTGCCGGAATCCGGAGTGTCGATCCCGGCCAGGAGATTCAGGAGGGTGGATTTGCCGCAACCGGATGGCCCGACAATGGCGACGTACTCACCGGGTTCAATGTGCAGCGAGACATCCTGCAATGCCGGAACCATCGAGTCTCCGGCAGGATAGGCCTTGCTCACATTCTCCAGGAGGATGGCAGGTTGGTCGCCGGGCACAATCGTCCTCCGATTCAGCGGCGTCAGGATTTCGGTTCGTCGTTGGCCAGCAGGTCCGGGCGAACCTTGCGGGTGTGTTCTATTGCCTGCTGGCGACGCCACTCGGCAATCTTTGCATGATGACCACTGAGCAGGATGTCCGGCACTTTCCATCCGCGATAGGTTTCGGGACGGGTATAGTGCGGATACTCCAGCAGTCCTCCGGTATGGGATTCCTCAGCGAGCGATTCCGGATCGATGACGCCCGGCAGCAAGCGGACCACCGCATCCACAATGACCGCCGCCGGGAGTTCTCCGCCGGTTAGCACATAGTCGCCAATCGAGTACTCGACGGTTGTCAGATGGTCGCGCACCCGTTGATCAACGCCTTCATACCGTCCGCAAATGATCGCGATTCGGTCCTCACTGCTGAGGTCCTGGGCTGCCTGCTGGTTGAACGTTTGTCCCGAGGCAGATGTCAGGATAATCGGCATCGAGCCAATTGCGTCGCCCAGGACGGATTCCACGGATTCGAATATCGGTGGAGCGGCCATCACCATGCCGGCACCTCCACCATAGGGAGTGTCATCGACCGACCGGTGCTTACCGACTCCAAAGTCCCTGATGTCGTGGACGTTGATTTCAACGGCGCCCGCCGCAATTGCGCGTTTGATGATCGATTCGCTGAACGGCCCCTGGAGGATGCCGGGAAAGATAGTGAAGATGTCTATTCTCATGCCCGGCTCTCCTGTCCCAGCCGGATGGCGATCTGCTCGACGCCACGCAGGCTTGAGACAATCGCGTTGGCCTTCGATTCTTCCTTCTGCTTGCCGTGCTCGTCGAGCAGCACGGTGCGCATACCAAGCTTGGCAGACGTCCCGACGTCCCACTTCTCCGAGTCGCCGATGTGCACAGACCGGCCAGGGTCGGCTTTCAGGCGGTTGAGCGTAATCTCGTAGATCTCGGTGCGTGATTTGTAGTAGCCGCACGATGCCGAGGTGACGACCGTTGTAAACCGGTCGAGGATGCCGAATTTCTGCAACGACCACTCGAGGAACGGGTGGTAGGCGGCACTGGAGACAACGCCCAGACGGACACCTTGCTCGTGCAACGCGATGACGGCATCAACCACGCCGTCCAGCGGCTTCGATCCCGGCAAGGTTTCGAGCATGATCGCCTGGACGCCGGCGTGGATGACCTCATCTGGCAGGACAACGCCAAACTCGCGTGTGACGAGATCCACGCACGTTTCGGCGTCGCGTTCGTATCCCGTTTCCATGATCTCCCTGCGGAGTTTGCGGTACCGGGTCTTTGCCTCGACGAAATCAATCTGGACTGGTTCCACTCCCGATTCGTTGTTCAACCAGGTCAGGAAGGCCGGGAGCAGGTCACGAACCTCGAGATCAAACCAATGGTCGCAACGCGCGATGGTGTTGTGAAAATCAAACGTCACGGCCTGGGGAAGATCGCTCACTCACACTCTCCAGATGCTTACAAACCGCCTCTGACTGACGATGATACAGCGGTTTGCCTACAATCAGCGGAGTCCGGGCATGTCCCGGTGCAGTATCGCCGCCATTCAGGATGGAGAGATGATGTCGGGCAGGTCGGTGCGCAAGGTCGTTGTGACCGGTGGAGCAGGGTTTATCGGGAGTACATTCGCCCGGTTGCTGCTGGAACTCGGTTATGAACAGGTGCGGGTGTTTGACAAGTTAACCTATGCCGGGAATCCGGAGAACTTCCGCGATCTTGAAGCCGATCCACGCTTCTCGTTCGTTCAGGGTGATATCTGCGACCGTGAACAGGTCGACCAGGCAATCGATGGCTTTGACGCCATTGTCAACTTTGCTGCGGAAACACACGTCGACCGCTCGCTGCTTGACCCCGGCGCGTTTATCCAGACCGATGTGTACGGCGTTTTTGTCCTCCTCGAGGCGGTGCGCAGCCACGGCCTGCAACGGATGGTGCATGTCAGCACGGATGAGGTGTACGGGCAGGTCAGCGAAGGCTCCTGGGTGGAGAGCGACCCGCTGAAGCCACGCAACCCCTATTCGGCCAGCAAGGCCGGCGGCGAAATGATGGTCGGTGCCTATGTCGCAACTCACAGCGTACCGGCGATCATCACCCGTGGTTCAAATACCTACGGTCCATATCAGTATCCGGAGAAATTCCTGCCACTTGCCACCACCAATGTGCTGGAAGGCGAACCGATTCCCCTGTACGGTGACGGCATGCAGGTACGCGACTGGTTGCATGCACGCGATCATGCTGCCGGGGTTGAACTGGTGCTGCGCAAGGGGACGGATGGTGAGGTCTACAACATAGCCGGCGGAAACGAACGCCACAATATCGAGATTGCCCGGGTGATTCTCGACGAACTGGACGCCCCTCCCGAGATGATCCGGCATGTCACTGACCGCAAGGGACACGACCGGCGCTATTCGATGGATTGCTCGAGGATTGAGGGCCTCGGCTGGAAGCCGGAAATTGACTTCGAGACCGGTCTGCGGGAAACCATCCGCTGGTACCGTGACAACCCTGACTGGTGGAAACCGCTGAAGTCCGGCGAGTTCCGTGAGTATTACCGTAGCAACTATGCCGGCCGGGAGGTAGTCGAGTCGTGAGCGCCCTGTCCATCGAAATTGCTGTCGCCAAGACACACAAGTACGCATCCCGCGACAGTGGAGATACGGTTGAGGTGGCGGAGCGCCCCACCGGTGGAATGTCGGTTGTGATGGTCGATGGCCAGGGTTCTGGCCTCGCCGCGAAGTCGCTGAGCATGATGGTTTCCAGCAAGGCTGTCTCATTGCTGAAGGAAGGCGTGCGGGACGGTGCGGTTGCTCGTGGAACCCACGATTTCCTGCACGCATTTCGGCACGGCAAGGTCTCGGCGACGCTGGATATTGTGTCGGTCGATCTGGCGAGTTCGACCGTTGTTGTCACCCGGAACAGCAGCGTTCCGTACTACCTGGTCGGAGACGAAACCGGGTTGCGTTCCAGCGAGAGCATCAGCGCGCCAATAGGTCTCTACCGGCATACCCGGCCCGCGGTAGACCAGTTTGACATCACCGCCGGTTTGCAGGTAATAGTGTTTACCGATGGCATTACCTCGGCCGGCACCCGGGCGGGGACCCCGTTTGATCCATTCGGATTTGCGGCGGAGCATCTAACCAACGTGGAAAACGTTCAGGAAATGGCAGACAAATTGCTGGAAGCAGCTCTGGAAGCAGATAACGGCCGGCCGTACGATGACATGGCGGTCGTTGCCCTTGCGTTCAATCCGGTCGCGTCATACACGCCGATTCGCCGGCAGTATGTCAGTATCCCGTTGCCGGGGTAAGCGATTGAGTACCACGAGGGTCGCCGTTGTGGGGCATTGCGCCTCAGGGAAATCCTCGGTGGTAGCAGGACTACGCTCTTGCGGATTTGATGCATATTCCGTCGCGCAGGAGCACTCGGCTGTCCATGACCTCTGGGCGCACCTCGAGCCGGACCGGTTGCTCTTTCTCGATGTCAGTCTGGACGTGATCAGGAAACGGCGCCGGAACCCGAACTGGCCTGACTGGATCTATGAGTCCCAGGAAAAGCGGCTTGCCGATGCCCGGAATCATGCCCACCTGGTGATTGACACCGACGACCTGTCCGTCGACGAAGTGGTTCGTCAGGCGGTATCGGCCTTCGGTTGAGTCTCAACCTTGCGGGTACCAAACACCAGGCGCCCGGCTCCCGCTGCGATACAGACGACGGCTGGCAGCACACCACCGTAGTGGACGGATATCGCGATTGCAGGGATGATCGCTACCCCGGACCTGTTTCCGGCCACTGCGCCGGCAGCGAGTGCCACGAGCAGATGCGCCAGTGGAGCGTTCGGCAGCGACGGTGCGCCGACCTTGATCACCGAAGCTACGGCCGATGCAAGCAGCAGCGACCCGAAGACCTCGCCAATCCGCTTCCTTGCTGCTGACAGGGGCGACTCGGGAAGTACGCTTTCGGCGGCGACTCCTGCCAGCATCAGCCCCACGGTAGCCAGCAGCAGTGCCGGTACAAGTAGTGGATAAAACAGCAATCCGAAAACCATTCCCTCGATGCCGGCAATTTCCCGAACGCGCCAGGTCGTGCGGAACAGTTGACCGGTCAGCAGTACTCTGGCGAAGATTGCCGCAGCGGCAGCAATGCAGAGAAACACCGGAAGGGCATCCCAGAGAGTCAATGCGAGGGCAATTGGTAGTGCCGCAATGTCGAGCATAGGTATATTCCGCCGGTCATATCTCGGCAGGTTGCCGATTTTGGCCATTCTTGTGCTGCTGGTGGTTGCTCCAGCCTGTGCGGAAACGATAGAGCGTCCCCCGGAATCCGACCAGCACCTGCGGTTGGCGGGACCGGTTTTCGGCCTGCAATCGCTTGATCCTGCTCTGGTGCGCGACGTTGATACAGCATTCCTGGCGCGACAGATCTTTCGGGGATTGATGAAACTCGATGCAGACCTCGCTCCTGTTCCTGACCTTGCTTCAGGCGTCGAAGTATCGGCAGATAACCTTGTCTACGTTTTCACCCTGAAACCCGGACTGACCTTCCACGACGGGACGCTACTCACTGCTCGGGCAGTGGTCGATTCCTTCAATCGCGCATCAGACCCTGCACTGGCTGGTGGTAATGGGCATGATCTCCCGTCTGCTCCCTATTTTGATGACATTGCCGGTGCTGCAGAGCGTTTCGACGGCGTAGCAGCCTCGATATCGGGCATACGGGCGCTTGATGACCTCAGGGTCGAGTTCACCCTTGTGCGCCCCTCTGCGAGCTTTCTGATGAAGCTGACAGGGTCTCCGGCCGCGATTGCCGATGCGAGCGCTGCACACGGTGGTGACTGGTGGACTGGCGAACACGGCACGGGCCCGTTCAAGGTGGCCAAGTACAGCGCCGGCGAAGAACTGGAACTGGTTGCGTTCGAGGATTATGCCGGCGGTCCTCCCCGTTTGAAGAAGATCACGGTCCGCCTGGGGACGAACGCGAGCCAGCCATTCAACCTGTACGAGGATGAACAGATTGACATCACCTCGGTGCCCGGTTGGGCCATTGACCGGGTGCAATCACCGGGCAGCGTGCTCAACGAACAGCTGACGGTATCGAAACTGCTGTCAACTACCTACATCGCCCTGAACCACGACATGCCACCCTTTGATGATCCCGCCGTGCGAAAGATGTTTGCCGCGGGATTTGACATCGATCGGCTGATCGAGATCGGTCTGGATGGACGAGTCTCCCGGGCCTACGGGATGGTACCTCCCGGCATTGAAGGACAGGACTGGATCACCCGGCCGGTCGCGTTTGACCTCGCCGCTGCTGCGGTCTTTCGCGACCAGTCCCGGATGGACGTTCTCCCGGTCATTGTGGAGCCAGGTGGATGGATCGGCGGCGTGGCAGCGACAGTTTTGGAACGTGACCTGGGTGTCGAGTTGATTGTTCTCGACCAGGCGTGGCCGGAGTTTGTCGAACGGTTGCAACGCCGGGACATGCCGGCGTTTGTTCTGACCTGGGTGGCCGATTTCCCTGCGCCGGAAAACATCCTGACAGCATTGCTAAGAACCGGTTCTTCGGATAATTACTCTGGTTACAGTAATCCGGAATTTGACCGTCTGGTTGATGAGGCTGCGGTTGAGCCCGATCCTGTGCGCAGATCTGCACTGTTTCTGGCTGCACAGCAGGTGGCTTTGGACGATGTGGCGGTCATTCCCTTGTATCATGATATGTCGTACACACTGGTAAAGCCGTGGGTACAAGGCCTGACGATCACCGAAATCGGCATCCTCGGGCTGGAGACTGTCTGGATAGAGAGCGAACCATCGTGACCAATACCCTTCATACCGCCAGTGGACCAATCCGGGTGCTCGAAGCGGAAGATGTAGCCTACGTCCGGCAGACCTGGGATTCGCGCTACACCCATGCCGAGCTTCGCCAGATGACGATGTCGCAGAACTGGGTGGTGCTCTGGAATGCCAGTTCCGGTGAGTATGTGGTGGCCGGGCCCTGGCGGCACCGGCGAGACATCCTCGAAGTCTCGGAGATCGCCGCGACAGGGAGTGCCGTCGAACTGGTTCAGGCGCTTACTGAAGAACTTTCCAACCGGGGTGTGCATCTCGTGGTGGTTCCGGAGCGCGACGAAAAGCGCAAGCAGCAGTTCTACGCTGCAGCCGGGTTTGAACCTGTTGAGGAGATTATCGTCTACGAGCTTCACGGGTTACGCCCGCCGATGCACCGGCCGCTGGGCATCCGGTTCCAGAAGGTAGATCTCCGGAACGAACAGCAAATGCAGGCATTGCTGGACCTCGATCACCGCGCATTTCCATGGCTGTGGTGGAACAGCCCTGAAGAGTTCGATAACTATTTTCACGCTGATGGTGTGACTATCGAAATGGTTCAGGACGAAACGGGCCGGGGAATCAGTTACGTCGGCTATACGAAATTGCGTGGCTGGGGTCACCTTGACCGGATCGCTGTAGACCCGGATATTCAGGGCCAGGGGCTTGGCCGGCGGTCGCTGGAGTATGCAGTCGCCCAGATGGTGTCGCTTGGCTCGAGACGGATTGGTCTCAGCACCCAGTCAGACAACCGGGTCAGCCGGGCACTCTATGAATCCTTCGGATTCCGCCGAAACCGTGGACATGATTACCGACTTTACGGATACTGGATCGGCGAGCGAAGACCTGTCGTTTAGAAAGTGAACAACCAAACGTGGCAAGCACATACGGAAAAGTCTTCCGGGTTACCACCTGGGGAGAGTCGCACGGACCGGCCCTGGGTGCCGTGCTCGATGGATGTCCTTCCGGCATTGATGTTAGCGAGGAAATGATCCAGCGCGAACTTGACCGGAGACGGGTTGGCCAGTCCAAGGTGACCTCTCCGCGCCAGGAACGCGACCGGGTGCAACTGCTTTCCGGTGTCTTCGAGGGCAAGACAACCGGCGCACCGATCTCGCTGATTACCTTCAACAAGGACGCTCAAAGCACCAAATACGATGAGATACGCGATCTTTACCGCCCCGGTCATGCTGATTACACCTACACCGCGAAGTGGGGTATTCGCGATCATCGCGGCGGTGGGCGTTCCAGCGCCCGGGAAACCTGGGGGCGTGTTGCAACTGGCGCTATAGCCCGTGCGTTGCTGGCGCAGGCTGGCATTGACGTCTACGCGTTCACCCGGCAGATTGGCGATATCGTCGCGGACACCTTTGAACGCGAGGAGATTGAGCAGAATCTGGTGCGCTGCGGTGACCCGATTGCAGCCGAGAAGATGGTTGCTGCCATCGAGCAGGTGAAGGCCGAGCATGACAGCCTCGGTGGTGTTGTCGAGGTACGTGCCGACGGTGTGCCCCCGGGCCTCGGTGAGCCGGTTGTCGACAAACTGGATGCGATGATCGGCCAGGCGATGCTCAGCATCCCGGCCACAAAGGGAGTTGAGATCGGTACCGGGTTCCGGGCTGTATCGATGCGCGGTTCGCAGCACAACGACCACATGTACATGGGGCAGGATGGACGGGTGCATACCCGGACCAACAATGCTGGCGGAATGCTCGGCGGCATTTCCAATGGCGAGCAGATTGTGGTGCGGGTGGCGATCAAGCCCACGTCGTCAATCAGCCAGATTCAGGAAACCGTTGATGTCTATGGCAACAAGCGGGACATTCTGGTTGAGGGACGGCACGATCCTTGCGTCGTTCCGCGTGCCGTCCCGGTTGTCGAGGCAATGTTGCTGCTGGTTCTGGCAGATCTTTACCTGATGAACCGGATGAGCCGTGTGGCCTGGGAAGCGCCGACGATCTGATCCGGCGACGGTAACCTCACTCGAAGAAGATATCCTCGATCCGCCTGTCGAACAGTCTTGCAATGCGAAAGGCGAGCGGCAGGCTTGGATCGAATTTGCCGGTTTCGATGGCGTTCACCGTTTGGCGAGAGACGCCGAGGCGCTCCGCGAGATCAGCCTGCGTCCAGCCATGATCTGCCCGCAGTTCGCGTAGATGGTTCTTCACCGGTACCTCAGGTTTCCGATCAGGATCGCAGCCATATAGATCACAGCCAATGCCGTTGAAAACAGGGCGATACTGACGTCCGCCGAAACGAGGTCTGCGCTCCTGGCAGCTACGTAGGCGAACCCGACGACAAAGCCGATGCCGAGCGTCATCGCCAGGGCATCAAGGTTGATCTTGCGTTGCAGTTCGTCGATTGCTCGCAGGAACCGTGCGTGGGCCACCAACAGGCCGACGCCAATAGCGACGTTCAGGCCGATGGCGGCCCAACTCAGAATCTCGTTGTCCTTCCAGAAATTTGATGATCCGAACACCGCCAGCGCCAGCGACGCTGTCCAGGCGAGTGTCCAGATTGCGAGCATCACGGTTGCCCGGTTTGACCGCTGGTAGCTGATGGAACCTTCATGTGCTTGCATGGCCACCTCTCCTCGTCTCTTGGTTGACGATGTCAAGTTTACTTTACTAGCCTGGCAGTGTCAAGTACACTTGACACCGCCAGGCCGTAAACGTACGACCGTGTGTAGTGAGGGCGACAGAGACCGTATTGATGAGGTAATTCAGCCTGTGCTGGGAAAAGGGAACCTGCAAGGATTTGGGGCTGCATTCGTTGCAGGCACCTGCCTATGAGAAGGGAACGATCCTCGGGTTCATCCGGGAGTTGCCGGCTTAGTCTCGCCTGGTTCCCGAAGGTCAGGAATCCTTGGTAGCGAGCAATTCCAGCAACACCTCACGTAACGCCGGCACCGTTTCCACGGTGAAGTCCGGCATTTCGCGCCAGGAGCGGGGTTGCTGGTCACGATGCCGGCCGGTGCGGAAGAGAACGGTGGTGATGCCCAGCAGGTTTGCCGGGGCGATGTCATTGTCGACACGGTCGCCGATCATGACCGTCTCTTCCGGTAGTGAACCCAGGCGCTCGCAGGCGATCAGAAAGTGGCGCGGATCAGGCTTCCGGTAACCAATCCTTCCGGAAACGGTATCGGCGCTGAAGTGGGTAGATAGCCCATGCTGCTCGAGGATTGCCAGCGTTTCCAGCGGTTGGTTGGCTGCAAGGCCTTGCGGGATGCCCATCGAACCAATCTCGGCAATCAGAACGCCAATTCCGGGGCGGAGTTCAAACGCTCCACGCTGATGCGACCTGGACGAGACACGCTCATACACGTTGCGGGAAAGGTGGACGTCCTGACCGGTCAGGTGCCAGATCATCGCCTCATATGCATTCGGGGCAAACGATTCGACGGCATACCGGTTGGCATCGGCCCATTGTTCATCTGTGACGTGAATACCGCTGGCTTCCAGTTCCCGCCGGATGTCGGCATCCAGTTCAGCCTCGTGGATGACCTCGGTGTTGATTGGCCCGCCGACATCCCAGAGGACTACCCGGATCATCCCTGCAATCCTTCAAGCAACTCCCAGAAACGGGGGACGGTCTTGCGGACACACATTGGGTCGGCAATCCGGACCGCTCCCGATTTGACGCCGGCGATGGCGAAGCTCATGGCAATCCGGTGGTCGTCGTAGGTGTGAACCGTAGCCGGTTGCATTTCTCCCGGGTAGACGGTGAGTGAATCGGCTGTCGTTTCCACCCGGATGCCGAGCCGGGTCAGTTCGTTGGCCGTTGCCTCGATCCGGTCGGTCTCCTTGAGGCGGATGTGCCCGATGTTGCGGATGTGGACCGGGCCATCAGCGAACGGAGCAATCGCTGCGAGCGACATAACAGTGTCCGAGATAGCGTTCATGTCGATATCGATACCCCGCAGGCGGTCCGGCCCTTGCACGGTGACGCTATCTGCTTTCTTGATGACCTCGCACCCCATCTGTTCAAGTACGTCGACGAAGTCGAGATCACCTTGCCGCGATGCTGCGCCGAGGCGCTCAACCGTTATCCGTCCACCGGTGACGGCTGCCAGGGCAAAAAAGTAGCTTGCGGCCGAAGCATCCGGCTCCACCAGGTAGGTTGTGCCACGGTAGCGTTGGCCCGGTTCTGGCCAGATGCGGGTGTAGTTGTCATGGTGCAGGGTGACGCCAAAGGCTGCCATCGCATCGGCGGTCATGTCGATGTAGGGCCTGGACACCAGGTCTCCCTCGACGACGATCTCCATTGGATGACTCGCATAGGGCGAAACCATTGCCAGCGCGCTGAAATACTGGCTGGACAGGTCTCCGGGCATGGAGACCGTACCGCCGAGTTCGCCGTCCGAGTGGACGACAAAGGGCGGGCAACCCGGCGTTCCTTCCTCGATCACATTCAGTCCCATGGAGCGTAGTCCGGCCAGCAGCGGGCCGCTCGGACGGGTCCGCATCGCCTCGTTGCCGTCCAGCCGGTACGTTCCCGAACCCAGTGCCACAAGCGCTGCCAGAAATCTGACCGAGGTTCCCGAATTCCCGAGATAGATATCGGCTGATCCGGAGCGAATCCGGCCATCCGCGCCCTGCACCCTGATGGTTGCGTTGTCCCAGTCCGCGTCGATTTCGATGCCAAGCGTTTGGAGCGCAGCCACCATGTAGCGCGTGTCGTCGCTATCCAGTGCTCCATGAATGATGGATTCGCCGCGAGCGAGGGCCGCAATCGGCAGGGCACGATTGGTGTAGCTCTTTGAACCTGGCAGGTTCACCGAGCCATTCACCGGGCCGTCAGCCTTCTTGACCGGATACGGGTCCGGAATAGCCATATTGCTGAAGCTCCCTAGGTGAACTTGATGTCCCACGAGTACGGGATGTCCGGGGAATCGTAGGGGATCCGGTATTCATCCGGGTCGGCCGGATCGTACGGCTCGGTCGGGAAGTTCAGCAGGTAGCAGGGCTTGTCACCGATATTCTTGAAACCGTGCAGCACGCCCACCGGAATCTTGACGACAATCCGGTTTTCCTCGCCGATGAAGAACTCGTTGAGGTGGCCATATGTCGGCGAACCCTCGCGCATGTCGTAGAGCGGTACCTTGATCATCCCGACGACGCAGGTGAAGTAATCAGTCTGTTTCTTGTGGTAATGCCAGCCGCGGATGACGCCGGGGTATGAGATGGAGACATAACATTGACCAAACTGCTCGAAGATTTCATCATCCCGGCGCAGGATTTCGGTCAGCGATCCACGTTCATCGGCGAAGGTGGTGAGGCGCTTGATCTCGACGCCCTCAATCCTGCCGGTGGGTGGCGAAGACATGTGCAGGTCCTAACTACCTGGCGTTGCCAGGACAACAATTCGTTCTGAAGACGAGTCGAACGGCTCAAGGTCGTAGCCACCAAACAGCGACACGATTTCCCAGCCGGTCCGGGCGAGCAGGTGTTCAAGCTCGACATGATGGATATAGCGGGTCGCGTACGATGCGACCGTGCGCTTCAGGGTTCCATCCCCGAAGGTGAGGTCGTAATAGACGGTGGTGTCAATCGTCTGGCTGGCGAGGTCGTGGGTGCGGACCACCCACTTGTCCAGACGTGAGCCGTCATCAAACAGCGTTTCGAACTCGCGTTCCATCCGGCCATCGAGCGACGAAAGGTATTGCGGGTCCGGCACCAGCAGGTCCAGCAACAGGATTCCGCCTCCGGCGGTCTGCTGGCGGATGCTGTTGAGCGCAAGCATCTGGCTTTCGACATCCGGCAGGTGCAGGAAGGTGTTCACCGCGCAGAAGACCATCGCGAATGGCGCATCGTCCAGGTTGTCCAGGAAACGCATGTCCTGCTGGTAGAGGCGGACGCGCGGATCAACCCGGTTCCTGGCATGCTGAAGCATGGATTCCGAGGTATCGACGCCTGCGATCGGGAGATCGATCTCCTGCAGATGGCGCAATACCCGGCCACTGCCGCAGCCCAGTTCGAGAACCGGACCATCCATATTCTCGGCAAACTGGGTGTACATATCGATGTCGCCATCGAAGACGTCAAACTCGAGGTCGTAGTATCGGGAGAAAATCGCGTACATGTCATGGTTCGTATCGTTCATGAGCACATTGTACGCGTCGAAACGATGTATCATCATCCGATGATGAGCACGAAGCGCCAAACCAGATCAACCAGCAGCGACCGGCGGTCCGGAGAGAAGGTCGTGGTCGTTAATCGCAAGGCATATCACGACTTCCACATTGAGGAAGTGATTGAAGCCGGCATCCAGTTGAGCGGCACCGAGATCAAGTCGATCCGTGACGGCAAGGTAAACATCCGGGAGTCCTATGCGCGGATTGACAACGGTGAGGTCTGGTTGCTTGGTATGCACATCTCTCCCTACGGGCAGGCGTCGGAATACTACAATCATGATCCGCTGCGCCCTCGAAAACTGTTGCTGCACCGCTCCCAGATTAACTACCTGAGCCGGGAGATCGAGACTCGTGGATACACGCTGGTGCCGGTTCGCCTGTTTCTCAAGAACGGGCGGGCCAAGGTGGATCTCGCGTTGGCCCGGGGCAAGCAGTTGCACGACAAACGCCAGGCGTTGGCCGAACGTGAGGCGCGCCGCGAGATGGAACGCGCGTTGAATCGACGCGAGTAATCTGGTAGAATACTGGTTCGCATCACTGCGTTTTCGGGGATGTCTGGTTTCGACAGGGCCGGAGACGCGAAGATTGCAAGCCGAGGTGCCCGAGGCCTCGTAAAAACGGGCAAAAAAGATAAACGGCGAAGAACAACTCGCTTACGCTGCTTAATTAAGTAGCGCGTCTGACCGCTCCTACTCCCGGATGGGGCGGACCCGGGCGTCAACAGACCGGGATGCCGTGGTTCCGACCGCTGGATACGGCCACGAAAGATTATCTGGCAAGCTGCTAACGAGAAGGGTGCCGGTGCCCGTCTCAGCAGTCTAAAAATCACCGGATAAGCTTGTAGGATATCTTCCGTTGAACGTTCTGGACGGGGGTTCGACTCCCCCCATCTCCACCTGATTGCAACGGCCCGGCTGGTTACCAGCCGGGCCGTTTGTTTTGCCCCGAAAGGCGGGGCGCCTTATGATTCCTCAAATCCGCTACATCGTGGCAGGAACACGCCCGTGTTTCGTTTGGTCTCTCACAAGTACGCGTCGGTTCTTCGCAATATCGCCAGCGCGCCCTGGTGGTTCGCGGTTTTCCTCGGGCTGGCTGCAGCCGGCCTGGGCATCTATCTGTTCAGCCGTCCTCTGACTTCGCTTTCAACGCTGGGAATCGTCATCGGCCTTGCGTTCATCGTCAGTGGCATTGGCGAGTTGCTTCGTGACGAGAAGGAGGCTGCCGGCCGACCGGTACGGGCGGTTGCCAGCGCCGAGATTATCTTCGGTGTGATGGTGATCGTCTGGCTTGGGAGGTCCATTGATCTGCTGCCGTTTGCCGTGGCGTTGGCGTTGATCGGTGGTGGCGCGCTTCGTCTGACCCGTGCGATTCGTGGCAATGTCGATGAACGCCTGGCGGCCGGATTGCATGGACTGACCGACATCATCTTCGGATTCCTCGCCTGGCAGTGGCCGGACGTTACCCTGGTGATCGTAGCCATTGTCTTCGGCATCCGGATGATCTTCCTCGGCCTCTCGGTTGCATGGTCTGCAATCCTGACAAGGTTTCGCCCGAATGCCGGCCAGCAGTCCCGTCAGCCCGCGTCCGGCAGGACATCAACTGCGGTCATGGCTCTATGTTTTGCCTTGCTGACCAGCGGCGTGGTGGCCTATATCAACGGTCATTCGCCATTTGCAGATTCGTTCTACGACCCACCGGACAATGTTCCTGCAGCGCCGGGGCAACTTATTCGGTCCGAGCCATTTACCCGCGACGTTCCGGAAGGAGCAGTTGCCTGGCGGATTCTGTACACCACCACCCGCAACGACGGTGTGCCTGCTGTTGCCAGCGGAATTGTTGTAGTACCGGATCAAGCCGGGACGGAGCCTTTACCGGTCATTGCCTGGGCACACGGCACGACCGGTTTCGATGAGTCCTGTGCTCCTTCCGTTCTGAGGCACCCGTTTGAGTCCGGAGCGTTGCCGGCCTTTGACCAGTTGCTGGAACGGGGCTGGGCACTGGTTGCAACCGACTACATCGGTCTGGGCACCGAGGGACCACATCCGTACCTGATCGGGCAGGGCGAGGGACGCTCGGTGCTCGATGCAATTCGCGCCGCCCGGCAACTTGATGCGATCAACCTCTCGGATGAAGCGGTAGTCTGGGGACATTCGCAGGGAGGTCACGCTGCACTCTGGACCGGCCAACTGGCTGCCACCTATGCACCGGATGCCGGGGTCATCGGCGTAGCAGCAATGGCGCCAGCGGCAGACATTCTTGGGTTGGTGGACTGGTTGCCCGGCGTCCTGGGTGGAAGTGTCTTTTCATCGTTTGTCGCAGCAGCCTACATCGAGCACTATCCGGATGTCAGCTGGGAAGAACACATTATCCCGTCGGCGCGTACCCTCGTCCGGGAGATGTCGGGCCGCTGCCTCTCGGAGCCGGGCGTTCTGGCTTCTGTGCTGACTGCGCTTTCGATTGAACGTGACCGTGAAATCTTCAGGGGTAACCCGGCAACGGGAGCATTGGGTGCCCGGTTTGTCGAGAATATTCCGACCGGACCGATTGACGTACCGGTCATGATCGCCCAGGGAGGAAGCGACACGCTGGTCGCTGCGTCTGTGCAGGACGGATATGCAGCCGAACGTTGTCGCGATGGCTGGAACCTGGTCTATAGGGTCTACGATGAGCAGGACCACCTGAGCGTGGTGGCCGATTCTTCGCCGTTGATTCCGGACCTGATTGCCTGGACGATGGATCGTTTCGAAGGAAAGGAGCAACTGCCGGATTGTTCTCCGGCAGTTGCGAGTGTCAGTTCGATTCGCTGAGGACGTCGATCAGTTTGGGCAGGTCAATGCCGCCTCCGGTAACGATGGCGACTGACCGGCCTCGTTCCGAAACCGGAATTGAAAGCGCCGCGGCTGTAGCGAGCGCTCCGGCACCTTCGGCGACCATCTTGTTCTGCATTGCCAGCAGCCGAATTGCCGAACGGGTATCTGCCTCGCTCACGAGGACGGTCGCGTCGACCAGCGAACTCAGCAGCGGGAACATCTCTTCAGTCAGGTAAGGCACTGCGACGCCGTCTGACATCGTGACGCAGGCCGCAGCGACGGCTTTGCCCGCTTCCAGACTGGCGTGCAGGGCGCAGCAAGTTTCCGGCTCGACCGCGTAGATGCGAATCGACGGTTTGAGTCGCTTCAGGGCACTGGCGACCCCGGCGATCAATCCGCCGCCGCCGACCGGGATGAAGACGCTGTCGATTTCCGGATCGCTTTCCAGAATCTCGACACCCATCCCGGCATGGCCGGTCATCACCCGTTCGTCGGTCCATGGGTGGATGAAGCTGTACGGCTCCGATTCCCACTTGTGCTCGCGCATGAAGGCAAACAGGTCGTCAGAGGGGATCAGCACGGGTTCACCACCCAGTGCCTTGACAGCGTCCACCTTCGTTTGTGGCGCACCTTCCGGCATGATGCTCCGGGCAGGGACGCCGAAATACCGGCCACACCAGGCGACGGCCTGGGCCGTGTTGCCGGCGCTGACCGTGCTCAACCCGCGAGCGCGTTCCTCTGGCGTCATTGAGGCTGCGGCATTGAACACGCCGCGAATCTTGAAGGAGCCGATTGGTTGGTGGATTTCCGGCTTGAGCAGGATGTTCGCTTCAGGATCCACTCCGCGGAGTGGGACAAGTGGAGCGTTGATGACGACATCGGCAATGCGAGTCATCGCTGCCCGGATGTCGGCCATCTCCGGTTGAATGGCGTGTTGGACCATCTGGCTACACTCCCACCGCGGCAGCATCCCTGATTGCTGTTTCTATTTTCTCGAAGTCATCCTGGTCGATCTTGTGAACGTTGCCCTGAAACGCCAGCGTCCAGTTGGCTGCCGGCCACTTGGAGACGTGGGTAAGCAACCGTGCGACCGGTTCTGCCTCGACGAAGCTTCCGTCTTCGAGGATCGTATCAGGCGAAATACCGAATCGGAACGGGTAATCATCGTCGCGCTTCTTGTTCGAACTCTTCCAGATCGGGGTATGATCCTCGTAGTATTCGGAGGTGATCGTTGCGGTTCCGGCGAATGCTTTCAACCCGGTCACATACCAGGTGATCCTGTCACCGGGGCGCATCTGTTCGGCCTTCTTCCGGTGCCGGCTCTTGAGCCCCTGAACAGTAAAGCCATGTTCCCGGGTGATCCGGAAGTTCTCGGGTGATCCAACGATTATCCAGTAGTTTGTATCTGGCACTGCGCTCTCCAATTCAACCTCCGACACTGATTGCGAGTATGCCAGCCTATGTACGTTCAGTCTATTCTGCGACAGCCTGGAGGAGTCGAATGACCGGAGATCGCGAACAACTGGTGAGACGCCTCACTGCCATCGTTGGCGCCGACTGGGTGATAACCGACAAGGCCGGTATGGGCGTCTATGAACTTGACGCGTCGGACGAGTCGATCGTCGGCAACCATCCTCCCGATGTCGTGGTTCTGCCCCGGACGACCGAAGAGGTTGCTTCCATCGTCAAACTTGGAAACGAGTTTGACCTGCCTGTTGTCGTTCGCGGAGCCGGTACCGGTCTTGCCGGGGGCACGATTACCATCCGAGGCGGCATCCTCCTGGTGACTTCCAGAATGAACAGCATTCTCGAGATCAACGAGGTTGACCGCTACGCCGTTGTTGAGCCCGGATTGATCAACCTTGATTTGACCAACGCAATCCAGCACCGGGGTTATTACTATGCACCCGACCCGGCCAGCCAGCGAACCTGCTCGATCGGCGGCAACATTGCCAATAATTCCGGCGGTCCCCACTGCCTGAAATACGGCGTAACGAGCAACCACATACTTGGCCTGGAAGTTGTGCTGCCGGATGGCGAAGTGGTCTGGTTTGGTGGGCCCTCGGCTGAAATGCCGGGCTTCAACCTTGCCGGCGTGATCATCGGTGCTGAAGGAACACTGGGCATTGTGACCAGGGCGATGGTGCGGCTTACCCGCAAGGCCGAGGCAACCGGCGTGTTGCTGGCAGCCTTCCCTTCGATCGATGCAGCCTCGCGAGCAGTGTCGGCGACGATCGCCGCCCGGATCATCCCGGCGTCGATGGAACTGATGGATCAATTGACGATCAAGGCAATCGAAATTTCCGCCCAGGCCGGCTATCCAAAGGACGCAGCGGCCGTGTTGCTGATCGAACTGGATGGACTTGCCCAGACTGTCGCCGAACAGAAGGTGCGGGTCGCCGAAATCTGCGACGAATACGGTGCGCTGGAAGTACGCATTGCCCAAAGCAAGGCGGAAGAGGATGCGCTCTGGTTCGGACGGAAGTCCGCCTTCGGTGCAATGGGACGTTTGGCTCCCAACTACCACCTGGTAGATACTGTCGTGCCACGGACCAAGCTCCCGGTTGCCCTTGAGCGTGTGGCTGAACTTGCTCGTGAATATGACCTGATGGTTTCCAACGTTTTCCACGCCGGCGATGGTAATCTGCACCCGTTGATGCTCTTTGACCGCAAGGTTCCGGGGGCGATGGAACGGGTGATTGCTGCAGGACACGAGATGGCACGTTATTGTGTCGAACTGGGCGGGGCAGTTTCAGGCGAGCATGGCATCGGAATTGAGAAGAATGATGCCCTGACGCTGATGTTCAACGATGATGATCTGGAAGCGATGGCAAAGCTGAAACGTACCTTCGACCCGAAACACATGATGAACCCGGGCAAGGTGTTCCCGACGGCCTTCGATCCGTATGCAAATGCAACTGCACCGGAGGCCGTCAATGCAGACTGATGCTGCGATCGACCGCTCATTGCAGCCCGAGACGGTCGAAGGGTTGCGGGAGGTATTGCTGGGAACTGAGGGCCCGGTGCTGGTCTGCGGTGCCGGCCGGCATCTTTCTTTCGGAAATCCGGGTGGACCGTTCGCTGCCACCATATCGACCCGTCGGTTGAACCGGATCCTGCATTACGAACCAGCAGACCTGACGATCGCTGTCGAGGCCGGGGCAACAGTTGCCGAGGTGAATCGAACCCTGGCTGAACATCACCAGATCCTGCCGATTGATACGCCATTCCCTGAAGTCACTACCATTGGGGGCCTGTTCGCCACCGGATTGGGTGGACCTCGCCGGAACAGGTACCTGTCGCTGCGAGACTGGACGCTCGGCGTCGAAGTCATGGCTCCGGACGGAGTGGTGACAAAGTCCGGCGGTATGGTGGTGAAGAATGTCACCGGATTTGACCTTCCTCGCCTGCATCATGGCGCGCATGGCGCGTTCGGCATTGTGACCCGGGTGAACCTCAAGGTTGTCCCACGTGAGGAATCCTCGCGTAGCATTGTCGTGCGATACGCGTCTGCTGCTGATGCTCATGCCGCTGCGTTGGCTGTGCTGGGCTCGCAACTGGAACCTGCCTCGGTTGTTGTCGCATGGAACAACGACTGGACGCTGGCTGTCACCTGCGACGGGCCGTTGTCGTCCATCGATTGGCAGGCAAACGCCATTCTGGAACTGGCAACCTCGATTGCAGAACCTGGTGATTCGCAGGTGTCCGAAGGTTCCGCCGGCGGATTGGCGTCGTTCCTGACCGTGATGAACCTGTCATCGGACCGCGCGGTTGCCCGGTTGTCGGTACCTGCAAGCGGTCAACTGGAGTGTCTTGAGCAACTCTCACGGATCACCGGCAACCAGGCGGTTGCCGATCCGGGGGCGGGGTTGATCTACACATCCGGCATTCCGTCTCTGGAGTGGCGAACGGCAATGCAACACATTTCACCAAACGTGACATTCCTGAGCCTGCCGGACGACCTGAAGGACGGCATTGACGTTTTCGGCCCTCTTGACCCGATCAGTGCACGATTGATCAGGAACCTGAAGCAGGAATTCGACCCGACCGGGAAATTGAACCGCGGCCGGTTTGTGCTTGGCATCTAGTTTCGGAGTAACCCAATGGAAGCCACCCAGGAAACGATAGATTCGCTGCTCGGGTTCAGTGGGCCGGATGCGCCACCGGAGGACGTGATCAACGCGTGCGTCCATTGCGGGTTCTGCCTGCCGGCCTGTCCTACCTACCGGGAGACGATGCGGGAGCGTTCGTCACCTCGCGGCCGTATCTGGCTGATCAAGGCGGTCTCGGAGGGCAAACTCGACATCCGCGACGAAACCTTCCAGGAAGAGATGGCACTCTGCCTCAATTGCCGCGCCTGTGAAGCCGCCTGTCCTTCCGGGGTGCAGTACGGCGAACTCGTCGAGGGGGCACGTGCCCAGATCCTCAAGATCGACCCGCCACCGGCACCGGTCCGGGCAACCCGGAAGTTGGCATTCGAGGGACTCTTTGCCAGCCCGACCCGATTCCGGGCGGCATCCTCGGCGTTGCGGCTTTACCAGAAGACCGGTGTCCAGAAGGTAGTTCGCAAGAGTGGCGTGCTTGACAAGATGGGCCTCGCCTCGAAAGAGGCCATGCTGCCGCAATTGAGCGACAAGTTCCTTGTGCCGGGTCGGGAACATTGGCCGGCAGTAGGTGAGC
This sequence comes from uncultured Thermomicrobiales bacterium, assembly GCA_964462545.1. GTDB lineage: Bacteria > Chloroflexota > Chloroflexia > Thermomicrobiales > CFX8 > CAYWXR01. The sequence continues at coordinate 69,135 of CAYWXR010000001.1, forward strand.
GCCGCGGCAGTGTTGCCTTGCTTGCCGGATGCATCATGAGCACCGCTTATGCCGAGATCCACCGCGCGACTGCCCGGGTACTGGCTATCAACGGTTGGGATGTTGTTGTTGCACCGGAGCAGGGATGCTGCGGGGCGCTGGCAATCCACGCCGGCGATTTCGACGCGGGCCGGAAGATGGCTCGCAAGAACATTGATGCGTTCGAGAATCCCGAGTTCGACGCGATCATCTCCAATTCTGCCGGTTGTGGTGCGCAGATGAAGGAGTATGACCACCTGCTGCAGGATGATCCGGCCTATGCCGAATCGTCCAAGCGGCTGGTAACCCGCATGCGCGATGCAACCGAGTTCCTGATCGAAACCGGTCTGCGGGAAACGCCGGGACCACTGGACATAACCGTCACCTACCAGGAGCCATGCCACCTGGCGCACGCCCAGCGCATTACAAAGCAGCCGCGTGAACTGCTTGCCGCGATACCGGGTCTGAGTCTGATCGAGATGCCTGAGTCGTCGCTTTGCTGTGGCAGCGCCGGTATTTACAACATCCTGCAGCCGGACATGTCGGCCAGCCTGCTGGACCGCAAACTGCGGAATGCCGGCAGTACCGGAGCGGCAACGATTGTCTCGGCCAACCCCGGTTGCATGCTGCAACTCGAGGCTGGCCTGAGAGAGCGTGGATGGGACGTCGAGGTCGTCCACATCATGACGTTGCTGGATCGAGCCTACGCCGCAAAGGCAGAAGCGGTGGCTAACTCGTAACTTCGGCCGGGAACCGGATAATTGCCCGCGTTCCGCCATCAGGCAGCCGGATGAGGTCGAATCCGCCCTTGAGGTCCGAGGTCGAAAGGGTTGAGATAATCCTCAACCCGAGTCCGGTCTGTGCCTTCAATTCGAACGTTTCCGGCAGGCCGATACCGTCGTCATCGACCTGCACCTCGATCATGCCGTCATCCTCGACGGCAGCGATTCTGATTCGGCCGGTCTCGCGGCCCTTCATGCCGTGGACGATGGCGTTGGTGAGGACCTCGTTGAGCAGCAAGGCAAAGATCGTTGCCTGCCGCGACCGGATCATCACCCGGTTCGGGACGACCTCGAATGTCAGGGACAACGAAGGTGGCACCACATTGATGCTTGCCTCGTCGGTGACCTTGCGGCCAATGGCCTCGATGGTGGTGGAGGTCAGGCTACCGGATGACAGCAGGTCGTGGATCGTTGCGATTGACTGCACCCGGGCGACGGCTTCCTGGAGCGGTTGGGTCCAGCGGTCGTAGCCGGCGTGCCGGGCCTGCATCGAAAGGAGTGCCGCCACGGTCTGGAGATTGTTCCGGACCCGGTGGTGCATCTCCTGGAGCAGGGTTGATGTGGTCTCGTAGCCCAGGCGGGCTTCCTCATAGAGTTCGGCATTTTCCACAGCCATGGCTGCAGAATCGGCGAATGACTGAAGCAGCGAGAGCCGGTCGTCCCGTTGACTGGTTTCCCGGGGCGCCGAAACGCAGATCGCGCCCTGAATACCGCGTGACGTCATCAACGGCGCACACAGGAAATCTGTGCCACCGTATGGCTGATTTACCGGCGGCATTTCCATTGCCGAACGCGTGTCACTCACCATCCGGACGAAGTCCAGTGGAAATTCATCTGCTCCCGCGCCGAAGGACGTCTGGAGTTCGATGTCGCCGGTGCGATCGTCGTAGCGATAGATAGCAGCACTGCGCCCTTCGACCAGCTGGGCACCGTATTCAGCGATACGCGGCAGGAGGTCATGGATGTTCAATGTGCTGGCAATCGACCGGGTAACGGATTGCAGCACGTTCAGTTGGTGGATGCGCTGGCGGAGTGCCGCGTCGGTCTGGCTGTAAAGCCGGGCGTTTTCGATCGCACCGGCGAGTTCAGCAGCGGCCGACTCCAGGAAGATCACTTCGTCAGGAGCAAAGGTCTGCGGATCGACCGTCTGAATGTTGAGCACGCCGATCAACCGATCAGGCTCCTTCAGAATGATCGGCACAGAGACCTGGGACGCAAAGCCGTCCTCACCGACGATCGGAAAGGTGAAGTAGGCCGGGTGAGAGCGGGCATCGTTGGCGATCTGGGTCATGCGGGTAGTGGCAGCGAGTCCGGTAATGCCGGCATCCGAGCGGATAACGACTCTTCCAACTGCGCCGGGATTCAGCCCGTGAGTGGCACGAAGCATCAGGGTATCGCTGTATTCGTCGAACAGGAAGACTGTGCAGGCATCGCTGCCGATGGCATCGGCAATGACTTTCACAACGGTAGACAGCATGGTGTCGAGTTGCAGGCTGCCGGTTGCTGCACGGCTGATATGGTGCAGGGCAGTCAGGCGCAGGACCTGGCTGGCGAGACGGCCGACGTGGCGGCCCTCTTCGGAGTCGTTTTCCTCGTAGTCCGACGCGTAACCCTGGACCATCCAGCCGAGCACGTCCGGGCGAATGCCTGAGGTCGTGAGTCCGGACGTCTGTTCCAGAAGCTCCAGTGCTTCCTTGAAGGGCAGCCCGGTGCGTGAAGCCGAACGTCCGAGTCGTGTTGCCAGTGCCTGAAGGGCGGGGCTGTCGGATTCCGGCTTGGCAATCTGTTGTCCGAGGGCGGATGCTGCGTCGAGTGGCGATGGGTCGATGATGGTGATCTCCTTCAATCGGTCTGACTTCGTTGTCTATACGGGAAATCATACTGCGCTGAAAGCCGGGACCCGGTGGATAAATGCTACAATTCCGGACTGTTCGCCGCCTTCCATGTTTGGATAATCTGTGATCGAGCACGACGGTAACGATCAACTTGGCGTAGTCACTGAGGGAAGCTTCAGCGCCGGGCTGACCGTTCGGTTGGCCACTGCCTCTGCGGAGGAACTTCAGGTGGGCAGCTTCGTTGTCCTTGAGGGGCAGCGAAACCGGTATTTCAGCCTCGTCAACGACCTGCAACTCCGGGCGACCGACCCCGGCGTTATCGCAGATCCTCCGGTTGGATCGCCGTTCCTGCGCAACGCCTTGCAGGGGATCCACACGTACAGTGCGGCGGTTGTCCGCCCCAGCCTGGTGGTTGAGGACTCGGATAACCTGCATGGCAATCCGACACCAACTGCGGTGCGGACCATTCCTGGCCACTTTGCCATTCTCCGGAAGGCACGTCACGAAGACTTCGACCTGGTATTCGGGGCGGAGTCGGCAGAACGCTTCTCTCTGGGTTCGCCGATCGCCATGCCGGACGTGCAGGTGCCGATCGACCTGAAGAAGATGATCGAGCGGTCCAACGGCATTTTCGGGCAGACCGGCACCGGTAAGAGCGTGTTGACCCGGTTGGTGCTGTTCGGGTTGATCCGGAGTAATCTGGCATCCTCACTGATCTTTGACATGCACAACGAGTATGCCGACGCGCAGCCGAACAAGCCGGATATCCCCGGTCTCCGCGATCTCTTCGATGCAAACCGGGTCAAGGTCTACAGCCTGGGCACTCGCGACACCCGCAGCCAGAACCACCTGGTGATCGGGATGAACGAGATCAGCCCGGAAGATATCGAACTGCTGAGCGACGAACTCGACCTGAGCGACACCTTCTCCGCCACGAGCTATCTGCTTTCACGTCGATACGGCGCCAGTTGGCTCTCCCGGTTGCTCTCGATGGACGGCGAGGAGATCAAGGAGTTCACCGGGGCCGAAGGGGCCCACCAGGGTTCTGTTGAGGCGCTCAAGCGTAAACTCGCCTATCTGGAGAATTGCGACTATGTCTCGCCGGCCGGGTCCTCGAACGCTGTCAGCGATATTCTGCAGCACCTTCTGGCTGGCCGGCATGTGATCATCCAGTTCGGCTCCAACTCCCGACTGCGCGACTACATGCTGGTCGCCAACATCCTCACCCGGCGGATTCATCAGGCGTACACCGAGCGCGAAACGAGCACTGCCGCTGTCGCATCCGGTCAAACCCGGCCGCTGGTGGTGGTGTTGGAAGAGGCTCACAAGTTCCTTAGCCCTTCAGCCGCACGGCAGTCCATTTTCGGGACGATTGCCCGCGAGATGCGGAAGTTTGGTGTGTCGCTTCTGGTTGTCGACCAGCGGCCGAGCGGGATCGACAGCGAAGTCCTTTCGCAGTTGGGCACCCGTATCAGCGGTTTGCTGGCAGATGAGAGCGACATCGGCGCGGTACTGGCCGGCACCGGAGACCGTTCCTCGCTCAGGGCGTTGCTCGCAAGTCTCGAACCATCCCGGCAATGCCTGGTGGTGGGCCACGCTGTTCCGATGCCGATCGTTCTGCAAACCCGGCAATATGGCTATGACCTCAAGCAACTTCTGGAAACCAACCAGAAGGCAATTGAGGCCGGCATCAGCATTCTCCGTCCACGCAGGCAGCAATAGAGGTATCTCATGCGCATCATTCATTTTGCCGACCTGCATCTCGGCATCGAAAACTACGGGTCGTACGACACACAACGCGGCATGTCTTCGCGTGTGGCTGACACATTGGCGCGTTTCGACGAGATTGTTGACCACGCGATCAAGGTTGAAGCAGACGTTGTGCTCTTTGCTGGTGACGCCTTCAAGAATCGTGATCCGTCGCCAACGTTGCAGCGGGAGTTTGCGAAGCGGATTGCCAGACTCTCCCGTGCGGATATTCCGATTGTGCTGCTGGTTGGTAACCATGATCTGCCGGCATCGCAGCACCGGGCGACCCACACCGAGATTTACCGGGTCCTCGAGACGCCCGGTGTGCATGTCGCGCGTGATATTGACCTGATCACAGTCACCACGAAGTCTGGCCCGTTGCAGGTTGTCGGACTCCCCTGGGTGACCAAATCGGCGTTTCTCGCGCAGGAGTTATTCAGGGTCATGGCCGAAGACGACCTCGACAGTGCGATGGGCGGTGCCATCGCCGGAACCTTGAAGGAACTGGTGGCAGAGCTTGATCCGTCTCAACCCTCCGTGTTGCTCGGACACCTGAGTATTCAGGGGGCGACATTTGGCTTTGAGCGGTCGATCATGCTCGGCCTTGACCTCACCCTCGGCATGGACGAGTTACAGCCCTCAGCGTTCGATTATGTGGCGCTGGGACATATCCACAAGCATCAGCAGGTTGGCTCCCGGCCCCCGGCGGTCTATGCAGGCAGTCCCGAACGGGTGGACTTCGGTGAGGAGCATGAGGCCAAGGGGTTTATCGACGTCGAGATCGTCACCAATCCGGATGGCACCCGCACCACGTCATGGACGTTTGTGGAACTCCCGGCACGGCGGTTCACCACATTGCGAGTTGACGCCACCGGGATGGATCCGATGCCGAAGATCGAGCAGGTGATCCAGCAGCGAGCCACCGATATTCAGGACGCGGTTGTGCGGTGCTTTGTCGAAGTCGATAGCGGTATTGAATCCACTGTACCGGCACTGGAGATCCGCCGTTTGCTTTCGGCGGCCGGTGCTTCGCATGTGGCACGGGTGGTGATTGAAAGCGAAGTCCAGAACCGGGCACGTATTGAACTGAACACCGGAGAAGAACTGGATAGCGCTACAATGCTCAGGCGCTGGATCGACCAGAAGAAGTTTCCGGCAAGGTTGTCGGAGCGGATGTTGGAGTCCGGATTGGCGCTCATCGCCGAACAGCGCTCCCGGGCAGATCAGGAGAGTAGCTAACATGGTAAATACCCGCCTCGCAGAAGGCAGACTGACAGACAAAACCCGTCTCGAGGAGATGACCTGGGCCGAGATCAAGGCGGCCATTGACAACGGCCAGACGACGGTTGTCGCGGCCGCTGGCTCGATGGAACAGCATGGCCCGCACCTGCCAATGCAGACCGACACCCTGCTCGGTTCCTTTCTGGCAGATGCCGTGGTTGCACGTATTCCCGGTGCCTTGCGTGGCCCGACAATCCCGTTCGGTGTTTCAGGACATCACATGAAGTTCGCCGGGACCATTACCCTGGATGAGCACCGGTTCAAGGAAGTCGTGCGGCAATACGCCGCGAGCCTTGCCCAGCATGGCTTCAGGAACATTGTGATCATCCCCAGCCACGGCGGCAATTTCGCGCCGCTGGCTGCGCTTGAGGCCGAGACCGGCGGTGAGATCAATGGCGCACGATTCCTCACCTATTCCAACCTGCTGGAGTTCGTTGGTGTGCTCAACTCCACAGGCGAAAAGGATGGCATCACCCCGGAAGTGATCGGTGCCCACGCCGGTGAAGGCGAGACCTCGATGGTGCTTGCTGCCCGTGAGGAACTGGTCTCGATGGAGTACGCGATCGAGGGTTACGTCGACGAGTTCGGGCCTGAGCAGATTGAAAGTCTCTGGAAGGACGGCATGACCGCGCTGACCGACAATGGCATCCTCGGTGATGCCCGCCCGGCCGACCGTGAGCGCGGGTTTGCCTATCGCGACGGATTGGCAGATTTCATCGCAGAGTGGATTCGCGAACGCCTGCCGGCCTGATCCGGCCAGGCTCCGAACGATAATGACGGGCTCGAAAATCAGGGAACGAGGGATACCGGTGGTCAATACCAAACTTGCCGAGGGGCGACTGACAAACAAGACCAAGATCGAGGAAATGTCCTGGACCGAGATCAAGGCCGCTATCGACAACGGGCAGAAGACCGTGGTTGCTGCAGCCGGATCAATGGAGCAGCACGGTCCGCATCTGCCGATCCAGACGGATACCTTGCTGGGAACCAAATTGGCCGAGGCAGTTGTCGAACGGTTGCCAGGAGCACTCCAGGGGCCAACGATCTGCTTTGGAGTTTCCGACCATCACATGAAGTTTGCCGGCACGATCTCGTTGGACAAGGAATGCTTCAAGGACGTGGTGCGGCAGTATGTAGCCAGCCTTGCGAACCACGGCTTTGAGAACATCTTCATCATCCCCAGTCACGGCGGTAACTATGGTCCACTCCGCGAGCTGCAGGAAGAGACCGGTGGCGTGATCGAGGGCGCCCGTTTCGAGGCATACACGGACCTGCGCGGCTCCATTGGCTCTTCGCATGCAATCGCCGCCGAGGCAGGAATCACCCCTGAGCAGGTAGGCGCACACGCCGGCGAAGGTGAAACCTCGCTGGTGTTGTCCGTCCGCGAGGATCTTGTGTCGATGGACCACGCTCTGGAAGGCTACGTCGGCGAGTTTGGTCAGGAGCAACTGGATCTGTTGTTTGCCGAAGGGCTGACGGCATTGACAGAAAGCGGCATCCTGGGCGATGCCCGCCCGGCCGACGCAGCACGCGGGCACGCCTACCGGGCTGCCAAGGCTGACTTCCTGGCCGACTGGATTCGCGAGCGGATTCCCGTCTAGGTCACAGCAGACCTGCGACAAGTGAAAACCCGCTGTCCCGACCGGGACAGCGGGTTTGTTGTGGCTTCGTGTTGCTCGAAGCGGTTAGACCAGACGGCTGGCGATTGCGTGGAACCCGGTGAGATTGATGGTGTCCATCTCCTCGTTCTCGGCTTCCGGTTGGCTAGAAACTACCACAATGACAACGTTGGCGGTCGGGTCGATGTACAGCCACTGGCCATTGATGCCGACGCCGGTGAAGGCGTTGTGCTCGTTGTGGGTGTGCCACCAGAATGACCGGTATGACCAGCCCTTCCAGATTTCCGGTGCCTCTTCCATGCCCTTCGCATAGACTTCCTGGTCGCCGGGTTGCTTGATCGCTTCTACGACTTCCGGTTCGAGGATTTGCTTGCCATCAACCTGCCCGTTATCCAGGATCATCTGACCAAATCGGGCGAGGTCACGGGGCGTAGCGTTGAATCCGCCACCTGCCATTTGCATGCCCTGGGCGTCGGTGATGATGTAGGCGTCCCGTTCGGCACCGAGGCGCGACCAGATGCGGTGGCTGAAGGCCTGGGCAAACGTCTTGCCGGTCACCCGGCTGATCAACCAGCCGATGACATCGGTATTCGGGGTGACATAATGGAACGCCTCGCCGTGTTCGCCGGCCTTCCTGTACTGTGGCAACAGCTCGGCAAGTGAGCGTGGCCCGGTGTATTCCGCTGGCGGATTGCTGAAACCAACCGCGTAGGCGTAGCGGGCAATATCACCTTCGTCGAACTCGTACACCTCGTTGAACTCGATACCGGTCGTCATATCGAGAGCGTGCCGGACGGTCGCATCCTCCCAGGCGCTCCCCTTGAGTTCCGGTAGATACTCACTGACCGGTTTGGTCTCGTCGATCAATCCCTCGTGGATGAGTTGCAGGGCGAGAGTTCCCACCAGCGATTTCGTGACCGACATCAACTGGTGCTGGGTGGCGCGGGTCATGCTGTTGAGATAGTGCTCATAAATGAGGTTGCCGTTGTGAAGCACCACCAGCGCGTCGGCATAGGTCGTCTCGAGCATTGACTTGATGGTGTACTCGGTGCCATCCGGAGTCTTGAAATCCCATCCGGAAATGTCCTTGAACGCCAGCCGGAGTTTTCTGGCATCGTTCGGGCCACGATATACCTCGGCTGTTGGCATGAGTTCACGAATATGCTGGAACGACCACCGGTTGAATGGCGGCACCAGCATGTTCTCACGTGTTACCAGCTTTTCCGGAGGGGCAGGGAAGCCCTGCATCAACTCCAGATCAGCGGCAGTTTGTGGTCTGGTCAACGCAACTTCCTCCGTTTCGACTCCCGGCGCAGGCGTACCCGAAGCTGAGCCCTGCCGGTTTGGTCGTATTGACTGTTAGCGCGTCTATAATACGCCGCAATTGATGAAAGGAACAAACCTTGTATGACGCGATTATCGTCGGGGGCGGGCACAACGGCCTGGTCGCCTCGTTCTACCTGTCAAGGGCCGGTCTGAAGACGCTGGTACTGGAGCGACGTGATTTTGTCGGAGGCGCTGCAATCACGGAGGAACTCTTCCCCGGGTATTCCATGCCGAGTTGTTCCTACATTTGCTACATGCTGCAACCTCGAGTGATTGATGACCTGGACCTGCGGGAGTACGGCTTCGAAACCTACAAACTGGAGAAGGACACCTTCATCCCTTTTCCGGACGGGACCGGGATCGTGGGTGGTCAGAATGCCCCCACCATCGAGGAGCAGATTGCCCGCTATTCCCCCCGGGATGCCGAGCAACTTCCGGCCTACCGGGAGATTCGCAAGCGGATGGCGGCAATTATCCATGCGTCGTTCTTCGAGAAAGCCCCGACATTGACTGAACTGGTAGACAGTGTGCGTGGAACTCCTGACGAACCGCTGCTCGAGCGGATGCTGTTCGGATCGGTTAGCGATCTGCTGGACGAGCATTTCGAGAGCGAGCAGGTCAAGGGTTGGCTGGCGATGGCGTGGGATGCCGGCGACATCGATGCGCCCGGTAGTCTGCTTTCGGCTGCCTTCCTCGGCGTTTCGGCCTTTACGCGAGAAGGCGACTACGGTCTGGTTCATGGCGGAATGGGCGGAATCACCCAGGCAATGGCCCGGTCAACCCAGGCTCAGGGAACCGAGATTCGCACCAACGCTCGGGTCGAGCAGATTCTGGTGGAAGACGGCAAGGTTGCCGGCGTGCGCCTGGAGAGCGGCGAAGAGATTCGCGCGCCGCTGGTGATGGTGAACGCCGACATCAAACAATTATTTAACTCGCTGCTGCCGGCAGGGTCGGTTGATCAGAAGTTCCTGAATGCCGTCAACCGTCTGAAGGCGAATACGGTCTACTACAAGTTCCACGCGGCGCTGGATGAATTGCCTGACTTTTCTGCATGGCTGGGCGAAAACCCGGAACCCGAGCATCTCGGCTACGTGAAGATCTGCCCAACCATCGATTATTACCGCAAGGCCTGGAACGACGCGAAGAATGGTCTGGTAACCGACTCACCGGTAATGCACATTCAGATTCCCTCAGTGTTTGACCGGTCGCTGGTGCCAAATGGTGGGCACGTCATGTCGATCTGGGCGCTCTATGCGCCGGTCGTTCCGCACGGTCATGGGGTAGATTCCTGGACTCCGGAACTTACCAACCTGGCCGGCGAGATGATGCTCGATCGTCTGGCTGAATATGCGCCAAATATCCGCGAAGCGGTTCGCGACTGGGTGATGTTCACGCCTAACATCATCGAGCAGCGCGTCGGCCTGCCCAACGGGCATATCCATCACATCGACCAGATTGCCGGACAGATGTTTGCGAACCGGCCGTTGCCCGGTTGGTCTGACTACCGAATGCCGGTTGATGGCCTGTACCTCTGTGGAGCCTCGACCCATCCGGGCGGCGAGGTTACTGGCGCCAACGGCTACAATGCGGCTCACAAGGTGCTGGAAGACAAGGGGTTGTTCACTCGTTAGTAGCTGACAGTTTTATCTACACAGGAAAAACCCCCGGGCCCGATATCTCGGGACCGGGGGTTCATTCTGCTTCGGAGTGTTCGATCGCCTACAGGTAGCGGTCGAACCAGCCGATGATGTGCTCGAGGCGTTCGGTGCGGTGCTTCGGACCACCGTTGCGGGAGAGGTCGTGGTTTTCTCCCGGAATCCGGACGAACTCGACTTCCTGCCCGAGTTTCTTCAGCGAGATAAAGACCTGCTCTGCCTGTTCGATCGGGCAGCGATGATCCTCTTCAGAGTGCACGATCAGCAGCGGAGTCTTCATCTTGTCCACGTAGGAGATCGGCGAATACTTCATGAAATGGTCGCGGTTCTCCCAAGGAGTGCCATCGAAGTTGTAGCCCATGAAATGCCAGCCAATGTCGCTGGTTCCATAGAACGAATACAGGTTGGAGACACAGCGCTGGGTGACAGCGGCCTTGAAGCGGTCGGTGTGGCCAATGATCCAGAGTGTCAGGTAGCCACCATACGAACCGCCGGTAACGCCGAGGCGAGTCTCATCGACGTAGCCCTGGGCGACCACATGTTCGACTGCTGCCATGACGTCCGGCATGTCCTTTTCGCCCCATGCCGAATGGGTGTAGCGGGTAAACGCTTCGCCGTAGCCGGAGGAACCACGCGGGTTGGTGTAGACCACCACATAGCCGCGGGCTGCCATCAACTGGAACTCATGCATGAACCCGTAGGAATACATTCCGTGCGGGCCACCATGAATCTGGAGGATCATCGGATACTTGACTGACGGGTCGAAATCGACCGGCTTCATCACCCAGCCCTGGATTAGATGGCCATCCGAGAGCGACGGAACCCAGAATTCTTCCGGCTGCGAGAGGGCGATGTGGTCGAGGAACGCCTTGTTCAGGGTCGTGATCTGCTTGGGAGCATCATCGTTAAGTTCGGTGATGAACAGGTCTCCCGGGTTGTCTGTAGTGCCGGAAACGTAGGCGATTGTGGATCCATCGCTGCTGAGCGAGAATCCGGAGACTCTCTGGTCGCCAGAGGTGAGTTTCACCGGGTCGCCGCCGTTGACCGGGAACTTGTAAAGATGGGTCGAACCGGAATCACTGACCGGATGGAGCACCCACTCCTGGTCGGGAGTCCAGACCGGGCCGACCTTGGAACCGGAGTACATGTCGCTGGACGCCGAGTCGCCGATGGAACGGTCGAATTCACTGGTGAAGTTGACCGGATCACCGCCAGCGGCAGGGATCACCCAGAGATTGGAGTTGAACCCGCCGGCAGCATAGGCATGGAAGTTGCCATTTACGACGAGTTTCGTTCCGTCCGGAGACCATGACGGAGAGCGGAAATTGGCATGCTCGCCGTTGATCAGTGGGCGTTCCTCGCCACCTTCGACCGGAACGATCCAGATTTCCGAGTTGGTGTTCCACTCGCGACCTTCGCTGCGATTGGACACAAAGGCAATCTCCCGGCCGTTCGGGGACCATTTCGGGTCGCTATCGTTGGCATCGGCGTTGGTAAGTTGCTTCGGTTCGCCTTCCTCAGCCGGGATCAGCCAGAGATGGGTCGGCTTGAAATCGAGGAAGCCCTGCCCGTTGAACTTGTACCGGATCTTGGTGATGTGGCGGACGTCGGATTTCTCCTCGTCCTCCTTCTCCTCCTCCTGTCCCTCAACCGCCTTGGACACGGCGACAAAGCGGGAGCCGTCTGGCGACCACTCGAATGCTGTGACAGATTCCGGCAGGTCGCTGATCTGCCATGCTTCACCACCGTCGGCCCGGATGCCCCAGATCTGGCCTTTCCCGGAACGATTGGAGAGGAAGGCAATAGTCGATCCGTCCGGCGACCATTCCGGCTTGCTGTCCTTGGAGTCGAAGGTGGTCAATCGCCGGCTGGAGGTGCCATCGACTGACGAGACGTAAAGCGAGGAACGGTAGTCGTTCTTGTCCTTCTCGATGGTCGTGACGATGTATGCCACCCGCTTGCCATCGGGGGAAAGACGTGGATCGGCGATCAGTTTGAAGTTGTAAAGATCGTCGGTCGTGATCTTGCGTTTGGTTTGCGTGGTCATCGGCTATTCTCCACATGGGCAACTGCCCCGAATACCTGGCGGCATCCTAGCATGACATGGTTACTCTTCCGGCGGATCTTCGTCCGGTTGGTCGCGCAAATAGCGGGTTACCGCGCGCAGTTTCTCAAGGAGGAAGCGTCGTTCGGCCAGGTAGACCTGCTCCTCGAGCATTCCGCTCTCATACTGATCCTGCAGGCCCCGGAGCTGAAGCACCAGGTCCTCGCGGTTCTCAACAAAGCCGGCGGTAACGGCATCCTCGATTGAAGGCTCGACTGGCACAATTCGCTTCTTGCGGATCATCACGACCGTCACGGCGCTGGCAGCCAGTAATGCGCCGGCAGCGAGCAGGGTTGGTTCCAGGACCTTGAGTTCGTTCGGCTGGAACCGGCTCTCCGGCAGTCCGGACATAGAGACCCGGACGGTTGCATTTGGTCCGAGATCAACCGCTGCCCAGACATGGTATTCCTGCCCGCCGATCGTGTCCGTTCCCTGGTCGATGAGGTCGGAACCACCGATGCTGATATTCTGCTCGACACCGTTGATTGCGACTGGCACGAGCACCCGGAAGATGTCGGTCTGGTACATCTGCTGGATGTCCATGCTCAATGTAGTTCCGGTATATCGAACCGGATAGGAGATCATCGCAGTTGCTCCACCCGGACGAAGCGGGCTGGTGGCATAGATGATCGCGTTCTCGATTGAGGCCGAACCGAAATCGAATCCCGGCTGCAACGATGCCTGGCCAGCATTCCGCGGCACGGCAAACTCCAGCGAGCGGCCATTGTCTCCGGCTACAAAGGTGAGGTTGTCAGGAGATTCCAGGCCGGTGATATCCAGAAAGGTTGCGTTTCCGGTGTCCTGATTGATGTTGGTCAGGACAATCCCCCGGGTCGAAACCCGCACAAGGGTGCGATCGGTGGTCGTTTCATAGACGGTGACGGTGGAGTCCGCCTCGATTGTTTCGTGGATCTGGATCATACCGGAGGAGTACAGAACACCCCGCCACGACACTGACGTTGCATATACGATTCCGTCGGACGTGTCGAGGTCTTCGAACACGTAGCGCCCATTATCATCGGCCGTTGTGGTTGAGTCCCCGATCAGTCCATCGCTGTCAAACGCCGAGAGTGTCACCTGAATGCCTGGAAGGACATTGCCGGTCGTTCCGTTGGTAACGGTTCCGGTGATTGTGCCCGATGTATCTGCCTGAGCTGTAGTGTAAACGGGGTGGGCAATTACCAGGGTCGCGAGCGCGACGAGGAAGAAAAACGCGGAAACTGACTTGAGCAAAACACGCATCGTATTCATCGTTTGAAGTGTATCCCTTTCAGAGGGTAAATGCCGGATCGCGTGGAACCGGAACGGCCTCGGCGGTATACTTGGTGACGGCCGTGCTAAGCGGGGAGCTAGCGGTGCCCTATACCCGCAATCCGCTCTAGCGGGGCAGAACTCCCCCTCGAGGCCAGGTCCTTTGGGACTGCGCGACCAAGTGGTGTTGAAGGTCAGGTCCTGCGCGGCGCAGGCCTGTGAACCCGGTCAGGTCCGGAAGGAAGCAGCCGTAAGCGGTAACCTGTGGGTGACGCGGGGCAGCCTGTCTGGAGCTAACTAGTCGTTGTAAGCTGGAGGATCTCGGTCAACAGGTGGGTGCACGGCCACTCCCCTTTGATTGATAAACGAAGCGGGCCGGTGCACTGCACCGGCCCGCTTCGTTTTGGCTTCTCTCGTGTGAAGTGTTATCTACTTCGTGCAGCACGTGCGCTGCCGCCCCGTCCACGAGACCGCGCTCGTTTCTCAGCCTCGCGAGTATAGCGGCGGCGTTCGCGTCGCTTCTCGTATTCTGCGAGTTTCACCGGGTAGGTGGTCTTCATGTAGTAGATAAACCACACCACCACCGCGATAAATACCAGGAAAATCAGGTAAATCCAGATGCGCATGTAGAGGTTCAGAAAGGTAACCCGCATCAACCGGAACGAGAACAGGAGGAGGCCGGTGCCGGTTAGCCAGAGCATGATCTGGCTGCCATTGTGGATTGCTGTCCTCAGAATGGGATTCAGGTCTTTCTTGCGACCGGCCATAAACCAGGCGACGGCTGACCCGATGAAGACACCTCCGAAGATCACAAGGAAGATGATCGAGAAGACTCCGAACGTCGGTGTATCCCTCAGCGGTGCTGTCAGATAATCCCAACTGAAGGGGTTCTGCATCTAACTCTCCGTTTCCCAAACCATTCGACACAGCAGTATACCGATCACGTTGACTGGCAGGCAATCCGGTTCATGCCGGTGAAAAAACGTGCCTGCTTGCGTGTCTCAACGCATCAACTGACGCTGCTGTTGAAACTCCTGAAAACGACGACCGGCCGGGCGCAATGCTGCGATTCCGGCCGGTCGTCGTCTGGGTCAGCACGCTCGAGTCTTCCCCGAACGACTAGACCTTCTGCAACATAATGGTGCGCTTCACCTGCTCGATTGCCCGGGTGATCTTGATGTCGCGCGGGCAGGCATCGGTGCAGTTGAAGACGGTGCGGCAGCGCCAGACACCGGAGCGGTCGTTCAGGATATCCAGGCGATCCTGCTCGCCCTGGTCGCGACTGTCGTAAATGAACCGGTGAGCGGCCACAATCGCTGCCGGCCCGACGAACGTTTCGTTCGTCCAGGTGATTGGGCACGAGGTGGTGCAGGCGGCGCACATGATGCACTTGGTGGTGTCGTCGAAGATTTCCCGCTCTTCGGCACTCTGCAAGCGTTCTCGGCCCGCAGGCGGCGTGTCGTCATTGATGAGGTATGGCTTCATTTTCTGGAAGTTGGCCCAGAACTGATCCATATCAATCACCAGGTCCTTGATGACGCGGAAGCCCATCAACGGCTCGATGGTCATCGAGGAGCCAACATCCTGGATCAACATTTTGCAGGCCAGCGCATTGCGGCCATTGATCCGCATCGCGTCCGAGCCACACACGCCGTGGGCGCAGGACCGGCGATAGGTGAGTGTGCCGTCATGCTGCCACTTGACGGAATTCAGCGCATCGAGCACACGGTCGGTCGGTTGGGCTTCGACCGTGTAGGTCTCGTAGTGCGGCTTTGTATCGGTCTCCGGGTTGAAGCGGAGGATTTTCAGTGTTACCTGCATGAGTTCTATCCGCTCTAGTAGGTGCGCTCTTTCGGCTCGAACCGGGTGAGCACCACCGGCTTCTTCTTCAGCTGAATCCCGCCAGACGTCCGGTAGGCAAGCGTGTGGGCGAGCCATTCCTCGTCATCCCGGTCCGGGTAGTCCTCACGCATATGTGCGCCGCGGCTCTCGGTCCGGGCGATGGCGCCCTCAACGATTGCTTCTGAAACGTCCAGCAAGCTGCCAAGCTCGATCGCCTCAAGCAGGTCGGTGTTGAAGATCTTGCCCTTGTCGTCGATCTTCACGCGGTTGTAGCGATCGCGGAGTTCAACCAGTTTTTCTCGCATCTGCTCCAGCAGTTCACCAGTGCGGAACACGCTGGCCTTGTCCATCATGTGTTCCTGGAGTTCGGCGCGGATTGCTGCCGTGCTCTCACCGGTCTTGCGATCCATGATGTTGCTGATTTCAGCCCGCGCCCGGAACTCCGGTTCTGGCGGCAGCGGTTCGAGGTCGACGGTCTTGATCCACTCGGCGGCATGCTTGCCGGCACGTCGACCGAACACCACCAGGTCGACCAGGCTGTTGGTGCCCAGGCGGTTTGCACCGTGGACCGATACACAAGCTACCTCGCCGGCAGCGTAGAGGCCCGGCATGACGGTGTTGTCAGCGTCGATCGTGACCCGTCCATCAATATCGGTCGGCAGACCACCCATGGCGTAGTGAGCAGTCGGCTGAATCGGGATCGGGGTTGTTTCCGGGTCGATGCCGAGATAGGTCATCACGAAGTCGGTAATGTCCGGCAATTTCGCCTGGAGCGCACCCGGCGGCAGGTGAGTCAGGTCGAGAAGGACATAATCCTCACCATTGATACCGCGACCCTCGCGGATTTCCTTCCAGATGAACCGGGACACCATGTCGCGCGGAGCCAGGTCCTTCAAGGTCGGAGCGTAGCGCTCCATGAAGCGCTCTCCGCTGTCGTTGCGGAGAATGCCGCCTTCACCACGTGCGCCTTCCGTCAGGAGGATTCCGAGGCGGTTGATGCCGGTCGGGTGGAACTGGAAGAACTCCATGTCTTCCAGCGGAATGCCGCGCCGGAAGGGGATGGCCATGCCGTCACCGGTGTTGGACATCGCATTGGATGTGATCTTGAAGGCGCGTCCACAGCCGCCGGTGGCCATAATGACAGCCTTGGCGTGGAGGGTGTGAATCTCACCAGTGGCGATCTCCAGCGCGATGATGCCATTGCAGACACCATCCTCGGTGATCATCAGATCCAGCATCTGGAACTCGTCGTAGAAGTGAACCTGCTTCTTGATCGCCTGCTGGTAGAGGGTGTGCAGGATCATGTGGCCGGTGCGGTCTGCGCTGTAGCAGGCACGCCGGACTGCAGCCTCACCGAAGTTCCTGGTGTGACCACCAAAGCGGCGCTGGTCGATCTTGCCATCCGGGGTGCGGTTGAACGGCAACCCCATGTGCTCGAGTTCGATCACCGCGTCAATGGCCTCGCGAGCCAGTACTTCAGCAGCGTCCTGGTCGACAATGTAGTCACCGCCCTTGACGGTGTCGAACATATGCCAGATCCAGTGGTCTTCCTCGGTGTTGCCGAGGGCCGCACCGATTCCACCCTGGGCTGCGCCAGTGTGCGAGCGTACCGGGTGGAGTTTTGAGACGACGGCTACATCGCAATTATCGGCGAGTTGGGCAACTGCCATGAGGCCGGCGCCACCGCCGCCAACGATCAAAACGTCATGTCGATGGTACATGGCTAACTCCCAGCTGCTACGACTTCAACCCCGGCCGGCTCAAAGTTCACGATGGCCATGGCACCAATCACAATGAAGGTCAGCGTGATCAGCCAGAGTGCGGAAAAGGCGAACACCCGCCAGCCCGGCCGGCGAATGTAATCCTCGATGCCGACGCGGGCGCCATTGACGCCGTGCAGCAGGGCGAGGAAGAGGAGCATCATGTCGTAAATGCGCCAGAACGGAGATTCCCAGCGATTGGCGACGAACTCGTAGTCAATGACATCGACGGTGTTGATCACGTGCATGATGACCACGTGGCCGATTGCCAGAAAGATCAGTGCAAGGCCGCTGATCCTGAAAAAGTACCAGGAGTACAGCTCCAGGTTACTTCCGCCGCCTGGTCGAGCCCGTCCCCCGCCTCGACTTAGCATCGGTTTGCTCCCTTCCGGCATGTCCGGCGATCTGAAAACGCTTCCTGATTACCAATCATCTAGAAAATCGCTCTCAACATGAAGTAGGCGGTCGGGATGAAAGCAGCGAAGAAGCCAATTACGACGGCCCAGAAGAGTTGCCGCTGGTAGAGCGACCCCTTGTCCCAGAAGTCGATAATGATGACGCGAAGACCATTCAATGCGTGGAAATACAGGGCGGCCACAAGGCCTACTTCCATCAGACGGAAGAAGGTATTGTGATAAATGAACAGCAGTTCATCGAAGGCTTCCGGCCCGTAGTTGATGACGTAGATGTCTGCAATGTGAATGAGAAGAAACAGGAGCACACCCAGACCGGTCAGACGATGGAGGGCCCAGGAGATCATCCCCTCGCGTCCCCGGTAGATATTGAGCATCCTTCTCCTCCAGGATCTTTTTCAGACGTTGAAATCTCGACTCCGCCCGTGCAATCCCCAACCGCACGAACGGCCCGCATACTCTAGGCCTGATGCCCAAAGGGTGTCAAGTAGACGAGATTTCTCCCCAACGGGGCTGCAACCCCCAACCCCTGGCCTATTGTAGCGCACGACGTCTCTCTTGCCAGCACGCGGAATTGGGCCAAATTGCAGTCTGCTATACTGCTCGGGCTACCGGCATTTTCCTGGAGGATTTCACTGCATCATCGAAGGTGGCCGGACGTCCAACCGACGATGCTGAAGGAGTTGTTGTGCCGCTTTCACCGGACCTTCTTGAGACGATTCGAGCCACTTCCGCCGACCGTGTTGAAGCAACCGCCGACCTTACATTGAACATCTGCGCTGTCCCGGCTCCCACCGGAGATGAAGGCGACCGGGCGAAGTTTGTCGCGGACCTCCTGCGCCAGCGCGGATACGACGCCGAGATTGACGATGTACACAATGTCTATGCCACCCGCGGCAATGCTGATGGCCCATCGTTGATGTTGCTCGCGCACATCGATACGGTCTTTCCACGGGAAACCCCGCTGGACGTCCATCGTGAGGGCAACCGCCTGTACGGGCCGGGTATCGGTGACAATTGTCTGGCCGTCGCAGCGATGATTTCGACGCTGGATGTCCTGGACGAACTTGGACTCGAAACCGCGGCAAACATCCGGGTTGTTGCCAACGTTGGCGAAGAGGGGTTGGGCAACCTGCGTGGCGCCTGGCGTGCTCTCGAGCGTTTCGGCAGCGAAACCGGTGCGGTCGTTGCCATCGAAGGCCATAAAGTGGGCCGGGCGACACACGTTGGAGTGGGGTCTAACCGCTGGAAAGTCACCGTCAACGGGCCGGGTGGTCACTCCTGGGGTGCGTTCGGACTTCCGAGCGCGATTCACGGACTCGGCAGAATTATCGCTGCGATCAGCAATTTGACCGTTCCGGAAGACCCGAAGACAACATTCAACGTCGGCATGATCGAAGGTGGTACCTCGATCAACACGATTGCCCCGACAGCATCTGCAATGATTGATATGAGGTCATGGGATCCGGATTCGTTGGCGCATCTCTCTGCCCAGGTGCGGGAGATTATCGAAACTGCGGCCGGCGAAGGATTGACCACCGAGCTGGAGGTTCTCGGCGAACGCCCGGCCGGGTCAACCTCGAAAGACCACCCGATTGTCCACCTGCTGGAGGATGTCCACCAGTGGCTGGGGATCGAAACGATCCACGATGCATCCAGCACTGATGCAAATGTGCCGATCAGCATGGGCATCCCGGCGATCTGTGTCGGCATTTCCCGGGGAGACCGGGTGCATACAATATATGAGTATGTCGATGTTGAACCGATTGCCAACGGGCTCGCCCAACTCGTTCGCTACACGCTTGATCTCACTGAACTGATTTCCACAACGGCTAGCTAAGAGGAACCAACAATACGATGAGCCAGGTGTATGTAGCGCTCGACCTCGAGGCCACCGGGATGGATCCGGCCCGCGACGAGATCATCGAAATCGGCGCAGTCAAGTTTCGTGACGGTCGCATTATTGGCGAGTTTGAATCAGTCATACGTCCCCGCGGCAACCTCTCCTTTGATATTCAGCAACTCACCGGAATCTCCAATGATGACGTGCGGTCGGCGCCACGGTTTGCGGCCGTCGCCCCGAAGTTGCGGGATTTCATCAAGAACGCACCGATTGTCGGACAGTCAATCGGATTCGACCTGGATATGCTCCGGGCAGGCGGACTGGCGCTGAACAACCGCAGTTTCGATACGTTCGAGATGGCAACGGTGCTTATGCCGCAGTTACCGACCTACGATCTGGGGACGATTGCCCGGGCGCTTGGCGTACCACCTTCCAGCAAGCATCGCGCAATGGCTGATGCCGAAACCTCGATGCACGTCTTCAACAAACTGATGGAGCGTATCGAGGCGATGGATGACCAGACGCTGGAGCGCATGGCCAGCCTCACCCGTACCTCGCAATCCAGCCTCAGCCACCTGTTTGGCTCACTCTTGCGCGAGCGCAGGGTCGAGGTTGAAGATTTTGGTGGCAACTCCATCGGAGCAGCGTTGCTGGCCCAGTTGGGGTCATCGCAGGCGGCCGGCCCGGAAGCGGCATTCCTGGTTTCGCGGCAACGCCCGCCACGTCTTGAGCCCACCGGATCGACCAGGGAAATTCCCCTGGACGCCCTTGAGGCAGCGCTCGCTCCGGATGGCCCCTTCTCGATTTCGATGCCGGGATTTGAAGAACGACCGCAACAACTTGAGATGATGCTTCAGGTCGCCCAGACTCTGAATCATGGAGGTCAGGCGCTCATCGAGGCTGGAACCGGCACCGGCAAGTCACTCGGTTATCTGTTGCCGGCGGCGTTACATGCTGTCGAGCACGGGGAACCGGTTATCGTTTCAACAGCCACGATCGCGCTCCAGGACCAGTTGATCCGGAAGGATGTCCCCGCACTTCGCGAGGCTGCCCGTGCCATGCGGGCGATCGACCCGGAATCGCCGATTGCGAAACTGGAAGACTTGAAAGTCTCTGTGTTGAAGGGCCGGGCAAATTACCTTTGCTTGCGCCGGTGGTTCCTCTCGCAACGGGAACCGGTTGCTGATGCTGCCCAGGCACAGATGTATGCCAAGGTCACCGCCTGGTTGCAATCGACCGAAACGGGCGACCGGGCCGAATTGCGTCTCTCACCCGACGAGCAACGACATTGGACATCGCTGGCCGAGGAAGAGGGCTCCTGCATTCCTGCGCAATGCCTGTTTCACCGGCGCAACCAGTGTTTCCTGTTCCGTGCACGCGCCAAGGCAGACGCCTCGCACATCGTGATCGTCAACCATTCACTGCTGCTGACCGACCTGATGCGCGGTGGCTCGGTATTGCCTGGATACCAGCATCTGATCATTGATGAGGCCCATCACCTCGAGAACGAGGCAACCAACCAGGCAGGCTATTCAGTCAGTCGCGGACAGGCGGTTGACTGGATTCGCAGGGCCATCCGGGATGAGCCACCGATTGGCATTGGTGGCGCGATCGGCCTCACATTCAAGGCGCTGGCTACTGTCACTTCACCCGAAGCACGCGCTGCTGCGTCTGCGCTGCAGCCTGCGCTCACCAAAGGCCGGGATGCCGCCATTGATGCCGAACATGCAATTGACCGGGTATTCCTCACGCTCAGCGAATACGTCGAGCGTCACGATAACGTCGCTACCGGCTACGAGCGCCGGGTACGGCTCACTCACTCGATGCGTGCAAATCCGGACTGGTCGCAGGTTGAGATCGAATGGGACCAGGCCGCCCAGCCGGTCGGGTCGCTCATTGACGTGGTCCGGTCCTTCCTTGATGAAGTTGAGAAGGTTTCAGAGGACGATCTGCCGACGCGTGCCGAAATTCTGACCGAGCTGGAACTGGTCGAAACGAATCTGACCCTGTTACGGGAGCGGATGTTCGAGCTGGTTTCACAATCCGGCGATCATCTGATTTCGTGGCTCTCCCGGCACCAGACAAGCGGCGAAACGAGTATCCACGCAGTTCCGTTGCACGTGGCGGATCTGTTACAGGATCAACTATACCGTCGCAACGGTAGCGTGATCCTCACCTCGGCAACACTCACAACGGACAATAACTTTGCCTACATCCGGGAGCGGCTCGGTCTCGATGACGCCGAGGAGTTGACGGTACCCTCACCGTTCGACTACTCGCGGTCGACACTGCTGGCTGTTGTGAATGACGTTCCGGAACCGAACCAGCAGGGCCACCAGAAGGCCGTCCAGCGAGCTATTCTCGAGTCAGTCCGCGCATCCGGCGGACGGGCTATGGTGCTGTTCACCTCGCATAACGCCCTGCAGACCGCCTATCGCGCTGTGAAGCACGAACTGGAGCGGGAAGGCATCCTCGTGCTTGGGCAGCGGATCGACGGCTCCCCGCGCCAACTGGTCGAACGGTTGATGACCACACCATCCACCGTGGTATTTGGAACCAACTCCTTCTGGGAGGGCGTCGACATCGCCGGTGAAGCGCTGAGTCTGCTGTTGATTACCCGGTTGCCATTCTCGGTGCCATCGGACCCTGTATTTGCGGCGCGAAGCGAGCTCTTTGACCAACCATTCCTTGACTATGCCGTGCCACAGGCTATTCTCCGGTTCAAGCAGGGGTTTGGTCGACTGATCCGCAGTGCCGAAGACCGGGGAGCGTGTGTGGTGCTGGATCGCCGGGTGGTTAGCCGGCGCTATGGCGAGTCCTTTGTGACCTCGCTGCCTGAGTGTGAGTATCTGGTCGCGGATACCGACCATGTTGCATCGGCAATCAAAGATTGGCTCGGCTCAGACCGGGCACCACAGGGGTGAAGGGAGTCTGAAGGTGGTCGAAACACAACAGTCCAGTGTTCCGGATCGAAACCTGGCGTTGGAACTGGTGAGGGCGACAGAAGTCGCGGCAATGGCTGCTTCCCGTTGGATGGGTCGCGGCGCGAAGGAATCGGCAGACCAGGCCGCGGTTGATGGCTTGCGCACGACATTGGGCACTATCGCCATGGACGGTGTTGTGGTCATCGGCGAGGGTGAAAAAGACGAGGCGCCGATGCTCTACATCGGCGAGCAGGTTGGCACCGGGGTTGACCCGAAGGTCGATATTGCCGTCGATCCGGTCGAAGGCACCACGCTGCTTTCCAACGGTATGCCGAATGCACTTTCGATGGTCGCACTCGCCGAGCGTGGATCGATGTACTATCCGCCACACATCGCGTACATGGAAAAGGTTGCGACCGGCCCGGAAGCTGCTCACGCCATCGACATTGAGGCGAGCGTCACCGAGAACATCAACAATGTTGCCAAGGCAAAGGGAATGCAGGTCCGGGACCTTACCGTCGTTATCCTCAGCCGGCCGCGGCACGAAGACATCATCAAGGAAATTCGCCAGACCGGTGCACGCATCCGTTTGATCACTGATGGTGATGTGGCCGGCGCGTTGATGGCGGCGATGGATGGCACCGGTATTGACCTGTTGTTCGGTATCGGTGGTTCTCCCGAGGCGGTGCTGACTGCCTGCGCGTTGAAGAGCATTGGCGGCAACATGCAGTGCCGTCTCTGGCCCCGCAACGAGCAGGAATGGGAGATTGTCCGCGAATACGGAATGGACACAAAGAAGGTTCTGGGTCTGAACGACCTCGTATCTTCCGACAACGTGTTCTTTGTAACGACCGGCATAACTGATGGCGACCTGGTCAGCGGCGTGCGTTATGATGGAAATTACATCCACACTGAATCGCTGGTCATGCGATCAAAATCTGGGACGATCCGGCGAGTACAGGCACAGCACCAGATCCGCAAGCTGGAACAATACTCTGCAGTAGAGTTTGACTAGTCACGAAAAATCAGTTACACTGGAGGCGCGTGCACCTGCGTGCGCCTCTACCCCCGCACCAACCAGAGAAGCGTTCTGAACTTCACGTTCGGTTTCACATCTTGATCTTGAATCAGAATCCCGCATGATCGAAGTACGCATGATTCCAGTTTGCAATTTCAAATCAGTGTGTTCATGTCCGGTTTTCCGCCGGACCGCCAGCGCCGCGATGGCGCCAACAACAGACGGTGGTGTATGACATCTCAAAATCCATCCGAGAGTGACGGAATCAACGTGGTTGATTCATCAGAAGCAACCGAAGCGGTTGTCGAGGAGAAGAAACCAAGGCAGACGCGGAAGCGAACAACCAGGACCGCAACTGCTGTTGCCGAGCCGGAAACGGCAGCCGTTGCTCCAGACACCGCTGAAGAACCGGCCGAGGAAAAGCCTGCCCCCCGCCGACGCACCCGGCGCACTGCTGCAGCGGCAGAGACTCCGGCAGAAACACCAGATACTCCTTCAGCACAAGCAACCGAGGCTCCAACTCCAACCGAAACAACAACCGAATCTGCTGAATCTGGTGAACAAGCCACTCCTGCTGCACCCGTCGAACCGCAGGTTGAAGCCGTAGGTGCGACAGAAGCTTCACCGGAAGCAGAGGTGGAAGCAGTTTCCGAACCGGTCGCATCTGAAAGCCCGGATGCTGCCCAGCGACAGCGTCGCCAGCAACCTGGACAGAACGGGGCAACCCGGCAGCAAAATCGTCAGCAGCGTCGTTCCAACCGCGACAGGCAGCAGGAACATGTTCGCTCTCCGGAACCGGCACCTGGTGTCAACATTTCGCAATTGCTGGAGATGTCACGAGCCGAATTGATCGAGCTGGCGACCGAGATGGAAGTCCAGCATCCGATGCGCTATCGCCGGAATGAAGACCTGGCGGCCCAGGTATTGCGTGCCCAGGCAGAACGTTCCGGGTTCAAGTTCGGCGAAGGTGTTCTGGACATTATCGAGGACGGGTTTGGCTTCCTTCGTGGTGAGCGATACCTTCCCGGTCCGGACGACGTCTACGTTTCGCAATCCCAGATTCGCCGGTTCGGGCTGCGCCCGGGCGACAAGGTCGCCGGCGTCATCCGACCGCCGAAGGATAACGAGAAGTATCACTCGCTGCTGCGTGTCGAATCGGTCAACGGTATTGATCCGGAATCCGCCCGGCGCCGGCCGAGTTTCGACCACCTGACTCCTATCTTCCCGCACGAACAGCTCGAGCTTGCAACCCAGCCAAACATTCTTTCCACCCGGTTGCTTGACCTGGTTGCACCGATTGGCCGTGGACAACGTGGTTTGATCGTTGCTCCGCCAAAGGTTGGCAAGACAATCCTGCTGAAGTCCATCGCCAATGGCATTACTGCCAACTATGACGATGTGCATCTGATGGTCTGCCTGATTGGTGAGCGGCCGGAAGAAGTGACCGACATGAAGCGATCGGTCGATGGCGAGGTTGTCTCGTCAACCTTTGACGAGCCGATTGAGGACCACACCAAGGTTGCTGAAATGGCGCTCGAACGCGCCAAGCGCCTGGTGGAGGGTGGCCGCGACGTCGTCATCCTGCTGGATTCGATCACCCGGCTTGCCCGTGCCTATAACCTGGCAGTCCCACCGAGCGGCCGAACGCTTTCCGGTGGTATTGACCCGGTCGCACTCTACCCGCCGAAGCGCTTCTTCGGCGCCGCCCGGAACATTGAGGGTGGCGGTAGCCTGACGATCATCTCGACCTGTCTGGTCGATACCGGTTCCCGCATGGACGATGTGATTTACGAAGAGTTCAAGGGTACCGGCAACATGGAACTCCACCTCGACCGGAAGCTGGCCGAACGGCGGATCTATCCGGCAATCGATATCCAGCGTTCGGGCACCCGGCGTGAGGAGCTCCTGCTCGACGACAACACCTTGCGGCACGTCTATACGATGCGGCGCATGGTTTCGATGCTGGGTGGTTCCGAAGGCACTGAGCTGTTGCTTGGCCGGCTGGCGAAGACCCAGAACAATCCGGAGTTCCTGGTGACCCTGAGCAAGGACGTCTAACCAGACACTTCAACCACAGGAAACAGACTCGAGCGCCCGGCGACGGGCGCTCTTGCTATGTGTCCGGATTCAGGTTGGCCAGCGCTGCGAAATAGCGGGCGATTTCGTCGACTTCAAACTCCGGGAGTTCGGCGGGTTCGCCGCTGCGGACTGCATCAACCTCGTTTCCGGGGCCGGTGATATGCCCGATTGCGGCACACGGCACACCGTTTGACATGAGGTGGTGGAGAGCACGTTCGGCGTCCTCGCCCGCCACAATGGCCAGCAGTGCGCCACTGGCGATCAAGCCCAACGGGTCCAGGCCGAGCGTGGCGCAGATCTGTCGTGTTTCCGGGTACACCGGGATCAGGTCCAGATCTACCTGCAGGCTGTGACCGGATGCCGCACCCAGTTCGCGGAGTGCCGTTGCGATGCCGCCTTCCGTGGGATCATGCATCGCCCGGATAACTGCGCCGGAATCCCTCAGGTACGTTGCCGCTGCAACCACCGAGATGCCAGGGTCGTGCAGGAAACCGGCCGCACGCTCGCGGTCAACCGGGTTCATGGTTGCCAGTTGTTCGGCTGCTTCGCGGGCCAGCAATGACGTGCCTTCAATGGCTATACCCTTGCAAAGAAGGATCGTGTCACCTGCCTGGACCTTGCCGGGGTCAATTAGCGCCTTGTAGGTCGCCTCGCCAATCATCGACCCGATCAGAATTGGCCGGTCCAGCCCGATAGTGATCTCGGTGTGACCGCCAATCAATGTGATGTTCAGTTCCTGGCAGGCGCGGTTGAGTGAACTGAAGAGTTCTTCAACGAGTGCCGGGGTGGTGGCATGTTCGGGAAGTAGCGCGGTGACCATCAGCCAGCGTGGAGTTCCACCCATGCAGGCAATGTCGTTGGCGTTGACGTTCACCAGATACCAGCCGGCGTCATCGGTCGCGAAGGTAATCGGGTCACTCTTGAGGATGAGGACTCCATTGCCGGTGTCGATTGCCGCTGCGTCGGTACCAACACGCGGGCCGATCAATACTCTGGGATCGTTCACTTGAACGGTGGAGAGCACAGAAGCCAGCAGTTCCGGCGGCAGCTTGCCGGCCGGGAGTGTGGTGTCCCTGTTATCCAAGATACATCCCCATCTGGATTCCGGCGGTGATCATGGGGTGGTCTTCCGGTACCAGGCGTGGACCGGTTGCCACCATAGAAATCGGGCTGGTGACGATACTCAAACCCTGGATTCCGACGACAACATTGCCGCCGCCGTCGGCAACAGTCTGGATTGCCTTTGCACCCAATTGCGTTGCCAATGCGCGGTCGAATGGTGTCGGTGAACCGCCGCGCTGGAGGTGACCGAGAACGAGCGACCTGACTTCCTGGTCAAGTTCGGCGTTCAGCACTGCCTCGATCTGGCTGGTGACGCCGCCCAGACGCCATCGATGCGCCTCTCCGGCCGTCGCCTTGAAGACATGTCTACCGTCCGGGGCGTTCACCCCCTCGGCAACCACGGCAATAGTGAACCGGTGACCGTTCTTGCGACGCTTTTCCACGGCGTTGACGATACCTTCAACGGTATAGGGCCGTTCCGGTATGAGTACAACATCGGCACCACCGGTGACCCCGGCATAAAGGGCGATCCAGCCAGCCGTGCGTCCCATCGCCTCGACCAGTAGCACCCGGTGATGCGATTCGGCAGTGGTGTGAAGACGGTCTACTGCATCAGTGACGACCGAGACTGCCGAGTCGAATCCGATGGCGTAGTCGGTGCCATGGACGTCGTTGTCGATTGTCTTGGGAATACCGACCACCGGAATACCGAAGTGGTCGCCAAACATGCCGGCAAGGAGCAACGTTCCGTCGCCGCCAATGACAATCAGGGTGTCCGCACCGAGCGCCTGAAAGTTTTTCCAGGCGATATCACTGGCATCAATCGGTTCTGCCATTGGGTCATCGTTGGGCAGGTAGCGAAACGGGTTGGTTCGGTTTGACGATCCCAGAATGGTACCGCCAACCCGGAGGATTCCCCGGACATTCGCCGGTGCCAATGGGACGGAGTCGTTGGTGATAAGTCCTTCAAACCCGTTGCGAATGCCGATGACCTCGTAGCCGAAATGGTTGACCGCTATTCGGGTGACCGCCCGGATTGCTGCGTTGAGGCCGGGACAATCGCCGCCTCCGGTCATGATCGCTATTCGCCGAGAACTCACGCCAAATCCGTCCTGTACCGGGATGGTGGAAGGTGCCATTCCGGACGCTTGCTATAATCTGCCTCCGGGGACCCTGCCCGGAACCACGATTGTACAGGAAGCATTGGCGAATCCCGGCCAGCGCCATACAGTGGAGGAACTGAAACCTTGACTGGATCATCGACTGAGAACACCCGGCGATATGTTGAAGAGATTGCCGACCAGGAGGACGACTTCGACCGCTGGTATGTCGATGTCGTCAAGCGTGCCGAACTGGCCGACGATGCGCCGGTGCGCGGTTGCAAGATCGTCCGCCCTTACGGGTATGCACTCTGGGAGAACATGCAGGCTGCACTCGATCGCCGGATCAAGGCAACCGGTGTCCAGAACGCCTATTTTCCGATGCTGATCCCGGAAAGCATGCTCCAGCAGGAAGCGGACCACATTGAGGGCTTTGCGCCGGAAGTTGCCTGGGTGACGCACGGCGGAAACGATGAACTCGAGGAACGCCTGGCCATTCGTCCGACGTCCGAGGCGATCATTTGCGGAAGCTACGCCCGCTGGGTTCAGTCCTACCGTGACCTGCCGATCCTGATCAACCAGTGGTGTTCGGTGCTGCGCTGGGAAGACCGCCCGCGCGCCTTCCTGCGGACGTCAGAGTTCCTCTGGCAGGAGGGGCATACCTGCCACGCAAGTGCCGAGGAAGCCGAGGACCGGGCCCGCCAGATGCTGGCTGTCTATCAGGACTTCGTTGAGAATGAACTGGCTATTCCGGTTATCCCGGGCCGCAAGAGTGAGTCCGAGAAGTTTGCCGGCGCACTGCGGACGTACACCATCGAGGCAATGATGGGTGGCAAGAACTGGGCGCTGCAGTCCGGTACTTCCCATAATCTGGGCGATCATTTTGGCAAGGTGTTCGGGATCAATTTCCTTGATCGCGATGGTGAGCGGAAGTTCGCCCACAACACGAGTTTCGGTCTCAGCCACCGCACCGTCGGTGCCATTGTGATGGTGCATGGCGATAGTAACGGACTCAAACTGCCGCCACGGGTAGCTCCGATTCAGGCGGTGATCATTCCGATCTGGCGCAAGGACCACGAACGTGAACTGGTTGAGGACTACGTCACCCGGATCAAGACCACCCTCGGCACGGATATCCGGATCCACGTTGATGATCGTGACGACAAGCGACCGGGCTGGAAGTTCAGCGAATGGGAACTCAAGGGTGTCCCGGTTCGCATCGAAGCTGGCCCACGTGATGTCGAGAACGAGCAGGTCATGGTTGTCCGGCGTGACACCGGCGAGAAGCAAAGCGTTCCGCTGGTCGACCTCGGTGCAGTCGTGCAAGACCTGATGGTCGAGATCCAGGCGAACATGCTGGCAGCAGCCCGTGAGCGGCTC
This sequence comes from uncultured Thermomicrobiales bacterium, assembly GCA_964462545.1. Classification (GTDB taxonomy): domain Bacteria; phylum Chloroflexota; class Chloroflexia; order Thermomicrobiales; family CFX8; genus CAYWXR01. The sequence continues at coordinate 98,176 of CAYWXR010000001.1, forward strand.
GAGAGCCTTACTGTCGAGGTTTCGACGTTGGAAGAACTGTATGAGCGGGTGAAGGCCAACGCCGGGTTCTCGCTCGCCGGCTGGTGTGGTGATGAAGCTTGCGAAACAAAGGTCAAGGCCGATTCCCACGCCACCATCCGGTGCCTGCCACTGGAACAGCCGGAAGATCCGGGCACATGCGTCGTCTGTGGCAAGAAAGCCGAACATCAGGTGGTATTCGCGCGGGCATACTAGACATTCCCATACGAACAGACAACCGGGACGAACCACGTTCGTCCCGGTTGTGCTTTTCAATCAGGAGGGCAATTGCCGAATGTGCCTAGTACGGTTCCCGGTCGTAATCCGGGTCGCCGTTGCTTCCGGTACGGGCATTGATGCGCTCGATGCGGAGTTCGGCTTCATTCAGGATATTCTCGCAAGCGGCGGCTATCGCGACTGATCGTTCGTAGGCGAGGACAGATTGCTCAAGGGTAAGGCCATTGCTGTCGAGCTGGTTGACCGTCTCCTGGAGCATCTCGAGGAGTTCCTCAAAGCTCTTGCCTTCAAGATCGAACGTATCGGTCATGATTGCGCCTTCCTGATTGTTGCATCGACGGTTCCATCGCTGAAGGTTATGCGGACATGTTCGTGCTGGTTGGCTGCAGCGGCGGAGCCGATTCTGGTCGGTGAATCTCCGTTGGTTGATACCAATGCATACCCGCGACGCAGGACGTCTCGCGGGTCAAGTAGTCGTGCCGATCGCACCTGCCCCGCGACCTCAAGCCGGTGACGGGAGATGCAGGCAGAGAGCAGGGTATCGATGTGCTGCCTGGTCCGCCGGATTTCCTGACGATGATTGGCGATACTGGCTTGTGGGCCGAGGCGGCGCAGCAGCGATCGTGTCTCGTCAAACTGCTGCTGGCAGCGTTGCAGTTTCCAGCGTGCATTGTCGAGCGACCGCTCCATGTCGTACCTGATCGATTGCAGTAGCTCGCGGTGGTCTGGCACACAGAGTTCAGCAGCGGCGCTCGGCGTAGCGGCGCGGACATCGGCGACAAGGTCGGCAATAGATACGTCAGTTTCGTGTCCGACGGCAGATACGACCGGCACGCTGGATGCATAAATCGCTCGTGCAAGCCGTTCATCGTTGAAGCAGGCAAGGTCTTCGGCAGAACCACCGCCTCGCCCGATGATGATGACCTCGACTTCCGGATGCTGCTGAAGTGCCTGGAGGCTGGCCACCAGTTCTTCCGGGGCACCTTGGCCCTGGACCGAAGCAGGGGCGAAGACAAGCTTCACCAGTGGATAACGGCGGCGGGTGACGGTCTGGATGTCGTGCCAAACCGCACCGGTGGCCGAGGTGACCACACCGATCGCAGCCGGACGTTCCGGAAGCGGCCGTTTCCGGTCGGCAGCGAACAATCCTTCTGATTCCAGACGATGGCGCAGTTCCTCGAACTGCAACTGGAGCAGTCCGGTACCTTCCGGCGCAATGTTATCGACGTAAAGCTGATACTGGCCGGATGCCTCGTACACGCTAACCCGGCCGTGGGCAAGGACGACGTCACCGTTGCGAGGTAGGGCGAGCAGCCCACGCTGACTGTTCCTGAACAGGACGCAGCGCAACTGGCTGCCCTCACTGGTGAGTGAAAAATAGCAATGCCCTGCGGCTGACCGGCTGAAATTGGTCACCTCGCCGCGTACCCAGACGTCGGAGAGGATTGCGTCCTCCTCCATCAACGCCCTGAGATAGGACGTCAGGAGTTCGACGCTGAGTACGTGCGGCGAGTGCAGGCTCATGCCCCGGCCGGCTCGATCCGCACCAGCGGGCTGCCGTATTCGACCGTCTGACCATCCTTGGCCAGAATTTCGACAACGGTACCCTCGCGGTCGCTGGCGATCTCGTTCATGATCTTCATCGCCTCAACGATACCGATGGTCTGTCCTTCGGTGACATGGTCACCGACTGTCACAAACGGTGGTTCGTTCGGCGCCGGGGCAACGTAGAAGGTGCCGATCATCGGCGCCTTGATGATATGGCCGGCCGGTTCCTCGGCAACGGCAATCGCCTCGGCCCCGGTCATCGGTTGCGGCGCCGGTACATAGTTGACCGGGGCCTGCTGAACGACGGTGCGCTTGCCCGCTTTCAACGAAAGCTTGAGATCACCGTGTTCGAGTTCGAGCGAGCGGATGCCCCCGACTTCCATCATCGAGATCAGTTCGCCAACCATGGCTGTCAGTTCGCGCCGTTCGCCCGAGAGTTGTTGATCGTCAGGGGCAGTCACGTTCACCTTGTCCTTACGTTACCCGCTCGATGTACTCACCGGTGCGAGTATCAATCTTGATCGTGTCGCCTTCCGAAATAAAGAGCGGAACGGTTACCACCAGTCCGGTTTCGACGGTGGCCGGCTTGTTGCCACCCGTTGCAGTGTCGCCCTTGAATCCCGGATCGGTCTGGGTGACCACCAGGTTCACCGTGATCGGCAGTTCGATGTCGATGGCTTCACCCTGGTAGGTGAGCAGGTCAATGGTGTCCTCAACCTTGAGGTAGTTCAGGGCATCGCCAAGCGTTTCGCTGTCGAGCACGAACTGCTCGTAGGTATCCAGATCCATGAAATGGTAGTCGTCGCCGTCGCCATACAGATACTGGGCCCGCTGGCGCTCAAGACGTACCTGGGCGAAACGGGTGCCAGCATTGAATGTCTGCTGGACGGTCGAACCTGTGCGGATATTCTTCAGCGTTACGCGCACAAAGGCCGAACCCCGGCCCTGCTTGACGTGCTGGTATTCGTTGATGCGCAGCAACTCACCTTCGTGTTCGATGATGAGTCCCTTACGCAAACTGCCTGTATCAATCAATTCCCGGCCCCTTCCTGTCAGACGCTCTTCTTCGATGCGCCACTGGTGAGTATCTCAAATCCGTCCTCGGTGACGAGCACGACGTCTTCAACCCGGACACCTCCCCACTCGGGGAAGTACGCACCCGGCTCGATTGTCAAGGTGTTTCCCGGAGCCAGCACATCTGTCGATCGCTGACTGGAACCGGGGCTTTCGTGAACCCGCAATCCGACACCGTGGCCCAGGGAGTGGGTGAATGCATCCCCGAAACCGTGGGCGGCAATGTAATCGCGGGCGTAGCTGTCCAGGTCCTTGCAGGAGACGCCGGGACCTAGTCGCTCGAAGGCTTCTTCCACCGCCTGGGCGATGACAGGGTAGACCTCGGCAAGTCGCGGGTCCGGCTCTCCTACCCAGACGGTGCGGGTAAGATCGGCGCAGTAGCCCTCGTAGCGGGCTCCCATGTCGATGATGATCGACTGCCCTTCCTCAATGACCGCGTTGCCTGGTTCATGGTGAGGTCGTGCAGCGTGGTGCCCGGTGGCGACGATCGTCGGGAATGCCGGACCCTCGGCGCCAAGTTCTACAAACGCCTGATGAATCTTCCAGGCGACCTCGGCCTCGGTCTGACCTGCCTGAATGGTCGGAGCAACCCGCTCGAACGCCTCAACGGTGATCTCGAATGCCTTGCGTAGCAGGGCAATCTCGCTCGGCGACTTCACGGCACGCAGTTTCTCGACCAGACCGTCGGCCTGCACCCACTCGAAGTCGTAGCCATCCTTCTCCAGTGCTTCGCCGATTGCCCGGAAGTTGCTTTCAAGGATGGCGTCAGACTCGTATCCGATGTTGTGGATGTTGAGTTCCTTGATTGCATCAGCGTCACACCGGCCCCATGATGGAACGCGGTTGACGACCTTCACGTGCGGAGCCTGGGCTTCTGCCTGGGTGATGTTGACCGAGCTGGTAACAAGAATTGTGGCGTCTTTGCCAACAATCAGATGACCGGAGGATTCATTGGGAGGGATATCATCTGCGGTGAAACCGGTCAGATAACGCCGGTTTGTGGGGTGGGTGATCAGCATCCCGTCGATGCCGGCGGCGTCGAACGCAGCACGCACCGCCTCAATTCGTTCCTCAAACTCGGTCAATCTGTCGCTACCCTTCCCTGTTGAACCGCTCGATCAGATGATGCAGCGCAAGGATGTATCCATGCGATCCAAGACCAGCGATTGATCCCAATGCAACCGGCGCAATCACCGAGTGGTGACGAAAGGCTTCACGAGCATAGGTATTCGAGAGATGGATCTCGATGGCCGGTGCCGGCACAGCCGCGATCGCGTCTCGAAGCGCAATGCTGTAGTGCGTGAACGCTCCCGGATTGATGATGATACCAGAGCAGATCCAGCCGTACTGGTGGATGATGTCGAGCAGTTCACCTTCATGGTTCGACTGGTGGGAAATGACCTCGAATCCGGCAGCCGTGGCTTCTTCCTGGACACGAGTAACAATGTCTTCCAGTGTCTCGTGGCCATAGATGTCCGGTTCACGTTTGCCGAGCAGGTTCAGGTTTGGCCCGTTCAGCAGCAAAATGAGCTTGTAGCTCTCCGTTTCAATCATCGAATCCATCCCCGTTCCCGCAGCATTTCGTTGCCCAGCAACCCCAACAGCACCTCGAACTCGGTGCCGGCATACTCCGGATGGTATTCCATTCTGGCGCGCTCGAAATACTGCACCAGGTAGGTGTTGCCATCCTCGACATTGAACTCGTGAAACTCCCGGCTGATCGGGTAACCGAAGCGGGTGAGTCCGCCCTGTGTTTCCCAGTAGGTCTCAAAAACCGGGCTCATTGAGTGCCCGGTCTCCGGAAAGTATCGTTTGCCCGGTTCCGGAGAGCCGGCCGTTTCCCAGGGATCGAGTCCCCGGTACTCCTGCAGTGCCCACCTTCCGATGTGACCGAGCAGCACTTCGTACTCTGTCCCGGCGAACTCCGGGTGGAGTTCAAACCGGGCGCGTTCGAAATACTGGACGAGATAACTCTCGCCTTCCAGCGGATCATATTCGACAAATGGCTCTGTTCGAGGATATCCAAACCTGCTCAGTCCACCATTTGCGACCCAGTAGGTGAGGAACTGGTCGGACAGCGTGTGGTTGGTTTCAGGGAAGTACCAACTTGTGCTGGTGGAGGCACGGGGGGCGACCGGGGTTGCCGGCGTTTCCAGGCTTGCCACCACCTTCCAGACGTCCGGGTCTTCATGGCCAAGCCGCCAGCCGGCGAAACCGGAGACTTCGTACTCCATCGCCAGGAGAATCCGCTGCTGGAAACTGTCGGCGTTTTCGTACCAGATCTCGTGCTGGTCGCCGTTGTCGTCCTTGTACTTAACCCACGGTGTCTGGTGTTCTGCGCTGAAACCCGAGGTTGCGCCAGCTCGTTGTGCGAGTTGCCGGGCCCGGGTATGGGTTACTGCTGTTGCCGGCGGACCCTTCCTTGTGTTCCAGTCATAGCCATAGAACGGGACGCCGAGAATGATCTGCGATTCCGGAATCTGCGTCACCGAGTAAGCCAGCACCTGGCGAACCCACCAGATCGGTGCAATCGGGCCTGGAGTCGAAGAGCCGACCGGTGTGTGGTCGTAGGCCATCAGCACGATGTAATCGTTGTATTTGGCCAGTTCCTTCTGGTCGTATGCACCGCCCCAGGTCGTCGGGTTGTTTGAAACACGGGGGATAATCGCCTGGCTGACGATCAGGCCACGCGGCCTGAAAGCTTCAGACAGGCGCTTCATGAAGTCAGTCAGGATCTCGCTGTCAGTCGTGTTGATCGCCTCGAAGTCGATGTGGATGCCGTCGTAGTTCTTCCGCTCAACCAGGTCGAGCAGGATGTCGACAAAAGCCTGGCGTTTTTCAGGCGTGCCCATCGTGACGGAAAAGTCGTTCCAGCGCGGTTCATTCTGGACGATCGGGAGAATCTTCGCGCTGCTGTTATTGCGGATGTAGGCAGTGGTTGCCGGTTCGTCGAACTCCTTGAGAGATCCGTTCGGTGTCAGGTGGTAGGAATAGGGGGAGACGACGTCCAGATGATCGAGGTTGGCTTTCAGTGACTCGAAGGAGTCATCAGCATAGGCGACATAATAGCCCCAACTGTGAAGGGCCCTGGCTTCAACGGTCATGCTTTCCGGTGAGCGGAGCGGCGCGAGCACAGCTACACCCACCAAGACGATGACCAGGAGAACAACTGCTCCGGCGGCGATGCGTTTTTTCATCCCTGGGGGATATCCTGATGGTAGATCGCCGGGACAAATGCTTCGACGTACACGTCAACTCCATTGATATTGGCATACCCGCCAAATACGACCACTGGCACCAGGAATTGCCGGCCAGCCGGGCTGCCGGCGACCGTGTAGGCGATTGAAATGTCACTGACGTTCATCACCCCGTAACCCGCACCGGATTCCGACGTGTCGGCTGACACAAAGGCGATGCCGCTCCGCAAGCTCTCCCAGATGTCGATTCCCGGCCGCAGCCCGTAGTCGGATTCGACCAGGTAGTAGGGCCAGATGATGGTGGCTTCCTCGACATTCCCGGATGAAGAGATCTTCAACCGCGCGGAAGGTGTCGGCGCGAGATTGGGCTGCGGGTAGGAGGGATAGATGGCTACCACCGTCAACCCACGGCCTTCCTCAACGGCAACAATCTCCGAATGCCCTGCCTCGATTCCGTCGATCCCGAACGAACTGAACCAGGTCCAGGCAGCGTCGATGGCAACGTCGGAGCTCGGGAGTGTTCCGTCCGCCTCGGAAACGGCGGTACTGAACTCGATTACCGTCGGGGAGATGTAGAGCGAGCCACCCGAGCCGCTGACGCTGTAGAACCCTTCAGCGCTGTTGACAATGTCGCCGTCGAGGCCAAGATTTGCTGCGATTTGCTCTACCTCGCCGGGCGTGTAGATCGGCCAGGCAATTTCAAAGACGGTGGCTGTCTCCGGAACAAGTTCCAGCGATGTTGCCAGCTGGTAGTCGAGGTCCAGCGCCGAGCCTGGACCACCACTGGGAAGCTGAGGTTGGGGCAGGAAGCCGAAATCTCCTGACACCGGTTCCTCATCGACTGGTTCCGTCGGGTCGTCTTCTCCCTCTGAATCGTCGGGTTCGGTCGGGTCGGCCTCTTCATCGGTTGGGTCCGGGTCCTCGAGGTCCTCTTCTTCCGTTGGCTCGATTTCTTCGGTCGGTTCATCCGTCGACGTTGGTGCCGGCGTCAGCGTCGGAAAGACCCTGATCGTTCCTGTTGGCGTGGCACTGGCCGGCGAGGTGGGCGTTCCGGATTGGGTCGAGGTGGCGTTGTCCCCTGGAGGAGTCGGCGATGCCAGCAGGCTGGAACCGGATTCAACCGTGGGAGTTGCAGTCGCAAGTCCCAGATCAAGTCCATCATTATCTCCTCGATCCCGGAGGATGAGGAAGCCGGCAAAGATGACAGCGAGGGCAAAGACTACCCCCGCCAGCACCATGGCCAGCGTATTTGAGTTCATTGAGTCGTCCGGGGATGGTCCGTTCAATCCACCCTGCGGTGGTGGAGATTGCATCGTTCCAGGAGTCCCTTTCGCGAACCGTTCGGCCAAACGCTACACACTGGAAAGCATTTGACCGACGGGGAGTTACACCACTTCCTGCACGCGCCGCAGGTGGACAATCTGGTCGCGGAGCAATGCAGCCTTTTCAAACTCGAGCTGTTTGGCCGCATCCTTCATCTGGCGCTCGAGGTCCTTGATCAACCGGGCCAGTTCATCTGGCGGGATTTCGGCAATCACACCATCAGGCGTGCCGGCATCGTAGGTCGGGCTCTCCTCGGCGACCATCTTGATACGTTCGGTCAGGTCACGAATCTCCTTGACGATCGTAGTCGGGGTAATGTTGTTGGCTTCATTGTGGGCGATCTGGATCGCTCGACGACGGTATGTTTCGTCGATGGCTGCCTTCATGGATGCCGTCATGTTATCGGCATACATGATGACGGTTCCCTCGACATGCCGGGCTGCCCGGCCGATGGTCTGGATCAGTGAAGTCGTCGACCGGAGATAGCCTTCCTTATCGGCGTCGAGAATGGCGACAAGCGAAACTTCCGGCAGGTCCAGGCCCTCACGGAGCAGGTTAATGCCGACAACTACGTCGTAGATACCGAGCCGCAGGTCGCGGAGAATCTCGATGCGCTCCAGCGTGTCGATCTCCGAGTGGAGATAGTGCGTGCGAACCCCGGATTCCTTCAGGTAATCCGAGAGGTCCTCGGCCATCTTCTTGGTGAGGGTTGTCACTAGCACACGCTCGCCACGCCGGATGCGGATCTGAATCTCGTGCATCAGGTCGTCGATCTGACCCTTGGTCGGGCGAACGGAAATCTCGGGATCGATCAGGCCGGTCGGGCGGATGACCTGCTCGATGATCTCTTCCGAATGTTCCATTTCGTACGGGCCAGGAGTGGCTGAAACATAGATTACCTGGTCAAGATGCCGCTGGAACTCGTCAAAGGTTAACGGGCGATTATCCCGCGCTGACGGCAGGCGGAAGCCATGTTCGATCAGCATGTCCTTGCGAGACTTGTCGCCGGCATACATACCGCGGACCTGTGGCAACGAAATGTGCGACTCGTCAATGATCATCAGGAAATCCGGCGGGAAATAGTCCAGCAACGTCCATGGCTGCTGACCCGGTTCCCGCCGGGCAAGGTGGCGCGAATAGTTTTCGACTCCGGCACAATATCCGGTCTCCTGAAGCATCTCCAGGTCATACATCGTGCGCTGCTTGAGTCGTGCCGCTTCGAGCACCTTCCCCTGGGCATTCAGCAGGGCCAGGTGCTCCTTCAGTTCTTCCTCGATGTCGGCAATTGCCAGGGCAAGTTTGTCGGACGTCGTAACAAAGTGGCGGGCCGGGAAGATCTCGATGGTGTCCTTTTCCGAGAGTATCTCACCGGTCAGCGGGTCAACCTCGACGATACGCTCAACTTCGTCTCCGAAGAACTCCACCCGGACGGCAAGTTCGTCGTAGACGGGATAGATTTCGAGCGTGTCGCCACGCACCCGGAACGTACCGCGCACCAGCGTCATGTCGTTCCGGTCGTACTGGATGTCGATCAGGTGGCGCAGCACCCGGTCGCGGCGTGTCATTTGTCCGCGCTTGAGCGAGACGATCTGCTCCTCGTAGTCCGAAGGCGAACCAAGACCGTAAATACAGGAAACAGATGCAACGATGATGACATCGTTCCGGCTGCGGAGAGAACGGGTCGCGGCGTGCCGGAGTTTATCGATCTCCTCGTTGATGTCGGCGTCTTTCTCGATGTAGGTGTCGGTGCTCGGGATGTACGCCTCGGGCTGATAGTAGTCGTAATAGGAGACGAAGTACTCGACCGCGTTCTCCGGGAAGAACTCCTTGATCTCGGCATAGAGCTGGGCGGCTAGCGTCTTGTTGTGGGCAAGGATCAGTGTAGGTCGTTGCACCGCCTCGATGACATTTGCCATCGTAAAGGTCTTGCCCGACCCGGTGACGCCGAGCAGTGTCTGTCGTTTCATGCCGGCATTCAGGCCACGCACCAGGGCCTCGATTGCCGCGGGCTGGTCACCGGTTGGTTTCATATCGGAGATGATCTTGAAGGGTGGCAAGGGGGATGCTCCGCTCAGGATGTGGGCAAAATCCGGAGGATACCAGCGTCCGGAAAACGACTCGAATTATACCTGAACGTACATCCTGTCAGAGCGCGTACATCTCCGCGTCTGCGCCGCTCATGGCGATGACATCGTAGATGTGACGGACAGCCCAGCGCTGGGCATTCCACATTAACCTGCCGGTGGTTTCCTCAAGGTCGCACCAGGCGTAGTCGCTGTATTCGTTGCTCAGGCGGGGCCGTACCGTGGCTGGTACACGGGCCGCAAAGGTAGGAGCGAGGACAATTGTGTCGGTGATGTGGTCGTAGAACTGGGAAATGTAGTCCGCCGAATACATCCGTTCGGGTTCGATGCCGGTCCGGTCGGTTATTTCCCGCCGGGCTGCTTCAACCGCCGTTTCTCCGGGCGAGATTTTTCCGTGAACGGACTGCCAGGTGTCCCCCATAGCTACGTCCGGGTGGCGGCGGAGGACCAGAAACTGGACCCTGCCATTGACGAGGCGGAAGATGTAGGTATCGATAACATCACTAACGATTTTCGGCATCTGGTTCTGTCGGCTTCCTGGCGAACGGTCGGTCGGCGGGCTTGCTGGCGGGACTTATCTGCGCCGCCCGATGCGCCAGATATCCCAGTGCTTGCTGTGGGACGCTTTCGGGGTGGTGAACTCGATGTCCTGTCCTCGCCAGCGTTTTGTCCCACTGGCCGGGCCAAGTCCACGTGGACGTGCGCCGGTCCGCCGGACATACAGCGCAGCCAGGAACGCAGCGGCCGCAATGGTCAGGCCGATGGCCGTAAACACCATGCCATAGCGTCCGAATCCCCAGGTAAGCAACAACGCAAAGATACCGACCCCGAGCCATGAGCCTGCAGAGTACTGGCTTACCTTGTCCAGCAAACCGGAACGGCGTGGTGCTCGTGCCGGCATGGAGAACCGGCGCGGCTTTGGCTTCGGCCGGAACTGGATCAGGTTTGACGGCGGGTCCTTCTCCGGCAGATCATCCATCTGATTGAGGATATTGATAACTTCCTGCTCGACCTTGCTGTAGCGTTTGTCTGTCATGCTGGACGCCCTTTCGGCGGTGGAACAGAGTAGACGCGACGTGCATGAATCATGCATCAGATGGCAGTGCGCCAACTGGCAGATACCGGATAGTTGTAGCTGAACGAATGTCCGGAGTATCCCTGTTGTCCCTGTAGGTAGTGTACGACATCGACACCTGGCGGATCCCTCAGCCGGCATCTCCGGACGGTAAATTTGGTGCCCTGTGATAGAGTTTTTCTTCTGTGCCGGAGCGTCCGGCAAACGTATCCAGGAGACCCCAGCCGTGACCCGAATCCGATATACCGTTACCGATGGAGAGACGACCACCAGCTTTATCGGTCCCGGCCATGTCCTGAAAATGATGGTGGCTGCCTGTGCGCGGGGGCCAAAGTCGCTGCGCGATATGCTGTCCCACGTTGAGCGCTACGATGCGGCATTTGTCCGTGACGTGTTGAACGGGCTTTCCGTGTTTGACGAGCACAACATTCGCGGCAATACGGTTGCCATCGAGCGCCAGATCGCCGACCTTCAACCGGATGACCTGCCGCCATTCCGGGTGTATAACGAGACGACCCGGGCCGCCAGCACCCAGCCGGCGCAGTCGGGATTGATCGTGTTTAACCTTGATGCCCGGCGCATCGTCCAGGTGCAGAACAGCTACTCCGAGATTCTGCGAGTGGATCGTGGCCGCATTCGTCACAATGGCGAACCGACTCGCTCGCTCTATCACTATCGCCTGCCTGGCGAGTGGGCGTTGGTGCCGTAAACCGGAACAATTCGCACACAGCAAGTCAAAGACCCCGGCGAGAGCCGGGGTCTTTTGCTATCCAGATCAGGTTTGGGCCTCTACTGCCGGTCAGGTCGCGAGGCTGGTCGCTTCTTCTTCTCGTCGTCTTCAGTGCCGAGGCGGGGTTTGCGACGCAGCATTGATCCGAAAAGCATCTGGTTGAACTGGCTGGTCATCGAAATGTTCCCGAATTCGGATTCGGTATTTTGCACCAGGTCACCGGTTCGCCGCTCGGCAGTAGCCCATTCGGCACGAGCGTCGCGAGCCTCCTCGAACAGTTCAAACAGCCGCTGGTCTGCCTCTTCGGTGCCGGCAGCGATCAGCGAGCGCATCTCTTCAAGGTTCACAATGGCGTTGCCAACCCAGCGTGTGATTGCTTCACGGTTGGTGAGACAGATGTCGCGGTGCATTTCGGCGCTGCCGCCTGCGAGGCGGGACATGTCGCGGAACCCGGTGGAGGAGAGCAGTTTCATGTCTCGCCAGGCCGGATCGCGGCTGACCGAGTTCATCAGCGCGATGGAAAGCATGAACGGCATGTGGCTGACAGCTCCGACGAATCCGTCGTGTTCATGCGGGTCAACGAAGGTTGCCTCTGCGCCGAGCGCGCTCACCATCCCGAGAACAGTCTGGACCGCGTTCTCATCAGCGTTTACCGATGGTGCAATGCACCAGGAAGCGCCCTTGAACAGATCGGCGTCGGCGCCCTCAATGCTCACAGACTTGCCGGCCATCGGATGCCCGCCAACGAAGTGGACAGTGTCCGGCAGCAGTTCCTTTGCCCATTCCATGATGTCTGCCTTGGTGGACGTCACGTCGGTAACGACTGCACCGGGTTTCAGGACATCGGCGATCGCCGAGAAGACGCCGCGGACCGAGAGGGGCGGGACGGAAACGATGACAAGGTCAGCATCCTGGATGGCCCGTGGCAGGTCCCATTCCGTCTTGTCGACAGCTTTGATCTTCTTGGCGTAGTTCTGGTGTTCGAGGTTTGTATCGAATCCGGTGATGGACAGCACCGGCTGGCGCTTGCCGTCGTTGGACGCCCACCGACGGAGCCCCAGACCGATTGAGCCCCCGATGAGGCCCAGACCAATGATTGTCACCTGCTGCATTGGAACTCCTTCAGTCGCGTTGTGTTGCAGTGGAAGTGATTACCGTAACGACTTTGGAGTATAGCAAAGGGTGGTGATTTTCCCGGTTTCCTATGAACCCGCAGTGACCGTCGCCGTTGGTGCGCCGGACGGGACGAAGTCGCCCATGACCGGTTCGAGCCGGACGACGATCCAGATAAAGACGCAGACCAACAGGACTATCGAGACTGCCAGGGCTGCAGCAGTGACCCAGTCCCTGCTACCCTCCGAGATTTCAGGTTCAACCATTTCTGTGCCTCATATACGATGCGAAGCGTGCCGGCGAGACGCGCTGGCAACGGCGAGGTTTATGCTTCAACCTGCTAATACCAGTCTAGCATTGATGGATTACCCGTCCTCCCAACGCCGCTTCTCGACCATCGCGCAGGCATTGTGGATGACGTTCAGTCCGAGTTCCATTGCGTTTCTGATGAGTTCATCCGATTCAGCACCTGGCTGTAGCCAGAAATAGGGGATGCCTGCTTCAGCGGTCTCACGAGCAACCTTCTGGCCAACCCAGGAAGGCACCACCACGTCGACCACGGCTGGCTTCTCCGGCAGGTCCTTTACCGACGCATAGGCGGTATCACCCTCAACCTCAGTTTCGGTTGGATGTACCGGGTAGACCTTGTAGCCGGCCGCTCGCAGGTCCCGGTAGATCTTGTTGCCAAACTTGGAGCGGTCATTGGATGCGCCAACAACTGCCCACGTCCGCTCGGATACAGCTTTATCGATAAGATCGCGCATGGATTGACTCCTTTGCCTGGGGATCGATTGTCAGAAGCCCGGTAATCCGGGAAGTTGACATACTGGAAGGATACGACGAAATGGCGTGGCTCTTCGTGTTTGTGGCTGGATTGCTGGAGATCGTCTTCGCGGTCAGCCTCAAGAACAGTGAAGGGTTTACCCGGCCCGGCTGGGTTGCTCTTTTTCTCCTCTCTGCCGCTGCCAGTCTGTTCCTGCTCTCACAAGCATTGAAAGTGCTTCCGGTGGGTGTGACCTACGCTACCTGGACCGGGATTGGCGCGGCCGGGACGGCAGTAGTGGGGATGCTGGTACTTGGCGAGTCGAAGGACCTTCTGAAGATTGTGTCACTTCTCGTGGTGATCGCCGGCATCGCCGGATTGCAGCTTTCCACATCGACCCAGCACTAGCCCGCCCGTTGTTTCTCACAGCGTCCGGACGGGCGCGAATATTCCCGGGCATCAATGGTCTGCGCCAAACGAAAACGCTCCGGTCATGTGACCGGAGCGTTGTGGCGGGAAGGGAGGGATTCGAACCCTCGAAGGACCTTTACAGCCCTTAACCGCTTAGCAGGCGGCCCCATTCGGCCTCTCTGGCACCTTCCCCTGTTTGCGTGTGAACCCGGCGGAGAGGGAGGGATTCGAACCCCCGGAGGCTGTTACACCTCAACTGTTTTCAAGACAGCCGCCTTCAACCACTCGGCCACCTCTCCAGGCGGCGCACACAGCGACTAATGGTACGCGGTGTGCGCCGAAATTGCCATGTTTTCAGGCGTGAGAAATGACTTCCTGCCCGCCCATATACGGGCGAAGCACTTCCGGAATTTCGATTGATCCGTCCTCACGCTGGTAATTTTCCATAATCGCGATCATGGTGCGTGGCAGGGCCAGTCCCGATCCGTTCAGGGTGTGGACAAAGCGAGGTCGCTGCCCTTCAGCCGGCCGGTAGCGGATGTTTGCCCGGCGCGCCTGGAAGTCCCCGAAGTTGCTGCAGGAAGAGACTTCCAGCCATTCGTCTACACCCGGTGCCCAGGCTTCCAGGTCCACCTTGTTCATTGCCACGAAAGAGAGGTCTCCGGTGCACATCTGGACCCGCTGGTAGGGGATGTTCAGTGCCTCAAGGACATCGGCTGCATCCTGGATGAGCTTCGCGTGTTCTTCCACTGACGTCTCCGGCGTGCAGAACTTGACCATTTCGACCTTGTCGAACTGGTGGCCGCGCTTGATGCCGCGGACGTCTCGTCCGGAACTAAGTTGCTCACGGCGAAAACAGGCGGAGTACGCAACGTGGTGGATTGGCAACTGGCTGCCATCGAGGATCTCCTGGGCGTACATGTTGGTCACCGGCACCTCGGCGGTCGGGATCATCCAGAGCCCTGATGCTTCGTCGCGATACTGGTTCTCGGCGAACTTCGGCAAGTTGCCGGCCCCGATCAACGCCTCGTCGCGTACCAGGTAGGGTGGATAGACCTCGCTGTAGTCGTGCTGCAAGGTGTGCATGTCGAGCATCCAGGTGATCAGTGCGCGTTGCAGGCGGGCTCCGGCCCCACGAAGCATGTAGAAGCGGGACCCTGAAACCTTGATGCCCCGTTCGAAGTCGATGATTCCGAGCGCTTCTCCCAGTTCCCAATGCGGCTTGGGTTCAAAATCGAATTCCCGCTTCGTTCCCCAGGTGGCAGTGATGACATTTTCGGAATCATCCTTGCCGATCGGCACATCGGGATGGGGGAGGTTTGGCACAACCAGTTGAAGGTTGCGAAGTTCGACATCAACTTCGGCGATCAGTTTGTCGAGTTCGGCAATGCGGTCGCCAAGTTCGCGCATCCGGGCGATGTGGGCGTCGCGTTCTGCGCCCGGAGCCTTCTTTCCGGTCTCCTTAGAGCCGGCGTTGCGCTCGGCCTTCAGGGTTTCAGATTCTGTCAGGAGTTCACGGCGCCGCTTGTCGGCCGCAAGAATCTCGTCAATCGGGGCGGTGTCATTGAGTTTGGCGATTTCCGCCTTGACAAAGTCGGGTTTCTCCCGGATCAGGTTCAGGTCCAGCATCGATCTTCCTTTCCACACCACATTTTGTCACAGAAATGAAAAACGCCCCGCAGGGGGCGTTGGCGGCGTTGCTGCACCATTCCGGTGCGTCAAGCCGCTAATCAGACGAGGAGCCCAGCGACAGGCTGGATGGATCGAGACCAGGCAGGAACTTCAACCAGGTATCGAGCGTCGAGGAATGCAGCCGACGTTCGATCGAGTAGTATGCTCCGGCTCTCGGTTCATACGGCGCCTGTAGCAAGGTCATTCTCGCCTCCTTCACCGATTTGCCGCCCTTGCGATGGTTGCAGGACCGGCAGGCGGTTACGAGATTCTCCCAGGTATTTGTGCCTCCACGCGACCTCGGCACAACATGGTCCAGCGTCAAATCACCGTGGCTGGCTCCACAATACTGGCAAGTGTACCGGTCACGGACAAAGACTTCCCGTCTGGTGAGCTTCACCCGTGGTCGTGGCCGTCGTACCAGTTGGTACAGCCGGATGACGCTTGGTGCCTCGTAGAAGAGTGATGTGGAATAGAGGGGCACCGGATAGGCTTCGATCATCTCGGCTTTTTCCCGGATGACCAGGACAATGGCACGCCGGAGGGAACAGACGTTGATCGGTTCGTAGTTCTGGTTGAGAACAAGAACCGGACGCTGAATGAGGCTACGTTGGAGCGGCTCCGTTTGCATTGCCATGAGTGCCACCGCGTTCGATAACGTCAGACGTCTACAACGAACAAAGATTCTGCTTATCGCCTCGCGAGATTATGATAACAGGCAGCAATTTCCCATACCAGATTGGACAGGTTGTCACCTTGTCGCCGATGACCGGTTCCGGAAGAACGGTCACGCCTGCATCAAGACGACGCAGGCGTGACGTTCAGGTATGCACGTTGATAGCCGCAGCGGCGATCTAGTCGGCGGCAATGGCAACTTCGGGCAGGAATGAGCGGAGTGCCTGACCCGTGTGTGAATCCTCGACCTGTGCGACTTCTTCCGGCGTACCGGTGGCGATGATCCGGCCACCCTTGCTGCCACCTTCCGGCCCGAGGTCGATGATCCAGTCGGCCGCCCGGATAACATCCAGATTGTGCTCGATGACGACAATCGTGTTGCCGGCATCGGTGAGACGTTGCAGCACGCCGAGCAGTTTCTCGATGTCGGCGAAGTGCAGGCCGGTTGTCGGCTCGTCAAGGATGTAGAGGGTCTTGCCAGTGGCCCGGCGGCTCAGTTCGGTCGCCAGTTTGATGCGTTGGGCTTCACCGCCGGAAAGCTGGGTGGCGGGTTGACCCAGCCTTACGTACCCCAGACCGACATCGTTCAGCGTTTCCAGTTTCCGGAAGATGCGCGGAATGTTTTCGAAGACTTCCAGCGCCTCCTCGACGGTCATGCTGAGGACATCGGCGATAGTGTGACCACGGAAGCGGATCTCCAGCGCCTCATCGTTGTAGCGTTTACCGCCACAGACCTCACAAGGAACATAGACATCAGGCAGGAACTGCATCTCGATTTTGATGATGCCGTCTCCGGTACATGCTTCACAGCGGCCACCCTTGACGTTGAACGAGAAGCGCCCCGGCTTGTAGCCGCGAGCCTTTGCCTCGGGCATGGAAGCAAAGAGTTCCCGGATGTAGGTGAACGCACCCGTATAGGTAGCCGGGTTCGAACGCGGTGTGCGTCCGATCGGGCTCTGGTCGATGTCGATGACCTTGTCGATCTCTTCGAGTCCCAGAAGCGCGTCATGCGCGCCCGGTTTGTCCTTTGCCCGGTAGAGTGCCTGGGCTGCCCGCCGGTAGAGCGTGTCAGTAATCAGGGTACTCTTGCCGGAGCCCGAAACACCGGTCACGCAGATCAACGTGCCAAGCGGGAACTCGACGTCAACATTGTTCAGGTTGTTCTCGCGGGCCCCCTTGAGCACAAGTTTCTTGCCGTTTCCGGTGCGGCGGACCTCCGGAATCGGGATCTTTCGCGTGCCGCTGAGGTACTGCCCGGTTATCGACTCGGGCTGCCTCAGGATGTCATCGAAATCGCCGGCAGCGACGATGTGTCCGCCGTGTTCACCAGCACCGGGACCAATATCAATAATCCAGTTCGCAGCACGCATCGTCTCTTCATCGTGCTCGACCACCAGAACCGTGTTGCCCAGGTCACGGAGGCGTTCGAGTGTATGGATCAGGCGTGCATTGTCGCGATGGTGCAAGCCAATGGATGGTTCATCCAGTACATAGAGCACACCCATCAGGCGGCTACCGATCTGGGTTGCCAGACGGATCCGCTGGGCCTCGCCGCCGGAGAGCGTGGTTGCCGACCGGTTGAGCGTCAGGTAGTCGAGACCGACATCGTTCAGAAAACCGAGACGTTCGGTGATTTCCTTCAGAACCTGCCGGGCGATGAGTTGCTCGCGTTCGCTGAGCCACTGCTCGGTCAGGGTTGTGAAGAAGTTGAGGGCGTCGGCGATGCTGAGATCGGTGATCTCGATAATGGACTTCTCGCCAACGGTGACCGCCAGCACTTCCGGACGCAACCGCTTTCCGGCGCAATCCGGGCACGGTCTGGCCGCCATGTACTGGCCAAGTTCCTCACGAACCCAGTCAGACGATGTTTCCCGAATGCGCCGCTGGAGTGACGGGATGACACCTTCAAAGCGGACGTTGTAGCGCCGCTTGCGACCCTTTCGCGAGGTGTATTGCACGGCAATGTTCGACTGCTTGCCGCCGTGGAGGATGATCTCGCGGTGGGCTGGATCGAGTTCGTTCCACGGGGTTGACATCGAGATGCCGTACTCTTCGGCAACCGATTCCAGAATCGTCTCGTACCAGCGCGATGTCTCCCTGCCGGGCCGTGACCACGGCGCAATAGCACCGGAAGAAAGGCTGAGCGTGCGATCCGGGATGAGCAGGTCTTCGTCGAATTCCATCGAAACGCCGAGGCCGGTGCAGGTCGGGCAGGCGCCGTGTGGACTGTTGAAGGAGAAGGATCGCGGCTCGATCTCGCCAATAGAAATGTTGCAGACCGGGCAGGCGAAATACTCCGAGAAGTTGTATTCCGGACCGTCAACGACCGAGACGGTGACGAAGCCACCGCCCATGCGCAAGGCAGTCTCGAGTGAATCGATCAACCGGATGCGAAGAGCGTGGGCGTCATCTTCGGATTCAGTACGGACAACCAGGCGGTCGACGACGACCTCGATGGTGTGCCGCTTGTATTTGGAGAGTTCGAACGATTCATCCAGGTCGCGGATTTCTCCGTTTACCCGGACACGGACAAAACCTTCCTTGCGGATCTGTTCGAAGACGCCCTTGTGCTCGCCCTTACGGTCGCGGATGACGGGACCGAGCACGAGAACCCGTGACCCCTCGTCAAAGTCCATGATCCGTTCGGCCATTTGCTGGGGTGACTGCCGGCTGATTTCGCGGCCGCAATTGGGGCAGTGTGGCTTCCCGATTCGTGCCCAGAGGAGCCGCATATGGTCGTAAATCTCGGTCACAGTACCCACGGTCGACCGGGGATTCCGACTGGATCCCTTCTGGTCAATTGCGATTGCCGGGGAAAGCCCCTCAATCTGGTCGACGTCCGGCTTTTCCAGTTGACCAAGAAACTGGCGGGCGTATGCGGAAAGCGACTCAACGTAGCGGCGTTGCCCCTCGGCGTAGATGGTGTCGAAGGCGAGTGAGGATTTTCCTGATCCGGAAAGGCCGGTGATAACAACCAGTTGATCGCGGGGAATTTCCACATCGATGTTTTTCAGGTTGTGTTCACGGGCGCCACGAACGATGATCTTGTCGGTCGACATTGCCCCTCGACTTCCCGGTGAGGACGAATTTGTGTCAGTAAGTCACAGAATACCACGCGAATAGAACATACATTCGCCTCAGCTATTCTATCAGTTGTGTCTATGGTACGTACACCGGAAATCCTTGCCACTAATGGTAATCTTGGAGGTAGGTGAATCGGGGTTTTCCGGTCGGAGAGCGAGGGCTGAATCGTGAGAAAACTGGCAGAAAAGAGTTTCGCCAATCTGTCTCACGGTGGCATCGTATCCAGCCGTGGAATGGCCCGGTGTCTGTGCCGCTAACACCCTGTTTCTGCGCACAGATGTTTGGTCACCCGTCCTGTTGGGCGGGTTTGTTCTATCCAGAACATCCTGAAATAACTCCTGCGACAACAAGGTACAACGACGAGGCGAGGGACGATGTCACCAGCAACCCAATCCGGAAAGCGTGAACTCGGCAAGGCGTATGAGCCGTCTGCCGTCGAATCACACTGGTACTCATTCTGGGAATCCGGGCAGTATTTCAAACCGGAAGACAGCGACGCCGAACCGTTTGTGATCGTCATGCCACCGCCGAATGTGACCGGCGAACTCCATATGGGGCACGCACTCTTCTCGACCGTGGAAGACATACTGATCCGCTTCAAGCGGATGAATGGCGTGCCATCGCTCTGGCTACCGGGTGCAGACCACGCCGGCATTGCTGGCCAGTGGGTGGTCGAGCGTGAACTCGCAAAGGAAGGCCTGACCAGGCATGACCTCGGGCGCGAGAAGTTCATAGAGCGTGTCTGGGACTGGATGGAGCGCTATCAGGGGCGCATCCAGGATCAGTTGCGTCTGCTCGGTGCATCCTGCGACTGGTCACGCTACCGCTTCACCATGGACCCCGGACCGGCTCTGGCCGTGCGCACGGCGTTCAAGCGGCTGTACGACGAGGGCCTGATCTACCGTGGCGAACGCCTGATCTCCTGGTGCCCGCGGTGTATGACGGCGCTTTCCGATCTTGAAGTGATCCACCGCGACAAGGACACCAGCCTCTGGCATCTGCGCTACCCGCTCGAGGATGGCAGCGGATATATCGAGGTTGCAACCACCCGGCCCGAGACGATGCTTGGTGACACGGCTGTGGCAGTTCATCCCGAAGACGAACGCTACCAGGGCGTTATCGGGAAGTCGGTCCGTCTGCCGATCATGGACCGGCTGATTCCGATCATTGCTGATGATGCAGTTGATCCGGCCTTTGGTTCCGGCGCGGTGAAGGTCACTCCGGCGCATGACCCGAACGACTTTGACATGGGTCGCCGCCATGGACTGGAGTTCATCACCGTCATGAACCAGGACGGCACCATGAACGCCAATGCCGGGCCGTTCGCCGGTGTGACCACTGTCGAAGCCCGCAAGGGTGTTGTTGAGCGTCTCGACGCCGAAGGCGTGCTGGTCCGGATCGAACCGTATCGCCACTCGGTGGGAACCTGTGAGCGTTGCGAGACGATTGTTGAACCGCTCATCTCGAAGCAGTGGTTTGTCAGCATGAAGCCGCTGGCTGAGCCGGCCATCGAGGTGGTGAAGGATGGCACGGTCAAGTTCGTGCCGGAGCGCTTCACCGGTGTTTATCTGAACTGGATGGAGAACATCCACGACTGGTGTATCTCCCGTCAGCTCTGGTGGGGACACCGGATTCCGGTCTGGTACTGTCAATCCTGCAAGCATGAGTTCTCCAGCACCGACGAAGTGGTGACGGCCTGTCCGGAGTGTGGATCGAGCGAACTCCAGCAGGATGAGGATGTGCTTGATACGTGGTTCTCGTCCGGTCTGTGGCCGTTCTCCATGATCGGGTGGCCAGGGGAGACCGAAGACCTCAAGCGGTTCTATCCGGGCCACGTGATGGAAACCGGCGCAGAGATCATCTTTTTCTGGGTCGCCCGGATGATCTTCTTTGGTCTGAAGTTCATGGGTGAGGCGCCATTCCATACGGTGTACATCCACGGCACGGTCCGGGATGAGCATGGCGAACGCATGAGCAAGACCAAGGGCAACGTGCTTGACCCGACGCTGATTACTGCCCAGTACGGCACGGATGCGTTGCGCTTTGCCCTGATCACGGCATCCGGACCGGGCACCGATCTCAAGCTGTCGATTAACCGGGTGGAAGCCAATCGGAACTTTGCCAACAAGATCTATAACGCCACGAAGTTCGTGCTGAATGCAATCGAGGGGGCGGACATCGCACGCGATGCGGATGGTTCGCCGTCTGCGCCGGATGCCGGTTCGATGGCACTGGTGGACAAGTGGATCGTTTCCGAGCTGGAAGCAACCACCCGGAGCGTGACCCGATCGATTGACCAGTACCAGTTGCATGAGGCTGGACGGCAGCTCTACGAGTTTCTCTGGTCGGAGTTCTGTGACTGGTATATCGAGGCAGCCAAGATCCGCCTGCGTGAAGGCCAGACCGATCCAGCCGTCCGCCAGACGCTTGCCTACGTGCTGGAGCGCTCACTGCGGCTGCTCCACCCGTTTATGCCGTTTGTGACGGAAGAGCTCTGGCAGCAGTTGCCGCACGGTGGTGATGCGCTGATCGTTGCTCCGTGGCCGGGCGAAATGCCGTCGTTTGCGGAAGATGCCGCCTCCTTTGAGCAGATCAAGGAGTCGATCCGCCTGGTGCGGAATGTCCGTGCCGAACAGCAGGTTGAACCTGCGCGGCGGATTCCGGCGGTTATCTATCCGGGCAATCTGCGGGAGGCGTTCGAGGCGTCGATTCAGGAGTTCCACTTCCTGGCCCGGACCGACCCGGACGCAGTGGAACTGCGTGACGGTGCGCCCGAGGCTCCGGAAGGCAGCGTTGCCATCGTTTCAGGAGGCGTTTCGATCTACCTGCCGCTGGCTGGTCTGGTGGATGTTGAGGCCGAGCGGGCAAGACTCGAGAAGGAAATCGAGGAAGCCGTCGCCGAGATTGGCCGGGCACAAGGCATGCTCTCGAATGAGCAGTTTGTCTCGCGGGCGCCGGCGAACGTGGTTGACGTTCAGCGCAAACGGCTGGCAGATGCCGAGGCGCGGCGCGACCTGCTCCAGACCCGCCTGGCCGAGCTTGGATAGCGGCTTGGAATTCCTTGACCTGGCGTTCTTCCAGCGGCCGGTCGATGAGGTTGCACACGACCTCATTGGCCGGACGCTGGTTGTCCGGCGCGGTGATACGGAGCATCACGCGTTACTGGTTGAAACCGAGGCCTACGGGGGGCCGGAAGACCCGGCATCCCACGCCGCGTTCAAACCAAATGGCCTCGCGAGGATTATGCGGGAACGCGCAGGGCTCATCTACGTCTACCTGGCCTATGGAATGTATCCTTGCCTGAATATCGTGACCGGAGAGGAAGGGACAGCCTCGGCAGTTTTGCTGCGCGGTGCCGTCCTGAACAGGGAGCGACTTGTTTCCGGCCCCGGGCGCCTCGGACGCGCTCTGGAAGTCACCATTGACGATAACGGTCTGTCCTGTGACGGGCCGGTATATTACCTGTCAACCGACCGCATTGACCTGCCCGTCGAGGCAACCCCGAGAATCGGTATCACACGTGGTGTAGACATCCCGTGGCGATTTCTGGCGACTCTGGAATGACGAGAACAACATCATGCCCATCCAACGCCTGACAGAAGAAACCATCGGAAAGATTGCCGCCGGCGAAGTCATCGAGCGCCCGGCTGCCGTCGTCAAGGAATTGCTGGAGAACTCGATCGACGCGGGATCCACCCGCATCGACATTGCCATCGTCGATGGTGGTAATTCCGAGATCACCGTCCGCGACAACGGCCACGGCATTCTCTTCGAAGACCTGCCACTGACTGTTGAACGACATGCCACATCCAAGATCCAGACGGCCCAGGATCTGGATACCTTGCGGACGCTCGGATTCCGCGGCGAAGCGTTGGCATCGCTGGCGGCGGTGAGCCGTCTGCAGATACGCACACTTGCTGAAGGCGACGCTGCAGGCGGAATGCTCGAGTCCCGGTTGGGTCAGATCGGCGCCCCGGAGCGTATTGCCTGGGGCGGTGGCACAGCGATTTCGGCGCGTGACCTGTTTGAAAATGTACCTGCGCGAAAGAAGTTTCTCCGGCAGCCTTCAACCGAGGCCGCCTGGGTCACGCGTCTTGTTGGAGCATATGCGCTCGCCTATCCGGGCATTGCGTTTTCGCTGACGGTTGATGGCCGCAAGGCACTGGCGACAGATGGCAGCGGCAGCAGGTTGAATGCTGCGGTCGCTGTCTGGGGCGCCGGGCCGGGCGGTTCGGTTGTCGAGATCACCGACCAGGTGGAACTCCACGAGGGCTATGGCATCGAGGGCGTCATCTCGATGCCGGATGTTGACCGGGCGAACCGGCAACATCAGCATCTCTTTGTGCAGGGGCGGCTGATCAGCGATCGTCAATTGTCGCATGCATTCGAGTCTGCCTACAGCACGCTGTTGATGGTTGGCCGGCATCCGTTCGGATGCCTGATGATCACTGTGCCGCCGGACCAGATTGATGTGAATGTCCACCCGACCAAGAGTGAGGTCCGCTTCGGTCAGGACCGGGTGGTCTATTCGATGGTCCTGCGTGCCGTTCGGAACACCTTACTTGAGCACACCGGAGTTCAACCGGTTCCGACCGTGTTCCGCAGCCCGCTGGCGACGAATCCGTACGCTTCAGAAACCGTTCAGCGAACAATCAACCTGGCGATGCCGGAACGTGTGGCTCCTCGTCCGCGCCCGGAAGAAGATGAGGCGGAACTTCCCCGCCTCGTCCCCGAGACGGGAAGGGTGATCCCGCCGCTACGGGTTCTTGGGCAGGTTGCCAACTCTTTTGTTATCGCCGAAGGGCCTGATGGCATGTATCTGGTGGATCAGCATGCTGCCCACGAACGGATCATGTTTGAGAAGCTGATGGCGCAGTTTGAATCCCGTAATCCGGATCGTCAGATGCTGCTTCAGCCGGTGACAATGCAGGTTGAGGCTGAACACATGGAGATGTTCCGCCAGGCTGCCGATGAGTTCACGGGCTTCGGATTTGACATCGAGGAGTTCGGTCAGGATACCCTGCTGATCCGTGCGGTGCCGGCAAATCTGAAGATCAAGGACCCGGCGGGGGCAGTGCTGACGGTACTGGATGAGTTGGTCGCTGGCGGGCGAGGCACGACCCGCCTCGAATCGCTGGCGATCAGTGCAGCCTGTCACGCATCCATCCGGGCCGGGCAGCCGCTTTCGCTAATCGAAATGCGGGAACTGGTCATTCAACTCGAGCAGTGCTCGTCGCCGCGAGCTTGCGGGCATGGCCGGCCCACGATGATCAGAATGACATCGGAAGAGCTGGAACGGCAGTTTGAACGGCGCTAGTTTTCGTCGTCGAATTCCGGGTCGCCTGCCATCTGGAACGCTTCGCGGAAGCCCGGAATCTCCGGCGAGGATTGCCCCTCTTCCCCAAGTTTGATCCATCCATGACGCAGCGCATAGATGACGGCCTGGGTGCGGTCATTGACCTGCAGTTTCCGCAGGATTGACGTAATGTGGTTCTTCACCGTCTGGTCGCTAATGCCGAGGATTTCGGCGATTTCCTTGTTGCTGTTGCCACGGGCGACGCAATCAAGGATTTCCACTTCACGGGGTGTCAGCGGCGAGAAGACAGAATCCGATGCCCGGTCGATCCTTGCAAGTTCGCGGAACTGATCGAGCACCCGCGAAGCAACGAACGGGTGGGATAGTACATTCTCGTTGATCAGGTACTCGCCCTTGGCCACCCGGCGGACCAGGTTGATGATGTGCGACGGATCGACATCCTTGGTGCAGTAGGCGGCAGCGCCCACACGGATGGCGTTGAAGAGTTGCTCGTCGTCCTCGTGCATTGTCACGATGATGATGCCCATGCGTGGATGCCGGCGCTTGATGAGGCGGGCAGCCTCGATGCCGGTCATACCGGGCATGTTGATGTCCAGCAGCACGACGTCCGGCGAGAGTTCGTCACTCTTCTGGAGTGCTTCGTGACCGTCTACCGCTTCGCCAACAACGACAATATCCTGCTCGTTTTCAAGACTCCAGAGAATCCCGCGGCGAAACAATGGATGGTCATCGACCACGAGAACCTGAATTCGTTGCATCGGGTGCATGGACCTGACCTCCAATTCGCTACGCTGCCGGAACGTTGTATTAGTCTACTGTGACCGGCGTACCCGCCGGATTACCCTGAAGTACCAGATACACGCAACAACCCTTGCCAGGGGCACTCTCGACATGGAACGTGCCGCCGACCAGGTCCGCGCGTTCCTTCATGCCCTTGATCCCGGTTCCACCCATCGAGGTGGCCGTAACCTGTTCGGGATCGAATCCCCGGCCGTTGTCGCAGACACTGATGGAAATGCCGTTTTCGCCGTCGGGAGCGATGCTGACCACTACTTTCGAGGCGCGAGAGTACTTGGTGGCGTTATGCAGGGACTCCTGGATCACCCGGAAGGCGGTCATCTCCTGGTCGAATGTCATCTCCGGAAGGGGAAGCGACGTCTCGAGCGAAACATCCATCGGAAGGATTGATCGGTAGGTGCTGATGTAATGTTCGATGGTGGCGACCAGCCCGCGGTCCTGGAGCATGGTGGGCTTCAGGTCGAACATGAAACGCCTGATCTCGGTGAGACCTTCTCTCAGGCTACCCTTTATTCGCTCGATTTCATCGAGCGCAGTGGCCTCACTCGGCCCCATCTTGATGGCACGCTCGACAAACTCCAACCCGATGATTGCATTGGCGAATGCCTGGGCAGGGCCATCGTGAATGTCCCGTGCAAATCGACGGCGTTCTTCTTCCTGTGCCTGAATCCTTGCGATGCGGAGCGCGAGTTCTCCGGCGGCGTCGACGTCGGGCAGGTTACCGTCGGATTCAAATTGTCGCCGGGATACAGAGAGCATCGTCGCGAAGTCGGTGAGTTTGCGTTCGAGCATCGAGGTGCGGATGGAAATCTCGGTGAGCTCGCGTTCGCGTTCCCGGAGTGGAGCGGCGTCTGGCGCGGCAACGACATGTTGTGTACCGGCTTCGAGCGAGTAGAAGATGTCCATCTCCTCGCGCTCGTGCTGGACGTTCGTTCGCTCGCGCGAAACCTGTTCGTTGATCTCGCCAACTTCATTGGAGAGTGCGGCGATCTCGTTTTCCAGGTTCCGGATAGCGTCGAGTGCTGCCCGGGAGAAATCGTCAAGGTTGAAGTCGGGCAATTGACTCACGCATGTCTCCCGCCGGGGTGGCAAGTGTTTGTTCGTCTGCACAGCCTCGGATCACCGACGAAGATCATCTGTCCACCTATGGTGCTACGATTGCGCCGGAACCTGTTGGAATCAGTATAGCAAACAGTTGTGAAATAGTGTACGTACACTAATACGAATGAGGAAATCGTGATCGGCTTGGTCACCATCGGACAATCCCCGCGCGACGATGTGGTGCCTTCCATGTTCCCGGGAATGGACCCGGTGAACCTGGTGCAGGCTGGAGCGCTTGACGACCTGAGCGATAACGAAATAGATGCGCTGTATCCTTCCGGGTCGGAACTGCCGTTGGTTACCCGTCTGGCAGATGGCCGCGAGGTGGTCATTGCCAAGCCACGCATTTCCCCGCTCATGGAGCAGGCAATTGCCCGCCTCGAAGACCAGGGCGCCACGATGATCTGTGTGCTTTGCACGGGAGAGTTTGCACTGAAGAGCCGCGTCGCTACGCTGATTTACCCGGACAAGGTATTGGCTGGTGTGGTGGATGGCCTGTTCACCAGCGGCAAACTCGGAGTTCTGATGCCGCACGCCGGCCAGATAGCGTGGGCATTGGAGAAGTGGTCGCGGCCGGGCCGTCAGGTCGTCGCAGACTGGATTTCCCCATATCAGGCAGAAGCCGACCCGAAGACCGTGTTCGAACGGATTGCTGCTCAAGGTGTCGCCGGCATCGTCCTCGATTGTATGGGGTTTGATGCAGGCATTGCCGCTCTCGGGCAGCGCCTGACCGGTCTGCCGATCATCCAGGCGAATCGTATGGTCGGTAGTGTGCTGACGGCAATGAACTATCGTGAGGATGTCGCTCGCTGAAGCGTTCCTCGAGTGAGCAGTCGCCGGGCAGCGTCGATGGCGTCCAGATCGGGGATACCCAGGCGTCTGGCAAGCCGGCCGATTGATTGCGGACGGTCAAGCGCCGCCCAGATAAGCCACTCCAGAGTCGAGAATCGACCGTCGCCGGGCGAGTCGTCCAGACGCATGATTCTGGTTGACGGCCGATAACCCTCGTCCAGGTGCTCTTCCATTTCCGATTGCCAGCGTGAGCCATCCAGAACCAGTTGCTGGACCGAGAGCGAAACCGTCAGCGGGCAATTTGCGTGGCGCCCGACGGTTGCCTCGAAGGTGCCGTCATCTTGCGACAGGAACGGATAGACCAGTTGCTCGATACAGCGCCGGGCGAAGAGTTCCCAGCGTTCAGGTTCGATCACGTTGCGCACGACGAACGAAAGCCCCGGAGCCTGGCGGGTGGGAACTATCTCGCTAATGGTTGCGCCCGCCCGGGTCGGCATTAGTTCACACGCTTGCAACAGCTTGTGGACATCAAGTTCGGGCGTGCCGATGCCGATTACCCGGCCGGATTCCAGTTGGACTGATGACGACCCGTCGGCAGTCGTCACCAATAACGTTCCCGTCTGCTCGGCCAACGCAAACAACTGGAGTAGTTCGGCCATGGTGAATTCGCGGAGTTCACCCTGCATGGCATCGGTTTTCGCGAACGGGTGTCAATCGTATCTCCCGCGGATGGCGTTCAACCGGACACGAAGCACGTCGGCGAACATGCGAATGGAATCGCTGAGTGGCGCAACCTTGCTGCCAGGGACGTGCGTCCATTCTACCGGCACTTCTACCAGTCTGTAGCCGCGTCTGCGAGCGAGGAAGAGAATCTCGACGTCAAACCCGGTGACCCGTGGCCCGACAACTACCTTGCTACCGTCATAGAGACGTAGATCTGGGAAGATATCGCGAGCAACCTCGGCGCGAAATGCCTTGAAACCACACTGGGTGTCGTTTACTCCGGGCACTGCCACGATGCGGACGAGGGTGTTGAAGACTCTGCCCATCAGGTGCCGGTACATCGGTTCTCCGTGCCGGCTTGAACCTGCTCCTTCCCGGGAACCAAAGGCGACTCCTGCTCCACCTTCGAGAGCCTCGATCAGTGGATGAATGAAGCGCAGTGGCGTGGAAAGGTCGGCATCGATGAACATGACGTATTTTCCGGTTGCAGCGAGGACACCGGAACTGACTGTTGCAGCCTTGCCCCGGTGGGGTAGCTGAAGTAGTCGAACCGTGACCGGGGAATCCGGCAGGCTGGATACCACCGATGCTGTTGCATCGGTGCTGCCATCGTCGGCGACAATGACTTCGGCGGACCACGGCTGAGATTCCAGCCACCGGACCACGTCGTGCAGCGTAGCCGGCAACCGTTGTTCCTCGTTGTAGGCGGGAATCACTACCGAAAGAAACGGTTGGTCGCTCACTCCTGCCAAAAGCCCTGTCTGCCGTCTGTATCCGGCCAGATGTCGAGGTTCATCCCGGGAAGTGTACTAATGCCGTCGCCATAGCGTGTTACCGGTCGATGATGAGCCCGTGAATCCGGTCAAGCGTGGCAGGCGAAGGAACCGGGCGAGATTGGCGATTTGTCAGGAATAACGTCACACCGCGAAGCGAACCGGCGATTGATCTCCGGGCAGCGGGCTCGCGGAGATGGGGCAGGTTGCGACAGAACCGTCCGATCTGGTGAGCGATGATTCTCCACCGGTTACGTTCCCAGAGTTGTTGTGGAATCGTGCGTGCGTAGAGCAGCCAGAGGTTGCGGGCTACGTAGTAGCTTGCCAGTGCACCCCCGCCGGTCGCCGAGAGGTGGTGATAGACGACCGCTTTCGGCGCAAACCGGCAAGGATAACCGGCGATCTGCAATCTCCATCCCAGTTCGACGTCTTCGCAGTACATGAACAACCGGCTGTCGAACCATTCCCCGTTCGGCAAGCGTACTGATTCCAGCGCTGACCGCCGGTACAGGACCGCACCCCCGCAGGCAGAGAAGATTTCGTCTTCCACGTCGTATTGGCCGGTGTCCGGTAACCAGACCCCGCGGTTTCCGGGCATGCCCCACGCAGACCAGGTGTCGCCGGCGGAGTGCAGCAGGTCGCGGTCGGATGCCAGGCGCATCTTGCTGGCAATGCTACCGGCGTCTGGATAGCGGTCTGCGCAGTCAACGAGTTCCTCAAGCCAGTCTGGCTCGACCTCGGTGTCGTCGTTGAGGAGTACGACAAACTCACTGTCCGACGCATCGATTGCCCGGTTGAAGACGCGAGTCAGGCCCTGGTTCTGCTCGTTTCGCAGAATCACTGCGTTCCGGAACGGAGCAACAAGCGACCTGTCAAGAGGAACCGTGGAACCGTCATCGACAACGATGAGTCTGAAATCGGTGAACGTCGAGGATTCGAGCGTGTGCAGACACGCCTTCAGGAGCGCAACTCCGTTGAACGTCGGGATGATGAGGTCTACTCTGGCCATCGGCTCAGGCAACCCTTGAGTGCGCTCCGCCAATCCGGTAGTTCGATGCCGAGTCCGGCCAGCGCGAGCGAGTTCATGCATCCGTTGGCAGGTGGCGTGGCGTCCCGCTTGTATTCGGCTGCCGGGATTGGCTGCACTTCGCATTCCAGCCCGGAAATGTCCCTGACTGCGACTGCCCAGTCATACCAGGAAGCCTCACCCTGGTTGGTGACATGGTACGTGCCGAATGGTGCACCCTGAGCCAGTTGCAAAATTGCTCGCGCCAGGTCTCCTGCATAGGTAGGGTTGCTGAACTGGTCGTTAACAACGGTGATACGTTCGTGCTCCCGCATTAGTCTCAGCATGGTGGCTACGAAGTTGGTGCCGGATTCGGCGTAGACACTGGCTGTGCGGACGACATAACAGCGTGGGCCGGCGCAAAGCGATTCGTCTTCTCCGGCGAGCTTCGATTCGCCGTAGACACTGATCGGACCGGTTGCATCGAACTCATGATACGGAGTGGATTTTTCACCACTGAACACGTAGTTGGTCGACACGTACACCAGGTCTGCATCCACCAGAGCCGCAGCCTGGGCGACATGCCGGGTGCCCAGAGCGTTGGCAGTGAATGCCCAGTCCGGCTCGCGCTCGCAACGGTCAACGTTGGTGGCAGCGGCGGCGTGGATCACGAGGTCGGGTGCGATGGTTGCCATGGTGTCGCGGACATGATGCCAGTTACGAATATCGAGTTCGACGCTGGAAAAAGGAAAGAGTTCCCAGCCGTCACCAGCCACAGATTGCAGCGCCCGGCCAAGTTGTCCACCGGCCCCGGTAATCAGCACTCGACGTTTTCGCACCACAACGCCCCATCACTTGAATCGTTGCCCCAAACAATCGATTGGATGATACACTGCCAGACAATGTGTCCGTACACAATGTTGACAGGCTGGAAAGCGGAGAGATAGATGACCCGTATCTATGTTCATCCAACCTGTACCGGTTGCAAAAAGGTGCAGGCGTTTCTCGACGATCACCAGATCACCTACGAGCGTCGTGACTATTTCGGTAACCGGTTTGACGTTACGGAACTCCGGGCGCTGTTCGCCGAGATGGGTATCACTCCCCGGGACGCGCTTTCAACACGTTCCCGTGTTTACCAGGCCCGGCGAGAGGAAATCGAACAACTCGACGACGAGACGCTGCTTGCCCTGATGACTGAAGAGCCAACACTCATCCGGAGGCCAATTGTTATCTCCGGCGATACCTGGGTTATCGGCTCACGCAAGGCCGACCTGGAACGACTCGCCTCGTCAATCACGAAGGAGTAGCTATTCATGTTGTATCTCGGTGCGCACATGTCGGTTTCCGGCGGCTTGCACAACGCTATCGCCGACGCGCTGAAGACCGAATCCGACTCGGTGCAGATCTTCACCAAGAATCAGCGGCAGTGGAAGGCAAAGCCGACCTCCGACGAGGATGCCGCTCTGTTCAAACAGAAATTTGTCGAGTCCGGGCTGAAGCAGGTCATCTCCCACAATTCCTATCTGATCAACATGGCATCTCCGAAAGATGATCTGTGGCAGAAGTCGATCGACGCCCAGAAGGATGAGATCGAACGCGCCGCGCAACTCGATATCCCGTATGTCGTGGCGCATCCCGGTTCGCATGTCGGGTCCGGCCGTGAAGCCGGTCTGGACCGGATTGTGGACGCTCTCAACCGCATCCATACCGATTTGCCGGGCTACACACCGAAGACGTTGCTCGAAACGACGGCAGGGCAGGGCACAAACCTGGGCTCAACGTTTGAAGACCTGAGCTACATTCTGGAGCGCGTCGCCCAACCCGAGCGACTTGGTGTTTGCTTCGATACCTGCCATGTGTTCGTTGCCGGCTACGACATCCGCACGCCGGAGACCTACGCCGCGACGATGGAAGAGTTCGACCGGATTATTGGTCTGGATCAGATTCTGGCGTTCCATTTCAACGATTCAAAGGGCGATCTTGGCAGCAAGAAGGACCGGCATGAACTGATCGGTCAGGGCTTTATCGGTGCCGAGGGGTTCCGGAATTTCATGAATGATCCCCGTTTCGAAGGTAAGTCGGCCTATCTGGAGACAGAGAAGGGCGACGACCTGGAAGAGGACATCAAGGCAATCAAACTGCTCCGATCACTGGTAGCCTGATCTCCTGTTTGCCAGACATGAAGTCCCCGCCTGCAGGTACAGGCGGGGACTTTTCTTACTGCTCTTGCCGTGCGTGAGCGATCACAGCGGTTAGCGGACGCGGCAGGTTGGGAATATCAGTTGCCTCAACCAGTAGCCTGGCATAGCGAAACTTTCGACTGCCACCTGATCCAAGGAACCGGCGGAACTGCCGGTGGATGGGCTGGTCACGCCATTCCGGCTGCGCCCGAAACGTCCTGAACGGCCGGGAATCGCCAGCACCCTGAACGATAGCTTCGATCGCCTCGATGCCGACCGCCCGGATCAGTTCCTCTTCCAGGTCCCGGTTACACATGAAGAAACCGAGTCGTTCAAGATCTGCCGGGTCTTCCGGCGTACCACGGCCCGCCCGGGTGAGAATCCGGGCGATGACAGCGGCCTCGTTTGCGTCGAACAGCCCCGACACCGTGACTTCCGACGGATACCGGTCAAGGAACGCTCCAATCGAGGTCGCTCCACCCATTGGCACAACAGAGATACCTTCGCTGACCAGATTGATTCCCAGTCGTGCTGCGACGGTCTCGACCGCAACCCGGTCGCTTTCACCCTCGACCAGGATGACGCCGGCTGATTGGTGCAGGCTGGTCATCACCCGATCACCGGCGCACGGCCCGTGATGTCGGCAAAGTCGAGAGGTCCCATATCGCTGCCGTAATCAGGCGGTGACACGCCGATCGACGTCAGGATGGTGCAGATTTGCGAGCGATGTTCGATGCCGTGATGGAGAATGCCGATCGCGAAGATACCAGCCGGCACCGCACGGACCTTGCCATCCAGCCAGTTGATCGGGAATGAGCGCTCTGCGTCGAATGGTTGGGAAAGGAACCGCTCCCAGCACGTTTCGAGTGCGTCGACGCGAATGGCCAGGTCTTCCAGTGAATCGCCTCCACCAGGCAATTCTTCGCCTGTGAGCCTGCGTGCTGTGCGTTCCTCGCTTGAAACGATGTGACGCATGGTGTCGATGATTGAACCGTAGGCTCCGATTGCGGAGGAGTTACGTTGTTCGTCAGAGAGTGTCCGGCAAACGGCCAGCAGTTCCCTGGTTGCCCAGGTGTTGTAACGGAAGCCGTCGATCAATCCGTCGTTCATTGTTGTTTCTCCTGATATGTAGATGGAAGCAAACGATAGCCAGACCCCCGCCGGTTTGCAGCAGGAGTCTGAACATCGCTTCAACGGAAGCGAACCTGATTGTCTACGACGGCATAACCGGGTTCATCGGTTCGTTTCTCTTCCTGTCAGGAGAATCGGTGTAAATCTAGACGCGGTTAACGACAAGCAAGCGGGTTTCGGTCATGTCCTCGATAGCGTACTTGATTCCCTCACGGCTGAGGCCGGAATCCTTGACTCCGCCATACGGCATGTGGTCAATCCGGTAGGTCGGGATGTCGTTCAGGATTACCCCGCCGACTTCCAGACGATCGAACGCCATCAGGCCATGTTCGAGATTGCTGGTGAATACGCCAGCCTGCAGGCCAAAGACGGAATCGTTGATCTTCTCCAGTCCCTCTTCCCAGGTATCGAACGGGAAGACGGTCACAATCGGTGCAAATGCCTCACGCGAACAGACGAACGAATCGGACGAGACATTGGTCAGAATCGTTGGCGGGAAGAAGTTTCCGGCCGGTTCTCCACCTGTGTGGACGACGGCACCTTCCTCAACAGCGCTGTTGACCCAACCGTGGATACGGTCGACTGCGCCCTCGTCAATCATCGGTCCGAGGTCGGTTGCCGGGTCTGCCGGATCGCCCATCTTGACCTTTCCGGCTGCTTCCACCAACTTCGCCAGGACCTCATCGAAGACATCACGATGGATGTATGCGCGCTGCACAGAAATGCAAACCTGGCCAGCATAGGCAAATGCACCGGTCAGAATGCGGTTGACAGCGACATCGAGGTTGGCGTCCTTGTCGACCAGCACTCCGGCATTACCGCCAAGTTCCAGCACGACCTTCTTCTTGCCGGCACGGGCTTTCATGTCCCAGCCCACATCCGGAGAACCGGTGAAGGAGAGCAGTTTGAACCGGTCATCGGTGACCAGTTTGTCGCCAACTGCGCGGTCCATCGGCATGATCGAGACCATACCAGCCGGTACGCCGGCCTTCTCGACCATTTCAGCGACCACCAGCATGGTCAGCGGGTCGCGTGTCGGTGGTTTCAGAATGAGCGGATTACCGGATGCCAGCGCCGGGCCGAGCTTGTGCAGCGCAAGATTGAGCGGGAAGTTGAACGGTGAGATGCCGGCGATCGGGCCAATGGGCACCTTGCGAGTAATACCGAAGCGCCCCTTGGAGGAGGGCATCAGGTCAAGCGGGAACTGTTCGCCATGGATTCTGCCGGCTTCTTCGGCCGCCAGCCGCATGGTGAAGATGCCGCGGTCCACCTCGACGTTGGCATCGCGAATGGGTTTGCCTGCCTCGGCGCTGATGAGTGCAGCAAGTTCGTCGCGACGGGCTGCCATCTGGTCAGCGATCGAGTTCAGGTAGCCGACCCGCTCGTAAACCGGCATCGATCCGTGCTCACGAAAGGCTTCCTCGGCCTTTCCAATGGCATATTCGAGGTCATCATCGGTGGCAAAGTAGGTGGTTCCAAGGGTATTGCCATTGTAGGGATTGGTAACATCAAACGATTTGTCGCTGGTTCGCCACTCTCCGGCACAGAAAAATGGATAGTTCCTGGTCACGCTGCACATTCCTTCCGGTATTCCGGTTCACAGGACCGGTGCCCTGGCATCACGATACAACGCAAAAAGCGCCCGGTCAAAAACGACCGGGCGCTTCCTGAACGATCTCTTGTGTTCTGTGTTTCTAGACTGCTTCCCACCAGCTCGGTTCCTGCTCGCCATAGCGTGCTAGTTCCGTCTTGGTGTAGATCAGTCCGTCGCGTTCCTGCACCGAGAGCTCATACTGCATGCTCATGGTGATGGCATCCACCGGGCAAACCTGGGCGCAGAAGCCACAGAAGAGGCAGCGGCCTGAGCGGAGGATGAACTCGCCAAGCTCGCGGTCACCTTCTTCGGAGGGGACGACGTGCATCTCCAGGCAGGAAGTCGGGCAGATGCGGGCGCAAAGGCCACAGGCAACGCAAAGTGCCTCGCCAGTCTCCGGATCGGCTCGCAGCGAGGGCAGTCCCCGGAACCGCTGCGGCATCTCCCGTTTGACGTCCGGATATTCTATGGTTTCAGGCTTGCGGGGAAGCCGCTTGAGCGTAACCGCAAAACCCTTGAATTCCTTCAGCATGGAAATCGATCCACCTTCCTACAGCGGTTCTCAGTCCGCAAGCAGCTGAACCTGATCCGGTACCAGACCATTGCCGACAGAGAGATACACTGACGGGTCGGCCCCGAATGCGCGCACCGGCCACTGAATGCCGCCGCGCTCCAACCGCGGGAAGGAGATACCGGCATAGTCATCGACGAGTGCCGTGATCTCATCCAGAATGGCCGAAACGTTGTTGACATCGATGGTGTAGCCAAGCCGGTCGGCGATTTCACTGATGTACCAGGTTGTGCCGTGTGCTTCTCCCGGTGCATTGACGGCGAGGCGCAAGCGCTGGACGGTGCGGTCCATGTTGGTCATGGTTCCGTCCTTCTCCAGGTACATCGCTGCCGGCAGGATGATATTCGCCAGCCGGGTCAGTTCGCTCTCGAACGCGTCTTCGACAACCAGGAACTCGAGTTTGGCAAGTGCAGCCAGAAGTTCCGGATCGATCGGCTCCGCCCAGAAGTGCGACTGGGCAGAGATATACATGGCCTTGATTGTTCCGTTGTTGATTGCCGCCGGCAGTTCCGCGATGCCAATGCCCTTCTCGGCCGGCAGTTCGCGCAGCTGCTTGAAGCCATTCTGGGAAACCGTCGATTCGTTCCAGCGGGCGGACCAGATTTCTCCGAGGCTGGCGCGGTTGGTTGCATCACTGACTGCGCGGCCACCCGGCAGATAGTCCGGCCGGCAACCGACATCGATCGACCCCTGATAGTTGGCGTTCAGCCGGAAGCCAATGACACCACCACCCGGAACGCCGATGTTGCCGCAGGCGACTGCCAGGTTGTTGGCAGCAACAACTGCTTCTGCAGCCGGGCCAGCTTCGGATGCGGCCAGGGTGTGCCAGATTGCGCTTGCCGGGTAGGTTGCGCCGGCCTCACCACTCTTGCCCTTGCCACCGGTGGCGTAGAGCACTGCGCACTTGCGCAGGAGAGCGGCATCGACGCCGGATGCTGCTGCAATGGCATCAACATCAACGCCCTTGACCAGGTCGGCTGCACCGGCGTCGGCGGTCAAACCTTCGTCGACAATAACCTTGAGCATCGCTCGCAGGACATCGCCTTCGGTGCCCGGCTTGGCCGGCAGCCAGTAGTTCGAGCGTTCGCCCAACGGAATGTGGTCGTTGGAGACCACGATCATTGCGGTTTCCCGGTATCGCTGCGCCCAGTACAGCCAGTAGGAAGCGACCGGTGCAACTGCTCCGATGTCCGGGCCAACGACCAGGACAGCGTTGCTGTCGCTCATCGCTTCCTGCATGCCGGCGAGGTTGGCGGTGGTGCCGAAGGATGCTTCGGTGGCCCGCTCAACGGCGACCTGCAGCGGGGAGATGAGGCGGTCGATGTTGTTGCTGCCCATCGCGGCGCGGGTGAACTGCTGGAGAATGTAGTTGTCTTCGTTGGTATTGTCCGGCGATGCGAGGGCGGCAAACTGGCTACCCTGGTAGTGCCGGAATGCCTCGGCGACGGTTTCGAGGGCCTCGTCCATCTCGATTTCGAGGAACTCATCGCCTTCACGAACCATCGGGTAGCGCAGGCGGGCCGGGTCCTGGACCTTCTCGTGACCCCACTTGCCACGCTCACAGGTGTAGCCGAGGTTCACGCCGCGCTCCCAAAGGTGGGTGGTGCGACGGGCGAAACCGCGGGTGTGCTCGACGTTGATCGTGCAGCCGACATCGCAGAGGCCACAAATAGTCTCGGTGGAGTCGAGTTCCCACGGGTGGTGGCCGAAGTGCCGGTCGGTCAAGGCGCCAACCGGGCAAACCGCAATGCACATACCGCAGTTGGTGCAGGTGGTATCTGCCAGGTCAATGCCGTATGCCGGGCTGATCTCGGCCTCAAGACCGCGGCCAACGACTTCGATAGCCGTGACACCGACCATCTCGTGGCAGACACGGGTGCAACGGGCACATATGATGCAGCGGTCCCACTTGTAGTCAATGTATGAACTGAGGTGCTTGTATGTCTGCGCCAGCTTCGGCCGGCGGTAAGGATTTGCATTGACGTTGTGCAGGTAGGTGTTGTCCTGCAGATAGCATTCACCCGACTTGTCACAGGTCGGGCAGTCGAGTGCGTGGTCGATGAGGTACATCTGGAGAATGAACTGGCGGGCCTCAACGACCGCTTCGGACACCGTCGAGACTTCCATGCCATCCCGGACCTGGGCGGCACACGACTCGATCAGACCGCCACGGTTGCCGAGAATCTCGACAGTACAGATGCGGCACGAACCCCAGGGCCGCAGGAGCGGCTGATAGCAGAGGTTCGGAACGGTTATGCCGGCTGACTCGGCAGCATTCAGGATGGTGGTTCCAGCCGGAACGGTAACTTCCTGGCCGTCGATCGTCAGTGTGACGAGTTGTACTTCAGACTTGGCAACCATCGTGGATTGCACCACTTTCTCTGGTCATCGTCCGTCAGGCGACGGAGCCACGTCGGTTTCCGCGCACCTCCGGCACATTGTCTGAGGAATGCAACACAGAAAGCGGTTGCAGACAATGGAGCCGTCCCCCCGGGCGCGGGGTCGCAATCCTGCCAGTAGCAGGAAGACAAACCAGTCACGATTCTACACTGATTGCCGCTTCGTTCACAATCTTTGGCAGTCCTGATGGGCAATTTCTGGCAGGTGTGTGAGGAGTGAGGTGCGGACAGCGGGATTCGAACCCGCACGGGAGTTACCTCCCAGCGGTTTTTAAGACCGCAGCGTCTGCCGTTCCGCCATGTCCGCCAGGGGAAATGGAAAAGCGGACCATTTCGGCCCGCTTACCGGAGCGGAAGACGAGATTCGAACTCGCGACCTTCTCCTTGGCAAGGAGATGCTCTACCACTGAGCCACTTCCGCACATCAGTTGTACAAGGAAGTGTATTCATGGAAGCCTGCCGCGTCAAGGAGATTTTGGAACTTTCGCGTGTATGATTCGGGACACGGTTCGAAAAGCGTTTCCGCAGCCGCTAGCAGCGAAGGGTTGAGCGCCTGGTGTTCAGACTGATGGTAAGCGACTGGGGCATCCTGTTCGCCATTCTGGTCGTTTTGCTGGCCTTCAGCAAGTTCTATCGATCAACTGTCGAAACGATGCTTCTGGACCGCGACGACATCTACCGGCGACTTTCCCGGGCGAGTGTCGGGGCGATTCTTCTCACGTTGCTCTGGATTACGGCATTCGACAACTGGCGGAAGATTCTCGGTGTGCTGACGCGCTACACGCACGATGAACGCCGGGCAAACCAGAGCGATCCGTTCTTCGCGGACCCACCAGACGATATCGTTCGCTGGATCACCTTCATGCTGATCGCCGCTTCGATCCTGGGTGGCGCCTACCTGTTTGCCCGTTATGCCCGCGGCTACTGGGGGCCACTGGTGTTCACACCGATCGCGGTTGCGCTGTATTACATTTTCAATGCGTTCCGTCTGCGTCTGGATGTCGATTCTGTGCGCATAGCCGACCAGAGCATCACAGGATTGTGGGAGATTGTGTCGACCCTGGTCTGGATCGTGAGTATCTGGGCGACCTTTGTTCTCCTGATCGCCTGTGCGTTCACCATGTTATGGGGGCCGGTTGCATTCGTTGTTGCCCTGATCTACCGGAACACGGTCGGG
The DNA here is from genome assembly GCA_964462545.1 of uncultured Thermomicrobiales bacterium. Taxonomy (GTDB): domain Bacteria; phylum Chloroflexota; class Chloroflexia; order Thermomicrobiales; family CFX8; genus CAYWXR01. The sequence continues at coordinate 136,744 of CAYWXR010000001.1, forward strand.
AAGATCAGATACGAGGAACCTGACATGTTCCGCAAGATGCGCGAACGCAGTGAGGCACAGCAGGCTTCAGAACAGCGCTAGGATCTGATCCTTCCGGTCAGGGAACCGATTCACAATCTGGAAACGAAACAGCCGGAATCACACGATTCCGGCTGTCTGATGTGTTGCATCTTTCGTCGGAGAATACGGCCAGGTGTGACGCCCCCTCTGCATGAGGAATGCCTGTCACAGACACGTTTTCCGGTCGATCTGAAGCGGGGCAGGTCTGGACGATTTGTTCCTGGGACGGGCCGTACTGTCGACGAGCGAGCTTGCCCTGAGTCATGGAAGAGAGCGCACCGGAATCCTTGATACCTGCCAGGCGTAGATTGTCTGCTACCGTGACGATTCCCCGGGTCAGGAACGGCAACGAGACCGGGCAAGCGCCCGGTCTCGTTCTCTGAGCTTCGATTCTGTGAGTTGCTGGCTTACCAGTTCATCACGATGACCATCAGCAGGGCCACGATGTTCACGATCTTGATCATCGGGTTGATGGCCGGGCCGGCGGTGTCCTTGTAGGGGTCGCCGACGGTGTCACCGGTAACCGATGCCTGATGGGCGAGCGAGTTCTTGCCGCCGTGTGCACCGGATTCGATGTACTTCTTGGCGTTGTCCCAGGCTGCACCACCGGTGGTCATGGAGATAGCCACGAAGAGGCCGGTGAGGATCGAGCCGATCAGCAGGCCGCCAACGGCTTCCTTGCCCAGGGTGATACCGAGAATAATCGGTGCGAAGATCGGCAGCATTGCCGGGGCAACCATTTCGCGGAGCGCCTGGCGGGTCACGATGTCCACCGCGCGGCCATATTCCGGTCGCTGGGTGCCCTCGAGGATGCCCGGCATCTCGCGGAACTGACGGCGAACTTCAAGAACCACCGCGCCACCGGCCTTGCCGACAGACTCCATCAACAGAGCACCGAAGAAGTAGGGCAGTGCACCACCAACGAGCAGACCGATCAGGACGCTCGGGTTGGACAGGTCAAACGGAATGGACTCCTTGAGCTCCAGGAAGAAGGATGCGAACAGTACGAGGGCTGCGAGTCCGGCCGAACCAATGGCGTAGGCCTTGGTGACAGCCTTGGTCGTATTGCCGACTGCATCCAGCGGGTCGGTGATTGCGCGGACTTCTGCCGGCATTTCCGACATCTCGGCGATACCACCGGCGTTGTCGGTGATCGGACCGAAGGAGTCGATGGCGACGACGATGCCTGCCATCGAGAGCATGGCCATTGCGGCAATACCGATGCCATAAAGACCGGTGTGTCCGCCGCTGGAAGTCAGGCCGTATGCCAGGTAGATCGACAGACAGATCATCACGATCGGCAGTGCGGTCGACTTCATCGACAGCGCCAGACCGGAGATGATATTCGTGCCGTGTCCGGTTTCCGATGCCTTGGCGATATCGCGTACCGGCTTGAAGTTGGTCGAGGTGTAGTACTCGGTGAAGACCACAAATCCGAGGGTCACCGCGATACCGATGACCGCGCAGAGGAAGATCTTCATGGTGGCGCTCATGCCGAACGACAGACCGAAGAGCGAGACGTCTGCGTTGGTGATGACGCCGTTGTCGCCCATGAGCCAGCTGGTGATCGGGAAGAACGCGATCACGGCCAGCACAACGGTTGCGACGAGGCCCTTGTACAGGGCGCCCATGATTGACCCGTTCTTGCCAACCTTCACGAAGAAGGTGCCGAGAATCGAGGCGATAACCGATGCTGCGCCGAGGACCAGCGGGAAGATGATTGCTGCTTCGTTATCCGGAAAGACCAGGCTACCCAGCAGCATGGCTGCGATAGCCGTCACTGCGTAGGTTTCGAACAGGTCGGCGGCCATACCGGCACAGTCACCGACGTTATCGCCCACGTTATCGGCAATAACAGCCGGGTTGCGCGGGTCGTCTTCCGGAATACCGGCTTCGACCTTACCGACGAGGTCAGCACCAACATCGGCGGCCTTGGTGTAAATACCGCCACCGATCCGGGCAAACACCGAGATCAGCGAACCACCAAATGCGAGACCGATCAGCGCGGCCACGTCGCGGAAGATCCAGTAGAAGCCCGCGACCGAAAGGAGACCGAGACCGACGACAAACAGACCGGTAACTGTGCCGCCCCGGAAGGCGGTATTGAGCGCTGCATCCAGGCTCTTGCGTCCGGCCTCTGCAGTACGGATGTTGGCACGCACTGCGACACTCATGCCGATAAATCCGGCTGCGGCCGATGCGATTGCGCCAACCAGGAATCCGACGGCAGTTTCCCAATCAATCAGGACTACCAGGATCACGGCGATGACGACTGCCACAATTGCAACGATGGTGTACTGGCGGCGCATGTAAGCTTCTGCGCCTTCCTGGATTGCGCGGGCAATGTTCCGCATGCGTTCATTGCCATCAGGCTGGGCAAGGACCGCTCTTACCAGGATCAGGCCGTACACGATCGCTGCGAGCGAAGCGATCACTGCGAGGACTAGCCCCGTATTTACATCAGACAAACCGTCGAACCCCCCACCTCTTCCATGAGTCGCCCACACCTAACCGCCGCACGGAAACTCCGCGCGACGGATAAGAGAACTGGGCGAATTGTAAGCGCCTCGGGCATGGGTGGCAACAGAAATCCGGGACTGGATCGTCCAATCCGGCTCCTGACCTTATACTGTCGATGCAATTCCGGGCAGGTCACGTCGTTCTGAAAGGGATTTTCGGTGAGTATTGGCGATTATCACGTTCACACCAGATTCTCGATGGACTCCACCGAGGAGATGGAACAGCAGTGCCTCGCAGCGATCGAGCGGGGAATTACCGAGATCGCATTCACCGAGCACGTTGACCACGATATCTGCGATGCGGAATCAACCGCTCATTACAACTTCGAGGCGTATTCCGAGGAAATACGCAGGAACCGTGAACGATTCGGAGACCGGTTGAACATCCTGCTGGCAGCAGAAGTTGACTGGAACGAGACGATTCGCGACGAGGTGGCGAAGTTCCTGGACAATCACGAGTTCGATTTCATCATCGGGTCGGTCCACAACATTCGCCACAAGTATGTCGGTTTCTCGACCCTTGAAGAGCTCGGCGGACCGCGCAAGATGTATGACGACTATCTCGATCAGGTTGCGATGCTGGTGGAAACCGGGTTCCCGAATGTGATCGGCCATATCGACCTCCCACGCCGGTACCACCTGGTCTCGATGGACGAGGTAGACGCCGACTACTTCGAACAGCGTCTCCGGGAGATTTTCCGGGTAGCGGCAAAGCAAGGTGTCGGTTTCGAAATCAACACCTCCGGTATCAGGAAGCCGGTTGGGGTCAGCCACCCCGAGACGAATGTCATCGGGTGGTTCCTCGAAGAAGGCGGCGATGTGTTGACCATCGGGTCGGATTCCCATCGGGCTGCCGATACCGGCCACTCAATTCCCGAGACGTACAGGAAGCTCAGGGAAATGGGTGTTGACTGGCGGAGTTCATTCGTCGGCGGCAAGCACAGCAAAGTGGCGTTGCCATAAGAAGTCGTGAAGATGATTCAGGGGCGCAAACGCTTGCGCCCCTGATTTGTTTCTAGAGGTTGAGGCGGCGGAAGATTCCGTGGGGGAGGTGTCGGAGAATCGACATCACCCAGCGCATCTTGCCAGGCACCCAGACGATCCGGGCGTTCTTCTTCAACCCGTCCAGTATGGCCTCTGCGACGTCGACCGGTGTGGCTGCCAGCGGTGCTTCCTTGAGGTGACCGGTCATCTTGGAGCGGACAAACCCGGGGCGAACAATCATTACCCGGACACCGGAACCGTGCAGGGCATCGCCCAGTCCATGGGCGAACCAGTCCAGCCCTGCCTTTGACGATCCGTAGATGAAGTTCGAACGCCGGGGTTTCTCGGCCGCCACCGTCGACATAACAACGATCGTGCCGTGGCCCTGACGTTTGAGCGCATCCGCAACCGGAATCAGCACGGAAACCGGGCCGACGTAGTTGGTTTGGATGACATTCAACGTACGTTGGCGGTCGGTTTCATCGGCCATTTGTTCACCGAGAACCCCGTAGGCCAGAAAGACCAGGTCAATATCGCCAAACTGGTCGAACGTGGATTGTACGAACGTTTCGTGACTGTCGAGATCGGTGCCGTCAAACTGCACGATCTCAACATTTGGTGCACCGAGTTCCACGAGGTCATTCTTGCGGGCTTCCAGGCGCTCCGGATCGCGGCCGGCGAGAATGATCGTCCGCACCCGTTCGCGGATCAGCCCTGAAAGGGTTGCCGCAGCAATGTCGGAATCGCCGCCAAGGACCAGGACAGTCTGGAAATCGCCGAGGGAGTTCTTCAAAGCGATCACTCAACCTCTCTCAGGCGCAACCTGCGCGCCATATCGGATTGCATGCGTTGTTCAGGATCGAGGATAGCCAGCACCTCTCGCCAACGATCGATCGATGGGTACATAAGCGGCACGATTTCGGGTCGCAGCCGGGAATCCTTCGCCAGATACACCCTGCCGCCAGCTTCCAGAACCGTGCGGTCGAAGCGCTCCAGCAGACCGGCCAGTCCGGGGGTAGCTGCCGGAAAATCGAGTGCGAGTGTCCATCCCGGGATCGGGAACGACATGTAGCCTCGTCCCGGCCCCATGCGCTTCAGCACAGTCAGCGAGGTCGGCCAGCGCTCGGTAGCCAGGGTTTCAACAACCCTGCGGATGACGTCGTCGCGTTCAAACGGCACCACGAACTGGTACTGGATAAAGCCGCTTGAACCGTACATCCGGTTCCAGCCCGTCAGCATATCCAGCGGGTAGAAGAAGGCATCGACGGTCTGGATTGCCTGGCGCTCGTGAGCAGGCGACTTGCGGTACCACGCCTCATTAAACAGTCTCAACGTCGACTGGCGAATCAATCCTGTCGGAGCCCATGGAGGAGTCGGAATACCGGGCGGTGTCTTGCGATTGAGCCGGGCTTCCTTCGGCGAGGAAAGGTCGGCAAGCGTCGCGTGGTTACCCCGGGTCAGCACAGATCGGCCAAGATGTGCCCCGGTGGCGATGCAATCGACCCACGCGACAGAGTACCGGTAGCGATCATCCTCTTCGCTCTGGAGCCGCATCACCTCGTCGAGGTCTTTCGTCCGGTCGGTATCCACGACATAAACGGCTGTCTCGATGCGGGGCAGTCGCAGGGTCGCGGTGAGAATGACCCCGGTAAGTCCCATTCCCCCGGCTGTTGCCCAGAAGTATTCCGGTGTGCCCTCGGGCGTGAGTTCGAGGAGTTCACCGCTCGGGGTGAGCAGGGTCATCGCCAGCACATGTTCGGCGAAGCTGCCGTCTGCGTGGTGGCTTTTTCCATGAACATCACATGCGATGGCGCCACCGACCGTCACGAACTGCGTGCCCGGCGTTACCGGAAGGAAGAATCCGAACGGAATGATCCGGTCGGCAAGATCAGCCAGGCTGATCCCGGCATCAACGGTGATGGTGGCGTTGGGGATATCGAAATCGTGGACAGCAGCACGCGAGGTCATATCGATGACGACGCCACCGGCGTTCTGGGCCGGGTCTCCGTAGCTACGACCCAGGCCGCGGGCGATCACGCCACGCGGTGAAGAATCTGTGAGCAATCTGGAAATAATCTCGTCGTTTGAAGGTCGGATGACGCCGGCGCGGGTGGGTGCGGTGCGGCCCCAACCCGTGAGCAGTTTTTCCTGAATCTGGTCGAGGGGAAGGTCCGTCTCGTCGCCAAACAGTCGTCGCAACATTCGAGGAACCATTCACTGAACCAAAGACAAAACCCCGCCAGGGCGGGGCTTGTCCATCATTTCACCATCAGGTGCCGAGAGGCGGGATCGAACCGCCGACACTACGATTTTCAGTCGTATGCTCTACCAACTGAGCTATCTCGGCCTGTAGCGTTGTGAGTGATACCACATTCGGAGTGGTGGGCGATAGAGGGCTCGAACCTCTGACATCCACGGTGTAAACGTGGCACTCTACCAACTGAGTTAATCGCCCTCACTTCCAACGTACTTTGGTGCCCAGGAAGGGACTTGAACCCCCACGCCCTAAACGGGCACTAGCCCCTCAAGCTAGCGCGTCTGCCTATTCCGCCACCTGGGCAGGGCACGGAAACCCTCATCAGGGCGACGACTAGTGTATCTACCGGGCCATCCGCGTGTCAAGCAAAACCGCGATGATTTTCCGCCCTTGTTGCAGTACTCCGAACAGACAGCCGAAAACTCCGGACATGCAGCAGAACCCTCGCGTGCTATGATCCCATCCGAATACAGGAAGCTCCCGGGTTATGGCTCATCAGGAGGGATATTTGACCAGATGCGAGCAAAGGTAACGATCGTCGGCGCCGGTAACGTCGGCAGCGTCGCGGCGCAGGAAATTGCCCTGCGAGATTACGCCGATGTTGTGCTGGTAGACATCGTCGAGGGCATGCCGCAGGGCAAGGCGCTGGACATGATGCAGACCGGTCCGGTTCTCGGCTACAACACCGCCATTACCGGCGCCAACTCCTATGAGGAGACAGCCGGTTCAGACGTTGTCGTCATCACGTCCGGCATTGCACGCAAGCCGGGTATGAGCCGCGACGACCTGCTCAAGACCAACATGGCCATCGTCAAGAGCGTCACCGAGTCGGTGGTTGCCCAGTCTCCCGATGCCGTGCTGATTGTCGTTTCGAACCCGCTCGATGCCATGTGCCACGTTGCCTATGAAGCCGCTGGTCTTCCCAAGGAGCGCGTGATCGGCATGGCCGGTGTGCTCGACTCCGCCCGGTTCCGCACCTTTGTTGCAATGGAACTTGGCTGCGCCATGGAAGATGTCCAGGCACTGGTGCTCGGCGGTCACGGCGACACGATGGTGCCGCTGCCGCGCTTCACCACGGTCGGCGGTATCCCCATTACCGAACTCATCTCTGAAGAGCGCATTGCTGCACTGAGCGAGCGAACCGCCAATGGTGGTGCCGAGATCGTCGGCCTGCTCAAGACCGGCTCTGCCTATTACGCGCCAGGCTCCTCTGCCGCCCTGATGGTCGATGCCATCGTCCACGACAAGAATCGCATTGTGCCGGTAAGCGTCCTGCTTGAGGGCGAATACGGCATTGATGGACTGTATGTTGGTGTGCCGGTGAAACTTGGTGCCGGTGGTGTCAAGGAGATCATCGAGGTCGCGCTGACCGAAGATGAACTCGCCGCACTCCACAAGTCGTCGCAGGCTGTCAAAGGCCTGGTCGATGCGATGGCCAACCTCTAGGACAGAGCTGGAATTGGCGGGTGACTCGTGGCCAACCGCAGGCAAGACTGGAACAATCCGGATTCCTTGCTAAGCGTTGATGAGGCACGAGACCGCATTCTGAAACTGATTCAGACAGGACCGGTGGTCGAAACTCCGCTTGCGGAGGCCACCGGTCTTGTTCTTGCCGCTGACATTCGTGCCGGCACCGATCTTCCACCGTTTGCCAACTCGGCGATGGACGGTTTCGCCCTTCGTTCGCAAGACACGGCAGATGCTCCGGTTTCGCTGACTATCGCCGGGACTGTTACCGCCGGAAACGTTGCTAAACACCCGTTAGCAGCCGGACAAACGCTACGGATCATGACCGGCGCACCGGTTCCCGCCGGTGCAGATGCCGTGATCCGGTTGGAGGAGGTCGAGGTCTCCGGTGATCAGGCAGCAATTCGAAGGTTCGTGCCCGCCGGAGAGAACATTCGACCTGCCGGGGAGGATGTCCAACAAGGCGAGGTTGCCCTGCATGCCAGCTCACGACTGGGAGCGGGCGCAATCGGTCTGCTCGCTGCTCTTGGCATCGACCCGGTCCCTGCCTATCGCCGACCGGCGGTGGGCATCCTCGCGACGGGTGATGAGTTGGCGGCCGCCGGGGAATCATTGCGACCCGGCATGATCAGGAACTCCAATAGCCCGATGCTTGCGGCTGCCATTCGACAGGCCGGCGCCGTACCGGTGGAACTGGGTGCAGTCGGAGACACGCTTGAGCAGGCGATGTCCGGGCTGGAGAAGGCGATGGACGTTGACCTGCTGGTGACCACCGGTGGTGTGTCGGTGGGTGACCGGGATATCGTCAAGGACGTCCTGCTGGCAGCCGGTGATGTTGAACTGCACGGGCTGCGCATGAAACCGGGAAAGCCGCTGGCGTTTGGCATGGTTGGGCGGATACCGGTGGTGGCGCTGCCGGGCAATCCGGTTGCGGCCCTGGTTGGGTTTGACCAGTTTGTACGACCGTCAATCCTCAAACTGCTGGGACGGCAGGACCTTGAGATGCCGGTAACGGTGGCGCGACTGGCGTCTCCGGTGGTCAACCGTGGGGGCCGACGGTTGTTCGTCCGCGGGTCGCTGACCGGGCCGGCGGGAGCGTTTGTCTTTGAACCGGAAACCAGGCATGGATCGGGGTTGCTCTCGACGGTCGCCGGACGCCGGTGCTACCTTGACGTTCCGGAAGACCAGGAACATGTTGAAGCCGGCGAAATCGTAACCGTGCAATTGCCGGAAGAAGGGCTCTGATTGGTGACCGCTGCTGCATATCCGAAGCGTGTAGTTCTGGTTGGGCCGAGTGGTTCCGGCAAGTCCGAACTTGCTGCGCGGTTGGCGTCGCGACTGGGATATACCGCGGTCGATACCGATGCCCTGATCGAACAGCGCATCGGAATGCCGGTGTTTGAGTTCTTTGGCAAGTTTGGCGAACCGGCCTTCAGGGCTATCGAGAGCGACGTCATGGCCGAAGCGTGTGCTGGAGATGGCGTTGTCATCGCGACCGGCGGTGGTGTGGTGACCGTCGAGCGCAACTGGACTGTCATGCGTCCGGGCGCCAGTATCGTCGGCCTGATGGCTGCGCCGGAAACGCTCGTGGCGAGGGTGAATGCCCAGACTGCCGGAGGCGACGCCAGTGCCGTGCGGCCACTTCTGGCCGGGGACCCGCTGCAGCAGATTCGAAAGCAACTGGCTGTGCGAACTCCGCTGTATGCTCAGGCTGATTTCACAATCCAGACCGATGACCTCGACCCGGACGAAGTTGCCGGGATCGCCATGGCAAGGATTGCCGGTGAAGATGCGCTTCCGGTTCCGTTGGTTACGCTACCGGGCGTGGTCGACCGTTCGGATATCTATGTTGGCGACGGAGTGGCAAGCCAGGCAGCCCGGCTTGCAAGGCAGCGATGGCCGAAGAGCCAGCATGTCTGGATCATCACCGACAGCAACATTGGCCCACTCTGGGCAGAACAGGTTTCCGGAACCTTCGAGGCTGGCGGCTATACGTCTTCGGTCTTGACTGTTCCACCCGGTGAGACCAGCAAGAGCTTCCGGCAGGTAGAGCAGTTGTGTGAGGCGATTACTGCCTCGCGGGCGAACCGTCGCGACCTGGTGGTTGCGCTTGGCGGCGGTGTGGTTGGTGACCTGGCAGGGTTGGTGGCGAGCATTTGTCTTCGAGGGCTGTCGCTGATCCAGATACCGACCTCGTTGCTGGCGATGGTGGACTCGAGTGTCGGTGGCAAGACGGGGATCAACACACCGGCCGGGAAGAACCTTGTCGGCACGTTCAACCAACCGGGACTGGTGCTGGTTGATCCCACGTTCCTGTCTACGTTGCCGGCCGAAGAGTACCGCTCGGGCATGGCGGAGGTGATCAAGCATTCGATCATCCAGCCTTCCACCCCGCGAACCGGGACTTCCTTGCGTGAGGCATTGGCAGCCAGCGGGAGTCTGGATCCGCTCGACGCTGACGCAATCGTCGATGTGCTGGCCGAGAATGTGTCGATCAAGTATTCCGTCGTCCAGGCCGACGAGCGCGAGTCCGGGCTACGGATGATCCTGAATTTTGGTCACACGACCGGTCACGCGATCGAGGCAGATGGTTACCGGTACCGGCATGGTGAAGCCGTCGGGCTCGGGATGCTGGTGGCCGGTAGGATTGCTTTGGAACTTGAACGGGTGAACAGGGCGTGGGTTGATGCGCTGGAAACGGCGCTGAACCGGGCAGGCCTGCCAACCCGCCTTGAAGGTGACGTCGGAGAGATCATCTCCCGGCTTTCCCACGACAAGAAGAACGTCGGCGGGACGCAACACTGGGTGCTGCCGGGCGGTGATGATGGCGTCGAGATCGTGACCGGTATTGAAATCGGGATGGTCGAACGGGCGCTCCGGGACATCGGAGGCTCAGGATCCGCAACGGGACGGTGATCGTGTTATAGTCACCGGTGGCCCGGTCACGCAGACGCGGGCCCTGTTGTAGCAGGCGCAAGCGATTATGCGGAGACCGATACGTGACGGTATTGCTTTCAGGTTCCCTGGCCTTCGATCACATCATGCTGTTCCCCGGCTACTTTGAGGATCATATTCTCCCTGACAAATTGCATGTGCTGAATGTCTCGTTTCTGGTCGATTCGCTTGACCGGTTCCGGGGTGGTGTTGCCGGCAATATTGCCTACAGCCTTGCGCTGCTTGGGCAATCGTGCAAGATCGTTGCGCCGGTGGGCACCGATTTCAGTGAGTATCAGGAAGTCCTCGCAGCCGGAGGCGTTGATGTCAGCGGGTTGAAGGTCATCGAAAACGAGTTGACCGCCAGTGCGTTCATCACCACCGATCGGGCCGATAACCAGATCACCGGCTTCTATCCGGGTGCGATGGGCAAGGCAGGGGAAATCAGCCTCAACGGGCATCTCGATGGCACCAGACTGGGAGTCGTGTCGCCGACCGCGCCGGACGCGATGGAACGTCACATTCGCGAACTGGCGGAATCCGGCACACCGTTCATGTTTGATCCGGGACAGCAGATCGTCGCGCTCTCGGCCTCGACCCTGCGTGCCGGCATCGATAGCGCGCAGATTCTCGTCGGAAACGACTATGAGTTCGCGATGATCGCCGAGAAGACCGGCATTCCACACGATTCCCTGATCCGGGCGTGCCCGATCACCGTCGTAACGCTTGGTGAACTGGGCTCGACCATTCGCAGTGGGGATGAGGTCTTTGAAATTCCTGCCGCGCCGGCAAATGTCGTGGTTGATCCCACCGGCGCTGGCGATGCCTATCGTGCAGGACTCATCACCGGCATTCTGAACGGTTGGCCGCTCGATGCTGCCGGACGGCTTGGCTCGGTGACGGCAAGCTATGCTGTCGAGGCAAAGGGAACTCAGGAGTTTCGCTACACAATCGATGAATTGATCGAGCGTTTTACCAGCAATTTCCCGGAATACGCCGGGCACACTTCGTCTCTTCGAGCAACATCCTGACCGCTGAGGTACAGGCAAAGGTGGGGAGCCACAACATGACAGAAGGAAACCAGTTGAAATACGACATCGCCGACAGGTCGTTGGCAGAGGCCGGGCATCGCCGGATCGCGTGGGCCGCACGGGAAATGCCGGTGCTTTCGCTGATTCGCGAGCGATTCGAACGCGACAAGCCGCTGGCCGGTATCAAACTGGTTGCCTGCGTTCACGTCACCACCGAGACTGCCAACCTGGCGCTCACCTTGCGAGCCGGCGGAGCAGACGCTGTTATTTGTGCCAGCAACCCGCTCTCCACCCAGGATGATGTCGCCGCAGCACTGGTGGATGAAGGTATTGGCGTGTTTGCCATCAAAGGTGAGGATGCTGACACCTATTACAAGCACCTCAATCAGGCACTCGATCACGGTCCGAACATCATCATTGACGATGGTGCCGACGTTGTGAGCACCGTTCACCGCACCCGCCGCGAGATCATTGAACACATGATCGGCGCCACCGAGGAGACCACCACCGGTGTTATCCGGATGCGAGCCATGGAGAACCAGAAGGTTCTCGAGTTCCCGGTCATCGCCGTGAATGATGCCGAGACGAAGCACTTCTTCGATAACCGCTACGGCACTGGCCAGTCGACTCTGGACGGCATTCTCCGTGCCACGAACATCCTGCTCGCCGGCAAGGTTCTGGTCGTTGCCGGCTACGGCTGGTGCGGCAAGGGCATTGCCATGCGTGGTCGCGGCATGGGCGCCCGGGTGATTGTCACCGAAATCAACCCGACCCGTGCACTTGAAGCCGCTATGGACGGGTTCGAAGTTGCACCAATGGCCGATGCAGCCCCGCAGGGTGACATCTTCGTGACCGCAACCGGCAACATTGATGTGATCGATCGCGACGACTTCGAGGCAATGAAGGATGGCGCCATTGTCGCCAACGCCGGTCATTTCAACTCCGAGATTAACCTGGCGGCACTTGAGGAAATGGCAGGCGAGGGACGGCGCGAACTGCGTCCATTCGTCGAGGAGTATCGCCTGACTGCCGACAAGAGCGTCATTGTGCTTGGTGATGGCCGCCTGATCAACCTCGCCGCTGCCGAAGGGCACCCGGCCAGCGTGATGGACATGTCGTTTGCCAACCAGGCGCTCGCGTGCTCCTACCTGGTGCAGGCTGCGTCTTCGCTCGAGAAGAAGGTCTACGTTGTCCCGACCGAAATCGACCAGCAGATTGCGGCCCTGAAGTTGCACAGCATGTCGATCAGCATCGATGAGTTGACTGAAGCCCAGAGCGAATACCTGTCGTCCTGGGAATCCGGAACCTAGAACCCGGAAAAGTCGGCTGCGACCCGCCAGCGAAAGAGGCTGAATTCATGACAACATCGTTCGTCCGTTCGTCACAGACATTCTTCACATCGGAGTCCGTTACCGAAGGACACCCGGACAAGATCTGTGACCAGATTTCGGACGCCGTACTTGACCGGATCATTGCCGATGATCCCAACGCCCGGGTGGCGTGTGAAACCGCCGTTACCACCGGTCTGGTGATGGTATTGGGTGAGATCACCACCAGCACCTACGCCGATATCCCGTCGATCGCCCGCGAGGTGATCCGCGATGTGGGGTATACCCGCGCGAAGTACGGATTCGACTGTGATACCTGTGGCGTGATTACCTCGATCAAGGAGCAATCCAGCGAAATCAGCGAGGGTGTCACGAAAGCACTGGAAGTCCGCGAGGGCGAAGTTATTGACCCTCGTGATGCAACCGGTGCCGGCGACCAGGGGATGATGATCGGGTACGCCTGCACCGACACGGAAGAGTTGATGCCGCTTCCGATTTCGCTGGCTCATGCACTGACCCGTCAGCTTTCCGAGGCGCGGCGCAGTGGTCGGCTTCCGTGGTTGCGGCCAGACGGCAAGAGCCAGGTTTCCATCGAATACGCTCACGGTCAGCCGGTGCGGGTTTCGACGGTGGTGATTGCTGCCCAGCACGATGATGTTGTCAGCAACAAGGACGTCTATGAAGGCATTCGCTCCGAGGTTATCCTGCCGACCGTTCCGCCGGAACTGTTTGAGGAAACCGAGGTACTCATCAACCCGAGTGGACGCTTCACTATTGGTGGCCCGATGGGTGACGCCGGCCTGACTGGACGCAAGATCATCGTCGATACCTATGGTGGATTCGCCCGCCACGGCGGTGGCGCGTTCTCTGGCAAGGATCCGACAAAGGTAGACCGCTCGGGTGCCTATGCTGCCCGCTACGTCGCCAAGAACATTGTCGCTGCCGGACTGGCAGATCGATTCGAACTGCAGATTTCCTATGCCATCGGCGTTGCCAAGCCAATTTCGTATCACATTGAAACGTTTGGTACCGGCAAACTGGACGATGACCGGTTGATCAAGTTGATCACCGAATACTTCGATCTGCGCCCGCAGGCGATCATTGAAGACCTCGACCTGCTCCGGCCAATCTATCGCCAGACTGCTGCCTACGGGCATTTCGGGCGGCCGGACCTCGACCTGCCGTGGGAACGGACCGACAAGGCAGAGTTGCTTCGCGACGCAGCCGGTCTCCCGCCGGCCAGCGCCTGATCCAGCCGGGAACGCTGGTGGGAGCTTCCATCCAACGCGCGATGATTACAGGTGCCGCCGGCTTCGCCGGCCGGCACCTGATCGCAGAGCTGCAATCGAGCACTTCCTGGGAACTGATTGGTCTCACCAGAACAGCAGTCGCCGGTTTCCAGGGTGTCCGGATGGTGGCATGCGACCTGCAAAACGCGGATCTGGTCAAGCGCACGATCGACTACTACCGACCAGACGCGATCTTCCACCTCGCCGCCCAAAGCTATGTTCCCAAGGCGTTCGCCGCTCCCGGCGACACGATCGTCAACAACTCAATCGGCCAGATCAATCTTCTCGAAGGCGTACGCGCCGCGGGTATTGACCCGGTCATTCTGATTGTCGGATCGTCCGAAGTGTATGGCTTCGTGGAGCCAGACGAGATGCCGGTTACCGAGAACCAGCCATTTCGTCCCGGCAACCCGTACGCTGTCTCCAAGGTCACCCAGGACATGCTGGGATATCAGTATTTCCGGACCCACGGAATGCGGATTATCCGGGTACGCCCCTTCAACCATTTTGGTCCGGGTCAGAGCGACCGGTTTGTTCTCAGCAGCTTTGCCCGTCAGGTTGCCCAGGCAGAGGCCGGACTGGTTGAACCGACGGTCCTGACCGGTGACCTTACGTCCCGACGTGACTTCTCGGACGTTCGCGACATCGTCCGTGGATACCGGCTGTCAGTCGAGCGCGGTACTCCGGGAGAGGTCTACAACCTGTGTTCCGGCGTATCGTATGAAGTTGGTTCACTGCTCGATGCGCTGATCTCGCAAGCGAACAAGCCCATCACTGTTGAGCAGGATCCGTCGCGCTTGCGGCCTTCGGACGTTCCGGTCATTGTCGGGGATTACTCACGCTTCGCGAGCGCAACCGGGTGGAAGCCAGAGTTCGATATGGACCAGTCACTTCGGGACACGCTCGATTATTGGCGAAGCCAGATTCACGGATAGCTTCGAGAGTATACAGACCCCTTCCCAATCGAGGAGGAAGGGGGCGTCTTCTCTTACGGTGTTGCTGTGGCGATCACCACCACAACCTGACTCGATGCGCCCACCGTCGGTTCCGGTGCGATCGTTGGTGGCGGCGGCGGGATCGTCGGCGTGGGAGTCGGGACGATTTCCTGGATCGTCACGGTGACCAATGTCGGCTGAAGATTGATAACCCGGGCGTCTGCCGGCAGCACCACCCGCGGGCTGATGGCATGCGTTCCCGGTTCCAGTCCGGCAAGGTCAATCACAACCGTCGGTGGTTCATTCTGCATGGAAAGCATGAGCTCCGCCGGCGCCTGGATGTCGAACGTAACGGTCTCTTCATCCAGTTCAATCGTCGTGTTTTCCGGCTGATTGATTACCATGATCCGATTCTCGAAGGAACTGACCTGCTGCTCAACCTCGACCCAGACGTCGATGGACTGACGGTCGAGGGTCACGCCGTCCGGCAGGGTGGATACATCCAGTTCGGCACCGTTCGGCACAAAGCCGGACACTTCCAGTTCGCTGATAGTGATTGGAAGGGTGCGCACTTCCTGCACCTGGCTGAGCAGTTGCGAAGGGCCTTCTATCCGGACCGTGGAGGGGATCGCGATGGCGGTCGGCAGGTCACGGACCTGCAACTGACCGTCGGCATCCTGGCAGGCGCAGGTGACGATGACCGGCACCGAGAGTGACCGCACTTCAAATTCGACGGTAATCTGGATACTCTGTGGCTCGACACGAACCAGTTCCGAGAGATTTTCGCCGTTACTGGCGAACGGGACTGGTTGGGCGATAAACGAGAAACTTTCAGTGCGTCCGCTCAGGACCACCCGCACCTCAACCCGTTCGACGCGGTTGACGTTTTGTTCCACGCCGACCAGTTTGACTGTTGTCGTTGAAAGGCTGATCGATGTCAATGTTGCCGGTGGGCTGGGAGGATCAACGATGGTGATCTCCATCTCGCGCTCGACAACCGTCCCGACGTTGACCTGGATTGTCTCAGGTAAAACCTCGATATCGCGCAGGCCATCGGGCAGGTTCACCTCAACCGGAATCTCGTGACGACCGGGAGATGAGATCTTCGACAGGTCGATGCGTGGCTGGATCGTGGCGGCGGTTATGGTCCGGACAACACTTTCCGGCCCCTTGACTGCGACGGAAACCTCGGGGATCGGGTCAACGATCTGGAACTGGGGAGGGATCGTTTCTGCACCGCTCACCTCGAGGTTCTGGAACACCTGGGATCGATCCGGATCTCGCTCGTTGGTCACAAATGCCCAGATGGCAAACGCAATGATCAACGAGAGGATCAACCTTGCGAGGTTAGCCGTTCCGAATCGAATTGGAAATCGAGATCCCACGTTGTCGGTCCAGACCGTTCACTAGTCAGCGTTCTGACTCTGCCGCTTCAGCCGGTTGCGAAGACGCCGGGTTGCGCTCTGACGGCTCACCGTAGGTTGAGTGCCGTCGGTGCGGCGATCAAGCCGCAGAAGAGAGCGGAGAGCGCGGCGCAGGCGTTCCTGGTCGAGGTTCTCGACAATCCGGCCATTGTGCGCCACAGATATGCGTCCGGTTTCCTCGGAGACAACCACCGCCAGTGCGTCGGACTCTTCGGTAATGCCGATTGCCGCCCGGTGACGCGTTCCAAGCCGGCCACCATCTCCAACACTCTCTGTAAGCGGAAGCACGACGGCACCGGCAAGGATACGGTTCAGGCGAATGACAACGGCGCCGTCGTGCAGCGGTGACCCGGGGTAGAAGATGTTGATAAGAAGTTGTCTGGTCACGGTAGCATCGAGCGCAACACCGCGATCGACATAATCCTGGAGACCGGTTTCCCGCTCAATGACGATCAGGGCGCCATACTTCCGGCGGCTCAACTGGGCAGCGGCCCGGCTTACCTCATCAACGGTTCGTTCCAGAGCAGCGTCTGCTCCGGTAACAAACGGGGTACGCAACCATTGACCGGTGTGGCCGATCTGTTCAAGGACACGGCGTAGTTCTGGCTGGAAGATGACCGGGATAGCCAGCAACAGAACCGGCCAGGTTCGACTGAGGAGCCAGCTCAGGGCGAGCAGGTCAAAGACATTCGAAGCAGCGTAGACACCAACGGTGAGGATAGTCAGACCACGGATCAGCAACGCGGCGCGAGTACCGGCCGCAACACCCAGCAGCCAGTAAAAAATGGTGGCAACCAGCAGAATGTCGAGCATTGCCCGAACATTTAGTCTGGTCAGAATCCATAAGAAGTCAGGCATGCGCAACCAAGCTGCTGGTACGTACCAATCTCGATGTCACATTGTATACCAGCGGCGTTACCCCGGCGCTGATTTGATCAGGGCGAGGACGCCAGCACGGCAAGCGCGGACTGCTTGGCTTCGAGGACCGGGTCAAACGGCACGATCGTTGCCAGGCGCCGGTATACGCGTTCTGCCTGGCGATATTCACCAAGCGAGGTCAGGACTTCTCCAAGCCGGTGGTAGGCTCCAGGGTCTTGTGGTGCGAGTGCAATGATCTGGTGCAGGGCGGCGACTGCCTCATCCCGGTCGTCCTGATCCAGGGCGATGCGAACTACCTCGCGTAGTTGATCGGTCGCACGGTCGATCGAGCCGGTTTGCAGATAGAACGCCACTGCCGCGTGCCGCACACCCACACTCTCCGGATCGACGTTGATCGCCATCTCGAACAACTGGTTACCGCGCTCGATATTGCCGATGGTGCTGGCGATTTCAGCAGCACGAGTGTAGGTGGTCACCGCGTCATCCTGTTTGCCACGCGTGTGATAGAGGTGGGCAATCGCCTGCATCTCATTGATCGCTTCATCGAGGATGCCCCGACGCAAGTACCCGTCAATCAGTTTTGCCTTGATCTGAATGTTGGTCGGTACTGCCTTTGAGATCAACTTCATGGTGCGGACCATTTCCGCCAGGTTGCCGGCCTTCTCGTAGGCTTCGGCAGCAAAGCGAAGTTCGCGCAATCCTTCAAACACCATGCCGGCGCGCACATAGGCTTCGCCAAGAGCGACGCTTACATCCAGTCGGTCAGGGTAGGTCGTCTTCAGGAGTTCAAGCGCCTCGACTGAAAGTTCGACATTGCTGGCCACAGACAGGTGTTGGAGGATTTCGCCCGGGTTGGCACTGTGACCGAAGAGTTTGGTGGTACGTGCGAATTCCTCGACTTCTGGCAGGTAGGCTACCTGTGCTGCCTTGATCATGGCCGCCGGAGCTGAGCTGTCCCCCGATGATTCCAGACTGAGTGCCCGCGCATAGGAGAGCACGAATGTCTCAATCGGTGCGGTAGGTTCATAGTCATCTACCATCGCCAGCAAATCGCTAGCACGGCGAGTCTCGCCTGCCGCCTGATGCATGAGGCTACGGCTGATTACAGCTCGTGGATGATCTGCAGGTACCGGTGAAGAGGTGAACAGTTGCTGAACCGCTTCAAGAGATGATGGTTCTGATCGGAGGGCAGTAACCACCCGCTCCAGAGCATCGATCCACTGATCGCTGCCGGCAACGATTTCTGCTGCGAGCAGAAGTACCTGAAGATCCAGCGGTGAGCCTGCCTGAACGACGTGTCGTGCAACCTGGACAAACTGTTGCTCGCCGATTGCTGCCGCCGAGTCGATGTACCGGCGTTGCGCTTCCGGGTCTTCCGGGAAGCGTTCAAACCATGCCTGGGCCAGGCCCAACGTTGCTTCCGGCGCGATGGCTCTCCCACGAGCGATCGCCTCGGGCACAAACGGGGTCAGCACTGCATCGTCATCACCTTCGAGCAGGTCGCGGGCATGGGCAATCAACCGGTCAACGTTTTCCGGTTCGAGCGCAACGCCCAATGATCGAACGGTTAGCGGTGCAGGTTCGTCTTCGAGGTCATACAGTCTGGAGAGGGATTCATAGAGATTGCGGGCCTGCTCAATGTTGCCGGTCGCTATCTGGAGTTCAGCCATGCGGATAAAGCCGGGACGATAATCCGGTTCTTCACTGCACAGGATGAGCGTCAGGTCGAGACCTGACTGGATTTTTCCGTCTTCGATGTACTGTTCAGTTGATTTCACCAGTCGCTGCGAACCGGGAGGCAGGTCGTTGACGCCGGGTAGGGGAGTTGTGAAATGAACGAGGACATCCGGCGTTTCGAGAACAAGTTCATCGGTTTGTTCTGCAAGTGAGGGCGGGCCTCCGCGGACGTGGGCGATCTTGCGAACGAGCGCCTGAACCTCAGGATGATCAGGATCTGCCTCGAGTGCTTCCTGAAGCAGGTCTTCTGCGTCGTGGACCTGTCCGGCATCAAGATACGCTGCGGCGACACTGAGGATGTGGTTCAGTTCGAAATCCGCCGGCAACTCTCCAGTGCCAACGAGCAGCGAGGTATCCGGCCCCTGGCCGTGAGTACCGTCCATGAATTCCCTCCCGAAGCCAGCGCCGCCAAACACGAGCCTCAATCCCCATTGCGGCGCATGGATCGAGTATAGGTTTGGCCGGGTTGCGGACCTATAGTACTAAGGGCGGGAATCAGTACCGGAGTGCCGTTACCGCTGTATCTGCCGGCTCTTCCGGAGTTGCTGGTAGTTCGTTCCGCGGGCACGGTAATCGGCAGCATCGAGGTACACCAGTTGGGATAGTTGGCCGTCCAGCATCCGCGAACGAATGCGGCCGTCCAGTTTGTCCAGATCGACGTTGGTGGTGAAGACCGTTGGCAGGCGTTCCATGTAGCGATGGTTGATGATCTGGAACAACTTCTCCCGTGCCCAGGGGGTGGTGTTCTCGGTTCCGAGGTCATCCAGCACCAGCAGGTCGGTTGACCGAACAGCGTTAAACCGCCGGTCGTAGGTTGAACCTGAATCCGGGCCGAACGTTGCCCGCAGATAGTCGAGGAGATCCGGCACCACTGCGAAAATTGGCCGCATCTGCTGAGTCTTGAGCGCGTGGTTGGCGATGGCAGCCGCAAGATGGGTCTTGCCACAACCGTACGGGCCGACCATCACCAGCCAGCCGTCGGGGTTCTGGCCGTACTCGTAAGCAATCTCGTAGGCAGTTCCAGTACCGCGGATACTCGGGTCGAAGTTATCAAACGTCCAGGTGCCGATTATGTCCATGTTGCTGAACTCGCGGAGATCGCGATTCGCCATCTCCCAGTGTTCATCGATCTTGCACGTGCAGGGGATCAGCCGGCTGAAGTTCGGGCTCCCGACCGGTGCATCCTGCCGGACAAATCCCGCCCCATGACAGAGCGGACACTCATCCTCGTCGAAATCTGGACGCGTACTTTCCGGAGAGGTACTTCTCGGGATCGAGATGCCCTTCATCAGTTCGCCGATCGGTTTCATTGGACTTACCCTCCGAGGTCCAGTTTTCGAGAATGCGTTGGATATAGCGCCAGTTCCGCCGGTTGTAAGCGACTGCTTCGCCGATAGCTTCGCTGATCCAGTCTTCCGGATAGAGTTCCAGTGCTTCGACCAGTTTGTTGGCCATGATCGGTGTGAGCATTCCGATGTTCTGCTCGTACAGGTTGAAGACATCGGGCCGCTCGGGCCGTAATGATATTCGCTCGCCTGCCGGTCCCGGTTCTTCGAGTAGCGCTCCATCAACCGGCGTTGCGCGGGATGCACCGGTCAGATACCAGGTGCTCCCCTGTTCATCGTTCAATGCAATGAGTATTCCACGGGCAACAGCCGAGCGCAGGGCAATCCGGATGCGTTCGCCAGGGTCGCGGTCGGAGCCATCGCCCCGTGCGCCACGCAGCAAGGTGCGATCCTCAAGGACAGCCGCCTGCTCCACCGGGCGAATCTCGCCACCGAGCGACGCAACGGTCAGTACCGACTTGATCTCCAGCGGATCCCAAAGCCGTTCAATAACGGTTTTCACAAGTTCTGGCGAAGGAGCATGGACTGCCTCATCGGCCGGCACAGCATTCATCTTTCATTGCGTCTGAGGCGACTAGAGATCCGGTTCGCGATATACCTCGAGATCGTCGAACCGTGCATTCTTATTGGAGAACCGCAGGTGGACAGTGCCGGTCGGGCCGTTCCGGTGCTTGGCGACGATCAGGTCGGCAATGTTCTTGCGCTCGGTGTCCGGATCGTAGAGTTCCTCACGATAGATGAACATCACGATGTCGGCATCCTGCTCGATAGAACCTGACTCGCGCAAGTCAGAGAGCATGGGAGTATGCGACTGCCGGCTTTCGACCGCACGGGAGAGCTGCGCCAACGCGATGACCGGAACATCCAGTTCACGTGCGAGGCCCTTGAGCGACCGGGAGATGTCGGAAATTTCCTGCACGCGGTTGTCAGTTCGCCGGTTGGAGGTCAACAGCTGTAGATAGTCGACAATCAAAAGGTCCAGTCCGTGCTCGGCGTGCAATCGCCGTGATTTGGAACGGATATCCATGATGTTTGAGCTGGACGAGTCATCCAGGAAGATTGGCGCTTCCGACAGCCGGCCAAATGCCTGGACCACCCGTCCCCATTCGCTGTCGTCGATTTGTCCCAGCCGCATGCGGTGAGAGTCGATTCCCGTCTCCATCGAAAGGAGACGCTGGACGATCTGCTCGTTCGACATTTCGAGGATGAACATGCCGACACTCTTGCCGTGGCGAACCGCAGCGTTGTACGCCAGCCCAAGTCCGAGAGCGGACTTACCGACGGCTGGACGGGCAGCAATGATGATGAGGTCGGACTTCTGCAATCCGCCGGTGAGCTTGTCCAGGTCCTGGAAACCGGTCGGAACACCGACAACCGACCCACGCTGCTGTTGCAATGTATCAAGGCGGTCGAAATAGGACTCCAGCACATCGCGGATCGGCGTGAAATCCCGGACCGAGCGGCCCTGGGCAACGGCAAAAATCTGTTGCTCGGCAGCATCCAGTGCCGTCTCGACATCTGCCGAACGGTCATAGCCGATGCGGACGATCTCCGTACCCGCTTCGATCAGCCGGCGAAGCGTTGCCGTGCGCTCGACAATTCGCCCGTAGTATTCAACGTGGACCGATGTCGGCACCGAGGCGATGAGTTCGGCCAGATAGGCCTCGCCACCGGCTTCGTCGAGCTTGTTGTTGCGGGAAAGCTCATCAACCAGGGTGATCAGGTCTGTGGGTTCACGCCGGTTGTAGAGCGACAGGATGCTTTCGTAGATAACACCGTGGGCCGAGCGATAGAAATCGCCCGGCCGCACGTACGACGCAATCCTGATAATGGCATCACGGTCGATCATCAGCGATCCGAGAACGGATTGCTCGGCTTCCAGGTTGTGTGGTGGAAGGTGATCGACTGCTTGAACGACCATGTGCGAGTTATCCGGTTTCGTCAGTCTCGATTGCTACATCTTCTGCGGCGGTCTCTTCGCTCGCGTCCTCATCTTCGGTTACCGAAGAAACATCCGGGTTCTCCGGGTCGAAGACGCGGACCTTGACCTCCGGAACAAGGCGGCCAACGAGGCGGACCGGAACGGAGAATTCGCCAACCGTGCGGATCGGCTCTTCGAGCTCGACCTTGCGGCGGTCGATTTCTTCGCCAAGTACAGACGAGAGCTTCTCGGCGATATCGGCCGAGGTGACC
Source organism: uncultured Thermomicrobiales bacterium (assembly GCA_964462545.1). Lineage (GTDB taxonomy): Bacteria > Chloroflexota > Chloroflexia > Thermomicrobiales > CFX8 > CAYWXR01. Next base: position 159,127 of record CAYWXR010000001.1, read on the forward strand.
GAACCGAAGAGGCGTCCCTGCTCTCCTACCCGGGCCTCGATCTCGAGGCTGGTGGCCTCGATGCGGGTTGCGAGGTCGCGCATTTCTTCTTCAAGCTTGGCGATGCGGCGCGCCTCGGCGGCCTGTCGCTCTTCAACCTGCTTGACCATGCCGGGAGTTGCCATTGCGGCCAGACCCTGCGGGATCAGGTAGTTCCTGGCGTATCCGTCCTTGACGGTCTGAATCGTTCCGGCTTCGCCGAGCTTCGGAACATCCTGTGTCAGAACAACTTTCATCGTGTCTCTCAGCCTCGCGCTTCCCTGTTTGTACGGGCCGAACTACCCGTACCAATTCACCCCAATGTAAGCCTGGATGTACGTACACACACCCCGCCGAATAAGGAAGTATACAAAGTGCCGCCACTACTGTGACGGATCATCCGAATCCCGGTAAATTTCATAGAGTGCGATCGATCCGGCAATCGATGCATTCAGCGATTCAATCTTGCCGGCCATCGGAATCGATACCAGCATATCGCAATGTTCGCGGACCAACCGGCGAATTCCGCTCCCTTCCGATCCGACAACCAGCGCCACCGGTGCAACAACATCTGTTTCAAACAATGGCTCGGTACCGGATTCTCCGGCAAGCCCGACTGCCCAAAACCCGGCATCCCTGGCTGCATCGAGCCAGCGCACGAGATTTGTCTCCAGTGTGATGTTGAGATGCTCGACGGCGCCGGAAGACGCATTCACCACCGCTGGAGTAATGTTTGCCGCCCGGTTCTGCGGAATGACTACCAGTCCGACCCCGGTCGCTTCGGCAGTTCGCAACAGCGTGCCGACATTTCGTGGATCCTCAATGCCATCCAGAACAAGCACGATCGCGCGTTCCCCGGCAAGACGCTTCAGGTCCACCCTTTCGACGTAGGGGTATCCGGACGTTTGCAGCAGCACCCCCTGATGACCGATCGGAGCGAGTTCCTCAATTTGCTCTCGAGGAACCTGCTCGATCAGTATGTTGGCGGCTCTGGCGAGTTGCTCGATTTCTCGCAGACGCTGATCCGGTTCAACGCCACGTGCAACCATCAACCGCCGGTGCTTGCGCCGTCCGGAACGCAGCGCCTCCCGCACTGCGTTCCGGCCATAGAGCAGGTCACCTCCGGTGCCACTCCGGCGTTGAGGCGCCGGTCTCGGTTTCCTACTTCTTCCGGCGCCAGACCGGTCCTTCGGCGGTGTCCTCAATCAATACTCCCAGTTCAGCCAGTTGATCACGAATCTGGTCGGCCAGTGCCCATTCACGCTTGATTCGCAATTCCGAACGCAGGTTGACCAACAGGTCGATGTACGGCGCAGCATCTTCCGGAGTCTCATCTGCCTGCTCCGGAATCAACCGCAACCCGAGGATGCCCGCGATGTCGAACATCGCCTGCTGGACCGCCGCACGGTCATCGCCTTCGGACTGATTTGCCAGTCGAGCCAGATCGAACAGGACCGAGACTGCGATTGGCGTGTTGAAGTCGTCATCCATCGCTGAGGTGAACTGATCCCACGCCGCCTGGATCTGGCTGGCAACAGTTTCCGATGCCTGTGCGTTGTTTCGTTCGAACTCGCGCATTGCATTTTGCAGGCGTTCCAGTCCCCTCGCGGCGGACTCGAGACCGGCCTCGGTGTAGGTGAGCGGATGACGGTAGTGTGTCTGCAGCACATAGAAACGGAAGGCGTCGGCAAGACCTCGTTCGAGAATCTCCGAGATGGTCACCAGGTTGCCGATCGACTTGCTCATTTTCTCGCCGCCAAGCTGAAGCATCGCATTGTGTATCCAGTAGCGCGCGAAGGGCCGTGCATCGTCGAACGCTTCCGACTGGGCAATTTCGTTTTCATGATGCGGGAAGATCAGGTCTGCCCCGCCGCCGTGGATGTCGATCTGGCTGCCGAGGTGACGGCGCGCCATGACCGAGCACTCGATGTGCCAGCCTGGTCTGCCTCGGCCCCAGGGCGATTCCCACCAGGGCTCACCGGGCTTGGCAGCCTTCCACAGCGCAAAGTCCATCGGGTGTTCCTTGCGCTCGTCCACCTCGATCCGGGCGCCGGCAAGCAAGTCTTCGAGTTTGCGATGGCTGAGCTTGCCATACTCGTCGAAGTGGGTAACGCGATAGTTCACGTCGCCTTCTTCTGTGGGGTAGGCGTAGCCGCGTTCGATGAGTCCCTTGATCATCTCGATCATGTACGGAACTTCCTCGGTTGCCCGTGGATAGTACGTTGCCGGCAGGTTATTGAGCGCCCATATTTCGGATTTGTAGTTTGCGATCAGTTCCTCGACCAGTTCCATCGGGTCGACGTTTGCTTCAGTGGACCTGGCAATGATCTTGTCGTCGATGTCGGTGAAATTCTGGGCGTGGTAGACGGTGTAGCCCTTCCACTCCAGATACCGGCGGATGACATCGAAGGTAATCGCCGAGAGCCCATGGCCAATGTGAGCTTCGGAATAGGGGGTTACACCGCAGACGTACATCCGAACGACATTCGGTTCGATCGTTTCGAAGGGTTCCTTGGTGCGGGTCATCGTGTTGTAGACAGTCAGCGTCATGTGCAGTTCTCCGGTCATGACCGGCGCACGGTGCGCCGGGACGAAAAAACGGGGCAAGGCAATGCATGCCATTCCCCGTTTTGCATTCGGCATTTTGGAACGGGTGACCGCACCTGGCGGTCTTCCCTGTGCGCTAGCTGTCTGCCGCCGAAGCGGTTTCCGCCTTTGCTGTGGAGCTGCTGGAAGATGATCCTGAACTGCCGGTTAGCGAGCCGGTTGCCCCGTCCGACCCATTGCCCTTGCGACTGTCAGTGATATACCAGCCTGATCCCTTGAAGATTACGCCTGCCGGATGCAAAACGCGCCGAATGGCGCCACTACACTCCGGACAGACGGTGAGGGCGTCGTCGGACCAGCTCTGCTTGATTTCGAACCGATGGCCGCAGTCGTTGCAAGCGTAATCGTAGATTGGCATTGGTGTCTGGCTCTCCTGAGAAAACCTTCTACAGATCGAATCAATCAACGCTGTATTGTAGCACCGATCGACGGAAAAGGGCGAGATGTGCCGCTTTGTCAACGACTACCTCTCGCCGCGCACGTCAACTCTGCATCGAGCTACGCCTTGAGCGTCTCCATATCGTCCCAGTTCGGACCGGTCGATACCTCGACTTCCAGCGGTACCGAAAGCTCGGCTGCGCCCATCATGACCCGTTCGACCAGTTCGGCGAGTGGTTCAACTTCGGACACCGGTGCCTCGAAGATCAACTCGTCGTGAACCTGAAGCAACATTCGGCTCTGGAATCCGGCATCGCGGAGTTCGCGGTCCACCTGGATCATGGCGATCTTCATGATGTCGGCCGCCGTGCCCTGGAGCGGCATGTTGATTGCTGCACGTTCGGCACCCATCCGGCTTGGCCCCTTGGTGTTGATGTCGGGCAAATAGCGCCGGCGCCCATAGAGCGTCGAGACATAACCATCGCGCACTGCCTGTTCGATAGTGCTATCGAGATAAGCCCGGACACCGCTGAAGCGCTCCATGTAGCGGTTGATGAACTCCTGGGCATCGGCCCGGCTCATGCCGGTGTCACGAGAGAGTCCAAACGCTTGCATGCCGTACATGATGCCGAAGTTGACCGCCTTGGCCGTCGACCGCAGGTTGGGGGTTACCTCTTCCAGCGGCACGCCGAACACCTCGGAAGCAGTTGTGGCGTGGATGTCCTGACCATCCCGGAACGCCTGGACCAGTGCCTCATCCTGGCTGTAATGCGCCATCAACCGTAGTTCCATCTGCGAGTAGTCGGCGCCTACGAACACGGCGTCCTCATTGAACGGCCGGTATCCCGGACGATTATCGGCAACAAATGCCTTTCGCACCTGCCGGCCGATGGGTGTGCGGATGGGAATGTTTTGGAGGTTCGGGTCGACCGACGAAAGACGACCGGTTGCGGCAATCGTCTGGTTGTACGTCGTGTGAATCCGGCCTGTTTGCGGGTTCAGTTGTTTCGGCAGTGAGTCCACATAGGTCGATTTCAGTTTGGATAATGCCCGGTACTCGAGCACCGCATCTACCGCGGGGTGTGCACCGCGCAGACCATCCAGCACATCCTGACTGACGGAGTAGCCGGTCTTGGTCTTGCGTCCTGCCGGAAGACCAATCTCTTCGAACAGGACATTTGCCAACTGTGAAGGCGAGTTGATGTTGAACTCATGGCCGACGGCACTGTAGATCTCGTTCCGCAGCTCGGTGATCTGACCATCCAGTTGCTTGCTGAGCCCCTTGAGCATGTCGGTGTCAAGCGCGATGCCGGTTGCTTCCATACGAACCAGGACATCAATCAGCGGCACCTCGATTTCGAAGAAGAGCCTTTCCTGATCGCGTTCCTTCAGTTCTTCGCGGTAGGGTGGTGCGAGCCGGAGCGTGGACTCAACATCGGCCGCAGCGTATTCAGCGGCGGCTTCCACCGGGACCATGTCCATCGTTATCTGTGACTTGCCCTTGCCGATGAGGTCGGTAATCGGCGTCATCTCCCAACCCAACCGCTGGAAGGCCAGGTCTTTCAGCCCGTAGGCTGTCTCGCCGAGAATGTAGGCTGCCAGCATTGTGTCGAATTCGACCGTGATGCCCTCGTAACCGTGCCGGTTCATGACAGCGATATCAAACTTGCCGTGATGGGCAACAATGCCCTTGTGTTCCCGCAACGCTGGCGCCAGCAGTTCGCGCGCCAGGTCACTATCCGCGTTCGGGCCAGCCTCGTGAGTGAGGGGGACGTAATAGGCCTTCTTCGGGTCGGTAGCGATTGCGATACCGACAAGATTGCACATGACCGGGTGCGTGCCGTCGGTTTCGACGTCAACAGCAACGTGTTCTGCGGCGCGAATCTCGTCTGCCAGAGCCCGCAGGTCCTGCCCGGTTGTCACGACCTTCCAGTCTGCCAGTTGACCACGGGTGTCGTTCTCGTCCGGTTCGGCAATGCGCGATGAGTCGGGAAGCTTCGCCGGCAGATTACGGAACTCCAGTTCGCGGAAGAGTTCAAGGGTTGCATCCCGGTCGTAGTCGTGGACCACGCAGCTCTCGATCTCGAGTTCTACCGGAACATCGCGGACAATTGTCGCAAGGTCGAGGCTCTGAAATGCGCTGTCCCGGCCCTTTTCGAGAGCATTGCGGGCACGAGGCGGAGTGACGGAATCCAGGTTGTCATAGAGTTCGGTCAGCGACGAGAACTGCTCGATCAGGGCTTTCGCGGTCTTTTCCCCGATTCCGGGGACGCCGGGAATGTTGTCGGACTTGTCGCCAACGAGCGCCTTGTATTCGGCCACGCGTTCCGGCCCGAACCCGTAGCGGTCGATTACTGCCTGCCGGTCAAACAACCGGTACTCGCCAAACCGGGTCGCGCCCGGCATAACGATCCAGACATGGTCATCGACCAACTGCAGGAGGTCTGAATCACCCGTGACGACGAAGGCCTCGTACCCCTGTTCAGCCGCCTGTTTGGACAGAGTTCCGATCACATCGTCCGCCTCGAAACCTTCGGCTTCGTAGACCGGAACGTTCAGGACTTCGAGTACCTGGCGGATGCGGCCCATCTGATGGCGCATTTCATCGGGCATTGGTGCACGATGCGCCTTGTAATCTTCATAACTATCGTGGCGAAACGATCTTCCTACATCAAAGGTCACCAACAGGTATTCCGGGTTGTGGGCTCGCATAACGTCCAGCAACATCGAAGTGAACCCGAAGGTGGCGTTGGTGATTTCGCCGGCCGCGGTGGCGAGACTCGGGGGGAGGGCAAAGAACGCTCGAAAGGCAAGGCCATAGCCATCGATCAAAACAAGACGTGGCCGGGAAGACGATCCGTTCGTCGGGACGATGCCGGTATCAGCCAAGGGTAAGTTCCTCTCGTTACGGCATCCATTATAAGGATTGCTCCCGAAAAGACCGGTAGCAGGAAACCGGATGGCCATTCCCGGCGTATACCAGACAGCCGGAAAAATCGAGCGCAAATCAGGTTGCTATAATCCTTGATTGTAACGAGACACAGGTTCGGCTCCTTGTGAACAGTGATTGTCACATCAGTTCAGCGTTCGCAGGAGCAGTTGCCAGGCACGGTCCGGCCTGCAGTCGGAATCGAACCTGTCTCCGCGTGAACAATCCGAAGACACAGGGAGACATCGCGGTTCATTTCGACTCGCGACGGTAAGGGAGCAGCATGGAATCGGTTCAATATCTAGCCGATCAGGTATCCAACAACGTGGGCCGTGTCATCGTCGGGAAAAACCGCGAGGTACGGCTCGTCTTGATTGCACTGCTATGCCGGGGCCATGTATTGATCGAAGACGTCCCCGGCGTTGGCAAGACAGTGCTGGCCAAGTCGATTGCGCGGAGCGTCGGCTGCGTGTTCAAGCGCATCCAGTTCACGCCCGACCTGCTGCCGAGTGACGTCACCGGTGTGAGCATCTTCAACCAGCAGACGATGAACTTCGAGTTCCGGCCAGGCCCGATTGTCGCCCAGATTGTGCTGGCCGATGAAATCAACCGGGCAACGCCGAAAACCCAGTCTGCCTTGCTCGAGGCGATGGAAGAGGCGCAGATCACGGTCGACGGCGTGACCCATTCGCTGCCAACACCGTTTGTGGTGCTGGCAACGGAGAACCCGATCGAATATGAAGGTACATTCCCGCTTCCGGAGGCCCAGCTCGACCGGTTTCTCGTGCGGCTGTCACTCGGCTATCCGGGCCGGGCAAACGAACTGAAGATTCTCGACAGTCAATCCAGGGCGCATCCTCTGGAGTCAATCGGCCAGGTCGTCACCCAGGAGGACCTGGTAACGGCACAGGAAGCGATCAAGGATGTCTACGTCGACGACCGGTTGAAGGAATACATCGTTGATCTGGTCGATGCGAGCCGCCAGCACGAGCAGGTCTATCTTGGTGCCAGTCCCCGAGGCTCGCTCGCACTGTACGACGCCTCGCGAGCGTGGGCTGCCATGCAGGGGCGCGACTATGTGACACCTGACGATGTGAAGGACCTCGCAGAGCCTGCACTGGCGCACCGTATTATTGTCAGCCCGTCTGCCAGAATGCGGAACATCGACGCCCGTGGCATCGTTCGCGAGCTCCTGTCGATGGTCCCGGTACCGGGAAGCGCCCAGGGTTCAACACCGGTAGAGGCCGGAAGGGGCCGGCGGCTGCGCCGGGGCGACTGATGAATGTCCTCAAGGTCATCATCGTTGCCGGCGGAATTCTGCTGCTTGCCCAGCTAAACCAGTGGGACGTCCTCGACAAGGTCTTCTTCACGATTATCGGCATCATTCTGATCGCGTGGGCCTGGAGTTGGTTCAGCCTGCGTGATGTATCGATCACCCGTGAGACGAAGGCAGACCGCGCCCAGGTTGGCCAGACGTTTATGGAGCGCCTTCGCATCGTGAATAATGGCCGGCTCTCCAAGCTTTGGGTGGAAGTCATCGACCAGTCGGACATGCCCGGTCATCATGTTTCCCGGGTTGTCCACCTTGGTCCGAAAGATTCACAGCGCTGGCGTGCCGAAACAACGTGTGGGCGCCGGGGGCGATTCCGGGTTGGGCCACTGGTGCTGCGTAGCGGTGATCCGTTTGGCCTCTTTCCTCGCATCCACGTTGTTCCGGATACCCACGATCTGCTGGTATACCCGGCGACGGTCGATCTAAGCGCCTTTTCGCTTCCGGTGGGTGATCTGCCAGGCGGTTCGGCCATCCAGAAGCGGACGCCGTTTGTCACGCCAAACGCATCCAGTGTCCGTGATTATTTCCCCGGCGACGCGTTCAATCGCATCGCCTGGAAAGCATCGGCACGTACCAACAAGCTGATGGTGAAGGAATTCGAACTCGACCCGACCGCAGACATCTGGATCGCGGTGGACATGCAGGCAGCCGTTCAGGCGGGGGCAACCGGGTCGGCAGCGTTGCCGAATTTCCGTGGTGATGATGTTCCGCTTACGTTCTGGCTCGACTCCACCGAGGAGTACGCGGTGACTATCGCGGCATCCATGGCGCGCCATTTTCTACAGCAGAACCGGAATGTCGGTGTGATCGCCAATGCTGCCCACTCGATGGTGATGCCGGCGGATCGAGGCGGCAGGCAAATGTTCAAGATCCTTGAGCAACTTGCCGTTGTACGAGCAGATGGAACAACGCCGTTCGGCGAGATGCTGTTGGCGGAAAGCCAGTTGTTTAACCGGAACTGCACCCTGGTTGCGATCACGTCTTCCACCAATGAGGAGTGGGCACAGAGTCTCACCGAAATCGCCAGCCGCGGGGTGCAATCGGTCGCGATCATCGTTGAGCCAAGCACCTTTGGCTCGGGCGAGAATGCTCTGTTTGTGGTGAGTGACCTTGCTGCGATGGGCATTCCGACCTATCTGGTGAAGTATGGAGATGACATCAGCCGGGCTCTGGCGACCTATTCGAACAATACCCAGGGGCCAGGCGTTCTGTGACACGTGTTTTGCTTTGGATCGTCGCACTGCTCCTGAATGCTGGCGGCGCAATTGGCGTGTCTGCCTACCTCATTGCGTTGGCAGTCTCCTCTGACCGTGAAGCAATCACCACCGGATATGGTTCGGTATTTGCGTTTTCTGCGGTTGCATTGGTTGCCGGAATCGTCACGCTGCTGGCATTGGTAAAGAAGCTTCCGGCGAGGCTTCCATTTCCCAACCAATGGGTTTCCCTGTCTATTCTGCTGATCTCGGCCACCCTGGGCATCGTGTTTTCGCAGGCAGATATTCTGCCGGTTACTGCGCCGTTTCTGGCGCTGATCGCGACGGCCGCGCTGTTTGCTTTCTTCGCGCGCTTTCTCACTCGCTGGTCTCCCTCAGTGGAGCACGGTCCGCGGGGGTTTATTTTGCCCTCGTTGTGGGGAGGGATTGGCGCCCCGTTTCTGGCAGGTTCTTTCCAGTTGTTGACGGTCGTCGCGCTTGTGGTTGCTGGAGGTATTGGCCTGTACGCCGCCGATGAAACCTTGCTGGACAACCTTGAACCCTGGCTCAACGAACAGGTCGATCCGGTGTCGTCCGGAAGTGACGCCGATGCCATGGAACTTCTGAAGAAGCCCGCCGTCGCGCTCGGAGCAGTGTCATTGCTCGGGATTACCGCGCCGCTTACGGAAGAACTGACCAAGTTTCTCGGTGTCTACCTGCTGTTCAGGAACCGGTTCGTTACCCGGAACAATTTGTTCATCGCCGGCGTCGCTTCAGGGTTAGGGTTCGCAGTCGTGGAAACATTGGGTTATGCCCTGATGTCCGGTGACTCCTGGTCGATGATCCTGCTGGTTCGGGCACCGGTGGCTGTTATTCACATGGTTTGCACGGCAATAGTGGCAGTTGGTTGGTATCAGCAGCGCAAGCGTGGCGGAATCGCACTTGCTGGATTCTTCCTGGTAAGTGTGCTGGTGCATGCCGCGTGGAATACCCTGTTTGTTTCGTTGATGCTGGTTGCACTCGGGACCGACACGACAGACGCCATTGACCCTGCAGCCGGCGCCACAATGCTCGCATTGGTAACGGCAATGGGCGTTGTCTTTCTTGGTTCGCTGTTCTGGCTTGTTGGAAATGCTCGCCGGTTTGGCCGGCAAGCCCGCGCCGAGGTACCGGTCGGCGCCCCGGCCGGTCATACTGTTCAGATCTGATCCTTCGGGAGGTTTCGTTCATGTCCAGGTTCAGAATTCGCGAAGGGTGGTCGACGATCATATTGACGTCGATCCTGGTCTGGATAGCAGTGTGGTCAATTCAGCAGGCTGAGTGGGCTGACCGACTCGGCGTGCTCAACCGGGTCATGCTGGGTGGGTTGGTGGCCGGCTTTGTCGTGTCGAAATGGCGGAGAGTGCCTTCACCGTTGCTCCACCTTGCCGGCATGGTCTTCGGTGCAGTGGTGGTCACGCTTGGAGTCACCAGTTTCCTTCCGGATGCCCTCGGAACCCGCAGGGAACGTCTTTCCTGGCTGTGGGACCGAGCCGGAGAGTGGTTGAACAACCTGATCAGTGGCGACGCTGCCGACGACCTCTATATGTTTGTTATGTTCATCATGGGTCTGACGTTCCTGCTGGCGTACGCAACCATCTGGTTTGTGGTGCGTGCCCGCTGGATCTGGGCGGCATTGATCTTCCCAGGACTTCTTCTGATTATCAACGTTGGCTACAGCAACCGGGTCCAACCTGGTCTGGTCGTGATTTACCTCTTCGTCGCCATCGTTCTTCTGGCTCGATTCTATTTGTTGCAGCGTGAGACCAGTTGGCGACGTGGCCGGGTGGACTACCCGGAAACGTTGCCGTGGCGAGGCATGTGGGCAGGCAGTTACCTGGCGGTTGCAGTGCTCGTCTTTGGCTGGGCATTGCCGGTTAGCGCCCAGAGCAACTCGATCAACGAGTTCTGGCAGGAAGTAGACGGGCCGTGGCGGTCGGTCGAGGGCCAGTTCAACAAGTGGTTCACCGGGTTGCGAGGAACCGGCGGTAGCGGAGTCGGTGGTTTCGCAGCATTCACTGACAGTTTCGAGATGGGTGGCCCACTGCGGCTCAGTGACGCCGAAGTGGTCAAACTCACCGGTACCGGTGGCGCACCCTATCTGGCAGCCCATCGCTATACCGAATACACCGGACGTGGCTGGACATCGAACGTTGACCGCACCCATCCCGAGTACGATCAGTCACCGTCGTTCGTAGCGCCGCAGATCGAATTGCGGCCAGGCGAGTCGGCCCCGCTGCCTGACTCCTACTCGTCAGAACGCAAGCGGGTAACGTACACGATTGAGCTGTTGCGTACGCGAGGCAATCTTGTCTTCGCTCCCGAGGTCTTCTCCAGCGCCGACTTTGGCGCGAACCTGTTGCTTCCGTGGGCAGAAATCACCGAGACGGTGGATATTCAGGATGTTGACCTGGATGATCTTCCGGGTGAAATCGTGGTGCTGGCCGGGATGCTGAAGGAGATGGATCTCACTCCGCCTCCGCCACCTGAACCGACCCCGGACCCGAACGCGACCGAGATCCCGGAAGGCGAGGAGCCTGAACCGACCCCGACACCGGAACCGGTGCTTCAGATGTTGCCGGTTCCGCCGGAAGTGCGGGCAGAGGAGCAGGCGCTGGCAGAACGCGGAATCACCGTTTCATGGTCGATGGACCCGGAAACGTTCCGGGTATTGACCATGACCTATACGGGCACGTTTCCAATGTTCGGCGATGTCGAGGCAGTGTTCGCCCGGGAAGGTCTCGAGAAGGGTGATGTCTACGAGCTTGCTGCGCTGAACACGGGTGCGACCCATCATCAGTTGCGGCAAGCCATGCAAGATGTACCGCAGTCAGTCACTGACCGGTATCTGCAACTTCCGAACACCACCACCGAGCGCACCCGTCAGTTGGCGATTGCAATCACTGCCGGACTGACTAACCAGTATGACCAGGCCAAGGCGATCGAGCAGTTCCTGCGGGAGCATATCGAATACACCGAAGCGATCCCGTTTGCCCCTCCGGAATACGACATTGTCGACTACGTGCTCTTCGAAGACCAGCGCGGATACTGCGAATACTACGCTTCCGCCTTTGTGGTGCTTGCGCGGTCGCTCGGCATTCCTGCCCGGATGGTAGCCGGTTTCTACCCAACTGATGAGCGGGATGGTCGCGAATATACCTATCGCGAACTCAATGCCCATGCCTGGCCGGAAGTCTATTTCGAAGGTTACGGGTGGATCGGATTTGAACCGACCGCAGGACGGCCGGAAATCTCCCGCGACCCGGCAGAGCGCACTCCGGCCAGCACATCCGAGCCGACCATCCGGGATGGCGGGTTTGCCGGTGAAGGCCGTCTGGATGCCTTCGATGAGTGGGCAATGCTCATGGAAGAAAACATGCTGCCGACCGGACCGGGTGCGACAACCGGACCAGTTGAAGAAGTCACTACTGCCCAGATCGTCGGCCGGGTTGCTATCGGCATCCTGATGCTGGGGCTGGTGGCGTTGCTCTTCTTCTGGCTGCGAGGAATGCGTGGCCTCACCCCGGCAGGCCAGTTCTACGCGAAACTGCACCGTGGTGCCGGTTGGGGCGGAGTTCGCCGGCAACCCTGGATGACACCGCATGAATATGCAAACTCGATTGGTGACACTGTTCCAGGCAGCCGAGCACCGGCCACCTTCCTGACCGACCTCTACGTGCAGGAGACCTACGGCAACAAGGAACCGGCCCAGACCGATATTCTCCGGGCTCGGCAGGCATGGTTGCGTTTGCGTGGGACGTTGTTGAAGCACGTCGTCCTGCGGATGCGGCCATGGGGCAAGCATCACGGTGCGTCGACCGATGATGGTGAGGATTGGTAGGAATCAGCGGTGAGCCGGATCGTCGCGATAGGGATGTCCAACACTGATCTGGTTTGCGGAACACCTCGTTTGCCACGTGCTGGCGAGACCGTTGCAGGTACGACGTTCGCCACCTATGCCGGGGGCAAGGCGGCAAATCAGGCTGTTGCAGCGGCGAGATCCGGCGCGTCTGTCACCTTTATCGGAGCGGTCGGTGACGACGCGTATGGCGCCGACCGGTTGGCTGATCTGGAGCATGAAGGCATCGATATCGACCACGTTCAGCAGATCGAAGGCGTGAACTCCGGTATCGCGTTGATCGTGGTTGACGAAACCGGAGAAAACCAGATCGTGACCGTGGCGGGTTCAAACGCACTGGTCGATGCCGGAGACGCTTGCGCAGCCCTTTCCCGGATTGACATCGGCCTGGTCTTGCTTACCTGGGAACTGGAGCCGGAAACCAGCAGGGCAATTCTGGCCTCGATTCCGGACGAAGTTCCAATTGTCCTCAACACTGCGCCCTATCACGAGAGCATCCGGGATGTGTTCCCCGACTCCAGGGTGGTCCTGATCGCCAATGAGGTCGAATCCGGAGAGGTACTCGGGCGCGAGGTGACCGTAGAGAATGCGTCTGACGCTGCCATGGAGATCCTTGCCATGGGCTGCCAAAGCGTGGTGATAACGCTTGGCGCCGCCGGAGCAGTCGGTGTCGACGCAAACGGCTGCGTTGCCGTCAAACCTCCGGCAGTCAATGTGGTGGATACCACCGGTGCAGGAGATACCTTCTGCGGCGTGTTCGCCGCCTGGATGGTTTGCGGCGCATCTTTCGAAGAATCTATCAGAGCCGGAGTACACGCAGGCTCGCTGGCCACCACCTGTCATGGCGCACAGCCATCCATCCCCAAACGGGAAGCAATCGAAGCGTCCTTGCAGGACAGTCAATGAATCTGGCGGGGCGGTGACGTCCAGCGATCGTTCAACATAATGCGGGAACTTGGCGCATAATCGTCTACCTCGGCAGACGGGACGTAGTAATCCTGTCCAGGCGTAATCGTCAGGTTCCGGTTGACTGCCGCGTCCAGGAATGACTGGGTCCACCAGTGAACATTGGTGCGGGCGACGATTCGCCGGAGTTGGCGTGCCCGTGCCCGTCTTTCCTGCATTGGCATGACAAACGCCCGGTAGATTGCATCCGCCGTGCCGGTGACATCGTGCGGGTTCACCAATAGTGCACCCCGCCGCAACTGGGCGGCGCTTCCGGCAAACTCGCTGAGGATAAGCACTCCGGTCTCGCTGATATTCGAGGCGCAATACTCCTTCGAAATCAGGTTCATCCCATCCTTGAGCGGGGTGACCAGACTGATATCCGACGCCCGGTAGTAGGCAGAGAGTTCGTTGGCTGAGAGTGACCGGAACATGTAATGCACCGGTACCCAACCGAGGTGGGTGAACTGCCCATTGATCCGGCTGATGAGTTGTTCAACGTGGTCTTTCATCGTCTGGTATTCCTCGACGTCCTCACGGCTGGGAATGACCACCTGGATGAGCGACACATTACCGATCAGGTCCGGGTAGCGAGCGAGTGCGTCGCCAAACGCAAGCAGACGCTCGGGGATGCCCTTGGTGTAGTCCAACCGGTCAATGCCGAGGATGAACTGCCGGCCGGGAAGTCGCTCGTGCAATTGATTTGCACGTGCTTCGACGGTTTCCGATCGTGCGCGTGCGTCAAACGAATCAAAATCGATCCCGATCGGGAACGAGCCTACTGCAACCTCACGGCCGCTGATCTCCACAATGTATGCATCTTCCCGCCTGGAGATGCGGGTGCCCTTCATCATGTGCCGGACGCAACTGATGAAGTTCCGGGAGTCACGTACCGTCTGGAATCCGACGGTATCGTACTGGAGTAGCCCACGGAGAATCTGGAATCGCCACGGTAGCTTCATGAATATGTCTGGCGGCGGGAAGGGGATATGCAGGAAGTAGCCGACATTGCGCATATCGCCGGCCGCCTTGAGATATTCGCCCACCAGCAACAGGTGGTAATCCTGGACCCAGACGAAGCTGTCCGGGCTGGTGCGTTGGCGGATGGTATCGGCAAACAGGCGGTTAACCTCCATGTAGGTCTGCCAGAACCGGGGGTCGAAATTGCAACGGGACGCCATGTCATGGAAGAGTGGCCAGATGACCTCGTTGGAGAATCCGAAATAGTACTCGTCAATCTGCTGCTCGGTCAGGGGCACAGATTCGAGCTGATATCCCGTCCCCTCGGAAGCCTCGTTGAGGGCAGGTTCCACGTCGGAAAGGTTTCCGCTGGTTCCAAGCCAACCGATCCAGGTGCCCGCTTGCTCCCGCAGGACGTGCTCCAGCGAAGTCACCAGACCGCCCGATCCGGGCTTGATGTCAATACCCCCATCCTGCTTCCGTGTCACCACAATAGGAAGTCGGTTGGAGACCACCACCAATGGCTGCTGAGCCGTTTCAGGCTCAGGTTGCGACGCGCTTTCCTCCATCACTTTCATGGCTTCCCCCTCACACTTACCCAGCATTCCAGAAATTGCACGACGTCGGACGCGCCACGGAGGCGCCCCGCTGCCGCTGTAACCTGTTCCGGATCGCCAACGCGGATAGAAAACCCGTTCAGGCGGTTGACCGTCCTGAATGCGTCTTCATCTGTTTCGTCGTCGCCAAGATAGACCGCGAGTGGCGGACCCGGCAGGCCGCGGATAAATGAATCGATGGCTGTACCCTTATTGGAACCCAGCGCCCGCATTTCGATGCCGCCGTTGAACTCCCGAATCTCGACAGCCACCGGATCGGCTATATCACTCCAGGATTCGATTATTGTAGTCCGTGCATCCTGTATTTCAGCGTCAGTCAATCCACGTACATGAGCAGCAACCGTCGCCGACTTCCGTTCTACCCGATTCTCGCCCACGTTCGATTGCGCCAGGGCATATGCCCGGTCGAGGATAGATGCCTGAATCGGCGTGACGGTCTGGGTGATGGTCTCTCCACCACGTGGCCGGAGTTCATAGCCATGAGTCCCGATGATGGTCAGGTCCGGTTCGGGCAGCAATTCGCAAACCTCGTGCACCGGGCGGCCAGACACGATAGCGATGGTTGTTGTGCCGGATCTGTCTATCTGGTACAGCGCATCCACCACACCCTCGGCCGGCACCGCGGCCATCCGGTCGATATGAAACGGGGCGAGCGTACCGTCGTAGTCCAGGAGTAGCGCGACAGCCGGAGCCGAGCGGACCGAGTCCCAGAATCCGGGTATGCCCGGGTCCCCGTGTGTGCAGTCCTGTCCGTCAGTCACGGTCATCCTCCCTGTCATATCCTGAGTCTGCCCGGGACGGATGAAGGTGCTGTTAGCGGGATGTTAGCGGTTGGTATGGAAAAGACGCTCCAACAACTGCCCGGGTGGGAACCTGTTCTGCTTGCTGTTCCATTGTACGCGGTTGGAGGGATCGGTCCGGTGCGGACAAGGAAAAGTTGTGTGAAAAAGGGGGCGGAAGGGGAGGGATTCGAACCCTCGAGGCGAGAGGACCCGCCTACGCGCTTTCCAGGCGCGCGCACTAGGCCAGACTATGCGACCCTTCCAACGTGAGTTTGACCGGGAGCGGAGACTCCTGGGGCGGAGAGGGTGGGATTCGAACCCACGGAGGCTTTGACACCTCACCGCTTTTCGAGAGCGGCACCTTCAACCACTCGGACACCTCTCCGCCGGGAAGTATATCGAGGGAGCGTGCCGGCGGCAAACACAAAAAACCGCCGGAGGATTCTCCGGCGGTTCCGTGATTTGTACGCCCGGCAGGAATCGAACCTGCGACCTTTTGGTCCGCAACCAAACGCTCTGTCCCCTGAGCTACGGGCGCATTTGCCGGCCGCCGGACGGGTGCCCGACGCTGACCAGCGAATGATAGCAGAGGCGGGGAAGCGTATCAACATTCTAACCGCCGTGATGAATTTCACAATTGGGTGTTGACATAGCCGGGAGCGACCAGTATGATGCGCGAAGATACAGAAGCGCACCGCCTTCGGGAGCAATGATGTCGCAGGTTTCGCGGAACAACAGCACGGTCAAGGTTGCGGTGGCAGAAGCCTCCGCATTTGATGCTGCCCGCGTTGCCCTGCTCGGCCTTATTGTACTCGTAGTAATTCTTATTACCGTGGGCACATAACCGGGGGAGCGCGTATCTGACTGACGACGAATGGACGAGCCCCCCGGGAAACCGGGGGGCTCGAATCGTTTCTCGGGGCAATACCGGCATTAGATGGCCGGATAGGTAAGGGAGAATACCGTGGTTGCAACTCCAAAAGCAGTCACCCACGACGAAGCACCGGCAGCAGAACAGACTAACAAGCCAATGATCGGTGCCCGGGTGCTCTGCCGCGCGCTGGAACGCGAGGGAGTGGACACCATATTCGGCTATCCCGGAGGCGCGGTGATTCCGCTTTACGATGTGTTGCCCGAATGTGGCATCCATCACGTGCTGGTCCGGCACGAACAGGGAGCAGGGCACGCTGCCGATGGATATGCCAGGGCAACCGGCAAGGTTGGTGTTTGTCTCGCAACTTCGGGGCCGGGCGCCACGAACCTGGTGACACCAATCGCAACTGCAATGCTGGATTCAATTCCGATGGTTGCGATCACCGGGCAGGTTCCACAAGGCGTGATTGGCTCGGACGCCTTCCAGGAAATCGACATCACCGGTATTACTCTCCCCATCACCAAGCACAACTTCCTCGTGCGAACAGTTGAAGACATCGGCCCGACAATCCAGAAAGCGTTTCACCTCGCAAGTACCGGCCGGCCTGGCCCGGTGCTGGTGGACATTCCGAAGGATGTCCTGCTGGCCGAGGGTGAACTTGCTCCAGCCCAGCGTATTGATCTTCCGGGATATCGCCCAACGATCAACCCGCACCGCCGCCAGATCAAACTGGCTGCTCAGGAGATCCGGAACAGCAGCCGCCCGTTGATCCTGGCCGGCCACGGTATCCTGATCTCCGGCGCACACGAGGAACTGATGACTGTCGTCGAAAAGGCGCAGATTCCGGTCGGGCTGACACTCCTGGGCATTGGTGGTTTCCCGCAGTCGCACGAACTCTGTCTGGGAATGGTCGGCATGCACGGATTCGCTCATGCGAACCGGGCGATCAACGAGGCTGACCTGCTGATCGGTATCGGTATGCGCTTCGACGACCGGGTGACCGGCAAGCTGTCGGATTTCGCTCCGAATGCGCGGGTGGTCCACATTGACATCGACCCGGCCGAGATCGGCAAGAACGTGGTGCCGGATGTTCCGGTCGTTGGCGATGCTCGTCAGGCATTGCGGATGCTGGCTGACGAACTGGAGGAGATGTCTCACCAGCCGTGGATCGACCAGATCGACGAGTGGCGACGGATTCCGCCGTACCGGGTGCGCCCGTCCCGCGCGCTGGCGCCGCAGTTCGTGATGGAACGGCTGCACCACCTGACCAACGGCGAGGCTATCGTCACCACCGACGTGGGTCAGCACCAGATGTGGGCGGCCCAGTTCTACAAGACTGATGTCCCGAACAAGTGGGTTTCTTCCGGCGGTCTCGGCACGATGGGCTTCGGAGTGCCTTCGGCACTTGGCGCAGCCCTGGGTATGCCAGATGAGGAAGTCTGGACGATTTGTGGTGATGGTGGCGTCCAGATGACGCTGTTCGAGTTCGCAACGCTGGTCCAGGAGAACGCGAACGTCAAGATCGGCATCATCAACAACGGCTACCTGGGGATGGTGCGACAGTGGCAACAGTTGTTCCACGACCGCAACTACTCGGAAACGCTCATCAGCGGGCCGGACTTTGTTGGGCTTGGCACGGCCTATGGCATTCCATCTCGCCGGGTCACCACCCGGGAAGAGGTCGATGACGCCATCGCCTGGGCCAGGGGAATCAAGGGGCCGGCACTGGTCGAATTTGTGGTTGGCCAGGAAGAGAATGTGTATCCGATGATCCCGTCGGGCGCGTCGTTCAAGGAACTGATCGAAGAAGGAGACTAGGGCAAGATGACTGAACGCATGCGCACCATCGTGGTCATGGTCGAGAATCATCCTGGTGTCCTGAACCGGGTGATGAGTCTCTTCCGGCAGCGGAATTTCAATGTGGAGTCTGTCTCGGTTGGTCACACCGAAACGCCGGGTATTTCCCGGATGACCTTTGTGGTCAATGGTGATGACCGGGTGACCGAGCAGGTCATCAAGCAGCTATACAAGTTGCTTGAGGTGATCAAGGTGACTGATGTCACCGGCGAGAACCTGATCCAGCGCGAACTGGCGCTGATCAAGGTGACGGCCACCGACCGTCACCGGGCGGATATCATGCGGATCGCTACCGACATCTACCGGGCGAGGGTGGTTGATGCCTCGCCGGATACGATGATCATTGAGGTGACCGGGCCGGGAGAGAAGATCAACTCGCTGCTGACCATGATCCGGCCGTATGGTATTAAGGAAGTCGCCCGAACCGGAGCGGTGGCTATGGTACGAGGGAGCGAAGCCAGCGGTCTGTCGCTGGTTCGTCAGGATTCGGCAGCGTAAGCACGCTGCTTGTGGAAGAAAGCGGAGAAGCCGGCTTTGGCAACGATCTATTACGAAAGTGATGTCCAGGGCGATGCCCTCGAAGGCAAGACAATTGCTGTCCTCGGTTACGGCAGCCAGGGTCATGCCCATTCCCTGAACCTGCATGATTCCGGTTACAACGTCGTCGTAGGACTCTATGAAGGCAGCAAGTCGTGGGCACGGGCCGAGGAAGCCGGCCTGACCGTCAAGCCGAGCGCCGAAGCTGTGCAGGCTGCTGATGTGATCATGGTCGCCGTGCCGGACCACATCCAGCGCCGATTGTATGCCGATGCGATCGCTCCGAACCTGGACGAGAGCAAGACCCTGATGTTCGCTCACGGGTTCAATATCCACTACGGCCACATCAGCCCGCCAGAGAACGTCGACGTCGCAATGGTGGCGCCGAAGGGCCCGGGCCACATTCTCCGCGACCAGTATGTTGCCGGCGTTGGTATCCCGGCGCTGGTTGCTGTTCATCAGGATCCGAGTGGTCAGGCGATGCAGACTGCCCTTGCTTATGCGCGCGGCATCGGTTCGGCCAAGGCCGGTGTGCTGCAGACCACCTTCAAGGAAGAGACCGAGACTGACCTGTTCGGCGAGCAGGCTGTCATCTGCGGTGGTGTTTCTGCGCTCATCCAGGCAGGTTTTGACACGCTGGTTGATGCCGGTTACCAGCCGGAAGTCGCCTATTTCGAAGTGCTGCATGAGATGAAGCTGATCGTCGACCTGATGTACGAGGGCGGCATCAAGTACATGCGATATTCGGTCAGCGACACAGCCGAGTATGGCGACTACACCAGCGGCCCGCGCGTTGTGGATGACCGCGCCCGTGCCACCATGCGCCAGATTCTTGGTGACATCCAGTCGGGTGAATTTGCGTCCGAATGGCTTGGCGAGAACGAGCATGGTCGCGAGAACTTCATGCGGCTGCGCCAGCAGGCCAACGATCATCCGATCGAGAAGGTCGGCGCCGAGCTCCGCAGCATGATGACCTTCCTGCAGAAGCGTGAGATTCCGGACTAGGTTCGGCAATTCAGACGAGAGAGAAATCCAATCCGGGGCGGCGTTGCAGTCGCCCCGGTTCTGGTGTACGGCGGTTGCGGGTTTTCTTGCACGGGCGCGGTACACTTGACGGTCGAAGTCAACGCTGCTAGCCGAAACAGGCTAACAGCGGGTTGGCGGTTATCGCGATATTTTGTTATGCTAATCTGGTTACATCGCTGTGTTTTTGGCCGTAACCGGACGGCATGAGGGAGGCCCCAGGCGGATGGCGCTGCAAAAAGCACAAAAGGATGACATCATCCAGTCCTACAAGACCCACGATAACGACACGGGGTCGCCCGAAGTACAGATTGCAATCCTTACCGAGCGCATCAACCTGCTCATTGAGCACCTGCGGGAACACCAGCACGATCATCACTCGCGACGCGGGTTGCTGAAGCTGGTTGGACGGCGCCGCCGATTGCTGGCATATTTGAGCAAGAATGATGTGGAACGCTATCGCACGACAATTGAGCGTCTTGGACTTCGCCGGTAGCCCGCTGCCTGTATTGACAAGGCATGCGTTCCGGAATTCCACATCAACAAACATGATGGCAGAAAACCCAGGGATGCGTCCCTGGGTTTTCGTCTGTTGCTGAACCGTTTTGTATGGGATATTTGGAATACCGATCCGCACAGATTGCCAGTTATCTCACAGAGAGAGGAATCGCCTGACATACAGGATGAAATGAGTCTCAGGAAGTAATGATGTGCCTGAGCGGGTCGGGTATTGGAGTGTGGCGATGAGCCATGCTGATCCCCACACTCCAGTCCCTGACGCGCCCGGCACCTGTGAACGATCGGCCCCGAACATTGACATACGCACTCTGGTGCCAGGGGTCAACACTTTGAAGGACAAACAATGCAGGAACAATCTCAGGGACATCCCCATGCAGGGAACATGCCCAACGTTGTTGAAGAACGCATCACGGTCGCGGGCCGTGAACTGATTTTTGAAACCGGCAAACTCGCCGGCCTTGCCGATGGCGCGGTAACCGTGCGCTATGGCGACACTGTCGTGCTCTGCACGGCGGTCGGTTCGAATGAACCACGGGAAGGCATCGATTTCTTCCCGCTGACTGTCGACTACGAAGAGCGCATGTACGCCGCCGGCAAGATCCCGGGTGGCTTCATCAAGCGCGAAGGCCGGCCATCCGAGCACGCTGTTCTTTCGGCTCGTCTGACTGACCGCCCGATCCGGCCGTTGTTCCCCAAGGGGTATCGCAACGAGACCCAACTGGTAACGACGGTCCTCTCGACTGACCAGCAGAACGATCCGGATATCCTTTCGATCACCGGTGCCTCTGCCGCGTTGACGATCTCTACCATTCCCTTCCTCGGTCCGGTTGCCGGTGTCAGGATGGGCTATGCCAACGGCCAGTTGGTGGTCAATCCGACCGTCAGCGAAGTACACGAGGGCGAGATGGACATCGTGGTTGCCGGCACTGCCGACGCAATCATGATGGTCGAGGGACAGGCATACGAAGTACCGGAAGCAGTCCTGGTGGATGCCATTGCGATGGCACACGAGGAAATCAAGCGCATCGTTGCAGCCCAGTTGCGGCTGCAGGAGAAGGTTGGCAAGCCGAAGCGCGAAGTTGTCGAGCCGGTCAAGGATGAGACTTCGCTCAACAACATGAAGGAATTCGTTGCTGGCCGTCTGGACGAAGCCCTCTACCACGCTGACAAGTCAGCTCGCACCGAAGCTACCGCTGCCCTGAAGAAGGAAGCAGTCGATCACTTTGTCGCGCTGGCCGAAGAAGCCGGCGAAGACGTTGCCGCGGCTCGCAAGGCATACAGCAACGCGTTCGAAGACCTGGTGAAGGCTCGTGTTCGACTGGGCATTCTCGAGGAAGGTGCCCGGCCGGATGGCCGGAATCCCCGGGAGATCCGGCCGATCTGGTGTGAAGTCGGCGTGCTGCCGCGTGCGCACGGGTCGGCAATCTTCACCCGCGGCCAGACCCAGGCGATGACTGTCGCAACGCTGGGCTCCACCAAGGAAGACCAGATGCTGGACGGTCTCGGACTGGAGACTTCGAAGCGCTACATGCACCATTACAACTTCCCGCCGTACAGCGTTGGCGAGGCTCGCTTCATGCGCGGACCGTCGCGCCGGGATATTGGTCACGGTGCACTCGCCGAGCGGGCACTGGTTCCGGTACTTCCGAAGCAGGAAGACTTCCCGTATGTGCTGCGGCTGGTTTCCGAAATCCTGTCGTCGAACGGTTCGTCCTCGATGGCAAGCGTCTGTGGTTCCACCTTGTCGCTGCTGGACGCCGGTGTGCCGCTGAAGGCCTCGGTTGCCGGTATGGCCATGGGCCTGATTACTGATGGCACCGGCCGATACACCATCCTTTCCGACATTCAGGGTATGGAAGACTTCCTCGGCGACATGGACTTCAAGGTTGCCGGCACCCGTGAAGGCATCACGGCAATCCAGATGGACATCAAGGTTGCAGGCATTACCACCGAGATCATGCGGGAAGCACTCGACCAGGCACGAGAGGGGCGCCTCTTTATCCTTGACCGGATGAACGAAGTGATCGCCGGCCCGCGCGAGGCTCGTTCCGAATACGCGCCGAGCATCGAGGTTGTGAAGATCAAGCCTGACCAGATCGGTGCGGTTATCGGACCGGGAGGCAAGATCATTCGCGGCATCCAGGAACTTTCGGGTGCCAAGATCGACATCGAGGAAGACGGAACGGTGTACGTCTCCGGAGTCGGCCACGAATCGACCAGCAAGGCCATTGAGGAGATCCGCAAGATTACCTATGTGCCGGCTGTCGGCGACAAGCTGAACGGTGTGGTCAAGACGATCATTCCGGTAGGGGCATTCGTCGAAATTGCTCCGGGCAAGGATGGCTTCGTCCACATCTCGCAACTGACGCACGAGCGTCTGGAGCGGGTTGAGGATGCCGTTTCTGTCGGCGATGAGGTCGAAGTCGTCGTCACCGAGATTCGTGCTGACGGCAAGATCAACCTGTCACGGCGGGCTCTGCTGCCACAGCCTGAAGGTGGAGTGCCGCAAGGCGACCGTGGCGGTCAGCGACAGGGTTTCCAGGGAGACCGCGGTGGTGACCGTGGCCGACCTCAGGGGGGAGACCGTGGAGGCAACCGTCGCGAAGGCGGGCGTCGGCCGGGCTTCATCGATGATCGCAACCGTGGCGAGCGGCGAGGTTCCGACTCCTGATCGCAGATTAGTTGAACAACAGAACAGCCTTCCGGATATCCGGAAGGCTGTTTTCTTTTCTCTCCGGAAACTGGTGACTCTTGTTCTTACGCTGCCAGGCGGATAACGCTGGACATCTCCCGGATTTCCTCCTGCAGGGCAATATCGGCATTGGTTACCCAGAAGACGGCGAGCGGCAGGATGCAGCAGCAAACGAGAATGACAACGGCAAGAATGGCAAGGATGATCCAGAGGGTCTTGCGTCCCTTCTCCGGCGGGACTTCTGAGGATGATTGTGCCCAGGTTGCCTGTTCAGCCTGCTGCCAGTCACTTGCTGGCGGAACATAGGCGGACGCAGGCTCCTGTGCTGAACCAGGTGCGCCCTGATCGGACTCCCATCTCCCTGCCGCTGGTGTCTCGATAGTTGGCGCCTCCCACGATGGCGGGGGAGGGGTGGCTCCGGTAGGCGGCGTCTCCCACGATGATGGAGGTGGCGTAGCGTCTGAAGGCGTTGGGTCAAAGCGTGGGCTATCCCACGACGACACCGATGGCGGTGCTGCGATGATTGTCTCGTCGGTAGTGCCCGGTTGGGTCGGGGATGGCTGGTCGGCCGGCACCGGGGCCGGCGTGCCGCAATTGGGACAGAATCTGGCTCCATCGGTCAGACTCGTACCGCAGTTGGCGCAGACACGTTCTCCGGAATGTACCGGTTCCACGGTAAAACTCCCCTACATCCTGTTCGACGGTTCAGATTGCCTGGTTGCTGCCTATTGTATCCGCATCTCCCGGTTCCGCTACCGGCCAGCGGGAGACAATCGCCAGTGCCCCGACGCCAAGGAATACTCCAAACCAGAGTGTGGCAAATCGCATCAGCAACGTTGCTGCTACAGCGACGGATTCGACCATGTTGACATCCTTGATCGTGAGCAGGAGCAAGGCAACTGCCGACGCTTCGGTGGCACCGAGTCCTCCTGGCAGAAATGAAAGTGCTCCGGCCCAGGCCGACACTCCGAAAACGAATGTTGCGGCCAGCAAGAGATGCCATGATGGCTCGATGCCAAGCCCGGTGAGAATCACAAAGAAGGCGAGGCATTCGCCAAACCAGGAAACGATGCCCAGCCCGACGGCTGTTGCCAGCGGCCGGGGTTCAAGCAGGAACCGCGTGCTGAGATAGAGTGCCTCAAGTGAGTTCACCCGCGCCCGGAACCGGGTACGGCGGACGCGATCCAGGATCGATGCGACCAGTTTCTCCCGGCGCACGAGGATCAACACCCCGGCGGCGGCCAGGAGTCCGGCGGCGAAAATTGGCCGGCCCAACGGAAACGCGACAATGCCAATGCCAATCAGGAACAGCGTTGCCATGCCGTCGGTCAGGCGTTCGATCAGTACCACCGGGATCATTTTCGAGAGATCCGTGCCGGTGCGTTCGCGCACCAGATAGGCCTTGAGGAGTTCTCCCACCTTGCCAGGTGTCATCACCATCGTAAATCCACTGACAAAGATCAGGGCAGAATCCCGGCGGGAGAGATTCCGGACGTCAATGATTCCGAGGTAGTATTGCCACTTCACGAACCGCAAGAGGTAGTTGCCGAGGATAAGTCCGACGACCAGCGGGGTAAGTCGCCAGTTGAAAGCGCGGAAGGCATCGGCAAGGGCGTTTGCATCGGTAATCAGCAACACCGCGCTGATTACGATGACTCCAAGGAGCACACCGAGCAGGAGTCGCTTACGCAGTTGCGCTATCAATCAAACCTGCCGAACGTTCAACGACCTAAATGACGGCGAACGGCACGAGCGCCGTTCGCCGTATGTTGATTGTATGGAATCTTCCGAAGTGAGAGCTATGGTTCCAGTTCTTCGGAGGGGCGAGGGCCGGCATCGCTCAGGTCGGTTTCGCTGAGGCGGCGAAGTACCTTCACGGTCAGATCGTTATGGCACATGATCTGGCACGACAACCGTACATTCGGTTCGAGGTTTTCTTCCCGGGCAAGACGTGCGACCTCGGCCTCGGTCATCTCTCCGGCGTCGCCTTCGATCAACTGCACGCGGCAGGTGGTGCAACGCGCTTTTCCACCGCAGCGGTGGAGAATGTCCACTCCGGCATCCTCGATGGCTGTCACCAGACGTCTGCCCGGCTCGACCTCGATGGTCTTGATACCCTGGAGCACGATTTGCGGCATGTTTCCTCCGATAAGCTTCATGTTTCAAACCCCCGAAGATTACCGTAGCCCGTACTGATACTCCCTGTCAAAGAAGATGTCAGGCAACCACCTCACGCTGATCGCTGCCGACCAGGTGCTCGCCCTCATCAACAATTTCCCGCAGGTGCCGGACGGCGTGCCAAACGTCAGCATACGACGTGTAGAGTGGCACCGGTGCGAGGCGAACAACGTTCGGCGGTCGGAAATCCGGAACAACGCCTCGTGCCTTTAGTGCGCGGGCAATTCGGGCGCCGTGGACATGTTCAACTGCTACGTGGCCGCCTCTACGGTCATCTTCCGCCGGCGTTCCGATGCTGTAGCAATATGGTTCTGCAGTGAGACCCGACGTCTCGACCAGATCCATGAGGTACCGGGTCATGTTCAGTGACTTCTCCCGGATAGCTTCGATCCCGGCCTCGTTTGTGATAGCCAGCGATCCGATCAGCGGGGCTGCTGCGAGGACACTGACGGTTCCGATTTGCCAGGCTCCGGCGCTGCCGGCAGGTTCGAACTCGTGCTTCATGTCGAACTGACGGTCTTTTCTGCTGCCCCACCATCCGGGAAGCGCAGGTACCCTGTCGAAGTGCGCCCGGTTGACATAGAGACTGGCGATACTGCCCGGTCCGGCGTTCAGGTACTTGTAGTTGCACCAGAACGCGAAGTCGACGCCCCAATTGTCAAAGTAGTGGGGGATAACACCAGCCGAATGACAGCAATCCCAGCCGATCAATGCATCCTGCTCGTGGGCGGCACGGGTGATGCGCTCCATGTCGAGCAACTGGCCGCTCCGGTAGAGAGCGCCGGGGAGCAACACGAGGGCGACAGTCTCGTCAATCGCCGCAATGATGTCTTCTTCGTTTATTGTCCGCCCATCTGCGCTTGGCACCTTGACCAGGTCGGTATCCGGGTCTCCACCCTTGAGGCGGATCTGCGCCTGAAGTGCATAGATATCAGACGGGAAGTCAAGTTCACCTGCGAGAATCTTCTTGCGTTTACCGTCGGGTTGGTAGAACGTTGCTACCAATGCATGCAGGTTCACCGTCGTTGATCCAGCGGCGACAACCTCGTCCGGATCGGCTCCTACCAGGTTCGCGGACAGCTTTCCGAGTTCCTCTCCCAGGTAGAACCAGGGCGGATCCGCCCCAAGCCATCCGTCGATACCGAGTGTTTTCCACTGGTCAACCACGTTCAGCAGCGACGCCTCGGCATCTTTCGAGAGGAGTCCAAGGGAATTGCCATCAAGATAGATGGTGCCCGGTTTTCGGTAGAACCGGTCGGCAAAACGGGCAAGTGGGTCCTGGCTGTCAAGCTGTTGTGCAAATGCGAGGCTGGCGGGATCAGTCATCCGGCCATGCTCCTTTCCGTCGATTCATCCGGCAGAGCATAGCAGGGTAGACGAGCTACCGGAAGCGCACCGGAATGCCTCTCCCACTGATACCCCGAATGAAGTCATTCGTTCGCTGTTCGGTCCAGTCCGGCCCTACGGTGAAATCCTCTATTCCAGGTACCGGCGCCCAGGTGGCACGAGTGTGGTCCTGCTCGACTCCCGGTACCGGATTGGCCAGATATGTGTCGAGAAGTCGCACTGCAACTGAGGCCAATCGTTCTTCGAGTTCGCGTTCGGTCTGGTTCTCGACCCATTCAGTTGCCTGCGACGCCACAACGGGGCCGGCATCGAAACCGGATGTCATCCGGTGCAGGGAAACACCGGATACCCGGGTTCCACGCTGAAATGTCCAGAACATCGGATCCGGTCCGCGAAGATCGGGCAACAGGGACGGGTGGATGTTCACCGAGGTTTTGTCGAACAGGGCAAGGGTGTCTTCAGGGATGAGGCGTGAGTAACAGGCACTGATCAGCACCGGTCGGTTGCCGACCTGGGGGATTTGCGCAACCATGTCCGGTGTCGGCCGTCCAATCCGGAAGACCGGGGTGCCCTGGTTGTGGGCAATTTCGACAATACCGGGTTCGGTGCCGGCCATTGGCATTCTCAATTTCGGCATGGTTACGCTGATCGGCGTGGTCAGGGACCTGTGACCGGGGAGTACCAGAGCGGCCGGCGCGAGGGCATGGTCTGCCAATGCCCTGAAAATTGCACGGGCAAAGTTGCAATCGCTGGCGAAGAGGATCATCGTCAAACTGTCGATTCCGGGTGGTAGAGTTGGCAGTGTCGTGCACAAGATGCACTCGACATTACGGAACCTTCCACCGCATCGGAGGATACAGCATGCCTCGAATGGTACATTGCGTGAAGATCGGCCGGGAGTTGCCGGGACTTGAGGCCCCGCCATTTCCCGGTGAGCTTGGTGAACGGATATACAACGAAGTGTCTGCCGAGGGTTATCAACTCTGGGCACAACACGCGACACTGCTGATTAACCACTATGGCCTTCACCCATCCGACCCCGAAACCCGCAAATTGCTTCGTAAGGAAATGATCGAGTTCTTCTTTGGTGAGAACGCCCGCCTTCCGGATGGATGGACTCCACCGGGTCAGGGTGGCCCTCCGGCCAAGGGTGCTCCGCGGCGTAAGTGAGCCGTTACTGCTGAACCATCACCGGAATAATCGGATCAATCCTGAATGTAATTCTGGCATGTGCTTCCCGGAGGGCGGAATCAACGTCCTCCGGGGTTTCACCTTTGGCGAAGATAAATCCGAGATAGCTCGATCCCTCAGGTAATGGAACAACCGGATAGTTGAGCGGTGCGGTTATCTCGATTCCCTCAATGCCTTCGACCTGCAATGCGTCTTCAATCCCCGAACATCCGCGAAGCATCCCACCCTTTGGAATCGGAATCATCATGACGCCGGCTGCGGCATCTTTCAGTTCCATGGTCTGAATCTCATTGCCGACAGCGTGCTGCAGAATGATTTCTTCCAGCGCAGCACCAGCTCCGAATTCGAGGATGGTGGAGCAGAGCCCGCCGATAGAACGGCCAGCAAGTTCAACCATCCAGGCACCCTTGTCATTGACCCGCAACTCAGCGTGCACCGGCCCATGCTTCAGGCCGAGCGCTCGGGCACTTGCTGCGGTTGCGTCGTAGATCGCCTGTTGTGTTTCTTTCGGCAGGCGGGATGGGGTCAGGTAGATTGTCTCCTCGAAGAAAGGCCCTTCCAACGGATCCGGCTTATCGAAGAGCGTGAGTACCTGAAGCGAACCGTCGGTCAGCAGTCCTTCCAGCGCAACCTCGAAGCCGGGGATGTATTCCTCGACCAGCAAGTTTGTGGTTGCCGGGTCGTATCCATCGGTTACCAGCATGCGGACCACCCGGTTGAACGCCGAAATGAACTCTTCCGGATCGTTGGCCCGGATCACCCCGCGACTGCCGGAAAGTCTGATTGGCTTCACGACACACGGGAATTCAATCCTCGTGGCTATTTCTGCCGGATCGGACGTTGCTGAAACCAGTTCGAAGTGAGGTACCGGAGCTCCGCCATCCCGAAGCATGTTTCGCATGACAAACTTGTCGCGCGCCGCAGTCGCCGATTCAGGTGAATTGCTGGGCAAGCCCAATCGATCACCGACGACGGCAGCCAGTTCGGTTGCAGCATCGTCCAGTGAGAGCACAGCGTCCACCGGGATACGACGGGCGATGTTCACCAGGTGGTCTGCTGACTCCTCGATCCGGCCGAAGTCGACAGCGAATTCGTACCGGGAACGCTCTGACAGTTCGCCGGGCAGGTCGATGATGATGATCGTTTCCAGTCCGAGCTTTTCGGCGGCCCGTGCAAATGCGCCGGAACGATAGGTTGCCGGCGAAATCAGCAACATGACGCGATTGTGGCGGATTGGTGATAACTCGTTCATACTGGATCGTTCCTGTCGCAACTACCTGTTCTGAGTGAAGGCTACCAGACGTTCAACGCTACGCGTTTCGCCGGCAACTGGTATCATCTGCTGTCTGTAACGAATCGTTTTGTGTCTGGATTCCCGATCATGCTTTCTACCCCATCCTTTCCCCTCCTGCTTGCCTGACCGCTGTCCACTTCATGCGCATCGGACAGCGGAGGATAGCGCAGGCAATCCTCCCGCACGTTTTCGGGAGATCATTTCATGTCTCAACAAGTTATTCGTGATGTGCCGGACCAGGGCCTGTCGGGTTCGCTTCTAAAGAACCCATCGTTTGTCCGGCTTTGGGTGGGCGATACCATCGCCCAGTTTGGTGCCCAGATCACACTGCTGACGCTGCCATTGATCGCTGTGCTGACATTTTCGGCGTCGCCGTGGCAGATGGGATTGCTCTCGGCGGCAATGACGGCCCCGTCATTGCTGATCGGGCTGTTTGTCGGCGTTTGGGTTGACAGAATGCGTCGCAGGCCAATGCTGGTGATAGCCGACCTTGGCAGAGCCATCACGCTGATGGTTATTCCGGCATTGTGGATGCTGGATAGCCTGTCGGTTTTCGTCCTGTTTGGTGTGGCGATTGCTCTTGGCGTCGGGAATGTCATTTTTGATGTCGCCTACATCTCGTTTCTGCCATCGTTGGTGCGCCGGGATCAACTCATCGAGGGCAACAGCAAACTGGAGATCAGTGCATCGGCAGCCCAGGTAGGTGGTCCTGCCATTGCCGGTGTGCTGACCGGTTGGCTGGGTGGTCCGCTGGTGCTGGCTGCGAGCGGGATAGCTTACCTGTGTTCAGGGGCGCTGATTCAGAGCATTCGCAACCAGGAGAACGTGCCGGTGCGGATTGGTGAGCGCACATCGATGTGGCTTGAGATGCGGGAAGGGCTGTCAATCGTCCGGAACAACCGCATTCTCGGGTCGCTGGTGCTCAGTTCTGCCACACTGCAGTTCTCGGGCTGGATGTTTCTGGCGGTCTATGTGATCTATATGGCCAACCATCTCGGGCTCAGCGCCGGTCAGATCGGTATGGTCTTTGCTGCCGGCGGCGTCGGGGCAATCATCGGTGCGACCTTCGCATCCAGGATTGCAAAGCGGCTTGGTCCGGGTGCAACGGTGGTCTGGGCAACAGCGGCTTTTGGCCTTGGTGGTTTGCTGGTGCCCGGGGCGTTGCTTATCCCGCAACTGGCGTTGCCTCTGGTCGTAGCCTGTGAACTCTTGCAGTGGATGGCCCTGGTGGTGGCAAACGTCAGTTCGAGGAGTATCCGCCAGGTTCTGACACCTGACCGGTTACTTGGCAGGGTGAACGCGACGTACCGGGTGCTGGTGTCCGGGATGGTACCAATCGGTTCGCTGGTTGGTGGATTGCTGGGCGAGGTGGTTGGCGTGCCGGCCACGCTCGTGATCGGTGTTTTCGGGATGCTGGTCGCGTTTCTCTGGTTGATCCCGTCTCCGATGAGGTCGTTCAACATCGAGGAAGCGCAGTAATGCCTCCCGTCTGCTAATCTGCTGCTACATCTTCAGTGCATGAGGAAGCAGGTGGCGGGCGTGCGAACGATCTCGACGCAAGTGCTGGTCGTTGGAGCCGGGCCGGTAGGCCTCACCCTTGCAATGGACCTCTCGTCGCGTGGTGTTGATGTAGTCGTCATCGAGCAACGCGCGGCGGGAGAACCTCCCAGCGTCAAGTGTAATCATGTAGCCTCGCGGTCGATGGAGATATTCCGGCGGCTCGGGATAGCATCGGAAATCCGCAAAACCGGGTTGCCGGGAGATTTCCGGCACGACATTGCCTTCCGGACAACGACCACTGGCAGAGAACTGGCACGGGTACGGATACCGGGCTGGGCAGACCGATTCACTGATCTCTCCGGCCCGGATGCAGGCTGGCCGACGCCCGAACCGCCGCACCGGATAAACCAGATCTTCCTGGAACCGGTGCTGTTTCGTCATGCAGTGGAACATTTCGGGATCAGGATTCTCAACCGTACCCGGTTTGACCGGTTCGATCAGGCAGACACTCGAGTTATCGGCTATGCCCATGACCTCGAAACCGGAGAAGAAGTCCGGATCGAGGCAGCGTTCCTTGTCGGCTGCGACGGAGCACGATCAGGAGTACGCCGGCAACTGGGAATTCAGTTTGAAGGCGATGCGGTAGTTCAGCGGGTTCAATCCACCCACATCCGGGCGCCACAACTTCTCGGAATGTTCAAGACCGAGCCAAGCTGGGGAAGTCTTTCGTTGAATCCTCGCCGGAGCGGTACGGTCTACGCCATCGACGGGCGTGAAACCTGGCTGATTCATAACTATCTCAAGCCAGAGGAACCCGATTTCGATTCAGTGGATCGCGACTGGGCGATCCGAACGATCCTCGGTGTAGATGCAGAGTTCGAGTATGAAGTGATTTCTCACGAGGACTGGTTCGGACGGCGGTTGATCGCTTCACGATTCCGGAACGACCGGGTGTTCATCTGCGGAGATGCGGCCCACATCTGGGTTCCGTACGCCGGTTACGGGATGAACGCCGGCATTGCCGATGCTGCCAACCTGGCCTGGATGCTGGCGGCGGTTGTCTCTGGTTGGGCTGGCGAGGACATTCTTGATGCGCACGAGGCTGAACGCCACCCGATCACCGACCAGGTTTCGCGGTTTGCCATGGACCACGCCCACGCTACCGCCCGCCAACGAAAGGCCGTGCCGGAAGAAATCGAGGACGATACACCAGAAGGGGAAGCAGCAAGGCGAGCCCTGGGAGAAGCAACCTGGAACCTCAATGTCCAGCAATACTGCGCGGCCGGATTGAACTTCGGGTATTACTACGACCAGTCGCCGGTTATCTGCTATGACGGCGGTGCCCATCCTCCCTACTCAATGGGGGCATTCACGCCGTCAACTGTTCCCGGTTGCCGCGTACCGCATGTCTGGCTGGATGACGGTGTGTCGCTCTATGACAGGATTGGCGACGGGTTTGCGGTGTTGCGTTCAGAACCGATAGTCGACGTCAAACCGTTCCTTCATGCGTTTGAACAGGCAGGTGTGGCGTGTGCGCTGGTAGACCTTCCGGAGGACGCCCGTGCAGTGTATGACCATGCACTTATCGTCTCCCGTCCCGACCAGCATGTGGGCTGGCGCGGCAACGAAACGCCGTCCGATCCCGCTGCGGTGGTGGCAAAGCTGACAGCGACTTAGTGTCTGCCGTACACTCTTTGCGATAGACTCGCGGCTTTTCTTGCTGTTCGGAATCCTGTCAGGGTGGTGATGGTGGAATTTCAGACGATTATTGGACTTGAAGTCCATACACAGGTTCTCACTGCGACCAAGATGTTCTGCAGTTGTCCGGCGACCGCATCCGATATTCCAAACTCGCATGTTTGCCCGGTCTGCCTCGGAATGCCCGGTACCTTGCCAACGGTGAATCGCCTCGCCGTCGAGAAGACGGTGATGACCGGTCTCGCTCTCAATTGCGAGATTCCCCGATTCAACCGGTTTGACCGTAAGAACTACATGTATCCCGACCTGATGAAGGGTTACCAGGTTTCGCAGTACGAACTGCCGATGGCTATCGGTGGCCACCTTGATATTGAGGAAGAGGACGGCATTAGTCGAATCGGCATCACCCGAGTCCACCTTGAAGAGGACACCGCCCGGCTCGTGCACCGCACCGGTCCTGAAGGTACGTACAGCCTTGTTGATAATAACCGTGGCGGTGTGCCGCTGATGGAAATTGTCACTGAACCGGACATTACCTCCGCCCGGCAGGCACGCAACTTCCTGATCGCACTGCGCCAGATCTTGCGTTACATTGGCGCCTCGACCGGAAACATGGAAGAGGGAGCACTGCGTTGCGATGCCAATGTTTCGCAGCGACTGAAAGATGGCTCCTATATCGGGCCGAAGGTTGAAATCAAGAACCTCAACTCGTTCCGGTCGGTGGAGCGTGCGCTGGAGTATGAGATCGAGCGGCAGCGAGCGGCAATCCTCGCCGGCGAAACGCTGGTGCAGGAAACCCGCGGTTGGGTGGAAGCGCAGGGCATCACCGTTAGCCAGCGCACCAAGGAATTTGCTGACGACTACCGCTACTTCCCGGAGCCGGACCTGCCGCCGGTGGAACTGGACTCCGCCTGGGTGGAGTCGATCCGCGAGTCCATGGCAGAACTCCCGGTTGCTCGCCGTGACCGCTTTGTCGAGGTGTATGGTCTGCCGTTACAGGATGCTACTGCCCTGACGGATGAGGTGACCGTCGCCGATTACTATGAGCGTTCGGTGGCGATTTCCGGCGGAAGTTTCCGGGAGTATGCAACCTGGATTACCGGCGAATTGTTCGCTATCGCCCGGAACAAGGGTGGGTTCGAGAACGTCAACGTTTCACCCGAGCACCTGCATGAGATCGTCTCGATGGTGCAGTCTGGCGAGATCAATACCCTGACCGGCAAGAGCCTTGTTGTGAAGGTTTCCGAAACCTCTACCAGCCCGCGCGAAATCGTCGAGGCCGAAGGTCTCGGACAGGTGAGCGACACCTCGGTGATTGACGAGATTGCAGCGAAGGTGATTGTTGAGAATCCGAAGGCTGTCGATGACTACCGCAGCGGCAAGCATGCAGTTGTCGGGTTCCTGATCGGCCAGGCAATGCGCCACCTCCGCGGGCGGGGCAACCCGGATGTTGTCCGCGAGGCCATTGTCAAGGCACTGGAAAACGACCAGCCGTAAACCAGTCAAGACCTGTACGAAGAGACCTGTCCTTCCAACGAGGACGGGTCTCTTCGTTAGTTCCTTCTTGCTGTTTTCTAGACCCCGAGTGCGAGACGGGTAATGAGCGGGCGGGGAAGGCCGGCTTCTTCCATTTGGGCCTGGGTTTTCTCGATATCGTATGGAATCCGCCGGAAGGTGACTACCTGGGTTTCCGGATCGTAAAGCGCGAACGCTGCGTCCGGGTTATTGTCTCTTGGCTGGCCGACCGAGCCGGGGTTCACGATGAACCGCTCATCCTTGATCTTCAGAGTGTCGCCATCTTCGGGTTGAAATGGAGCTTCGCCGGCGAGGGCCATGGATTCCGAAATGAAGAACTGCACGTGCGAATGTCCCAGAAAGCAGACCGGCGAATCGAACAGTTCGAAGTTTTCGGCAGCGGCGCTGGCGGTGTAGACATATTCCCAGATCGGATGACGTGGACTGGCATGGACGAGCATCCAGCCGTCGGTGATTACACGATTCGGGAGACTCTCCAGATACGCCATATGCTGCTCGTTGAGCTGGGCAGTGGTCCAGTAGGTGGCATAACGGGCAACAGGATTGAACTCATCAAGTTGCAGTCTGCCGATGGCTGCCCAGTCGTGATTGCCAATCAGCGATGCAGCAGGCTCCAGTTCCACAATGCGGTCGATACATTCGCGGGGCCTGGGACCGTAGCCGACAATATCGCCGAGATTCCAGATTTGGTCTACCGGACCTACATGTTCGAGCACAGTGTCCAACGCCACGAGATTTGCGTGGACATCAGAAATAATGAGTACCGTCATGTCGAGGAAAGTTCCTGTTCAACACTAGTCACCGATGGCAACCCGGGAACTTTCCGTGCTGGCCGGTGTGCCGCCTGAACGCTTGAGCTGAACAACGATCACTGCGACATCGCCCGGTGTGACACCAGGAATCCTGCCAGCCTGGCCAATGGTAGACGGCCGGATCTGGTTGAGTCGCTCACGTGCCTCGTTGCGGAGTCCCGGAACGGCGTTGTAATCGATCGCCGCCGGGATGAGCGCGTGTTCCATTTGCTTGATGCGCTCGATGTGGGCGAGTTCCTTTTCAACATACGCCCGGTACTTGATGTTGATTTCTGCTGAGGAGAGCGCAGTCTGGTCGATCTCTGACTCATCCAGCCTGAGCAGGTTCATGGATTCCAGTGCCGACAGGAGCGAGTTGAGGTCAACATCGGGCCGGCGCAGGTACTCCTCGGCAGTCAGGCTTCGCACAGTCGGTGGAAGTCCCGCCTTCGCAAGGGCTTGGGTGGTGGCGCTGTTGGGAGACAGGCGAATCTCGCCAAGTTTGGCCGACAATGAGGCTATGCGGTCCTGCCGGGCTCGAACCTCGCGGTAGCGTTCGCCGGTGATGAGTCCGCATTCGAAGGCGAGATCCGCAAGACGTTCATCGGCGTTGTCGCTGCGAAGGATCAAACGGTGTTCGGCCCGCGAGGTCAGCATCCGGTATGGTTCGGTGAAGTCCTGGCAGGAGAGGTCATCAGCCATCACGCCGGTATATGCCTGATCTCGCCGGAGAATAACCGGGTCGAGGTTGGCCGTGAATCTGGCAGCGTTGAGACCGGCAAGCAGTCCTTGTCCGGCAGCTTCCTCGTAGCCAGACGTTCCATTCACCTGTCCGGCAAGGAAAAGACCTTCAACCTTTCGGGCGGCAAACCACGGTGTCAGTTCGGTTGGTTCGATCGCGTCATACTCGACTGCGTAGCCCAGACGGGTCAGGCTGACATTCCGTAGTGCCGGGATCGTCCGCAGCATGGCGACCTGAACATCGGCCGGCAGACTTGTGTTTGCTCCCTGGACATACACCTCGGTAGTTCGCCAGCCCTCCGGTTCCAGGAAGAGTCCGTGCTGGGTCTTGTCCGGGAACCGCATCACCTTGTCCTCAATAGACGGGCAATAGCGGGTGCCGGTACCTTCAATCGTGCCGTTATACATCGGCGAGCGGTCGACATTGCTGGCGATCAACTGATGCGCTTCTTCATTGGTGTGGATGAGGTAGCAGGGAAGTTGCGCTCGCCAGCCATCGGTCTGTCCGGGATAGATCGAGAGCGGCGGCAATTCCAGACGGGTAAGTCGACCTGCCCGGCCATCAAGCGAGAACCAGAGCGGTACGTCGGACCCTTGCTGGAGTTCGGTTTCCGAAAAGTCAATGGTGCGGGCATCCACCCGGGGTGGAGTGCCGGTCTTGAGACGTCGCAAATGGATGCCGACGTCGCCGATTGACATGGCAAGTCCGGACGAACTGGAGTCGCCGGCTCGTCCACCGGCGGCTTTCCACTCACCGGCAATCATGCTGCCGCGCAGGAAGGTGCCGGCGGTGATGACGGCTGCACCACAGATGTAGCGACTGCCGAAATCGGTGACGACGCTGGTTACGCGCCGGACTCCACCGCTGGTGGTGATATCGACGCTGCGGGCGCTTTCCTGACGGATGGTAATGCCGGGTTGCAGTTCCAGCGCTTCTTTCATGGCCAGGCTGTAAAGGGTTTTGTCTGCCTGGGCGCGAAGCGCGCGGACAGCCGGCCCCTTGGATGCATTCAGTGTGCGTATCTGGAGTGCGGTCCGGTCAATTGCCTTGCCCATTTCGCCGCCCAATGCATCAACCTCGGCAACGATATGCCCCTTTGCCGGCCCACCGATTGACGGGTTGCAGGGCATAAATCCGATACGGTCGAGATTGGGGGTCAGGACAAGCACGGTTGCGCCGACACGCGCGGCCGCAAGGGCAGCCTCACACCCGGCGTGGCCCGCACCAATGACCACGATGTCATATATCTCTGTTGTTTCGCGGCGGTAAAGTGGATTCGTCATAACTGATAGAGTATAGATCTAGGGCCCCACTCGCGCCAATTCAGCCGGTTCGGGGTCACAACGACGAATAGTGAACCCGCTTACGGGGAAGGGGCCAACACTATGGCATCCACAAATGGTCAACAATCCGCATTCAGCGCTGCAGAGGTTGTCGGCATTTCAGCGGCAGCAGCAGCGGCTCTGGGCGGCATCATCATCGCTCTTGGCCGTACCCAGGCGAACTCCTCGAATGGTACCGCACGCAAGGCTGTCGAAGATCATATCGACCTTCAGGCGGCCACCGCACGAGGGCGTGAACTTGCACACGAGGCCCGCGGAGCCGCTGCCCATCGTTACGGCATCGCCGCGAAGTCTGCCCGGAACTATAGTGCCGAAGCCAGGACGGCGGCGGAATCGGGGCTGGATACTGCCAGGGACCGAGGCAAGTCGCTGGTTGAAGTCCTTCAGGAGTCAATCCTGCCGATGGTCATCGAAAATGCAGCAAAGACCCGGCATGCAATCGCCGAGCAGGTAAGCAAGACCGATACCAGGGAGATCAAGGAACGTTCCCGGCATCTGGCCGAAGACGCTGCCGTCCATCTCCGGGAAGCCGGAGAGACGGTTTCTACCAGGTTGCAGGATGATGTCATTCCCGCGGTTACTCCGGTAGTGAAGGACGCGTCCGAGCGGGCAGGGGAACTGTTCGAGCAGTTCCGCGACCGGGCTGACGATGTCATCCATCGTAGCGATCAGCCGCAGTTGCTTAAGGCATTTGAGTCTGGCAAGGAATCGACCGCATCTGCCGTCAAGACCACCGGCAATGCTGCCAAGGACACCCTCTCGGCCATGATCTGGCTCTCAATCGCCAGCGCGCTGGTGTATCTGGTGCTTCTCTCACCGGAACGGCGCGAGAAGGTCAAGAGTGCTGCGTTCAGCACCATCGAGCAGATTCGACTGCTGATTGGTGACTTCCAGGGCTACGAAACCGAGTTCTAGGCAAGAGACAAATCTGCACAAACAACGACCCGCGGTCCTTCAACGGGCCGCGGGTCTTTATTCATCCTTGCTGACAGATCTTGCCTAGCCGGCGCGGGCGAGTTCCGAACGGCCGTGGCAGTGCTTGTATTTCTTGCCACTTCCGCACGGGCATGGATCGTTGCGACCGACCTTGTCGCTCTTCAACTGGCGCGGCTTGGCGTCTTCCTCGCCACCCGGATTGTTGGTCACAAGGTTGCGCCGTTGCGGCATTGCCGGAGCGCGCTCGATAGTAACGCCGTAAATCTGGTGGGCCACGTCGTATTCGATGTTCTTGAGCAGGGTCTCGAACATTTCAAAACCGATGGTCTTGTATGCCACCAGCGGGTCACGCTGGGCGTAGGCCTGAAGACCGACTCCCTGACGCATGTCGTCCATCTGGGTGAGGTGTTGTCGCCAGAGTTTGTCGGTAACGCTGAGAATGACCGCCCGCTCGATCTTGCGCATCCAGTCGGAGCCGATCTCCTGCTCCTTGCGGTCGTAAATCTTTTCAGCATCAGCGATGAGGATGTCCTCGACCTCATCCTGGTGCTTGCCGGTAATGTCGGCTGCGACCAGGCTGGTCTGCGGCACGATCGACTTGTAGGAGCGGATGATCTCGTCGTAGTCTGGTTCTTCGCGGCTGGATTCCGGCCAGTTGGCAGCAACGCTGAGTTCGATCTGACTTTCGATCATCTCCTGAACCCGCTCACGCAGGTTCTCGCCGATGAGTGCACGACGCCGGTTGGCGTAGATGACCTCGCGCTGCCGGTTCATCACGTCGTCATACTCGACAACGTGTTTCCGGATGTCGAAGTTGTGGCCCTCGACCTTGGTCTGTGCGCTCTCAATAGTCTTCGAGATGATGCTGTGCTCGATTGGTTGGTCTTCCTCGATACCGAGGCGTTCCATCAGGCCGGCAATGCGGTCGCTGGCGAAGCGGCGCATCAGGTCATCCTCGAGCGAGAGATAGAAACGGCTGCTGCCGGGGTCTCCCTGACGACCGGCACGACCGCGAAGCTGGTTATCAATACGCCGTGATTCGTGACGTTCGGTGCCGATGATGTGGAGACCACCGGCTTCCTTGACGCCGGGTCCGAGGACGATGTCGGTACCACGGCCTGCCATGTTGGTGGCAATCGTCACCGCGCCGGCCTGACCGGCATCCTTGACGATTTCGGCTTCACGTTCGTGGTGCTTCGCATTCAGTACCTGATGCTTGATGCCCTGGCGGCTCAGCAGCGAGGAGAGGTATTCCGACTTCTCGATCGAGGTCGTACCTACCAGCACCGGGCGACCGATGCGGTTCATCTCCTTGATTTCCTCGACAACCGCGTTGAACTTGCCAACCTCTGTCTTGTAAATCTGGTCCGGATAGTCCTGGCGGATCATCTCCTTGTTCGTCGGGATGACGACCACATCCAGACCGTAGATCATGTGAAACTCTTCGGCCTCGGTTTCGGCTGTACCGGTCATGCCGGCGAGTTTATTGTAGAGGCGGAAGTAGTTCTGGAAGGTGATGGTCGCTTCAGTAACCGTGTCGCGCTGGACCCGGACGCCCTCCTTGGCTTCGATTGCCTGGTGGAGGCCCTCGGAGAAGCGGCGGCCAACCATCTGTCGACCGGTGAACTCGTCGATAATGATGACCTCACCGTCCTTGACGATGTAGTCCTTGTCCCGCTTGAACAGCGCCTGGGCCTTGAGCGCCTGTTCGACGTAGTGGGTGTGATCCTGATAGCGCTCGTCGTACAGGCTTTCGCCTTCGCCAATACCGAGCATTGCCTCGACGCGGTCGATACCGGCATCGGTCAGCGTTACTGAACGCCGCTTCAGGTCAACCTCGTAGTGGGTGTTCATCCGCAACTGGCGCACAACCTGCGCAAACTGGGAGTAGCGGTCGACTTCTTCATCAGCCTGCCCGGAAATAATGAGCGGTGTGCGGGCTTCATCGATGAGGATATTGTCAACCTCGTCGACGATGGCGTAGTGCAGTTCGCGCTGGACGCAGTAACTAATGTCCGGCGACATGTTGTCGCGCAAGTAGTCGAAGCCAAATTCGTTGTTGGTGCCGTAGGTGATGTCGCAGGCGTAGGCTTCCTTTCGTTCGCAGGGGCGAAGGAAGCGGAAACGCTCGTCTTCAGGCTCATAGGTCGGATCAAACATGAACGCCTGGTCATGCTGGATACAGCCAACAGTCAGACCAAGCGTATGGTAAATCTGGCCCATCCACTGGGTATCGCGCCGGACGAGGTAGTCATTGACGGTAACCAGATGGGCGCCCTTGCCCTCAAGCGCATTGAGGTACATGGCGAGCGCAGCGGTGAGTGTCTTGCCCTCACCAGTCCGCATTTCCGCGACCTTGCCCTGATGGAGCGCGATACCGCCCATAATCTGCACATCGTACGGTCGCATCTTCAGGACGCGCCAGGCAGTCTCACGGGCCGCCGCAAACGCTTCCGGCAGGATGTCATCGAGTTCGGCACCGTCGGCGAGTTCCTTACGTAGCTCATCGGAGACTCCCCGCAACTGGGTGTCGCTCATGTTGGCGTAGTGCTCACCGAGGGCGTTGACCTCGTCCACGAGCGGGTGCATCGATTTGATTGCCTTGGTGTTCGGGTCACCAAGGATTTTTGTCAGGAACTTTCTCATGAATGTAATGCTCCGGTCATCGGGACTTCGCTGGCGAAAATAGTCAGGCAACCTGTGTCGATGATGGCTCGATTCGGGTCATCTTCTGGAAAGCAATTGCCCAGTTTAGTGTACTATAGGCCCCCAATTTGGCCGGTCCGGTCAGTTGACCGGGGGAGGTAGACCATCAGTACCCATTCAAATAACGCAGAAACCGGGCCAACGTTCCGTGAACGGGTGTATTCCGTTGTTCGATGCATACCGGAAGGCAGGGTGACGACGTACGGCGCAATTGCGAGGGCGATCGGTTCACCGCGTTCGGCGCGAATAGTTGGCTGGGCGATGGCGACCTGTCCGGATGATGTTTCTGACGTGGCTCACCGGGTCGTGAACCGGGAGGGTGAACTCTCTGGCGGTTGGGCGTGGGGACACCCGGATATCATGCGTGGGCTGCTGGAGGAAGAGGGCGTCGCCTTCATTGGAGAGTACCGGGTGGATCTTGCCCGGCATTTCTGGGAACCGGATGAAGATTTGCCGGTGTTATACTGCGAACGAGCGCGGGAGGAGTGACATATATGAATGCGCGCGAAGGACTCGAACGAATCCGCGACCGCTTGTACGAGCATGATGCACGCACCGAGACACTTTCGCTGGTCGATACGATGATCAAGCGTGCATCCGTGCCGGGTGCAGATCGCGCCCAGGCATCGATGTCGCAACTGGTGCGAATGCTGATGCGTACGCCGGTCGCGAACCAGAATACCAACGTATACAATGACCTGGCCCGGCTGGAGGAGGAGCTTGATGAAGCTTCGGCTGTCCGCAGGGCAGAGGCAGCGGCTGAAGAAGCCAAACCGCTGCCGAAGAGTCGTAAGTACTACAAGCAGCAAAAGGCAAAGGAACAGGTGAAGCGCGGTTACAATTAATCGCGTTTTTTCATGCCTTTTTACGCTTGCCGATTTCGGAGGGTGAAGGTTGTCCGGCGAACTGATTCGTAGCAGTGTATCCGAGCGTCATCAGGCGACACTCGATCTGCTTAAACAGGTAGTTGAGTTCGAATCTCCTACGAACGAAAAGGCAGCCGTTGACCGGCTCATCGATTTCCTTGAGGTCCAGATGATCCAACGCGGCGGCCGGGTAGAACGGTTGGCGCAGGACGAGTATGGCGACCTCCTGGTTGGCCGGTTTGGATCCGGCGATCAGCGGCCACTGCTGGTCATGACGCACGTGGATACCGTCTGGCCGCTCGGCACGATCGAGCGATTGCCCTGGCGAATCGAGGGAAACAAGGTACACGGCCCCGGCATTTTCGATATGAAGGTGTCGGCGGCGATGATGTTTACCGCCCTGGATATTCTCAACGAACACGGCCTTGCCAACCGCCCGATTACCTGGATTGTCAACACCGAGGAAGAGATCGGTTCGCCGGTTTCACGACCGGTGCTGGAGCAATTGGCGCGGGAATCCGAATATGTGCTTTGCCTCGAACCGCCGGTTCCGCCGCACGGATCCCTGAAGACCCAGCGCAAGGGCGTCGGCATGTTCAACCTGAAGGTGACCGGCAAGGCGTCGCACGCCGGCGCGGACCACGAAGCCGGTGTCAGCGCGATCGAGGAACTTGCCCGGCAGATTCAGTGGCTGCACAGTCTCACCGATTATGAAGCAGGTACTACGCTGAACGTTGGCGTCGTCCAGGGCGGCACCAAGCGGAATGTCGTTGCAGCGTCGGCAGAAGCACTGGTTGATTTGCGGGTGACGACGCTCGCCGAGGCTGACCGGATTGTGCCGTTGATCCTCAATTCCACGGCATCGGTCGAGGGCGCAACCGTTGAAATCACCGGAGAGATCAACCGCCCTCCAATGGAACGGACCGATGCAATCGTTGCGCTGTTCCAACGTGCACAGGAAATCGGCAAGACGATTGGTCTCGACCTGACCGAGGCATCAACCGGCGGCGGATCGGACGGCAACTTTACGGCTGCGATCGGTGTTCCGACGCTGGATGGCCTTGGATGCAATGGTGATGGCGGTCACGCGGATCACGAGCATATTGAACTGGACAAACTGGATGATCGGACCGCGTTGATTACTGCACTGCTGGTGAACCTGTAAGCGAAATCACCGCCGACATTTGATCACGGTTGACCTGACCGGTCTGCACGGTAGCCCCGAGCAGGCCGGTTAGTGTTTCCGCCAGAGCGTTCACGGCTGCATCAACGTTACTCGCGGTCACTTCAAAGCCGTCAACCGGGATGAACAAGTGTGTCGCGCCGGGACCAACCAGCGCCTGCCGGGATTGTCGCCAAACCCAGCGTCGGGTGCGAACGCTTTGACCGGCTACATAGATGATTTCGCCCTCGGGAGGTTCTTCCGAGTCACCGTCGCCCATGGGAAGAAACTCATCGCCGGATCTAGCCGGGCGCACGGCAAGTTCTCCAATGACGCCCATATCATGGCAGCCCATCGGAACCAGGTAGGTGAGTGACACGGCGTTTACTAAATCGACTACCGGGTGAATCGAGGGGAGCGGTTGCTCGCGAACCACCCGCCGGGCGAGAGCCTCAATAGATGAGGGAAACTTGCTGGCCGACCATCCGAGGCTGGAGAACGTGGTTCGCCAGGCGCCGATGGCCGGGTGGGACTTCAGGTCAGTCCCGGCAAGAACAGTCCTTGCGCGTTGCTCTGCGCCGCGAAGAAGTTCCTCGATTTGCTCGGGACTGCCGCTGGTGTGCTCGATTTCAGTTGCGACCCAACCAACGCGATAATCCGGGAAGGACTCGAATACATCCCCGGAAACCGAGAACATCCAGTCTTTCATTCAGCCTGATCCGTATCGCCCGCGACCGCCGCTACAGTTTCCAGTACACGGGTGACGAATGCCTGCATCTGCGGGCGTGCCAGGGCACCGACCGATCCATCAATCGGTGTGCCGCGGTAGAACGCGACAATCGTCGGAAGACTTGTGATGCGCATGGCCTGGGCGATCTCGGGTTGTTCGTCAGTATTGACCTTGACGAACTTCACCTTGCCCTTGTATTCCGTAGCCAGTTCCTCAAAAACGGGAGCCATTTGCTGGCAGGGGCCACACCAGGCGGCCCAGAAGTCAACGATGACAGGCAAGTCTGTATCCAGAACCTCGGTTTCGAACGTTTCCCGGGTGGCATCAACAATCAGATCAGCTTTCGCTGCCTGCTCCTCGGCTTCCCGGCGTTCCTTCGCCGCCGCGAGTTCAGCCGCAGCTGCAACCTCATCTATTTCGCCCAGTGTTTTGCGCTTCAGGATCTCGAAACCATCCGGGTCTGCGTCAAACCGGATTGCGTAGCCATCGCAGAAGTTTGTGCAGGGCCCGGGGCAATCTCCACAGAGCGTCGAATCGATAACAACTTCACCGGTCGCCACAAGCGAAAAGGCATTCTGTGGGCAGATCTTTGCCGGAAAGCAGAGATCAAAGTTTCGGTTGCATACGGCGGGATCAACTACAGCAGGCATGAACTTCTCTCCAGGAAGAAAAATGATCAGGACGCGTATATCTCACCATAGCAGCAGAGGTTGTCCCGGTCACCGTCTGCAAGGCGTTCGTAGAGGTTCAGCATGGCTGCGCCAACAGTGTGCCAGGAGAAACGGATTGCCGCCTGACGAGCACCGACCTGAAGGGTGGAACGGAACTGCCGGTCGGTGATGATCCGCTGGAGGGCATCGGCCGCGGCGAGTGCGTCGCCTCCGGGCACCAGCAGCCCGCTAACACCTTCCTCGACAGTAAATTTCATTCCGCCGACACGCGTTGCCACCACAGGCAAACCACATGCCATCGCCTCGACGGTAACCAATCCGAATGACTCATATAACGATGTCACTGCGCAGACGGTCGCGGCCGCGTAGTAGAGCGGCAGCAAGTCCTGAGGTTGTGAACCGACAAGGAGCAGGTCGTCAAGGATGCCAAGGTCACGTGCCTGGTTGACCACGGGTTGGAGGTCTGGACCGGGCCCGGTCGTACCATCCGGTTGAGTCACCAGCGTTCCGCCGATGAACACCAGTTTCGGCGGGAGTGTTTCGTTCCAGTCCCGGGAGCGCAATTCTGCAAACGACTCGAGGAGCATGTCGATGCCCTTGATCGGATCAATCCGTCCAACGAACAGCACCAGCGGGTTATCTGGTAAACCAAGCGCCTTGCGGGCGGCACCGGCATCGGTTGGCTGAAAGCGACTCAGGTCAATCCCTGGCGGGATCGTGCAAATGTGCGCGTTGTCGGCACCAAGCGTCCAGATCAGTTCCGCCCGTTCGTCCGGATTCGGGGCGACCACGTTGTCGAGAACGTCCAGCAGGCGCTTTTC
Source organism: uncultured Thermomicrobiales bacterium (assembly GCA_964462545.1). GTDB lineage: Bacteria > Chloroflexota > Chloroflexia > Thermomicrobiales > CFX8 > CAYWXR01. The sequence continues at coordinate 203,801 of CAYWXR010000001.1, forward strand.
GATCTGCACCCGCAACGTCGACTCGTGATGCGTTGAATCTGAAACCCGGTTCTTCAAGTGGGCGAGGGTGTGATACATGTGAACCGTCGGTGCATTGATGTAGCGTCCCAGCAAATGGGCTACCCACCCGGAGAGCCAGTAGTGGCTATGAATGATGTCGTAGCGGACTCCCTCGCGCAGCGAGAAGAGCGCTACCTCACTGGCGAACTCGGGTAGGTAACAGAACAGGTCGTCCTTGGGGACTTCCTCGACCGGGCCGGCTTCGATTGTGATTACCCGAACCCGTTCACTGATATCGACGATTTCCGGCGTGGCTTCATCAAATCGCCGGGTGAAGATATCAACGTTTACCCGTGATGCTTCGAGTTGGCGGGCAAGTTCACGAACGTAGACAGTCAACCCGCCGGCATCCTTGCCGCCCAGCATGGCCAGGGGAGAGGTGTGCACGGAAATCATCGCCACGCGTTGTACGTGGGACACTCGCGCGAGGGTCGGGGTTTCCTGTTCGGATTCAGCTACCAGCAACCTGCCGGTTCCCTTCGGTCGTTGGATTCGTTCCTGATTCCCTCATGATAAGAGACGCAGGGCACCAATGTTCGCCGGGCTGTTGTATTCGCCCGGCGACACAGGCTGTAACAACCGACATCGGGAATTCTATTCCCGTCAGGCAATCTCTGGCTCGATCAGTCCGTAATTGCCGTCGCGGCGGCGATACACCACGTTGACCTGACTCGTATCAGGGTTGAAGAAGACGAAGAAATCGTGCCCGAGCAATTCCAGTTGCTCGATGGCCTCGTCGGTATCCATCGGCGCCATATCGAAGCGCTTGGTGCGGACGATGCGTCCAACCGTTTCGTCCTCGGTGGCCTCCGCGCCGGCGTTCTGTTCGATAGCGAGTTGGGAAAGGCTGGTGCCACGACGCCCACGATCGATCTTCCGGTCCCGGTATCGGCGAATCTGCCGCTCCATCTTGGCGATTGCCTGGTCGGCAGCGCTCAGGAGATCGTGGTTCTGTACTTCGGTGCGCAGAATGTTGCCCGGCACGGCGATGGTGAACTGAACAACGAACTGTTCGCCACCACTGCGCGGCTTCACCGAACGGACTTCCAGTTTGACGTCGGTCGGGTTCTCATGGACTCGTTCCAGTTTGCTTACCCGTTCCTGAATATGCTCGCGCTGTCCATCGGTTAGCCGAACATTCTGGGTCTTGATCTGGACATCCATGGATACTTGTCCTTCCCCATCGCCTGAAACCGGGTACCCGGCTTTTCAAATTGTCTTCCGGCGCCCGCGGAGGGATTCGAACCCCCGACACAGGGCTTAGGACGCCCCTGCTCTATCCCCTGAGCTACGCGGGCAGGCGCAGCGTTGTTGCCCCGATTCTACCCTTTGTGCGATGGAACCTTCTAGGCAGTTTCCTGATTCGCGTTGCCCCTGTTGGAGGCAGATGCTATACTCCTCCCGTTATCGGGGAGTGGCGCAGCCCGGCAGCGCGCCGCGTTCGGGACGCGGAGGTCGGAGGTTCAAATCCTCTCTCCCCGACCACCAGTCAGCAAGGAGAGAGCGGCTCGACCGCTCTTTTTTGTGTCCGCAAGGAGATGAGGTGGCGATGGACCCGGTCATTGCCCAGCGGTTACGCCGGTTGCCAGCAGTTCACGACGTTGCCTCCGATCCGCTTGTTGCCACCCGTTTGAACGATGTCCCTGAACGATTCAGTACCGGAATCATCCGGGACACGATCGACCGTGCGCGCAAGGCTGTGCTCGCCGGCGATGGCGTGGGGCGTGACGACATTATTCAGCAGGTCGCTCACGAACTCGACGGTCTGTTCTTATCCGAACCAAAGGTTGTCATCAATGCGACAGGAGTCGTAATTCACACCAATCTTGGTCGGGCGCCGGTTTCGAAAGCTGCTGCTGAGTCGATGGCGCTTGCCGCCCGTCATTACCAGGCGCTTGAGATGCGTCTGGAATCCGGGGACCGCGGCGGGAGAGGCGAGGGTGTCAGCAAGCTGATGCGGATACTCACCGGTGCCGAGCGCACACTGGTGGTGAACAACAACGCGGCGGCTGTCATGCTGACCCTGGCGGCTACGTCTACCGGACGCGAGGTGGTTGTCTCCCGTGGAGAGGCAGTCGAGATCGGCGGAGGCTTCCGGATTCCGGATGTCCTGCGTCAGAGCGGGGCAAGACTGGTTGAGGTTGGTACCACCAACCGGACCTACGCCCGGGATTACGCAAATGCAACCACTCTCGAAACTTCTGCCTATCTCAAGGTGCATGCCAGCAATTTCGCGATCAGCGGCTTCACAGCCAGCGTCTCCGTCGAGGAACTTGCTCCGGTGGCTCGTGAAGCAGGTGTGCTCCTGATCGAGGACGTTGGCAGTGGGTGCCTGCTTGATACGCGTCAGTTTGGTCTGGATGCTGAGCCGTTGCTGTCAGACAGCATCGCGGCAGGAGTTGACGTTGTCTGTGCCTCGGGCGACAAATTGCTCGGTGGGCCGCAGGCAGGGCTGATTCTTGGCAGGGCCGCCGTGATTGATCGCATCTCCCGGCATCCGCTTGCCAGGTCGCTTCGTGCTGACAAGACCTGCCTGGCCGGACTCGAGACGACGCTCCGGCATTACCTTCTGGATGAAGCGACCGAGACGATCCCTGTGTGGTGGTCGATGTCCCGGCCGGCCGACTGGCTCGAGCAACGGGTTCGGGAGTGGGTCGCGGCTATCGACCATCCAGCGGTGAATCTAACCAGCACAGCGTCGACTATTGGCGGTGGCTCCCTGCCGGGCAAGACACAACCATCATTTGGTCTGGCCATCCAGCAGGGTGGACGTTCTGCATCGGACATGGCCACGTTACTGCGCACCGGCAAACCGGCAGTCGTGCCGCGGGTCCAGGATGACATGGTCATTCTGGATGCCCGGACTGTCTTACCCGACGAGGACGAAGCGCTCATTGGTGCTGTCCGCGCGTTGCTCGAGTCCTGATTGCTTGTGACACATCAGAAACTGGCCGTCCGGGTGTCCTTGAAGTAAGGGCTCGTTTCCGGGTCGAAGCGACGGCGATGCTCTGCCAGGTCAGTGAGTTGCTGGACGAGGTGGAGTACCTCGGCCGCATTGCCTTCGGCCTTGGCGGCTTGCAGGTCCCGCCGCACCTGATGCTCGCGCGCTAAATGCCGGGTTCGTGACAGGGTCAGGATCGCCTGGGAGATGTCTTTCCGGACAAGGCCCGGGGACCAGTCTGTTCGCTCGGGAATATCCTGAAGCAGTTCTGAAATGTACTCCTGGATCGGTTCCGAGACTGAATCGATCACCGCTTCAGCGCCGGTTACTGCCATAATCCTGAGGATCTCACGGTTGCGGGCGTCGATCAGGTCGCCGGGATCGATCTGTTCAAGAATCTCTCGCCAGGAGTCGACGATTGTTGCATGCCTCATGAGCATGGCAAACAGATGCCGCTCCGGGTCACGGGCCACCGGCCGATCCCGTGAAGGAACTGCCCTTGAATCCTGGGATGTCCGCCGGCGTAGTGCAGCCCGGATGTCGGTGTCCTTATAGCCGAGTAGCCTGGATGCGAGTCCGACATAATGCGACAAAATCGCCGGGTCGCGAATCTCCCGGAGATATGGAACGACAACATCGTGGAGGGCTTCGGCACGTGCAGCCGGGGTCGGTTCGACATCAGCCAATTGGCGGGTCAGAACATATTCCACCAGCGGAACTGCGTGGCGCAGCGCCCGATCCCAGGCAGGCTGATCCGAGCGGATCATCTCGTCCGGGTCCTTGCCGCCTGTCAGAGCAACGATCCGCACTTCGGCATCGAGGGCGCGTTCGAAGCGAATCAGACTGTTCGGGTCGACCACGATCGCATTGTCAGCCGAAAAGCTCTCGCGAACAGCGTCGATGGCCCGCATGGTTGCCATCTGGCCGGCCGCGTCGGCGTCGAGGGCAAGGAACACCTTGTCCACATACCGCCTGATTGAGCTGACCTGTTGGGAGGTCAGGGCCGTACCCATTGATGCAACGGCGTTGGTGTAGCCGTATTGATGGGCTGCAATGGCATCCATATAGCCTTCGACAACGATTAGCGAGCGTTCGCGCCGGATGCTTTCATGCGCCCGGTCCAGGGCATACAGCAGTTCGCTCTTGTTGAAGATCGGCGTCTGGGGTGAGTTCAGGTACTTCGGCATTTCGTCGCCGAGAGCGCGAGCACCGAAACCGATGGTGCGGCCACTCCGGTTCCGGATAGGGAACATGAGCCGGTTGCGGAAACGATCGTATGTGCGGCCCGATTCGTTGCGAGTCAGCAGCCCGGCCTCAAGCAGCAGACTGTCATCGACATCGCCCCGCCGGAGCAGGTGATTGCGAAGGGAGTCCCAGGAATCCGGCGCGAAACCCAGCCCAAATTGCTCGGCAGTTTGCCGGTCCACTCCACGACGCTCCAGCAGGTCACGTGCCGGCTGGCCAGCCGGGGAGGTCCAGAGCATTGACGAAAAGTAGACGCCGGCTCGTTCGACGAGGTCGACCAGCCGTTCGAGGTGGGCATCCTTTTCCGGGTTCTTCGGCTGGAACGAAGTGATCTCGACACCGGCCCGCTCGGCCAGCAGGTTCATTGCATCGGCAAAGTCGAGATTCTCGGTATCCATGACGTAGGAAAAGATGTCGCCGCTCTTGCCACACCCGAAGCAGTGGTAGGACTGTGACTCCGGGAAGACAACGAATGATGGCGTCTTCTCATTGTGAAACGGGCACAACCCTTTGAAATTGCGTCCTGCCTGGCGTAGCTGAACGCGAGTTCCGATCAGTTCAACGACATCGATGCGTTCCTTGATCCGGGAGACGGTATCTCCGGCCATGATGCACCCCTAGCGAGATGAGACAAGCTCGGAATGGAGCTGTAAAGCAAAACGGTCTGTCATGCCGGCGACAGCATCCGCTGCCCGGCGTTCGATAGAGCTTTCGGCGTCGCCATATGCCCCATACCGGTCGATCAATTCCGGCTGGCGAACGAGAAGCTCAAAAAGATCAATCACAATCTGTCCGGCCGCCTTTGTCGACTCGAGGTCATTTACTGGCCGGTAGACCCGTTCAAAGAGCCAGTTCCGGAAGAGATTGGCCGCTTCGGTGATTTCACCGGACATGGTCACAACCTGTTGCCCTGCGACCGGTTGCTCCAGGCGTGGGGCGGTCGACTCGATGACATCCAGCACCAGCGTGTTGATCCGGGTACTGTGACGATCTCCCAGGCGCTTGCGGACTGTCTCCGGCAGGTCGGATTCCTTGAGGATGCCACTGCGGACGGCATCGTCGAAATCATGGTTCATGTAGGCGATTGAATCGCTGATCTTGACCAGTTGGGCTTCGGCAGTTGCCGGCGTCCCGGCCATTTCGCCGGTGATCTGCTGCTCGGGTTTCGAATGACGAAGGATGCCATCCCGCGTCAGATCGGTAAGGTTCAGGCCCTGACCGTTATTCTCCAGCAGGTCCACGACCCGCAGACTTTGCTCGTTGTGCCGGAAGTTCGGGAAGACAGTTGCCAGCGCCCGTTCTCCGGTGTGCCCAAAGGGCGTGTGTCCCAGATCGTGAGCAAGTCCGATAGCCTCGGTCAGATCCTCGTTGAGTCGCAAGGCGCGGGCGATGGTACGGGCGATCTGGGTGACTTCCAGCGTATGCGTTAACCGGGTGCGATAGTGATCACCATCCGGTGACAGAAAGACCTGCGTCTTGAATTTCAGGCGCCGGAACGCTTTCGAGTGAATAATCCGGTCTCGATCACGCTGGAACGCAGTGCGCACGGCGGAATACTCCTCCGGCTGCTGCCGGCTGGCATCCCGCGACCGCGCGGCAGCCGGGCAAAGCCAGCTTTCCTCGCGCTCCTCTATGCGTTGTCTGATATCCATGCTGATCGCGTCCATCAACCTGATTTAGCTGGAAACAACAGACACCGGGTCAGCATTAGTGTACGTACATATCAGGCGGATGTCGATGTGCTCATTTCCGGGTTGCCTGACTTGATCGCTGCCTGTGCTGCCGCAAGCCGTGCGACCGGCACACGGAACGGCGAGCAGGAGACATAGTTCAAACCCTGCAGATGGCAGAATTCGACACTGTCCGGGTCGCCTCCGTGTTCGCCACAAATACCCAGTTTGAGATCGGGACGGGTCGCCTTGCCCCGTTCGGCCGCAATGGAAACCAGTTCCCCGACGCCGCTCCGGTCGAGCGTGACGAAGGGGTCCTTCGGGAAGATGCCGGAGCTGACGTAGAACGGCAGGAATCTGCCGGCGTCGTCGCGGCTGAGGCCGAACGTTGTCTGGGTGAGGTCGTTTGTGCCGAACGAGAAGAAGTCTGCTTCCTGAGCGATGGCACCGGCAGTGAGTGCTGCCCGTGGGAGTTCGATCATTGTGCCGACGAGGTACTCCACGGTGTCGCCGGCAGCTGCGAACTCTTCCTGCGCAACACGGTCGACGACCGCTCGCTGCCGGGAGAGTTCGTTCACATCCGCAACCAGCGGAATCATGATTTCCGGCAACGGAGTGATGCCTGCCTTCTTGCAGTTGAGCGCAGCCTGGATGATCGCCCGGGCCTGCATTTCGGTGACTTCCGGATACGAGATGCCCAACCGGCAGCCACGATGACCGAGCATCGGGTTCTCTTCACGCAGGGTTTCGAGTTTGAGATTCACCTGTTCAACGGTTGTGCCGGTGTGCTTCGCCAGTTGTTCAATTTCTTCGTCGTTGTGCGGCAGGAACTCGTGCAGTGGCGGATCGAGGGTGCGGATGGTGACCGGCAGGCCATCCATCGCCTTGAAGATGCCTTCAAAGTCGGACCGCTGCATTTCCAGCAGTTTTTCGAGTGCTGCTCTACGCTCCGAGGTTGAGGTGGCCAGAATCATCTCGCGCATTGGCAAGAGCCGCTCGGCTTCGAAGAACATGTGCTCGGTGCGGCAGAGGCCAATCCCCTCGGCCCCGAACTCTCGGGCGACAGCAGCATCATGCGGCGTGTCGGCGTTTGCCCGGACGCCAAGATGTCGGAGGTCGTCGGCCCACTCGAGCAGTGTTGCCAGATTGCCGCTGATATCCGCCTCAATGGTTGGAACACTGCCGGCCATTACCCGACCGGTAGCACCATCAATGGTGATGTCGTCTTCCTCGGTGAATGTCCGGCCGTTGACTGTCATCGTGCCGGCGCTGTAGTTGATCTCGATGGCAGAACAACCTGCCACGCATGGCTTGCCCATGCCGCGAGCGACGACCGCTGCGTGGGAGGTCATACCTCCACGCGCAGTAAGGATGCCCTGGGCACCCACCATACCGTGGAAATCTTCGGGCGATGTTTCGATACGTACCAGGATCACCTTTGTGCCGGCATCTCCAAGGAGTTTGGCCTTGTCTGCATCAAAGACAATCTTGCCGGTTGCCGCTCCGGGGCTTGCCGGGAGTCCGGTTGCCAGAATATCCGGTTTGAACTCGGGGTCGATCATCGGGTGGAGCAACTGATCGAGTTGCTGTGGTTCCACGCGAAGCACCGCCTCCGTACGGTCAATGACACCTTCCTCAACCATGTCCATGGCAATGTTGACCGCAGCCCGCCCGGTTCGCTTCCCGGTCCGGGTCTGGAGCATGTAGAGCTTTCCGGACTGGATGGTGAACTCCAGGTCCTGCATGTCGCGGTAATGTGCTTCGAGCGTGTTCGCAACTTCCAGCAGTTGCTCGTAGGCCGGTGCAACCAGCGGATTGTTGGCCATCTCGGCAATCGGTTGAGGTGTTCGCACACCCGAAACGACATCCTCGCCCTGGGCATTGACCAGGAACTCGCCGAAGATGCCCCTTTCGCCAGTTGAAGGGTTTCGGGTAAAGGCAACACCGGTTGCGCAGTCGTCTCCCATGTTGCCGTAGACCATAGTCTGGACGTTGACTGCTGTTCCGAGGTTATCCGGGATGTCGTGCTCTGCCCGGTAGTTTCTGGCACGGCGGGTGTTCCACGAGTCGAAGACGGCGATCGTTGCAAGACGCAATTGCTCGTAGGGATCGCCCGGGAATTCCTTGCCGGCGTGCTTGTTCACGATCTGCTTGAAGTCGGCGGTCAACTTCCGGAGCGCATCGGCCGGCAACTGGTTGTCGTCGCGGACACCGGTGTTGCGCTTGAGATCATCAAGTGCGTCCTCGAAATGCTCGCTCTGGACGCCCATCACGACGTTGCCAAACATCTGGATGAGGCGGCGATAGCAATCCCACGCGAACCGTTCATCTGCGCCATTTGCCAGACCAATAACTGTTTCGTCGTTGAGGCCCAGGTTAAGGACGGTGTCCATCATCCCCGGCATCGAGAATTTCGCGCCAGAGCGGACAGAGAGCAGCAGCGGGTTTGCTGCATCACCGAACTTGCGACCCATGGATTCCTCGACACCCTTGAGGGCAGCATATACCTGGTCCCAGAGGCCGTCGGGAACCTGACTATCGGAGTTGAGGTATGCGTTGCAGGCTTCGGTGGTGATAGTGAAACCGGGTGGCACCGGCAGGCCTATCGAGGTCATTTCGGCAAGGTTGGCACCTTTGCCGCCAAGCAGGTCCCGATCGTTGGCACTACCTTCCGAGAATGCATACACCCAGGTTTTCATCAGGCTGCTCCTTCGATGCCTCGTTGCTAATCTACTGTCAGGTTTGCCAGGCTGGCCATCAGTCGCTTTTGACCATGCCGCTTGAAGGTAACGGTCACTTCCTGGTCGTTATCCTTGTCAATCACCTTGTCCACCACCCCATCACCAAACCGTGGATGGAAGACCCGATCACCAGCGGATACCCGGGTGAACGTTGGTGGTGCCGGAACCTTGACTTCGAACACCGGCTCGTTCAGGTTCGCTATTCGCTGTCGTCGTGGCGCCCGTTTCAGCGGGACGTTCCCCAGCACTGATTCCGGAATCGACTGCAGGAACGACGACGGCAGGCTCATTTCACTATATCCGTAGCGATTACGGTGGAAGGCATGGGTCAGATAGAGCCGCTGTTCGGCTCTGGTGATGCCAACATAGAACAACCGTCGCTCTTCCTCAAGATTCTCCGGATTATCACTCAATGCACGTTGGTGGGGAATAAGCCCTTCCTCAACACCGCAGATGAACACGACCGGAAATTCGAGGCCCTTCACTGCGTGGAGTGTGATCAGCGTGACCTTTTCAAGGTCATCCTCCATGGTGTCGGCATCGGACACCAGTGCTACTTCTTCGAGGTAGGTTGAGAGTGCATCCTCGTTCGCCAGCGAGTCGTACTGGGAGATCATGGCCCGTAGCTGGAGCACGTTTTCCCAGCGTTCAACGTGTTCCGGGTCGTCGCCTTCATAGAGTGACCGCAGTCCGGTTTCGTCCAGCGCCCGGTCGAAGAGTTCAGAAAGCGTGACCAATGGCACGACAGCCCGCAAGTCGGTCAGAATCTCGTTGACTGACTGCAACAGGTTTCGTCCACGTCCGGCAATCTGCGGCCCATCCGGTTCGCCAAGGCTGTCCAGTGCTGCCTGGAGACCCTGTCCGGTAGCAGCCCCCCACGTTTCGAGGTTTGACAAGGTTTTCGAACCGATGCCCTGGCCGATCGGGAAGGCGCCGATGACACGTTCAAATGCGCTGGTGTCATCCGGGTTGGAGAGCAGGCGCAACAGGGAAATGACGTCCTTGATCTCGCGACGTTCGTAGAAGCGAGTACCACCAATCAACTGATAGGGGATGCCACCGTAGATAAACGCTTCTTCCAGTGAGCGGCTCTGGGCATTGGTTCGGTAGAGCACGGCAAAGTCGTTGTTGTTGTAGCCGTGTTGGGCCTTGAGGCGGTTGATTTCCTGAATGATGAAGTGCGCCTCAACCGTTTCGTCGCTGCACTCGCGGATGACGATCTTCTCTCCTGGGGCTCGCGAGGTACGTAGTTTGCGCTCAATGCGCTGGGAGTTCTGACGAATGACCGCATCGGCCGCTTCAAGAATCTCCGGCGTCGAGCGGTAGTTCTCTTCGAGATGAATTTCGGCGGCTTCCGGGAAGTCATCCTTGAAGGTCAGGATGTTACGGATATCAGCCGCGCGCCACCCGTAGATCGACTGGTCCGGATCACCCACGACGCAAATGTTCCGGTGTTCGCGACTCAGTTCATTCACGATCAGGTACTGGATGTGGTTGGTGTCCTGATACTCGTCAACCAGCACGTACTGGTGGCGCTCCCGGAGTTTCTCCTGGGCGTACGGAGCAGTCTGGAGCAGTTTCAGGGTGTAGAGCAGCAGGTCGTCGAAATCGAGGGCGTTGCGACGGTTCAGGGTGTCCTGATAGAGGGGATATACCCGCGCAACGATCTCCTCCCAGTACGACTCAACCGATTCTGCGTAGGTCTGTGGCGTGATGTTGCGACTTTTCGCGCCGGAAATGTTGGAGAGAATTGACCTCGGCGCAAACTGCTTGGAATTGATGTCCAGTTGCTGCATCGCCGTCTTGACGACGCCCATCTGGTCGGCATCATCATAGATGACGAAACGCGGCGAAATACCGATTTCCTCACCATACATGCGCAGCACCCGGGAGGCGAAGGAGTGGAACGTGCCCATCGTGATCCAGCTGGCTCGTTCGCCAACCAGCCGCTCGACTCGCTCCCGCATCTCCCGCGCCGCCTTGTTGGTGAAGGTGAGCGCAAGAATGTTCCAGGGAGCAATTCCGCGCTCCTGGATCAGGTAGGCGATACGCGTGGCAAGGACACGCGTCTTGCCGCTGCCAGGGCCGGCGACAATCAGCACCGGGCCATCCGTCGTGCGGACCGCCAGTTCCTGCTCGGCGTTCAGACCGGAAAGCAGGTCGGATATATCAACAGGTTGGGTATCAGTCATGTGACTCCTCTTGGCGCGGTGAATTTGGCTACCGCGAACCGATTGTACTTCAGTGAGATGCGAGGAGATTTCTTGGAATTTTGGAACGTTGCTGGTATTATTCCGGTCGCGAAAGCGTGCCCGGCCGGCGTAGCTCAGGGGTAGAGCAAAGGACTCATAAGCCTTCGGTCGGTGGTTCGATTCCACCCGCCGGCACCTTCGAATCAGGAACCCCAAACCTGTCGACTCCCGCGCAATGAACCCGGCGTTTGCCGGAGCCGGGGTGAGCATGACTGTAGACCCGAACCAGCCACTTCACCGGACCCGGGCCTACCGGGCGATTTCGCGTGCCTGGAAATTCCCGGCCCTCATTGCCTGTTCCGGCGGGATCGATTCCACTGCACTGGTTCTCCTCGCTACAGAAGCACTCAGGAGAAAGAAGATTGGCGACTTCAGCGTCTGCCACGTCGATCATCGTTCGCGCCCCGGATCGGCCGACGAGGCTGCGGTCGTGGCCGAGTTATGCAGCGCTGCCGGCGTTCCATTCGTTGCGACCGCCATCGAGGATGCATCATCAGGAAGCTCCGGTTCAAAAGAAGCAAGGTGGCGTGAGGCCAGGTACCGGGCGCTTTTTCGGGTTGCCCGTGAAACTGGCGCCCACGCTGTGGTGACAGCCCACACCAGAGACGATCAGGTTGAGACAGTGCTACTGCATGGCTTTTCGGGTTCCGGATGGAGGGCAATGCAGCCGGTGGTTCACCTTCCGGAATACGATCCCGGGATTCCCGTACTGAGGCCGCTGCTTGACATCACTCGACTGGAACTGGCTGCGATTGTTGATGCCGCAGGAATCAGGACCGTGGATGACTCCACAAACCAGGATACGCGCTTCAGGCGTAATGCCATTCGCCATCTGGTGATCCCTGCCATCGAATCGGCGATGCCGGGTGCTTCGGAGGCCATACTCCGTTCGGCACAACTCCGGGAGGCCGATGCCGATTTTGCCGATAGCGCAGCCGAACAGTTGTTTCCTGATATCGTTCGCTCGATCAGTGACGGGGTGCTTGTCATATCCCGTAAGGAGTTGGTTGACGCTCACCTGGCCGTTGCGACAAGAGTCATCCTGAGGGCGGTTCGTTCGCTGGTGGGGCAGGATGACCAGAGAGAGTTATCCCGCGAGCGGGTGATGAGTGTGCTTGGTGCAGCAAGGACAGCACAAACCGGGGCTGTTCTGGAACTGCCGTATGGAGTTCGGGTGGATGTGGAGCGAGAACGGTTGATCGTTCGAACCGTTCGCGAGGAGGAACAATGACGATTTCGTGGGAAGAGCTCGAGGCGGGTATCGAACGGGTACTGATTCCGGCAGAAACGTTGCAGGAGCGAGTCGCCGAACTTGGCGAGACCTTGACCGAGTATTACCGGGGACGTACTCCGCTCTGCGTCGGAGTCCTGAACGGCGCGGTCATTTTCATGGCGGACCTGGTGCGAGTGATGCCGATTGCGATTGATTTCGAGTTTATGGCAGTTTCGAGCTACGGCATGGCAACCGAAACCAGTGGGGTGGTCCGGATCCTCAAGGACCTGGCGACCGATATCAGTGACCGCGAGGTGCTGATTGTGGAAGATATCATCGACTCCGGGCTGACGGTTCAGTACCTTCAGCGGATTCTCGAAGAACGCAACCCGGCAGATATCAAGGTTGTCACGCTCCTGCGCAAGGATGTCCCCCGGCAAGCGGATGTTTCGGTTGACTGGGTAGGCTTCGATATTCCGGATGAATTTGTGGTGGGATACGGTCTGGATTATGCTGGCCGGTTCCGGAATCTTCCCTATGTTGGTGTGGCCAGGGTGCCGTAGGAAACCGGTACTGATCGGTATCAGGGTAACCAATGTCAACTGATATACTTTATTAGCAATATCGCCCCCGGAATTCTCCGGGCTATTTTGTTCTCCACTGTTTGGCCAGACCACAGAGAAGCTTCAAAGGACACCCTATGACAGAGAATCGTTGGCTTCGTAACGGCTTTGTGTGGATCATCCTGATCATCGCCGTTGTAGCGTTGTGGATCACCTTCATCAGTAATGGTGACGACGCAACTTCTATCGGTATGCAACAACTTGCGACCGAAATCACCGCGAACCGGGTTGACCGGCTCGAGATGACGGAAGGTTCGACGTCGGTCACTATCCATTATCGCGACTCCGACGAGGTTGCCAAGACCCGTCTTGATGGAAACATCTCCATTTACGAGGCGTTGCGCCTGTACGGAGTTGAACCATCGTCCGTTGCGATTACCGTAAACCCCTCGAGTGGTTGGGGGAACTGGCTCGGCGCAATGTACCTCTTCATCCCGATCCTGCTGGTGATCGGTATTGTCGTGTTCATGATGCGGCAGGCGCAGGGCAGCAACAACCAGGCAATGTCGTTTGGCAAGAGCAAGGCACGGATGTTCACCGCCAACAAGCCGACCGTGACCTTTGCAGATGTTGCTGGTGTTGATGAATCCAAGCAGGAACTTGAGGAAGTCGTTGAGTTCCTGAAGTACCCGGAAAAGTTCGCCGCGCTTGGCGCTCGTATCCCGCGTGGTGTGCTGCTGGTGGGCCCTCCGGGAACTGGCAAGACGCTGCTGTCGCGGGCTGTTGCCGGCGAAGCAGGCGTTCCGTTCTTCAGCATCTCCGGTTCCGAGTTCGTCGAAATGTTCGTCGGTGTTGGTGCGTCACGTGTGCGTGACCTGTTCGACCAGGCAAAGCGTAATGCCCCCTGCATCGTGTTTGTGGACGAAATCGACGCTGTGGGCCGCCAACGTGGTGCCGGCCTCGGTGGTAGCCACGACGAGCGCGAACAGACCTTGAACCAGATCCTGGTCGAGATGGACGGCTTCGATAGCACGACCAACATTATCGTGATCGCCGCCACCAACCGGCCCGATGTCCTTGACCCGGCGCTGATGCGTCCGGGACGATTCGACCGCCAGGTCGTGCTCGACCGGCCGGATATCAATGGCCGTCTGGCAGTGCTCCAGGTCCACTCCCGTGGCAAGCCGCTGGAAGAGAGTGTGAGCCTGGAGCAGCTTGCTCGCCAGACTCCGGGCTTCTCGGGTGCTGACCTTGAGAATCTGGTCAACGAAGCGGCCATTCTGGCTGCCCGCAAGAACAAGAAGACTATCGGCCGAGACGAACTTGTCGAGGCAATCGACCGCGTCGTTTCCGGTCCGCAGCGCAAGAGCCGCGTGATCAGCGACCGCGAGAAACTGATGACCGCCTATCACGAAGCCGGTCACGCGCTGGTGGCCCGGATGCTGCCGAACGCAGACCCGGTCTACAAGGTGTCGATCATTGCCCGGGGCATGATGGGTGGCTACACCCGGATCGTTCCGGAAGAGGATCGCTTCTTCTGGACCAAGGCGCAGTTTGAGGACATGCTGGCCTACTTCATGGGTGGCCATGTGGCGGAGTTGCTGGTCTTCAATGAACTGAGCACTGGCGCCTCAAATGACATCGAACGGGCGACTGGCCTGGCTCGCCGAATGGTGACCGAATACGGCATGAGTGAGAAGCTCGGGCCGCTGGCCTTCGGCAAGAAGGATGAACTGGTCTTCCTCGGGCGCGAAATCAACGAGCAGCGCAACTACTCCGACGAGATCGCCTTCGAGATCGACAAGGAAATCCGGATTCTGATTGATACCGCCTACGCGACGGCAACCAGAATCCTCTCGGAGCACCGCGACAAGCTCGAGGAGATCGCAATGCTCCTGATGGAGCGCGAGACGCTGGAAGCCGAGGAACTGGAAGCTCTGTTCGATACGCCACGCCCGAAGCCGACGCTCTCTGGCCCGACTGTCTACGAAGGGCCAAAGTCTCCGGACCGGGCAGCAGCAGAGGAACGACGGGATTCACCAGCCGGTCCTCCGCCGCAGATGCGTCCGCAACCTGCATCCGGCTAGATGCAAACCTGAAGACGATACAGCGACGGGGGCAGACCATTTGGTCTGCCCCCGTTCTCTTGTAGGCGGGATGATTCAGGCAGGTTCGACCGGCTGACGCAGGATGGTACGGAGCTTTTCAGGGACCACCTTGCGGAAGTCGCTCAGATAGATTTCATGATGCTTTCCGGACATGCGAAGTCCCTGTTGCGGGATGAACTCGTGGTGCATGGCCGCCAGCACCGGACCTTCATCGTCGAACGATCCGACATGCAATGTCTGGACGCACTGCCCTTCGGACAATGTCTCAAGCCGGACAAGATCCAGCGACGGCGGGGCCGGCGATTTCTTCCTCACCTCGTCGACCGCCGACTGAAACAGTTCCCGGTCAATCCACTCGGGAACCATGAGCATCATCGTCCAGTTCCACTGCGACTTGTCACGGTCGGTGGTGAACGCTGACATGTCGTCGGCCCACCAAAGGCCCTCCAGCGGTGGTACCACGTAATCGCGACCAAGGTTGCGCTTGCTGTTGAACTTGATCTTGTAGGCAACAGGATAGAGTGCTTCTACTGCTGCGCTGAACTCGGCAGAGGTATTTGGATCGCCCTGTCCATCGACCACGAGATACTGCAAATCCGGAATATCGACGATCCGGAAGACTCCGCGTTTCGCCTGGTACGAGTCCAGTGTCTTCTTGAAGTCAATCTTGTCAGTCATGTTCTCCCTAAGATCCTGTCCTGAGTGAACATCGCGAGAGCGTCGGGGAGTACTATACTGCGACCTACGGAATCAGTAGCAACCCTCTGAACAATGGCGGCGTGTGCATCCGAAACGTCCGACCCGGCAGTGCGTTTGTCCCACAAGTCGAGGAGTACGATGTCCATGGTTGGCAACTTAGAACAACCGGCCCCGGAGCCGGCGATGACACGTACACCTCGATGATTAGCCGCAATGCGAAGCAGTCGCTGTTCCGGGAATTCGTGCTGGGAACCCTGGTTTATTCGGTTGTCATCGGGGCGTTCAATGATTACACGGATATTCTGGCGACCGACTCCTACTCCATAACGTTTTCGCTTGCGGTCGTGATGCAGGTACTAACGTTCCTCACGTTGGAAATGAAGAAAAAGGTCGTAGCGGCAGTTCGGCAGCGAGTTGATTCTCCACAGAAGCTGGCGGTCGGTTTCGCTATCTGGCTGATAATGTTCTCATCGAAGTTTGTGTTCCTGGCCGTGATCGACCGGGTCTTTGGAACCGCGGTCGAGTTTTCCGGGTTCTTTGGGATCTTCTTTGTCATCATCGCAATGACCGTGGCAGTCTGGATTATTGAATGGACGTTCGATACCTTGGGCGACTGAAACCGGAGCAGGTCTAACGGCGACCGCAATTCCGATTTCTCCGGGCTCCTGCAGCCGTGACGAAACGTGTTTGAGAACGGTCATGATGACGAGATCGGGTACCGGGTCACGAAACTCTTGAAGCTGATTCTGACCGGTTATTGATGACAGCCCGGGGGTCCTGAATGCGCCAATGGGGGCAAAGGCCGCCGGCGAATTCTGGCTCTAATCAATTGGGGGTGGAGACAGGGGGATTCGAACCCCCGACCTCTACAGTGCGATTGTAGCGCTCTCCCAGCTGAGCTATGTCCCCGTGGGTGGGCAAGGTTTTCCCGGCCATCCAGTCGCATATTCTACCACGCAGGCCCGAAATGGATGCATACTGCTTGTATCAATTGGTCGACATTCACAATCCAGAATACGGGAGCGGGCGCCTGCTATGCGGATCTTCACCATTGGCTTTACCCGGAAGAGTGCCGAAGAGTTTTTTGACCTGCTTGAAGGGGCCGGAGTGCAACGTGTGGTGGATATTCGCCTGCACAACACTTCCCAGTTGGCCGGGTTCACCAAACAGGATGATCTAAAGTTCTTCCTTGACCAGGTTGCCGGAATTAACTACATCCACTTGCCGATATTGGCTCCCACCGAGGAGTTGATGCAGGACTACCGCAAGAAGCGCATCAAGTTCGACGAGTTCCGTGAACGGTTCACGGCACTGTTGGCAGAGCGGAAGATTGAACAACGGCTTTCTCCTCGCGACCTTCACGGAGGATGTCTGCTCTGTAGCGAACCCGCGGCCAAAGACTGTCATCGCTCGTTCGTTGCTGAATATCTCGCCCAGGCGTGGGATGATGTCGAGGTTGTGCACCTGTAGAACGCAAGAAAAAACGAATCTTTCGGTTTCCAGGACGGTCGCCGTGAACTTGAATTGCCAATGCCTCGCCTGGCTCAGAGACTGGCCATCGTGCAGACATGATGGTGGAAAGAGGGGGCCGGGAGAAACGGAAAACCCGCCACTGGTTGAGCGGCGGGCAACAGGGAGCGGGTGATGGGATTCGAACCCACGACATTCTGCTTGGGAAGCAGACACTCTGCCAACTGAGTTACACCCGCAGGCTCAGATTATCTCGATAGTAGCACCGGAAACGGTGTCTTGCAACTGCCTGCTACCGGGGTGGCAACTGGCGGGCGATGACCCGGAAATAGCGCCTGTCCGGTTCGCGAGGAAGCCCTGGGCGGGTGCGTTCCATCTCGCGGTGGTAGTAGCCGGACTCGCCCTCGCTGGCCGCCCGTGATTGTTCGGAATCCCAAAGGCTGAGACCGTAGACGATGCCTTCGTCCTGCTTTGAGCAGAGGAGAAATCCTGTGCATCCCGGTTGATAGAGCGCGGAGTGCACAAAGGAATCGCGGATCTGGTCCACCCGGGTTGAAACTTCAGACGGCTTGACATAGCCACGGGTGACCCTGGCGTAATGGTAGCCGTTTTCGGGGATCGGCCGGTTCTTCGGGAAATAGCGTACCTCGACATGGTGGAGTTCACGTACCGGTTCTGAGGTAAAGAATGGCTCGAGCAAGCCAACTTCGCGGGTGTTTGCGCTACTCTCCCGGGCTGCGAAAATCTCTTCCGGCCGCTGGGTTAGAGCCAACGACACGAACTCGTGATTTTCGTCATCTATCATGCCCATCATGCCCTGAAAACCGGGGATTGTGATACTCAGATTATGGAGCGATTGCCGGTAGATTTCAGCGAGTTTGTCGGCGGCGTCTTCTTTGATCGACACTGAAAAAAGGTTAAGTTGCATCGGAAACTACCCCACCAGTGAGCCAATTGGTGACCTTCTCCTTCAAGCGTACATCGTTCGCCGGAGGCAAAGCATCCGGGGACGCCTCTGCTGGTCTACAATCGCCCCAGGTAAAGGATGGTCCTGCCAGGAGAGGGAGTTATGACCGACCAGATACAAAGCGCGATGACGTCCATTTACGGGCCGGAAAGCGAGATGCACTACGACCCGGACCAGTTGCTGACCACTGACCCGGTGGATGGCAAGGTGTTGCTGGTTGATTACGATCTGGAGCGCGCCGGCAAGACACTGACGAAAGAGGCGTTGGTTTCCCGCCCGTGGAATCTCTGGCGCTACGCCGAGATCATGCCGGTGCGTAAACCGGAGAATCGTCTGACACTTGGCGAAGGCGGCACTCCGCTCCTGAAGACAAACAGGATCGGTGCGGAACTCGGCTATTCAAACCTCATGATGAAGGATGAAGGCCGGAATCCAACCGGTTCATTCAAGGCCCGCGGGCTCGGCGCGGCGGTCTCCCGTGCGAAGGAACTCGGGGTGGAGGCGATTGCATTGCCATCGGCAGGTAATGCTGCTGCCGCAGCCAGCGCCTATCTCGCTGCCGGCGGAATGAAGGCAGTGGTGTTCATGCCGCAGGATACGCCTCCGATTTTTATGGCCGAGTGCCGGGCGCTCGGTGCCGAAGTGTTCCTGGTTGACGGATTGATTAACGATGCCGGAAAGATTGTCCGCGAGAACAGTGCGGCCCGAGGCTGGTTCGACGTTTCCACACTGAAAGAGCCCTACCGGGCCGAAGGCAAGAAGACGATGGGTCTTGAACTTGCCGAACAGCTGGGCTGGACCTTGCCGGATGCGATCATCTATCCGACCGGCGGCGGTACCGGCATTGTTGGCATGTGGAAGGCGTTTGATGAACTCGAGAAACTCGGGTTTATCGGACCGGAGCGGCCGGCGATGATCGTGGTGCAGGCTGAGAACTGCGCCCCGATTGTCCGGGCTTTCGAAGCGGGTGAGCGTCACGCACCGCTTTGGGAGAACGCTTCGACAGTAGCCCCGGGCATGCGAGTGCCAATCGCGATCGGGGACTACCTGATCCTGGATGCCGTTCGTAAGAGCGAGGGCACGGCACTGGCTATTCCGGACGAGGAACTCGTCGAGATGACCCACCGGGTGTCACGAACCGAAGGTCTGCATGTTTCGCCTGAGGTAGGTGCCTGCTTTGCCGCGGCACGTCGTCTTCGGGAAAGCGGTTTCCTGAAGGAAGATGACCGGGTGGTTGTGTTTGGCACCGGCTCCGGGTTGAAGCATACGGACCTGGTTCCGGGCGACTATCCTGTCCTGGACCCCAACGATCCGACGGTCGGCGAGAAGATCGACGCTGCCTATTCCTGAGATCTGACCAGCGGTTGACAGGTAGGACAGAAGACTGTTCCGCGTTGGCCAACAATAAACCGTTCAACCGGTGTGCCACATTCACTACAGGGAGAACCAGCCTTTGCTCCATAGATTCGGAGAAAATGCTGGTTTTCCCCTTCTTCGCCGAGACCGGTCCGGTAGTTCCTCAAGGTGGTTCCTTGCCGGGAGATTGCTCCTGAAAGCGTCTCAACAATGGCGCTGTGGAGCCGTTTCGCCCGATCTTCGGGAATCTGGTTGGACCGGGTGAGTGGGTGGATACCGGCGATGAACAGGGACTCGTCGACATAAATGTTCCCGAGACCGGCGATGAAGGTCTGATCCAGCAGCAACGGTTTGATCTGACGTTGTCTGGATCGGAGGTTCTCCTGTAACCAGGCGGGGGTGAAAGATTCCGAGAGCGGTTCGACACCGAGCAGCGAGGAGAACCGTTCCAGTTCTCCCGGAGTGAGCCAGGTAATGCGTCCAAATTTCCTGATGTCGCTAAAGGAGAGGGAAGACCCATCATTGAGCAGGAAGCCAGCGCGTTCGTAGGGATCGTTTTCACGGGCTTCACCGGCAGGAACGTGCAACAACTGGCCGGTCATTCTCAGGTGAACAGTAATTGCACTTCCGGTTTCAAGATGAAGCAAAATGTACTTTGCACGGCGGGTAACTGCCGAGATTGGTACCTGGAGTACGCCCCGGCCAAATGTCTCGGGGTCGGGGTGTCCGAGGGTTTTCGGCCAGTTGAACTCGAAGGCCACGATCGCGCGCCCGGTAATATGGGGGGCAAGTGTGCGGCAGACGGTTTCGACTTCGGGTAATTCTGGCATGATTCCTTCGATCCTGCAGTGACTGCTTCACTGTGGGGGGGGAACTCCGGTAAGTACCGGAACGTTATCAGAGTATCGGACAGGTGGCACAACCGCCAAATTGACCGGGTTGTGACCGGTGTCTATACTCTGGTTGCGCCTTGTTTGTATGATTTGCGGTTTGCGGCGATCGGAATGTGAGTCCGTTCGCTGATGTTGAGGTAAACGTTCATTGACATCAATGCTTTCACAACGGGTGATGGATGACCTGAAAACAGCAATGAAGGAGGGCGATACCCAGCGCCGGGATGTCATTCGCTACCTGCGATCTGCACTCGGTAA
This sequence comes from uncultured Thermomicrobiales bacterium, assembly GCA_964462545.1. Taxonomy (GTDB): domain Bacteria; phylum Chloroflexota; class Chloroflexia; order Thermomicrobiales; family CFX8; genus CAYWXR01. The sequence continues at coordinate 224,237 of CAYWXR010000001.1, forward strand.
CAAGGGTATTGAACTCCAGCGTGAGTTGACCGACGAGGACGTACTCGGGGTTATCCGGACACAGATCAAGCAGAGTTCTGACGCTGCCGAGATTTTTCGGAATGCCGGACGCCTCGACCTGGCCGAGAAGGAAGAAGCTCAGGTTGAAATCCTGCGGGGATATCTTCCGGCGCAAATGCCGGAGGAAGAACTGCGGGCATTGGCAAACTCGATAATCGATGAGTTGGGCCTTTCCGGGCCCGGCGATATGGGGAAACTGATGCCGCGCCTGCTGGCCGCGACAGATGGCCGGGCAGAGGGCCGTCTGGTGAGCCAGGTTGCCCGTGAGGAACTGGCAGCGCGGCAGTAGTCGCCCTGATCCGAGATACGACAAATGACCGACCAAACACCGGATCAGACAACCAGGCAGATTGAGACCGTCTCCGGTGAGACCGGAAAGGCTTCCCGGAGTGTGTCCGGCCGCTGGTCACGGCTGCCGGTTGTCGTCCGGTTTGGTCTGTTTGCGCTGGTTACATTGCTGGTAACCGTGGCAACAGTCCTGGTGGACTTCACCCCGGCTCCGACAGTGCTACGTCCGGGGGATATTGCCCGCGATACCTACAAGGCTCCGTTTGCCACCACCTATGTCAGTGCGATTCGTACCGAGGACTTGCGCAAGGCAGCGCACGATAGCGTTGCCAACATCGTGCATACCCATGATGAGACGGTACTGACAACCCAGCAGACTGAACTGCAGCGTTTACTGGAAAACATCACCGAGATCCGCGCGGAATCTATCAGCGAGGCAGACAAGGTTCTGCGAATTACCGAATTATCAGAGAACATCTCGCCGGCAACAGCGACGGATATCGTCCGGTTGGACACCAATAACTGGAACCGTGTGGTTGAAGAGGCCAACCGGGTGTTGACGGTGGTGCTGAGCGAGGAGATTCGCTCGGACGAGGTTGACGCGGTTCGTAGCCAGGTGCCGGATCGTGTTTCCCAGTTGCGGACTGCGGTCGAGCAGGACATTATCGTTTCGCTGGTCGATCTCTATGTCCGGCCGAATGTCTTTATTGATGACCGCGCTACCGAAGAGCGGCGGCGGGCTGCTGCGGCAGCCGTCGAACCGGTTGTTGTCTCTGTCCAGGATGGACAGGCGATCGTCCGTGACGGCGATATTGTCTCGCGTACCGATGTCGAGATGATGGAAGCGCTCGGAATGTTCTCCACGACCGGTGATGGTCTGATCCGGGCCGGCAAAGCCGGGATTATGGCGATCCTGACCATCATCCTGGTGGTGTACCTCTACTCGTTCGTCCAGAGTGTCAGCAACAGCCATCAGCTAATGCTGTTGCTGATCATCATGTTGACCCCGGTGGTGATCGCGCGCTTTATTCTGCCGAATGATGACATTCAGTTCATGTTCCCGGCGGCGCTGTCGGCAATGCTCATTTCAATCCTGTTGAGCTTCCAGCTGGCCGTCATTGTGTCGATCATTCTGGCCTTCTACCTTGGCGTGGTGGCCGGGATGTCGTTTGAGTTGACGGCGGTGTACTTCGTCGGTGCGCTGGCCGGTGCATTTGTCATCCACCGCGCCGAGCGGACGATCACGTTTGTCTGGAGTGGGGTTGCGGTTACCGCGTCGACGTTCATCGCCGCGCTCTGTTTCCGGTTGCTCGAGGGGAACCTTACCTCGGCGGATGTAGCCAGTTTGCTGATCCAGACCAGCATAGCCGGTGCGTTGGCGGCTTCGGTGACATTCCTGTCCTTCAGCGTGCTCGGCTCGATCTTCGGCATCACAACGCACCTGCAGCTGCTCGACCTCCTCCGGCCAAACCAGCCATTGTTGAACCGGATGGCTCGTGAGGCCCCGGGAACCTATCACCACTCGATTATTGTCTCGAATCTTGCCGAAAGCGCGGCGACCATCGTGGGCGGAGACGCGCTGTTGACGCGAGTAGCGGTGCTCTATCACGACATTGGCAAGCTCGAGCATCCGACGTTCTTTATCGAGAACCAGGCGAATATCGGCAATGTCCACGACCACCTGGATCCGAAGGTGAGCGCACGGGTAATCATCGACCACGTGGCAGATGGCTACGCGATGGGCAAGAAGGCACGTCTACCGCAACCGGTGCTGGATATTATCCAACAGCATCACGGCACGACATTGGTGAAATTCTTCTATACCAAGGCGCTGAACGCCGGTATGGATGTCAGCGAGGAAGAGTTCCGCTATCCAGGTCCGAAGCCGCAGACCAAGGAAGCGGCAATCGTGATGCTGGCTGACTCGGTGGAGGCAGCGGTCCGTTCGGTTGCCCAGAGCGGGAAGCTGTTCGAGCGAGCCGAAGCAGGAGACCGGAGAAGCGAGTCAGACAAGCTACGCGAGTTCGTTCACAATATTATCGACCAACGGGTAACCGACGGGCAGCTGTCCGAATGCGACTTGACGCTGCGTGATATCGACGGGATCAAGAGTTCCTTTATCCAGATCCTGGAAGGTATTTACCACCCCCGCGTTGAGTATCCGGCAGCAGGGCAGGTTCCGGTTGAACCGGTTGCCGCTCCGGCAATGGATTAGGCCTTGACACTCACCGTAGACATCTCAGGCGATACGTACGAAATCGATCCGGCTCTGCTGGCAGAGCTGCTTGACCATGCCTTCCGAGGCTATCCCGGCCGCCCGGAAGGGGACTGGGAGATGAGTGTTCTGCTGGCTGACACCGATACAGTGATCGAACTACATCGCCAGTTCTTCGACGATCCGAGCGATACGGACGTGATGTCATTCCCCTCCGGAGACCTGGAGGTGGGAGACGGGAACTACCTGGGAGATATTGCTGTCTCGCTCTCGATGGCAGCAGTTCAGGCAGCGGAACAAGGTCACAGTACCGGGCGAGAAATTGCCTATCTCTGCCTCCACGGGATGTTGCACCTGCTTGGCCATGACGACCTGACTGAAGAGGGCAAGCTCGAAATGCTTGCCTTGCAGGATGCAATGCTGACTGCATGGGAGCAGGCACGGGGATGTGTGCTGTGACAGGTCTCTCTGTTAGCCTGATTGCCACGGTTCGAAACGAAATCGGCGCGCTGGATCAGTGGCTGGCAGGCATCGAGCGACAGACTCGCCAACCGGACGAGGTGGTGATCGTCGATGGCGGTTCAACAGACGGCACACTGGAACGATTGCAGGAGTGGGCGAGCAACTACCCGGCAAGGATCATTTCGGCGCCGGGTGCATCGATTTCTGCCGGGCGGAACCTGGCGTTTCGTCATGCAACCGGGGATATTCTGGCTATCACCGATTGCGGCACCATTGCACGTATTGACTGGCTGGAGCGGATTACCGCGCCATTCTCTGATCCCGATGTCGATGTGGTGAGTGGATTCTTCGTCCCGAACCTGGGATCGATGCGGGACAGGGCGCTGGCAGCCGCAACACTGCCGGACGTTGAGGAGATCGATTCTGACCGGTTCCTGCCATCCAGCAGGTCGGTTGCGCTGCGGGCAACCTGGACGCGGGCCGGATTTACCTATCCGGAATGGCTGGATTATTGCGAAGACCTGATCTGGGACATGCAATTGAAACGGGCCGGGGCGCGGTTCACTCTCGCGGAAGATGCAATCGTAACGTTCAGCGTGCGACCGGATGTACGCGCATTCTGGAAGCAGTATTTCCTGTATGCACGCGGCGACGGCAAGGCCGGGCTCTTTGCCAAACGGCATCTGGTTCGCTACGGCACGTACCTTGCGGCCGCGACGGTGCTGGCTCGCCGGCGACCGATCGAACTGCTGTTGCTGGTGGTTGCGGGTATGTTCCATGTTTGGAAACCGGTGCGGCGACTGATGCGCCGCGATCGGGATGCGGGCATTCCCCTTCCCGAAACCATTGCGACACTCCCGCTGGTTCCACTTCAGATGGTGATCGGGGACCTGGCAAAGATGGCCGGCTATCCGGTTGGTCTCAAGTGGCGTCTGGATCGATTCGGGTCATTGCGGCCATCACGTGACTGGCGGCGGATCACAGGGTCGGGGGAGATGTGGCATTTGCCGGCAACAGAAAAGCGGCCCACTGACGTGGCCGCTGATTCCTGACCTGGTACCCTCGGAGGGACTCGAACCCCCAACCCCTTGTTCCGAAGACAAGTGCTCTATCCGTTGAGCTACGAGGGCATCGCAGTGAACAAGTGTACCGATTTGCCCGGCAGTTGTCATGCAATGCGTCGCAACGGAAAAGACGGCCCGTTACCGGCCGTCTTTTCATCTTTGTGGGGTGCCCCACGGGGCTCGAACCCGTAACCACTGGTTCCACAGACCAGTGCTCTGCCAATTGAGCTAGAGGCACCATAGAAGCGGGATTTCGGACCGTAAGCCGGGTTCTGTTTCTGGCGATCATCTATCTCGATTCCGGAGACCGGAACCGGGCGCAAGCGCCTGCTCTCTACCCCGAACCTCGGCGAGCCACCTGATAGCGGTTCGGTATGAGATTGCTGCGGGGAGGATTGCCCTTTTCACCGTCGCCGGAGCGACGTTTGGTCTCTGTTGCTCTCACCGGTTCGTGGAAACCGGTGCCAATCTGGACTGTTGGCATGCATCGACGACATACCACCCCGATTTTCATCGGGCACCCTTGCTCTACGCAGCCCGGACTTTCCTCTGGCCGAAGCCAGCGATCACCCGTCCGAAATCATCCACTTGTTAAGGTCACAGCCAGCCCTGAGATAGTGCTGGCTGCGGTCGATGGTGCCGAAGGGGAGATTTGAACTCCCACGCCCTTACGGGCACTACGCCCTGAACGTAGCGCGTCTGCCGGTTCCGCCACTTCGGCCCGCTATTCACTTTAGCGAGCAAGATTATAGCACTGTACACTTGAGCCGACAATAGCAATTGCGACGTTAGAGTGTGACGGAATTATCTGAATGTCCCCGATTCGCTCCCTGTTGCCAGGGTTTGGTTTCTCGAGAAATACCCACCGGATCCGGTTGCTGGGCCGTCCAGGATGTCATCTATGTGACGATGCCCGTGCTGCATTGGAACCGGTTTTCGGACGCGCCATGATTGACGAGGTGGACATCACGACCGATCCTGCGCTGGAAGACCTCTACGTCTTCCGGATTCCTGTGGTGCTGTTTGAAGAACAGGTGATCGCCGAGGGTATCATCGACCGGGCGGAAGCAAAGCTGGCGTTGCGGAAGGTGCGCGAGATCGCTTCCGGAAGGGCGGAGGCACGGTGAGCCAGCGCCGGCCGGGTCGAAGTTACAAGATTTTCGTGCTGGGGATGTCGATCTTCCTGATTCTCGGCACGGTCGGCTTCGCCATTGGTGCCGTGCTGGACGAACGCAGCTTGGGTACCCCTTCACAGCAGCAACAGGATGATGAACGGCCCGGCGAGGAGATTGCCAGGCTGCAGACGGCAGTCGCCGAGGACCCTGATGACACTGACAGCATGATTGTGCTGGCCAACATCCTCGCCAACAGCGGCAGGGTGGATGAATCGATTGTCTGGTTTGAGCGGGCAACCGCTGACGAACCGGATAACGGAGAATTGCGTCTCGCGTTTGGATTAGCCCTGTTTCAGTTGGGCAACTTCTTCGATGCCGAAATTCAGTTGAAGCGGGCAGAGGCGCTCCTGGAGGATAACGCTACTCCGGCGTACTATCTTGGTCAGCTCTACGAGCGCAGGCCGGTGCCCGATCTCGAACTGGCTATCGCAGCATATGAACGTGCACTCGAGGCGGGGCCTGACACGCTGGTTGCCCAGCAAGCCCAGGCACGGCTTGATGACCTTCTTGACGCCGCACCGACAGCGACCCCCTGAGAAAGAATCCGAATGAAGCTCGCCCATATCAATCATCGCTACGCGCCGTTTGTTGGCGGATCCGAGCGCTACATGCAGGAGATATCCGAGGCGCTGGCAGGCGATGGCCATGAGGTGCACGTGGTCACCAGCAATGCCTTCGACCTGGAGTACTTCTGGGATCGCCGGCGACGCCCGATTGATGCCCCCGCAATCGAACAGTTGAACGGGGTGTCAGTCCACCGCGTGCCTGTGGTTCACCTGCCTCTTGGTCCACTGGTGTTTCAGGGGAGCCGGCGGTTGATGGGAGAGGCGTCGCGGTTGCCGGTACTGCCGGCAACTGGTTACCGGATGGTATCGAGACGTTTGCCGTACATGCCAGATCTGGAACATGAGCTTCTGTCGTTGGGGTCGCTTGATCTGGTTCATGCTGCCAATATCGGCATTGAGGGATTGGGCATCACGGCACAACAGGTTGCCCGCAAACGGGACATCCCGTTTCTCTTCACCCCGTTTATTCACCTGGGGCAAGACAACGATGCCGTTGCCCGCCGGTATGTATCGATGCCACACCAGAAAGGACTGCTGAAATCGGCCAATTCTATTGTTGTCATGACCGATCTTGAGGCATCTTTCGTTATATCTCTCGGTATTGATCCGGATTGTATTGTTGTGACCGGTGTGGGAGTGGATCCTGGTGAGGTTACTGGCGGAGATGCGGAGCGATTCAGAGCCGAGTTCGGCATTACAGGTCGGCTCGTCGGGGTTGCCAGCGCAGTAGCTTTCGATAAGGGGTCCAGGGATTTGGTTCTCGCAGTCGCAGCACTCCGACGCAGGGGACATGACGTTGAACTGATGCTGGCCGGACCGGTCTTGCAGCAGTTTGAGACATGGTTTGCATCTCTTCCCGAACATGACAGAGCAGGGATTCATCTACCCGGCTTTATTTCACCGGAGCAGAAGCGGGATATGCTGGCGGCAATCGACATCCTGGCGATGCCGTCGCGAACTGAATCGTTCGGTATTGCATATCTCGAAGGCTGGGCAAACAGCAAACCAGTGATCGCAGCTCGAGCCGGCGCTGTTCCTGAGCTTGTTCGGGACGGCGAGAACGGCAGACTGGTTGAGTTTGGCGATCCTGCAGGGCTGGCCAACACAATCCTTGACCTACTCTCGGATCCTGCCAGGTCCGCGACGATGGCCGAGGCCGGCCGGAAAATGACGTTATCGAAATACACCTGGCCCGCGGTGACTGCCCGGGTTCGACGAGCGTACGAACATGCGTTGGGGCACCCGTTGATCGGGAGGAGCGATCGTGAGTAACCCACTCAGGCAGGCAGAACGCATCAGGGCGGCAGTTCGGAGCCGGCATGGATTTGCCAGTGAGCTTGATGTTCCCCCTCCGGGCGAGACTGGCGCAATTGAGGAAGCAGCGGGGCTGTCCCGGGTTTCAGCCCATTGGGGTCTGGCATCGAGCATCCCGGTAGTCGGGCCGTTCATCGTGCTGGTACAGCGTGTGATTCGCATCAGTTTGCGCTGGTACATCAATCCGATTGTCGACCAGCAGAATGCGTTCAATGAAGCAGCAGTACGAGCCTTATACGAACTGCGAGCCGAGAATGACGCCTTGCGGGCGCAACTTGCAGGTGAGGAAGAACGGGAATGAACATCCTGGTTCTCCACTCGCAGGTACCGTTCACTCGTGGCGGTGCCGAGGTGCTGGTTGAAGGACTCGTATCGGCGCTACGCGAGTATGGTCATCAAGCCGAAATTGTCGCCTTGCCGGTTGCCTGGAACCCGGTGGACTCTCTGTTGACAACTGCACTCTCCTGGAGCCTGCTCGATCTCACCTCATTTAACGGTCGAGCTGTGGACCTGGTGATTTGCACCAAGTATCCGACCTGGGCAGTTAACCATCCCAACAAGTCGCTCTGGTTGATTCATCAGCACCGCCAGGCGTATGACCTGCATGGAACGGCCCTCAGCGAGTTCACTCCTGATAGCGACTCGCAGGCAGTCCGGAGGGCTGTGAGAGGCATCGATCAGCGGGGCATCGGCGAATGCGGCCGCCGGTACGCGATCAGCAAGAACGTTGCGAATCGTCTCAAACAGTATTGCGGCATTGGGGCCGAGCCGCTATATCCGCCTGTGCCGCGCGAGGGACTTCATCCTGTCGCCTATGAGCCGTTTGTTCTGAGCGTTTCACGGATTGATGACGCCAAGCGAGTTGATCGTGTGCTGGACGCCTGGCGACATGTCCGTTCAGATCTGAAGCTTGTTATTGCCGGCGATGGGCCAAACAGGGGAGATCTCGAGGAGAAGGCTCGACGGTGGGGACTCGGTGAGCGGGTTTCGATCCTCGGCCGGGTTAGCGATGACCTTATCCATGACCTCTACAACCGGTGCCGGGCTGTGTATTACGCACCCGTGGACGAAGACTACGGATATGCAGCGGTTGAGGCACTTCGGGCCGGCAAACCGGTTATCACCGCCGCCGATAGCGGAGGCGTGCTTGAGTTTGTCGAAGATGGGCAGACCGGGTTGATTTCGTCGCTGGAGCCTTCTGCACTTGCCGAAACCGTTGACCGACTTGCAGATGAGCCTTTGGCCCGCAAGCTTGGCGCAAACGGTCCGGAGCGCACCCGGGACCTGGCATGGTCCACGGTCGTGGAGAAGCTGACGGGCGTCGGACGGAATGACTAGACAACTCCTCGAGTGGGTGACGCCGCTACCGCCACTGCCCACGGGCATTGCCGGCTACAGCGCAGATCTGCTGGCCGTTGTTCAGGAGCCATGGAATATCAAGGTCACGCCTGAGCCGGCAAAGGCGGGCATCTTCGGGCGCCCGATAACCGGGTCGCGGCCGGCTACCCGGCAGATTCTCCAGATTGGAAACAGCGGTTTTCATCCGCTTGCGTATCGACTGGCAGAGAACAGCGGCAACCTGCTGGTGCTGCATGATGTGGTGTTGCACCATGCCCGTTTAGCTTCGTTCGTCTCCCGGCGAGGCGGGAAAGCGTACATTGAACTCATGTCCCGCCTGTATGGGCCGGATGGCCTCGACGCTGCTCGTGCAGTCTTGCGAGGTGGTCCGATTGACGGCGACCGGTTTCCACTCTCGGAGGACCTGATCGAACGGGCGAATGTGGTTGCCGTCCACAGCGAACATGCCCGGCAACGGGTGCTCGAGTTACGCCCGGAAACCAACGTTGTGGTCATCCCGATGGGGATCCCGCTACCGTATCTGACGCCACAGGAGGATGCACGCGCTTTCCTCAATTTGCCGCAAGATGCGTTTGTTGTCGTTTCGATCACCCATGTCAATCCGATGAAACGCATCCCGGTGGTGCTGCGCGCGTTTCGCCGTTTGCTGAGGACTCATTCGCGCAGCCTGTTTGTGATCGCCGGCGGCGCCTCGGACCCGGATGGTCTCAAACGGCAGGTGCGCGCACTGGGGCTCGAAAACCACGTTCGAATTGCCGGATATGTGACGGACGACGAGGCTCGACTGCTTGCAAGGGCGGGAGATGTTGCGGTCAACCTGCGGTATCCCAGTACCGGCGAAACGTCCGCAAGTTTGCTTCGTCTGCTCGGTGCAGGTATTCCGGTTGTGGTGACGCGTCATGGGTCATCTCTGGAAGTTCCGGAGAAGGCTGCCCTGCACCTGTCGGTTGACCTGCTTGAGGAAGAGACTTTGGCCGAGTATCTGAAATGGCTTGCTGACGACCATGATGCGAGGGCCGAGATAGGCGCGAACGCTCGAGCGTTCGTGGCAGAGCAGCATTCCATGGGGGTCGCCGCTGATGGCTACCGCGAGGCGGTGAGACTCGCCTGGGGAATCGACCTGCCTGTGCTGGTCCAAAGAGTCGTGGAAGAACCCGCTCCGATCATGACAAGACCGGGACCGGCGGTCGAAGAGAATGCAGAACCATCTCGTATCGAGGGTCTTGTCGCTTCCAGGTTGGTCCGCCTGGGGATAGGTGGACATGATGGTACGATCGAAGCAGTTGCAAGACAGATGGACAGGTTGGAGATGAACAACGTGGCGTCGGACTCATCAAACCAGGAAATCTCTCCAGACTTGCTGGAGGTGCTGGCCTGTCCTGTTTGCAAAACAAACGTCAAGCTGGAGGACGGCGAACTTGTCTGTCCTTCCTGTGGAAGACGCTATCAGATCCGGGACGGAATTCCGGTAATGTTGGCCGGTGATGAGTAGAACGTTTGTTCCAAATCAGGCATACTTGCCATAGACTGAATTGCTCGCAACAGATCAAGCGGAACGCATATGAGCGGCGAACGTGTCATAACCGGAAAAACTCTTGATGAGGATGTAGCGCTGGAAACCAGCCTTCGTCCGCGCCGCCTTGCTGAATATATCGGCCAGGAGCGGGTCAAGGAGACCTTGTCGATCTTCCTGGAAGCGGCAAAAGCACGGGGTGAGGCCCTCGACCATATGTTGTTGTATGGCCCTCCCGGACTGGGCAAGACGACGCTGGCGAACATCATTGCTGTCGAAATGGGTGTCGGGTTACGAATTACTTCCGGTCCGGCGATCGAGCGACCGGGTGACCTGGTTTCGATCCTGACCAACCTCAAACCCGGTGATGTGCTGTTCATTGACGAGATTCACCGGCTCAGCCGGATTGTTGAAGAAGTGTTGTATCCGGCGTTGGAGGATTACGCGGTCGATATTGTGCTCGGCAAGGGGCCGGCCGCGCGCTCGATGCGGCTCAATCTTCCCCGGTTTACCCTGGTCGGCGCGACAACCAGACTCGCCCTGTTGACTTCTCCGCTTCGCGACCGGTTCGGCGGGGTGTTCCGACTCGATTTCTACGATGATGAGTCGATGCAGCAAATCATCACCCGTTCGGCGCGCATCCTGAACGTGGAAATTACCGAGGATGGTGCTGCCGAGATCGCGCGACGTTCGCGTGGAACTCCGCGTGTCGCAAACCGCCTGTTACGCCGATCACGTGATTACGCTCAGGTGAGGGCCGCGGGCGTGATCGATGGCGAGGTTGCAGCTGCTTCGATGACGATGCTTGAGGTGGACGACCTGGGGTTGGATGAGGTTGACCGGCGGATCTTGCAGGCCATTGCCGAGAAGTTTGATGGTGGTCCGGTCGGCATCGATACCCTTGCTGCTGCGACCAGCGAGGAATCTGACACGATCATGGACGTCTACGAGCCCTATTTGATTCAGCTTGGGTTCCTGCAGCGGACGCCACGCGGTCGTGTGGCCACTCGCCGCGCGTATGAGCACCTTGGTCTGGAACCGCCGGCAAACTTCAACCTGAACCAGCAGCCCTC
>CAYWXR010000001.1:235425-316678 GCA_964462545.1 uncultured Thermomicrobiales bacterium
ACCCGGGGTCTGGAATGTTCTGGCGAAGCCGGCCAGACGCCTGAAGACAGGCGAGCAGCTAACAGTGCTTTCGCGGTCCGGTGAAGATACTGAGCATGCTGTGCAACTCGAAGGGCGGGAGCCTGACGGAACCATGTCGGTACGCCTCGACCAGGCGCTGTCGGTTCTGTCTGACCATGGACACTTGCCATTGCCGCCATATATCACTGAACAACCGAATGATGAAGAGCGATATCAGACTGTTTACGCGGAGCAGACCGGATCTGCAGCCGCGCCGACAGCAGGATTGCACTTTACCGACCGGTTACTGGAGCGCTGCCGGGAACGCGGTATCGAAACTGCCTGGGTGACGCTCCACGTCGGGCTCGGCACGTTTCAGCCGGTGAAGGTGGAAAACGCCCTTGAGCACCGCATCCATGCCGAGACATTTGAAGTTCCGGCGGACACAATGACGCAACTGGCTGGTGCCAGAGAAGAAGGACGTCGGATTGTGGCCGTAGGATCGACTGCGGTGCGTACGCTCGAAACAATTGGCCTGAATATTACCCCGGGCAGGGGACAGTCAGGGTCCACTCAGGTGTACATCACCCCGCCATACGAGTTTCGTCTGGTGGATGCGATGGTCACCAATTTCCATTTGCCTCGGACAACCCTGTTGCTGATGGTGAGCGCGCTCGCCGGTGAGGACCTGCTGCGGGCTGCCTATGAGCATGCCGTTCGCGAGCGATACCGGTTTTTCTCGTTCGGGGATGCGATGTTGATCGTGTAGGATGATAGCTGCTGTGCCTGTAGAACAGTGGGCCAAACGATTGGAGAATGATCCGCGATGGCCATGGAGATCAATCGCGAGAACGCCTGGGCGTTGCTGACTGAACACGTCAAGGAAGCTGCCCTGATCCGCCATTGCCTGACTGTTGAAGCGTGCATGCGCGAATACGCCAGGATTTTTGGCGAGGATGAAAACCTTTGGGGATTTGTCGGCCTGATTCACGATTTCGATTTTGAGATGCATCCGACCCTGGACAAGCACCCACAAGCCGGCGCACCGATTCTTCGAGAACGAGGCGTACCCGAGGAGATCATTCAGGATGTGCTGAGTCACGCAGACCATCTCGACGTTCCCCGGGACTCCTTGCTGCGCAAGACACTGGCTGCTGTCGACGAGACTGGCAGTTTCGTGGTGGCAGTGGGGCTGGTGCGTCCGTCCAAGTCGCTGGATGAAATCGAACCGCGTTCTGTCCGAAAAAAGATGAAGGACAAGGCGTTTGCCCGGGCGGTCGATCGTCAGGCGATGCTGGAAACAGCCGAAGTGTTGGGCGTTGAGTTCGACGAGCATATCCGGAACGTGATCAATGCTCTCCGGCCAATCGCATCGGAAGTGGGATTGGTCACCACAGCCGAGGGTGCTACCGCATGACGCGGCTGACCACGATCGGGAAGGTGCTGGCGCTGGTTCTGGTTCTTGCACTTGTCGTCGCTTGCGGCGAAGATGACGCAATCGAGGACCCGACACCAACCAACCAGACAGGTACGCAATCGCAAACTGATGCCAACCAGTCAGCAACCGAGCCGGCTGGAAGTGAAATGGAAACAGAAGGAGAACCCATGCAGTGGGATACGCCACCGGCAATGCAGCTTGAAGAGGGCAAGGACTACAAGGCCACGATCAAGACCAACAAGGGCGATATTGTCATCGACCTGTTCGAAACCGAAGCTCCGGTGACGGTAAACAACTTCGTTTTCCTGGCGAACCAGGGTTACTACTCGAATGTGCCGTTCCACCGGGTTATTGCCGGGTTTATGATCCAGACCGGCGATCCGACCGGAACTGGCGCCGGTGGCCCTGGCTATCGTTTCGCCGATGAGCCGGTCACCCGCGACTACGTTCGTGGCACCGTCGCTATGGCCAATGCCGGGCCAAACACCAATGGATCCCAGTTCTTCATCATGCACGCAGACAATCCTCTACCGAAGAACTACACCATCTTCGGGATTGTGGAATCGGGTATCGAAACGGTGGATGCCCTGGCAACCGTGCCGGTGTCGATGAGTGCCCGAGGTGAGCGCTCGGTCCCGAACGAGCAGATCTATATCGAATCTGTCGAAATCAGTGCCAATTAAGCAGCCGAAGTAGCGTCAGGAGAATCCGAAGATGCCGTTGGACCTCTATCTTGTTCGTCATGGTGAGACCCAGTCGAATCTTGATCGCGTGTTTCAGGGGCATATAGATACCGTCCTGACGGCCAACGGCGAACACCAGGCACGGTGCGTCGGAGATTGGCTCAAGGACCTTCACTTTGACGCTGTGTACGCAAGTGATCTCGCACGGGCGGCCAACACCGCCCGTGCGATCATTGCTTCCCGACCCGATAACGAGCTGATTCTGGATAGTGACCTTCGAGAGATGCACTACGGTATCCTGCAAGGTGTCCAGATTTCCGACTTCCAGACGGTTCTCGAAGAGCATGGGCTAGCGGCAGCGTGGGGCAACAGCACGTTCAGCGAACGAGGTATTGCGCCTCCCGGTGGCGAGAGCCTGCGCCAGTTGCGCAACCGGATCGTCCGGTTTGTCAAGCGCCTCGATGCCGCCCATCCCCCTGAATCGAATCATCGGGTTCTGGTAGTCACCCACGGCGGCGTGTTGCGCGTGATGATGACTGTGTTGCTGGGTATTCCGACCAAGACCAGACACCAGTTCGCATTCGACAATTGCTCGATCACGAGAGTGACGCGAGATAGCGGTCACTCCCGAGTCGAATACCACAACTACGTTTGCTATAACGGAGCCCCGTTAACCTCAACCGTCACGAGCGAGTGAATCGACCGCGTTAATCAACGCCTCGATATCGGCAGGTGAGGTGAAGTAGGTGGCAGAAACCCGGGTTGCGCTCGGGCTTTCAACGCGTCGCTGGGCAATACGATAGTCTGTCCAAAGCCGTGAACTCACTTCGGTGCCGGCAAGACCTTCCACCGTGAAGGTCACAATGCCGGACGATTCTTCCCAGCTTTCCGGTGTCACTACCCGCACGCCCGGTATCTCCGCGAGTTGCTCTTTCATCTGTCCGGACATGCGCTTGACGTGATCAAAGATGGCGGTCCAACCGATCTTCTGCTGGTAAAGGATTGCATCTGCCAGCGCTCCGTAGAGATGCCATGAGCGGGTGCCAAACTCGAAACGGGCTGCACCTTCGCGTGACGCCAGTGAAGGCGGAGGGGACTGCTGATAGTACTCGCGCGTCCAACCCGGCGAGACGGTTTCACCGTGGAAATAGGCCGGTCGAATCAGGTCGATAGACTCGGGACGCAACCAGGCAAAACCGGTGCCTTTCGGCCCGGCAAGCCATTTGTGGCCATTACCGATCACGAAGTCGGCGTTGAGGTCCGGAATGTTCACCGGGAACTGGCCAACAGATTGGGATGCATCCACCAGAATGGCCACTCCGTCACCAGCAACCTCGCGGATGACTTCGACCGGAATACGCGTACCGGTTTCGCAGGAGACGTGGCTGATGGCAATGATCCGGGTTTGGTTTGTCAGTACAGCGCTGATATGCCGCTTCAGTTCTTCCGGGTCTGGAGAGATGTCGACATAACGCAGTTTGGCGCCCGCTTTTTCGCAGGCTGCCAGCCAGGGGATGATCATGGCAGGGTGTTCTTCGGAGCTGGTAATCACTTCGTCGCCGGCCTGGAGGGGGAACCCTGCGGCGATGAGGTTGATTCCGTCGGAAGCGTTGCGATTGAACGTCACGTCCTGCGGATCGACTCCAAGGAGTTCCGATAAAACGTTGCGGGCATTCTCGTAGGAATCGATCGCCATCACCTGTGCGGTGTGCCCACCGCGCTCGTAGGCGGTCATGTAGCCCAGCATGGCCTCGAGTACCGGTTCGGCCATCACGCCGACTGTTCCAGTGTTCAGATAGGTCCACTCATCGAGGATTCGGATGGCGTTGCGGAGGGAATCCAGCGGGTAGGGGGTGATCACGTTCGACCTGCCTTGCCAACATCTGCTGCGTTTCGACATGCCAGACGCTAGCAAGGGTGAGGTCAGGAGTCAATTGTTTAGTTGGCGCCGTCGATCAGGGCCTGGTACTCATTGAGCAAGTCAATCCAGTGATCTTCGAGGCGTGCCGGATTTTCGCCGGATTGCCGGCGTTGCTCGATCATTACCCAGCCGCGCTCGAGCCGGCGTTCAAGCTCCTGGACCCTGAGTTCCAGGGGGCGATTCTGAACGTCGATGATGACACTGGAATCAACGGCTTCGTATGTAGCGACCATCGTCAATCTCCTGACCGTTTGGCCCGTTCACCGGGGTGTAGAACAATTGTTCTGAAAGTATTCTAGCATACGTTGCCTCAGGGTCAAGAGGGGCGGGCTGCTGAATCGGGATCCGCGCCGCTATGCTATAATCCGGGCCGGATTCGAGTGTACGGACACTAAGGAGTTGTAGCGGTGCGAGTGACGTGCTTGCAGGAGAAACTGCATCGAGCCCTGTCTGTAGCTGGACGCGCGGTGGCGTCGAAGAGCACGTTGCCGGTATTGGGCAACTTTCTCCTCACCGCTGAAGACGAATCCCTGGTGATTACGGCCACCAATCTGGAAATGGGCATCCGCTACACCATCCCGGCGCAGGTGGAAGAACCGGGCCGGGTGACCCTGCAGGCACGGGTATTGACTGACTTTGTTGCCAGCCTGCATTCCGGCCAGATGGAACTTGTGAATCATGGCGGTCCGCTGACCGTCCTGGTCAAACAGGCGAGCACCCAGGCGCACGTTCGAGGCAACGATCCGGATGATTTTCCCTCCTGGGTTGAGAACACCGGTGATCGCGTCTCCCTGTCGCTCGATTCCCAGGTCATGCGTGAAGCAATCGACCATGTGGTGTTTGCCGCTGCATCGGATGACAGCCGGCCGGTGCTGGCAGGTGTCCAGATGGAAGCATCCGGTGACAAGTTGACACTCGCTGCCGCTGATGGCTTCAGGATGTCTGTCAGGACCATCACGATGGCATCCTCGCTGGAAGAACCGCTTTCCATCATCGTGCCGGCAAGGGCCATGCAGGAGATCGCGCGGATCCTTGGTGACGCGGATGACACTATCGATATCAGCGTGACCAGAAACCAGACACAGTTGCACGCTGAATTGCCCGACATTGTGTTCTTCACCCGGCTCATTGACGGGACATTCCCGGACCTCAAGCAGATCATCCCGACGACCTGGGAAACGCGTAGCGTGGTTCCACGTGACCTGATCCTGGATGCTGCCCGACGTGCTGCCATTTTCGCCCGTTCTGCGAATGACATTGTGAAGTTCGAGATTGCACCGCCCTCTGAATCCAGCGAGACCGGCCAGATCACCATTACGGCAACTGCTGCCGACACGGGCGACAACCGTGATGATGTCGATGCCCAGGTTGAAGGCGAGCCAACCCAGATCGCGTTCAATGGCCGCTACCTGACCGATGTTCTTTCGGTCATGCGGTCGCCCTCCATTGCGCTGGAGTTGCGAGGGGCAAACTCGGCCGGCGTTATCAAGGCTGAAGGCTCGGACGACTTTGTCCACGTGATCATGCCCATGGTCATCGGTGCGAACTAACCGGATCGGTTGCATGTGAACCCGGTTCCAGCGGCCCGTGTGCTTCACCTTGAACTCGAGCAGTTCAGGGCATACGAGTCTGTTTCTCTCGACATTCCGCCATCCGGGCTGCGCATTGCCGGGCGGAACGGCAGTGGCAAGACGACGCTGGTGGAGTCGCTGTTACTGCTGTCAACGACTCGTTCCCGCCAGTCTGCACAGGACGCAGACCTGATCGGGTGGGAAAGCGGTGTCGATCTCGGTGTAGCCCCGTTCTCCCGTGTCGTGGGCGAGATTGAGCGGGAAGGGGCACTGGCGCGCATCGAGGTTTTCATACAGGCGAACAAGGCTCGTGGAACAACCAGGAAAGTCTTGAAGGTAGCAGAGCGCTCGCGACGGGCAGCCGATGTGGTGGGCC
Organism: uncultured Thermomicrobiales bacterium; assembly: GCA_964462545.1. Classification (GTDB taxonomy): domain Bacteria; phylum Chloroflexota; class Chloroflexia; order Thermomicrobiales; family CFX8; genus CAYWXR01. The sequence continues at coordinate 241,415 of CAYWXR010000001.1, forward strand.
TGTTGCCGACTGTCTCGTTCTCGCCCGAAGACCTGGACCTGGTGCTGGGGTCCCCATCCATACGCCGACGCTGGCTGGATGTCATGCTCTCGCAATCCGACCGGAAATACCTGCGGTTCCTTTCGCGCTATACCCGCATTCTGAGTCAGCGCAACGGGTTGTTGAAGCAGATGGAGGGTGCGGTATCCAGCCGGCGAGATGAGTTCGACTTCTGGGACGAGCAACTGGCAGCGCTGGGTTCGTACATCCTGGCTGTGAGGGCCATCGCCCTGGCATCCATATCCAAACGGTCCGGTGTTCACTTCACACGGCTTGCTCCGGAGGTTGCGGAGTTGGGAATCGAATATCTCTCAACGCTCGAGCAACCGGGTGGGTGGTGGGATGCTGTTGTTGTTTCCGGTTCTCCTGATGAGGCCGTACAGCGGATTGGCGGCATCTATGAACGGCGCCTCCGGGATTCATTCCGCGCAGATGCTGCAAGAGGGGTCACCCAGATTGGTCCGCATCGAGACGACGTGTCCTTTACGACCGGCGGGCGACCGCTCGCCAGGTTTGGATCGCGCGGTCAACAACGCCTGGCGATTGTTGCACTGAAGCTCGCCGAGGCTGACTACATGGCCAGCGTTTCCGGGGTGCGCCCACTCTTTATGCTGGATGATGTGCTCTCGGAACTTGACCCGGTTCATCGTGGGACATTGCTTGAGACAGTGGTGTCCAGCGGAGGGCAGTTGATGGTGACAGCCACCGAGGAGGAATTGCTGCAACACCAGTGCCTGGAGCATCTGCCTTTGGCCCGAATCAGCCAAAGCGGAACCATCGAACTGGTTGCAGAATAGTTTGCCCCGAGCGGTGACGGGCGATATACTTACCCTCGCCGCCCCTGAGAGGGCGGCGAATTTTGGGGCGTAGTATAACGGTAGTACACCTGACTCTGGATCAGGCGGTTGGGGTTCGAATCCCTGCGCCCCAGCCACATTCAATTGAATGAGGAAGCGCAATCACCGGCGGGCACCATGCCCGCCGGTTTTCTGTTTGCGCCAGCGAGGGGCCGATCCGTGAAATACGAAGGCCCACCGGATCTTCCGGTGGGCCTTTATTCTCTCTTAGTTAGCGACGGCTGGGGGTGGATTCTTCCACCTCCCACTCCTGCCTCAGGAGTTCCTGCCGTCGCATCCTTCCACGGATTAGCCGGTATCTGCCTGGCGAACGATCTGCCAGGTAGATGATCGGCGGTACGAACCAGACAAGACTCAGTGCGACTGTCAGCATGACCGTGTGCCACGAGGGAAAGAAATACACGATCATGATCGAGGTTACCAGCTTAACCGTCGCCAGCGAAGCGACGAACGCGAGCACGACGGACTTGTCTTCCTTGCTCATGCCGGCGATACCAATCCAGAACGATTCCAGGGTCGGATTCTATTCTAGAACAGTCCTCGCACCGTTCCGTCCGCATCGATATCGACGTTCATGCCTCCCGGTGTCTTGCCGAGGCCCGGCATGGTTCGCATTTCACCTACGATCGGGTAGACGAATCCGGCGCCAACCGATGCACGGATCTCGCGGATATGCAGATCAAACCCTTCCGGCCGGCCGTTGAGTGAAGGATCGCCGCTGAGCGACAGGTGCGTTTTGGCCATGCAGATCGGCAGGGTGTCATATCCCAACCGGGTGTACGCGCGAATTGCCCGTTCGGCGCCACGAGAGTAGGAGACGCTGCCTGCGCCGTACATCTCCCTGGCGATGGTCTCGATCTTCGTCTTGATCGGAGCATCGAGCGGATAGAGGAAATCGAAGTTTGATCCCGCATTTGCCGCGCGAATCGTTGCCTCGGCAAGTTCCCGTCCGCCTTCGCCACCCTCGGCAAAGACCTTGCTAACCGCGACCTCGGTTGCGCCGGCATCGAGAGCGACCTTGCGGATCATCTCCATTTCCGCCTCGGTATCGGTCGGGAAGTGGTTGATCGCAACCACTGCCGGGACACCGTGGCGCTTGATGTTCTCGATGTGCTTGGTCAGATTATCGACACCCTCGGCAAGGGCTTCGAGGTTCTCCGATGTCAGGCCTGGATCAAGCGGCCGACCGGCAACGATCTTGAAGCGGCCACTGTGAGCCTTGAGCGCCCGTACCGTGGCAACCACGACAGCCGCATCCGGGCGGAGTCCGCTCTCGCGGCACTTGATGTTGAAGAACTTCTCGGCGCCCAAATCCGCTCCGAACCCGGCCTCGGTAACGAGGATATCGGCCAGTTTGAGTCCGATCTGGTCCGCCAGGATCGACGAGTTGCCGTGAGCGATGTTTCCGAACGGGCCGGCGTGGACCAGCGCCGGAGTATTCTCCAACGTCTGCATCAGGTTTGGCTTGATGGCATCGCGCAGCAGAACGGCCATGGCTCCGGCGACCTTGAGATCATCTGCCGTGACCGGGTCACCGTTGTACGTCTGGGCGACGACGATTCGGCCCAGACGCCGGCGGAGGTCTTCGCGGCTGGTGGCCAGGGCAAGAATGGCCATGACCTCAGAAGCCGCTGTAATGTCGAACCCTGTTTCCCGGACCATGCCATTGCCGTCGCCGATACCATTGATGATCTCCCGCAGCGAGCGGTCGTTTACATCCAGCACGCGGCGCCAGGTGATGGTGTCCGGATTGATGTTGAGTTCGTTCTTCTGGTGCAGGCTGTTATCCAGGAACGCCGCGCAAAGGTTGTGAGCGGCAGTCACCGCGTGGAAGTCGCCGGTGAGGTGGAGGTTGAAATCTTCCATCGGGATGACCTGGGAGTACCCGCCGCCTGCGGCACCGCCCTTGATGCCGAACACCGGGCCGAGTGATGGCTGCCGGATGGCAATCAGGGAGTTCTGGCCGATCTTCGCCATGGCCTGGCCCAAGCCGACTGTTGTTGTGGTCTTGCCTTCGCCGAGCGGGGTCGGAGTAATTGCCGAGCAGACTACATACTTGCCCTGGGGCCGATCTGCGAGGCGATCAAGCGCGTCCAGTTCGATCTTGGCCTTGTAACGGCCGTATTGCTCTACCTCATGTTCCTCGAGGCCGAGTGCTGCGGCAATCTCCACGATTGGTTTGAGTGTTGCTCCGGCAGCAATCTCAATATCAGATTTCATCTGCTTCCCTTCGTTCATGACACGAGCATGTTGTGCTCGAGCGAGCGCCGTTTGCGCTCATGCTGCAGCCGCATGGCCTTGATTGTGTTGCGAACCAGCACCATGGTCGTCACGCGGCCGGTTCCGCCAGGAACCGGTGTGAGGGCACTGGCAACCTGTGCGACGTCATCGTAGTCGACATCGCCGGTCATCGCACCATCCACAAAGTTGACACCGAAGTCGATTACGACCGCTCCCGGTTTCACCATGTCGGCGGTTACGGTGGAGGGTCGACCGACAGCAGATACCAGGATATCCGCCTGGCGGGTGATGTCGGCCAGATTGGTGGAGCGGGAGTGGCACATGGTGACCGTAGCATTCTCGGCGAGAAGCATCAGCCCCATTGGCTTTCCGACAACCGGGCTGCGACCAATAACAACTGCGTGCTTGCCAGCAATGTCAATTCCATAGTGTTTCAACAAAGCCATGCCGCCTGCCGGGGTGGATGGGGCGAGTACATCGCGATCATCGTGGAAGAGGCGACCGGCATTGAACGTGGTAATGCCGTCGATGTCTTTCAGCGGGTTCACCCGGTCCGACAGTTCGACCCGCATGATGTGGTCGGGCAGCGGCTGGAGGATGATGATGCCGTGGGTGTTTTCGTCGGCGTTGAGGGAATCGATGGCGTCATCCAGGACTTCCTGGGTGGCATCTTCCGGAAAGCGGACTGATTCCACATTCAGCCCGACACTGGTTGCTGTCTTGATGATTGACGATTCATAGGCCATTGCGCTCGGATTTTCGCCGGCGCTGACGATTTTGAGAACCGGGACTGGCAGCCCTTCAGACGCGAGTTGCTGCAACTCGTCAAGTGCGCGTGCTTTCATCTCACGCGCGACCGGCCGACCGTCAAGTTTCTGAAACATCACTTCCTGCCTTGGTATTACGCTGACATCATGGCGCGGGTTCGCGCAGCAATGCTATCCGCCAATTGGTTGGCATCCGCGAGTAACGTGGCGGACTCTGCCTCGAATCGGGTGACACGATCCGGGTCGATCCCGGGCTCGTCCTTGAGGAGGGCGATGTTCACATCGCACATCAGGAGGGCGGAGCGGACCGCCGCCACGGCGAACTCGGCAGCTGCTCCCAGGTCCGGCACCGTGAACCGGGTTGAGGTGCCGAGATGCTCGTTCATGATCTCCAGGAGGCGCAGGCAATCGCGTGCGACCGCCAATGGTGTTTCCGCGGCGCCGGCAAGCGCTTCCTGGTAGCCACTCCGGTCTTCCGACTGCCGGACGGCCCGCTGCGCTTCCAGAAGGGTATTCAGGGCGTCGAAATCGTCGTCTGTGGCCTTGTACAGGCGCTGCTGGATGGCAGCGCTCTCGGCGATAGCCGCTTCGAGTTGCGGCCGAATTTCCGCGTTGGACTTGCGTCGGGCGCTCAATCCGAAGACCAGGATATTGAGAGCTGCGGCCGCGGCGCCGGTGATCGAGGCGACGCTGCCCCCGCCGCAGAAGACGCTGTGATCGGCCACATCCGCGTGAAACTGGCGGGACGACCGCCCTGCGATCCGGTGTTCTTCATTGTTCATAGGTTCCAGCTTGTTCCCCCTCCCATAGGACAACCAGGCGCGAGTATAGCACCCGGGATTCGAATTGGATCCTTTGGGTGGTTTGGATGAAAAAGCCAAAAAGCGGCCGCCTTGTGCCGTCCAATGTGCTGATTGGATGGCACAGGTCGCAATGGACAGGTGTTGGCGCGCTGTCTCATTGCTGGCGCGTATGTGTCATGAACCGGGTATTCTGTGGACAAATGACCGGCGGCCTCTTGACCGGCTGTCACCTGTGTGTTAGTCTGTATCAGACGAATGAACAGTGCGTTCGTTCGCAGGCAACAGCTCTGGGCGAGGCGGAGCATGACATGACGAGACTGTTGCGGAGGAAAAGAAATGCTCGAAGATCGACAGGTGGTCACCGAAGGTTCGTTCGCAGGCGCTTTGCGGCAGAGCCGCGAACGCAAGCGGCTTTCACAGAGTCGATTGGCTGCAGCAGCCGGATTCGACCACTCCTATGTCAGCCGGCTGGAGAGCGGATCACGCACCCCGACCCGGGATGCAGTGCTGAAACTTTCAGAAGCGCTGTCTCTGGATGACATCGAAACCGACGCGCTGCTGGCATCTGCCGGATTCATGCCGGCACGCATCGAGAACCTGCTGGCCGCGGAACCGGTTGTCGGTGAAGTGCTCGGAATCCTGCAGAATGGCGGAGTTCCGGAAGACGTTCGCGAGGACCTTCGAGCTGCAATCTCCCTGTTGATCCGGCAGGCACAGCGTGCATCTTCGATGACCTGGACTGCGGATGGCGCTCACGATGCGGTGGTTGCCGCCGACTAGCGCTCGAGACTCTCCCACCGGCGTACCTGATTGGTTAGACTGGAGCGCGATACCCGACGGTATCTGGCGCTCCTGTGTTTTCGGTGACCTTGCGGAGCATCCCGCCCTTTCCGGCCCGGAACGGGACAGGATCATCGGAACTCACTTGCCCGGAGAATAAACAGATGATCGATTTTGCCCACCTGCACCTGCACACCGAGTTTTCACTGCTGGATGGCCTCGGCCGGGTCAACGACTATATGGACCGTGCCGTTGAATACGGTATGCGGCATGTCGCATTGACCGACCACGGCGTGATGTACGGGGTGCTCGATTGGTACAAGGCTGCCAAGGAGCGGGGCATACATCCGATCATCGGTGTGGAAGCCTATCTCGCCCGGGGAGCTGCGACGGACCGTACCGACCGATCCAACTACCACATGGTGCTGCTCGCTGAAAATGAAGTTGGTTACCGGAACCTGCTGAAGCTTTCCAGTCGGGCGAGTCTCGAAGGGTTTTACTATCGCCCTCGAATCGACCTCGACATGTTGAATGAGCATCGCGAGGGCATCATCTGCACCTCTGCCTGTCTCCAGGGGCCGTTAGCTGCAAACTTTCTGCGGGAGAACCCGGAGGAAGCTGACCGGATGGCCCGACAGCTGCGAGAGATTTTTGGGCCGGATCGTTTCTATATAGAGATCCAGAATCACGGTATTCCCGAACAGTTGAAGGTGCTTCCGCAACTGATCGACTATGCCCAGCGCAACGACTTGCCCATCGTCGCAGCTAATGACGTCCACTACCTGAATCCGGACGACGCCGAAGTACAGGACCTGCTGGTCTGCATCCAGACAAACCGGACCCTGGATGATCCTTCGCGGATGAAGATGAGCTCGAATCAGCTCTACTTCAAGTCCGGCGAGGAGATGCACCGGTTGTTCGGTGATGTCCCGGGTGCCATCGAGAACACCATCAAGGTGGCCGAGCGGTGCAACTTCGAGATGGAGTTCGGCCGGCTGCACCTTCCCGAGCCGGACATTCCTGACGGTCTGAATGCGCAGCAATATCTGGAGCGCCTTACCTGGGAAGGCATTCCGAAGCGCTACGGCGAGGTCACCGAAGAGATTCGCCGCCGGGTGGAATACGAACTCCATGTCATCGAGCAGACCGGGTTCCCGGCCTACCTTTTGATCGTTCGTGACTTTGCCCGGTTCGCGCTTGAGCGGGGAATTCCATTCGGAGTGCGCGGTTCGGCTGCTGCCAGCATCGTGCTCTATGCGCTGGAAATTACCGATATCGACCCGTTGGAGAACCGGTTGGTATTCGAGCGGTTTTTGAACCTCGAACGCCGCGAGATGCCGGACATCGACATGGACTTCGCCGATAACCGGCGAGCCGAAGTTATTGAATATGTGGCCAACAAGTACGGTCACGACCGGGTGGCCCAGATCGTCACCTTCGGAACACTTGGGGCGAAGGCCTCGCTGCGTGATACCGGACGCGCCATGGGCTGGGCACATTCCGATGTTGACCGGGTAGCCCGGTTGATTCCTCAGGCGCTCAATATGACGCTCGACCGGGCACTCGCCGAAAGTGGTGAACTTCGGACACTCTATAACGAAGACCCTCGAGTGGCGGCGTTGATTGACAATGCCAAGCGTCTCGAAGGTATTTCGCGTCATTCCGGAACACATGCTGCGGGTATTGTGATCAGCCGTGATCCACTGGTTGAGCATCTCCCCTTGCAGCGCCCGGCACGCGGGTCCGAAGAGGATGCATTGCCAACCACCCAGTTCACGATGGAAGCGGTCGCGGAAATCGGCTTGCTGAAGATGGACTTCCTGGGGCTGGCAAACCTCACCATCCTTGGCGAGGCTGTGCAGATCGTGAAGGAAACCCGGGGAGAGGACATCGACCCGAAGAAATTCCCGGATGGTGATGAGGCTGCCTACCGCACTCTTGCCGCTGGCGAGACCTTTGGCGTGTTCCAGTTGGAAAGTGCCGGAATGCGGCGCTATATCCAGGAGTTGCGTCCGAGTTCGGTCAAGGAACTCTCGGCTATGGTCGCGCTGTATCGCCCCGGACCAATGCAACATATCCCACGGTTCTGCCGGGCGAAGCACGGGATCGAAGAGATTCAGTTTCCGCACCCGGACCTCGCCGAGATTCTGGACGAGACGTACGGCGTCATCGTTTACCAGGACCAGGTGCTGCTGATTGCCCAGAAGTTCGCCGGCTACACCCTCGGTGAAGCCGACATCATGCGCAAGGCGATGGGCAAGAAGATCCCGGAGAAGATGAAGGCCGAGCGCGAGCGGTTCATCCGGGGTGCGCAGGAGAAGGGGTATTCGAAGGCCGATGGTGAGAAGGTCTTCGATCTCATCGAGCCCTTTGCCGGGTACGCGTTCAACAAGGCCCACGCCGTTTGCTACGGAACGATCTCGTATCAGACTGCCTACCTGAAGGCGAATTATCCGGCTGAGTACATGGCCGCGGTGTTCCGCCTGGCCGCCAGTCATCCGTCCGGACCTGCAGCTCGTGTCGCTGCGGCAGTGGCAGAGTGCCAGAAACTGCAGATTCCGGTGTTGCCGCCGGACATCAACAAGAGCGGCGTCCAGTTCGGTGTTGAGTTCCTGGATGATGGATGTCCTGCGGTCCGGTTTGGTCTTTCCATCATTAAGGGCGTCAGCAAGGTTGCCATCGCGGCTATCGTTGAGGCGCGAGAGAATCAACCGAACCAGCGTTTTTCATCGCTCTATGACCTCTGCAAGGCGGTCGACACCCGGGTGGTCAACAAGCGATTGCTTGAAACCCTGATCAAGTGCGGCGCGCTGGATGATTTCGGTAGCCGTGCCGATATGCTGGCCAGTCTCGATCGAGTGTATTCCGCAGCGCAATCCCAGCAGAAGGCGGCCCAGCGAGGACAGATGGATCTTTTCGGTGGCCAGGAAATTGTGGCTGTCGATATTGGTGGTGAACTAACCACTGGCGATCCGATCCCGAAAAAGACACTGCTGATGTGGGAGAAAGAGTATCTCGGTGTCTACCTTACCGAGAATCCGCTCGCAGATCTGGTCGTTGCCGCCCGGAAGGAAGGGCTGACCTTCCAGACCATCAGCGAAATTGACGATGACCTGGTGGGTGAGCAGATTCCGCTACTGGCAATGATCCGGTCCGTCCGGCGAATTGTGACCCGCACCAACCGGACGATGGCGGTGATCGAGGTTGAGGATCTGTCCGGTGTCATGGAAGCGGTGTTATTCCCGGAATCGTATGAACGGCATGCCTCGCTGCTGGTCGAGGATGCAGCGGTCACGATCAAGGCGAAAGTCGATCGCCGGAACGATATGCTGCAGATCCTGGTGGATGAACTGAAGCATTATGAACCGGAAGAGGTCGAGGACGCGGTCGACCACGCCGTCAATGTGCTGGTAAATCTCGAGTGCCGGAGCGGGGATGTTGTTCGTGAACTCGAGATTATGCAGCGTCTGGTGGTGCTGTTCCGTGAGTTCCACGGCGACGACCGGTTGTTTATCAAGTTGAAGTTCCCCAACGGCGAACGGTATTTGCGATCGCGGTTGAAGATCGACTGGTGTCCGGACCTGGAGGCGGCGATACGCGACGTGCTGGGTGACGGAGGTGTGCACTCATTGCCCGGACACGGCGGGCATGTGCTCGAAGCGATGGTTGCTGACTAACGGCGGTGCGCCAACCGAACCGATCAGGGCGGGCTGAACCGGTACAACGGTCAGTCCGCTAGCTGTTGGCGATGAAGTCAATTGGTCCAGTTCGGGACCATAGAACTGTATGCTACATATCCCAGTAAAATTCAAGATAGAAACACGGCACAACCACCTGTGATAGGTGTTCTGCGAATCTCTCAGGGGATGACCAGCGCAAGTGGTGTCTTGGTTGTCCGCCCGAGGCAGATTAGCCGGATACGATCAGATCGATTGCTGTTTGGGGGTCGGTGGTGAGGAGAAGCGCCGAGTCACCGGGGCCAATAGTGGCCTTGAGGCGTTTGACAGCTTCTTCCTCGTTGCCAAGAAGGACAACCAGCGGCGGGATGTGATTTGAAGCAATGCCGGTCTTGATCGCCTGAATGTGCTCACCATCCTCGCCGTTTCCGTGCAGGATGACGACACCGCCAAGTCCTCCAAGAATCCTGCCGACTTCCCGTGCTTCCGGAATTGAAAGCGTCGGGAAGGTGTTGCTCACGACGATGGTTCGGCGGTGGGGATGATGCTTCACGCCACGGGCCAACATCTTCAGCGTCCACGTCTGGCGGGGCGAATCAACCACGATGCGGCCGCCATTGTGTTCAAGGATGTTGCTGGCTCCCGGCTGTGACAGGGTATCAGGCTCAAAATTCCGCAGCGTGCCGGCGATAATCTCTGGCTGCACTCCCAGGTGAAGCGCAGCAGCTGTGGCAGCCATCGCGTTCTGAATCTGGAAAATGAAAGAACCATCCAGCGTTGCCGGAATTTCGGCGACTGGCACAACCGGATCAAATCGGTCACGGTCGCCGGCGACAATTTCACCGTCAACCACCCAAACTGCGAATCCACCATCGGCCAGATGTCGCTGAAGGACCGGATTATCTGGATGAAGCGCATAGACGATACGTTCGGACGGGGAAGACTGGGCGGCAATCATGATGCTCAGATCATCGGCGTTTGCGATGATCATGCCATCCTCGCGCACCGCTTCCGCCAGCATCTGGATCGAGCGCTCTTCCAGTTCGGTTGACATTGAGAGCCGGCAACTCTCATCATTCCCGCAGATAGTTGTCATAACTGCAAGTGGGTAAGTGCGAGAAGGAAGACCCGCTCCGACCACGACCGCCGCTTCCAGTTCCTGAATGACAGCATCCAGTTCGCCATATTTCGCAGCAAGCAGAACCCGTGACCAGGGCCCGAGTTCGCCCTTGAGTTGCTCTCCATCGACATAGACGCCGGAGGAGATCCAGGTTCCTACCGAACCACCTGCTGCCCTGATCATGGATTCAAGCATCGAGGAGACCGTGGATTTACCGCGGGAGCCGCCAACGGCGATAAGCGGTAATACGCTTTTGGATGGACGGAGGACGGTGAGCGAATGCTTGCTGGTCGATGCACGGTCTCCTACTGATGTCATAGTCAGGCTGTCTCTCTCGCGAGCGGCATACCTTGATGACGGTTTCCGAAGAACCCCGCCAGTTCAAGTTGCGACAACAAATTGCGATAGGCACGCGAACGGTGTGAGATGGTGTTCTTCGCCTCGATCGAGATCTCGGCCATGGTCAACCCGTTGAACTCACGTGCAAGCGGATCGTTGATTTCGAAGTGGGGGTCATAGCCGAACCCGTTGGTTCCCCGCGGGTTCATCACCACACAACCTTCCACCGACCCAACTGCACAATACTCTTCGCCATCAGAAGTCACGACTGCGACCGCCGAAACGAACCGGGCCGAACACTGGGCACGAGGCAGGCCTTCGAGCAACTCCACAAGCTTGTCGTTATTTTCTTCATCGGTTGCATCTTCACCGGCAAACCGGGCCGAGAACACACCTGGAGCACCGCCCAGGGCATCGACCTGCAGGCCGGAATCGTCAGCGATGGCCGGTTTACCATTAATCGCTGCTGCCCGCGCCTTGATCAATGCGTTCTCTACAAAGTCTACGCCGGTTTCCTCAGGGAGAAGGATTCCTGCCTCACTTGCTGTGAGCAAACGGATGTGATCGGGTAGAAGTCTCCGGAGTTCAGCGACTTTTCCCTTGTTCGAGGTTGCGACGACGAGTTTCACAGATTCTCCATTCCCGCCGCCAAAGCTTCAGACATTGACGACCCAAATAGTGCTACTGCATTAGTGGTGGTTACTTCCATGACCTCTTCGGTGGAAATGTTCAGGACTCCGGTCAGGGTTTCAACCACCGAAGTGAGATACGACGGCTCATTACGCTTGCCCCGCCACGGCTGTGGAGCCAGGAACGGTGCATCTGTCTCGAGCACCAGGCGCTCTGCCGGCACGCTTGCTATAGCATCCCGAATATCGTTCGACTTCGGGAAGGTGGCGACTCCACCTATTCCCAGATACATTCCGAGGCGGACACATTCTGCTGCAAACGAAGCGTCGCCGGTGAAGCAGTGCATCACCCCGGATACCGGAGCAAAGCGCTGCAGCACCTCGAGAACATCCGTCTCCGCGGCTCGTTGGTGGATGATCACCGGCAAATGGTAATCACGGGCAATTTCCATCTGCCGGTTGAATGCTTCCCGCTGCTGGCCTGCATTGTCTGCGGAACGGTAGAAGTCAATGCCGATTTCACCAACAGCAATCGGAGTCGAACGTTCGATTTCCCGAATCAGGTCAGATTCAAATTCGCTCGACCACATGGTTGCATCGTTAGGATGCAGGCCAACACTTCGGCGCATGAACCTGTACCGCTGGCACAGATCATCTGTCGTGCGCCAGCGCTCCGGGTTGTAGCCTATCAACACCATCCCGCGCACGCCTGCGTTGTGGGCACGCTGGATCATCTCGGCCCTGTCGTGGTCAAACTGCTCCAGATCGAGATGGCAGTGTGTATCGATCATCAGCCCTATTTCACGGTAACGCTCTTGGCCAGATTGCGAGGCTTGTCCGGGTCCAGGCCGCGTGAGATGGCAACGTGATAGCCCAGCATCTGTGCCGGCACCACATCCACCAGAGGTGTTGCATCTCCCGCGTCGATAACCGGGATGTGCAGGTCGAAAGCCTCATCGTACTCTGAGGAAACACCAATAATGAATCCGCCACGCGCCTTCATTTCCATCGCACCGGAAATGATGTCGTTCCGGGTCTCGTCATTCGGTGCAAAGACCAGACAGGGTGTGCCTTCCTCAATCAACGCAATCACACCATGCTTCAGTTCCCCGCCAGCGAAGCCTTCCGCATGGATGTAGGAGACTTCCTTGATCTTCAGCGCTGCCTCGAGCGCTGTCGGGTAGCTCAGACCGCGGCCAATGACGAACATGTTGCGCTTGCCGGAGATCCGCATGGCTGCGTCCAGTACCGGCTCCTGTGTTACCGGCGAGAGCGCACTCTCCACGCCTCTGGCTGCAAGTTCCAGCAACTCATGGCCCTTGTCCTCGGTGCCGTTGAGGATGTGCGCTGTCAGGAGCAGTGTGGCGACCTTGGCGGAGTAGGCCTTGGTCGAAAGGACACATTGTTCCGGGCCAGCCTCAAGGTGCACACGAATGTCGGCAATCCGGTCGAGCGTCGACCCCTTGACGTTCACCAGTGCGGCGATCTTCGCTCCCCGCTCCTTGGCGATCAACACCGATTCGATAATGTCGGCCGTCTCACCGCTCTGGGAGTGAGCAACAACAAGCGAACCCTCTGTCAGAAAGTGCTCCTGATAGCTGAACTCACTGCCCAGCACAAAGTTCACGTGCCGCTTTGCGATGCGTGAGAAGAGATAGCTTCCGGTTAGGGCAGCGTAGCTGGCAGTTCCACAACCGATCAGGAACGTGCCATATGAGTTGGAAATCTCCTCGGCAAGGCGTCGTGCACCGTCGGCATATTTCGTTGACACCGCCTGAACGATTGCGGGCTGCTCGTGGATCTCCTTGACCAGGAAATATGGATAGCCGTTCAATCCGGTGTCGCCGGTGCGAACCTCAAGCGGTTCCCATGTCATATCCACCGGTTCCAGCGTTTCCAGGTCGAGCAGCAACGTGCCGGACGAGGAAAGATGAGCCAGGTAGCCCTCTTCCAGATAGTGCACCTCGGTGCAGTTTCCTTCGAGCGCCAGACTGTCGGAGGCTATATAGGAAGCGCCGGCGCCACGGCCGAGCACCAGTGGTGAAACGTTCTTGACTGCGTAAAGGGAATCACCGGCCCGGTCGAGCACGATGATGGCGTTCAATCCGTTCATCCGGCGGAATGCCCGGACGACAGCACGGCGGACATCCGCAGGCGTTTCTCCATCCCCCAGTTCGTGCAGGATCAGGCGCAGAATGACTTCGGTATCAGTTTCCGAGACAAACTCGTGGCCGAGGTCGACCAGTTCACGTTTGAGTTGCCGGAAATTCTCCAGGATGCCGTTGTGGATCAGGGCAAGGCGGCCGTCGGGATCGACATGGGGATGGGCATTGACCTGAGTCACACCGCCGTGGGTAGCCCAGCGGGTGTGTCCAAAGCCGATTGTGCTGAGTGGGAAGTCAACATCGGCGTCGCCGATCTTGCCGGTTTGCTTCTCAACGGCAATATGACCATTGATACCGACAGCCACGCCCCAGGAGTCGTAGCCACGATACTCAAGCCGGCGCAGGGCATCCAGCACCATCGAACCAGTATCGGCCTCTGCACCGACATAACCGAAAATTCCGCACATACAGGGGGTTCCCCTCTCAAAGGCAACACACACGCAGGCGTTGCCGGAATAGCAATCACCGTCGATCGAGAGGGCTGAGGTTGGTATTGTGGAAACTGCACCGCGATCATTCTGTTCCGCAAATCACTTTACGGGTTTGTAGATCACTGCGACCGTGCCAGCCGGAAGGTCACCCGCCGAATATTTCGCTAAACCTTCACCGCGTCGACTCGACTCTGCCAGTATCGAGCCCAGGCGCTACACAGACGAACGAACAAGACGTGAACTCTCTCAGCCTCGCCTGACACTATAACCCGACTGGATATCCCCCGACAACCAAAATATGGAAGCGGTGTTGTATACTCGCATCTGAATGTACGGTCATGTGCGAAGGCAGCATGCGACACCTACACTCCGGTATTTCTATTTCCCAGGCCTCACGCGGTGCCCCAACCGGGTCAGCGCAACACACCCGCATACTGATGACAGGTAGTCAAGAAACGGCACCGGCGCCGATCGCGCCGGTGTATCTATTTGTTTTTGCTTTCAAGGAGACGACGTGATCACACGCTACACGTTGCCTGAGATGGGCGCTGTCTGGAGCGAACGGAACAAGATCGACCGCTGGCTCGATGTTGAGAAAGCCGTTTGCGAAGCATGGGCGATGCGCGGAGTTATTCCGGATGACGCCATGGAAGCGATTCGGCAGGCTACCTGTGACCTTGACCGCATGAAGGAAATCGAGGCCGAAACTGACCACGACCTGATTGCGTTCCTCCGGGCAACCGGCGAAACTGTTGGCGAAGCATCGCGCTACATCCACCTGGGGTTGACCAGTTCGGACGTTGGCGATACGGGACTCGCATTGCAGGCACGTGATGCGCTCGATCTCATCCTCAAGCGTATGGATACGGCTATCGAGGCAGTCGGCAAGCAAGCGGTCAAGCATCGCAGGACGCTGATGATTGGCCGCACTCACGGTGTCCATGCCGAGCCGATCACCTTCGGGTTCAAACTGGCCATCTGGTACGACGAACTCCGCAGGCACCGGACACGGCTCGAAGCGGCACGAAAGACGATCTCGGTTGGCAAGATCTCCGGCGCCGTGGGAACTCACGCCAATGTACCACCCGACCTTGAGGACGATGTTTGCCGAATCCTCGGTCTCAACGTTGCACCGGTTTCAACCCAGATCATCCAGCGCGATCGCCATGCTGAAGTACTTGCTGCCCTGGCGCTGCTGGCAGCATCAATTGACAAGTTTGCCGTCGAGATTCGCCACCTCGCCCGTACCGAGGTACGGGAACTGGAAGAGTATTTCGAGGCCGGCAATCAGGGTTCATCCGCCATGCCGCACAAGCGCAACCCGCACGAAAGCGAGCGGCTCTCCGGGCTGTCCCGGGTAATTCGTGGATACCTGAACCCGGCGCTGGAAAATGTTGCACTCTGGCACGAACGGGATATTTCCAACTCGTCCGCCGAGCGGGTGATCTTCCCGGACGCGTTCATCCTCACGGATTACGTGCTTGACCTCTTCACCGATCTGGTCAACACCTGGGTTGTCGATGAAGGCCGGATGATGCGTAACCTGGAAAGCACTGGCGGTGCCATCTTCTCCCAGCGCGCAATGCTGAAACTGGTGGAATCAGGTCTGGATCGCCAGGTGGCCTACAAGATCATTCAGAAGAATGCGATGCGCGCCTGGGACCACGGTGGCCACCTGCGTGACTACCTGAAGGAAGAACCGGAAGTAACCGAACGACTATCGGCCGACGAAATCGACGAATTGTTCGACTATGGCTATCACCTTCGCCACATCGACGTTGCGTTCGAGCGACTCGGGTTGATCGAGTCTGCCAATGCAGAAGCCACGGAGGTGCCGGCCTGATGCTTTCGAACCCGGACACACTCATCCCGGAACTCCCGCTCTTCCGGCGGGGAAAAGTCCGAGACACCTATGATCTGGGCGATACCTTGCTGATGGTTGCCAGCGACCGGGTGTCTGCATTTGACGTCGTTCTTCCTGAACTGGTACCGGGCAAGGGCAAGATCCTGACGGCAATGTCGGTTTTCTGGTTCAACATGACCCGGGAACTGGTTCCGAACCACCTGGTTTCGACCGATGTGAAGGACCTACCGGCGTCGATCCAGCACCGGGCCGAGGAACTTGATGGCCGGTTCATGATTGTTCGCAAGGCAGAACGAATCGATATTGAGTGCGTCGTGCGCGGATATCTCTCCGGCTCCGGTTGGGTGGAATACCGTGAGCACGGTACGGTGTGCGGCGATACACTTCCGCCTGGCATTTGCGAGAGCGGTCGACTGGACAAGCCGATTTTCACTCCTGCCGCAAAGAACGACACCGGGCACGATGAGAACATCTCAATTGCCGAAATGGAGTCGCGGATTGGAGCCTCGCTGACACGCCGCCTGGCCAACGCATCGCTCGCGCTCTACAGCTTTGCTGAACGCTACGCACGCGAACGGGACATCATCATCGCCGATACCAAGTTCGAGTTCGGATTTGTTGATGGCGAGTTGACGGTCATCGATGAAATGTTCACACCGGATTCTTCCCGTTTCTGGGATGTCAATACGTACGAACCGGGCAGGCCGCAAGCCAGTCTGGACAAGCAACCCCTGCGGGACTGGTTGACCGAAATTGGCTGGGACCGCAACCCGCCGCCGCCGTCGCTTCCGGAGGAAGTCGTTGAAGCGACCCGCATGCGTTACCAGACGGCATATGACCGGCTGGTCGATAAGGAGCTGATTGCCAGTGGCAATGAATGAGTATCTGGTCGAGGTGTTCATCTCTCTGAAGGAAGTCGTCAATGATCCGCAGGGGCTGGCGATCCGCGACGGGTTGCACAATCTGGGGTTTGACACTATCAGTGGTGTCCGTGCCGGGAAGTACCTGCGACTGACCGTGAATGCCGCATCGGCCGACGAAGCAGCCGAAACCGTGAATGCCGCATGCGAAAAGCTGCTTGCGAACACGGTGATCGAGGAGTACCGCATTGCAGTTACCGAGCCGGTAACCGGCTAGGAGCAGGAGAGCACACAGGTGCGCTTTGGCGTTGTCACGTTTCCCGGATCAAATGGCGATCACGACGCTCTGTCAGCGATTGAGCTCGGGTTGAAGCAGGAAGTCGCGCCGGTCTGGCACAAGGACCGGTCCGTCGATGGCTTCGATGCCTTGCTCGTTCCCGGCGGTTTCTCCTACGGAGATTACCTCCGACCAGGTGCGATCGCCCGTTTCTCACCGGTTATGGATGCCGTAGTTGAGTTCGCCAACCAGGGCGGACCGGTCATTGGCATGTGTAACGGATTCCAGATTCTTACCGAGGCCAACCTGCTACCGGGATATCTGCTCCGCAATGCCCAGCTTTCATTCTCATGTCGTTGGGTGTATGTGCGGGTGGAAAACAATCGGACAGCACTTACCGCTGGCCTGGAAGAAGGGGACGTCCTGCACCTTCCGATCGCCCACGGCGATGGCCGCTTTTTTGTCACGCCGGAAGAACTGGAATCACTCAAGGCAAACAACCAGATTGTCTTCCGTTACACGACGGCAGAAGGTCAGATCGACGATGCAGCCACCCCCAACGGGTCGGTGGATCACATCGCCGGAGTGTGCAACGAACGGGGCAACGTGGTTGCCCTGATGCCCCACCCGGAGCGCGCCTATGACCCGCGCATTGGAGGAGATGACGGATTGAAACTGCTCAGTTCGGTTCTTGCCTGGTCCGCGGAAACGGTGATGGCCCGATGACGATTTCGGCAGAAATGCTGCGGGAAGTTGCACTGACCCGCGATGAATATGACCAGATTTGCGAGTTGCTTGGCCGCGAGCCGCGCCCGGTTGAGCTCGGCATGTTTGGTGCGATGTGGAGTGAGCACTGCGGTTACAAGAACTCACGGCCACTCCTCAAACGTTTTCCGACCACCGGCCCTCGTGTCGTACAGGGGCCCGGCGAAAATGCCGGCGTAGTCGATATCGGCGATGGGCTGGGGATCGCGTTCAAGATTGAATCCCACAACCACCCCTCGGCAGTCGAGCCATACCAGGGCGCAGCGACCGGCGTGGGTGGGATCGTCCGGGACATCTTCACGATGGGCGCCCGGCCTATCGCGCTGCTGAATTCACTGCGGTTTGGTTCCCTCGAATCACCTCGAACCCGCTATCTTTTCCAGGGTGTTGTTGGTGGAATTGGTGGCTATGGCAACTGCCTGGGCATCCCCACCGTCGGCGGCGACATCTTCTTCGATGATTCCTACACCGGTAATCCGCTGGTGAACGCCATGTGCGTTGGCCTGGTTGCTCACGATGAGATCATGCGCGCTCGCGCCAGTGGCGTCGGCAACCTGGTGGTACTTGTTGGTGCAGATACCGGACGAGATGGCATTCATGGAGCGACCTTTGCATCGGTCGAAAACCCGGAAGAGTCGCACCGTGGAGTTATCCAGGTCGGCAACCCGTTCCTTGAAAAACTGCTCCTGGAGGCCTGCCTGGAAGTGCTCAAGACCGAGCACGTCGTTGCGATGCAGGACCTCGGTGCCGCTGGCCTGACATCATCGATCGTCGAATGTGCCCATCGAGGCAATGTCGGCATCGAAATCGACGTTCAGCACGTTTCCCGCCGCGAGACCGGTATGAACGCCTACGAGATCATGCTCAGCGAGAGCCAGGAGCGGATGCTCGTGATTGTGCGCGAAGAGGGGTTGGCGGAGGTTCAGGAAATCTTCGATCGTTGGGATCTCCACTCCGATGTCATCGGCCGCGTGACCGACGATGGCCGTGTCCGTGTCCTCGATGGCGATCTGGTTGAGGTCGACGTGCCGGCAACCAACTTTGTTGATGACTGCCCGACCTACTTCCGCGAAGGCGTTGAATCACCGAAGGTAGCAGAGGCGCGGGCTTTCGACACAACCAGCCTTCCCGATGTCGAGGCTGGTGAACTCTTCAATGTTCTGTCAGCAATGCTGGCGTCGCCGAACGTCTGCTCCCGGGAACCGGTGGTCCGCACCTACGACCACACCATTATGAGTAACACGGTTGTCCCACCGCTGGAAGCGGGTGCAGCAGTTGTCCGGATCAAGGGCACGGATAAGGCAATCGCCGTCAAGACCGACTGCAATCCCCGCTATGTCTATCTCGACCCGTACCTGGGCGGCATGCACGCAGTTGCCGAGGCAGCCAGAAACGTTGCCTGCACCGGTGCAATTCCGGTTGCCATGACCAACTGTCTCAACTTTGGTTCGCCGGAGAAGCCGGAAGGGTACTTCCAACTCGAGCGTGCAGTCTCCGGTATGGCTGAGGCAGCCAGCAAACTCGAGACTCCGGTCGTGAGTGGCAACGTCAGTCTCTATAACGAATCCGGCGATGAGGCAGTCTTCCCGACGCCAACTGTCGGTATGGTTGGTCTGATCGAGGACGTTTCGAAGGCCGTTGCATCCATTGCAGCACCAGGACAGACGTTGCTGCTGGTTGGCCAGCACGAGGCAACGACCGGCGCCAGCGAATTCCTGAAAGTTCATCATGACAAGACCGCCGGCGCACCGCCAGCACTCGATCTTGAACTGGAAGCGACGGTTCAGCAGTTCGTCCGCGACACCATTGATGGAGGCCTGGTAAAGGCTGCGGCGGACACCTCCGAAGGTGGCCTTCTGGTCGCCATCGCCGAGATGCTTTTTGCCAACAATGGTGGAATCTCCATTGACGGAACCGCGTTGCAGGAACTGAACGGTGGACGACTCGACCGGACCTGGTTCGGAGAAGCCGCCTCCCGTGTGCTCATTGCAGCCGAAGGTGACGCAGTGGACAAGCTTTCGGTGCTCGCCAGTGGTGCTGGTCTTGACGTAACTGTCCTCGGTGAGGTCACCGGGAGCGGTATGCTGGAGATAGTCGGCATCGGCTCGGCACCTACGTACGAACTATATGAAACCTGGTCTTCAGGTCTCAAGCGGTAGGGATGGAGATCCCGTACACTATGGTCGAACCGTCAGAACGGCAATTGTCTGAGGAGGGGCGCACGATGTTTCCGGATTTCACCCGTGACGACTCTCCACATGAAGAGTGCGGCATATTCGGTGTCTATGCGCCGGACCTCGATGTTGCCCGCCTGACCTACTTCGGCCTGTTTGCGTTGCAGCACCGCGGGCAGGAGAGTGCCGGAATAGCCGTTTCCGATGAAGGGTCGGTCCTGATCCGCAAACGGTTGGGCCTCGTATCCCAGGTGTTTGACGAATCAGACCTTCGCCATCTGACCGGCCAGGTGGCAGTGGGCCACACACGCTACTCAACCACCGGTTCGACCTCACCGGAAAACTGCGGGCCGATGGCCTCGCCCAGTTCACTGGGCACGGTGGTCGTTGCCCACAATGGCAATATCTCGAATGCGCCGGAGCTTCAGGCATCGATGGTAGCGGAAGGCGCCCAATTCCTGACGACTACCGACAGCGAGATTCTGACCCGGCTCATTGCCCTCGCTCCCGGCGAGACGATGCCGGAGAAACTGCGCGCGGCTCTGGCCCTCTGCGAGGGCGCCTACAGTCTCTGCATCCTGTCTGGGCACAAGTTGTATGCCCTCCGCGATCCGCATGGCATCCGTCCGCTTTGTCTGGGACGCCTGGACAGTGGCTGGGTAGTTGCATCCGAGAGTTGCGCGCTGGCTACCGTTGGTGCCACGTTTGTTCGCGAGATTGAACCGGGCGAACTGGTCACCATTGACGAGAATGGCATCGGTTCCGAGCGGCTGGCACCGGCACGTGAGCCGGCTATGTGCCTGTTTGAATTCATCTACTTTGCCCGTCCGGATAGCCAGATTCTCGGTGAGCGTCTCCATCTTGCACGCCAGCGAATGGGGGCAGAGCTTGCCCGCGAAAACCCGATCGACGCCGATGTAGTGGTCGGCGTGCCGGATTCGGCCACACCTGCTGCCATCGGATTCGCGGCCGCCTCCGGCATTCCGTATTCCGAAGGGTTGATCAAGAACCGCTACATCGGCCGCACGTTCATTCAGCCAGACCAGCGGATGCGTGAGACCGGAGTGCAATTGAAGTTCAACGCGCTTCCGGAAGTTCTCAAGGGCAAGCGTGTCATCCTGATCGACGACTCAATCGTCCGCGGGACGACCAGCATTCCGATCGTGAAACTGGTGCGGGATGCCGGTGCCACCGAAGTACACATGTTGATCCAGTCGCCACCGATCATGTGGCCCTGCCACCTGGGTGTTGACATGGCGACCCGCGATGAACTGATTGCCGCGAACATGTCTGTCGAGGAGATTGGCAAGTTCATCGGTGTGGATTCCCTTGCATATCTCTCACTGGATGGTCTGATCCGGGCAACCCGGGCAGGCAACGGCTTCTGCACCGGGTGCCTCACCGGAACCTATCCGGTTGCACCCTCCACCGATGCTGGCAAACATGCGCTGGAACGACCGCTAACCTTTACAGCAAAGGCACCTGCCAGAACCGGGTGAGCGAAAGTTGGCAATAGGGACTACAATTGCTCCGGCATCAAGTGCCGGTGGCATTGTGGTGGAGAGGGGAGCAGTTTTCTTGAGTGATGATCTGTTGAGGACGCCTCTGGCGGAACGGCATATTGCGCTTGGCGCGAAGATGGTGCCGTTTGCCGGTTGGTACATGCCTGTGCAGTACAGTGGCGTCATTGATGAGCACAAGACCGTGCGCACGGCAGCCGGCCTCTTTGACCTCGGTCATATGGGGCAGGTGGACATTTCCGGCCCGGATGCGTTGACCTTTATCAACTATGTTGCCAGCAACGACGCATCGACGCTCGGCCCGTCGGAAGCGCAGTACACGCTGCTGCTCTATCCCGATGGCGGTGTGATTGATGACATCATCATTTACCGCCGGCCGTCCGGTGATGGCTTCTTTGTTGTTATCAACGCGGCCAACATGGAGAAGGACGTTGCCTGGCTCAACGAACGCCGGGCAGACCGCAGTGACCTCGATGTCACGGTGGATCACATTTCATCCAGCACCGGCATGGTTGCGATCCAGGGTCCAAACGCTGCAGCCATCGTCGCAAAGCTCTCCTCTGTTGATCTGAATGATCAGCCATATTTCAGTTGCGCCGAAACCGAAATCGCCGGCGTTCCTTGCCTTGCCGGCCGCACCGGGTACACCGGTGAGGATGGCTGGGAGTTCTATTGCCCGATCGATCAGGTTGGACACATCTGGGATTCCCTGATGGAGGCCGGCGCAGAACATGGCATCAAGCCAATCGGACTTGGTGCACGTGACACCCTTCGCCTTGAAGCACGCATGCCTCTTTATGGACAGGAAATCTCTGCCGAGATCAACCCGCTCGAAGCCGGCCTCGGCTGGGCGGTGAAGCTCAACAAGGATGATTTCATTGGTCGTGATGCGTTGCGCGCTATCAAGGAAGCCGGAATAACCCGCCGTTCAGTCGGGTTCAAGATGCTTGAGCGCAGCGGTGCGCCGCGCACTGGCTACCCGGTTCAGGTGGATGGCAAGACCATCGGCCACGTCACAAGCGGAACGATGGCACCAACCCTTGGCGAAAGCATCGGTATGGCATTGATCGAACGCGAGTTTGCCGGGGTCGGCAAACCGCTGGAGATCGTCGTTCGCGGCAAGCCGGTGAAGGCCGAGCAGGTCCGCACTCCGTTCTACAAGCGGGAGAGTTGAGGCACCGGCTTCCGGTGACTGTTGATTTCATCAATGGGAGGGAAACAGATGGCGGTTCCTAAGGATTACAAGTACACCCGAACCCACGAGTGGGTGAAAGTTGATGGCGATATCGCCACCATCGGCATCACCGACTTTGCCCAGAGCGAACTTGGCGACATCACCTACATTGAACTGCCGGCCGTTGGTTCGACGCTCGACAAGTCGGACTCGCTCGGCGTTATCGAGTCGGTGAAGGCTGCTTCCGATGTGTACGCACCGATCAGCGGAGAAGTGGTCGAAGACAACACCACCGTTGAGGAAGCACCGGAAACAGTGAACTCATCTCCGTTCGAGGATGCCTGGCTGGTGAAGCTCCGCATTACTGATCCGTCCCAGCTCGATGAGCTCCTCGATGCAGACGCCTACGAGGCGCTGCTCGATGAGGCTGGCGGGCATTAGGCAGCAGGGGAAAACATGACGTTCAATCCGCATACCGAGGAAGATCGCCGGGCGATGCTCGAGGCGACCGGTTTCAAGAGTGTCGCCGAACTGTTCGAGGTAATCCCCGAGGATGTTCGCTTCCCGGAACTGGACCTGCCGCGACCGCTTTCCGAAATGGAAGCGTTCCGCCAGTTGAACAGCCTGGCGAACGAGAACATGAACGGCATCGCCAACCCGAGTTTCCTCGGCGCAGGCAGCTATACGCACTATGTACCGGCCGCCGTTCAGCAGATCACGTTCCGTGGTGAGTTCTATACCGCCTACACGCCGTACCAGCCGGAAGTTGCCCAGGGCACACTTCAGGCTATTTATGAATACCAGACCATGGTCGCGGCACTGACCGGCATGGAAGTGGCAAACGCATCGCTCTATGACGGCGCAACGGCGCTGGCAGAAGGTGCCTTGCTCACCGTTTCCCCCCGCACCGGCCGTAAGCGTGTGGTGGTTGCAGGAACAGTCCACCCGAACTACATCAAGGTGCTCCGCACCTACACCGAGAACGTCGGTGTCGAGGTGGTGGAACTGCCGCTGCCGGAAGATGGTCTGGTTACCGATCCTGCGGCGTTCGATCCGTATCTGGATGACGAACTCGCCTGCCTGATCATTGCCTATCCAAATTTCTACGGCTCAATCGAGGACGTTGCTGCAGTTGCCGAAAAGGCTCATTCCTGCGGCGGCAAGCTGCTCGTTTCGGCCTATCCGATTGCCCTCGGCATGCTCAAGGCACCGGGTGAACTCGGCGCCGACGTGGTGACCGGTGAGGGCCAGTCTCTTGGTGTGAGCCAGTCGTTCGGTGGCCCGGTGGTTGGTCTGCTGGCAACGCACCAGAGCCTCGTACGACAGATGCCCGGTCGCCTGGTCGGTATGACTACCGATTCCGAGGGCAAGCGCGGCTTTGTGCTCGCCCTGCAGACTCGCGAGCAGCACATCCGGCGTGAGAAGGCGACCAGCAACATCTGCACCAACCAGGGTCTGATGGCGCTGGCAGCGACCGTCTACATGGCGACAATCGGCCCGTCCGGTTTGCGCCAGGTGGCAGAGGTCTGCTATCAGAATGCCCACTACCTGGCATCGCAACTGGAAGCGACCGGCAAGTTCACCGTGGTGAATTCGGGTCACTTCTTCAATGAGTTCACCGTCCGCTGCCAGAATGACCCGGCAGCTATCAATAAGGCTCTCCAGGATGCCGGTATCATCGGCGGGCTGGAACTCGGCAAGGTCAACCCGGACCTTTCCGATTGCATGTTGATCTGCGCAACCGAGATGACCGGCAAGGAAGCCATCGACAGATTCGTGTCGGTCGTCAGCGGGTCGTAAATCACTTCACGAAGCCCACATATCCGGCCGGAATCGCTCCGGCCGGATTTCTCTTGCCGCCCGGCATGGTACGCTTGAACGCTTGACCTGTTGGCCATGTGAATCTGGACATCATCCCATGAAACCAATCGTTGCTATTGTCGGCCGGCCAAATGTCGGCAAATCAACCCTGTTCAATCGCCTGGTCGGCGAACGCCGTGCCATCGTTGAGGATCTCCCCGGTACTACCCGTGACCGGATGTATGGTGATGCCGAATGGCAGGGCGTTGAGTTCACCGTCATCGACACCGGCGGTCTGCAGGATGTCGATGAATACGACAGACTGGCTCCCCGCGAGATCTCGGAAAACACCCAGAACCAGGCTCGCTTTGCCATCGAGGAAGCCGATGTCATCCTTTTCCTGGTTGATGGAGCTTCCGGCGTTTCAGCCGCTGACCATGATGTTGCTGACCTGATTCGGCGAGCGGAGAAGCCGGTAGTTCTCGGCGTCAACAAGACCGAGAACGAGGCTCGTCGTGCGACATCGGTTGAGTTCTACGAACTCGGAATCGGCGAACCAATTCCCTTCAGCAGCCTTCACGGCATTGGTACGGGCGATCTGCTGGACGCACTTGTTCCGTTCCTGCCACGGGCCGATGAACTTGAAGAGGAGCCGGAGTATCCGAAATTCGCGGTAGTTGGCCGTCCGAATGTCGGCAAGTCCTCACTCCTGAACAAACTGCTTGGCCAGGATCGACTGATCGTCTCGGACACGCCAGGCACTACGCGCGATTCAATCGACACCAATGTCAACTGGGCCGGGAACATGGTGACATTGATTGACACCGCCGGTATTCGGCGTCGTGGCAAGGTTGAACCGGGTGTGGAAAAGCATTCGGTATTGCGCTCGATGCGTGCCATTGACCGGGCCGACGTCGTGATGGTGGTCCTCGATGCCGAGGAAGGCTTCACAGCACAGGACACTCATATTGTTGGCTACGTGGCCGAGGCCCAAAAGGGTTTGATTCTGGTCATCAACAAATGGGACCTCGTCACCAAGGACTCGAAGACCATGAACGAGTGGGAGAAGCAGGCCGCCGAGACGTTCTCGTTTGTGCCGTATGCTCCACTGCTCTTCACGTCTGCCGTCACCGGGCAGCGAGTCAACCAGATCATCGAGATTGCCCTGCATGTCTATGGCGAGCGTCAGAAGCGTATCCCGACCGGCGAGGTGAACAAGATGCTGCGTGAAGCGGTCGCCCAGCATCCGCCACCATCAAAACCCAGCAGCTGGCTCAAGTTCTATTACGCAACCCAGTCAGATGTGGCTCCGCCCCGGTTCGTCTTCTTCTGCAACGACCCGCGAAATGTGCACTTCTCCTATGAACGCTACCTGGAAAACTGCATCCGCGAGCGCTGGGAGTTTCTGGGCAGCCCGATCGTGATGCATTTCCGGAGCCGCCGCAGGGAAGAGTAGCCTGTCCGTGCGTTATCATCTGTTCCACCGGCCGGCGTGGCCGGTGCTGCCATGCACGAGATCTGGAGCACGTAGATGTCTTCCCTCGCCCAGGCCGACCCGCTGATTGCGTCCATCATCAAGCGTGAGGAACAACGTCAGCTCGGCACCATCGAACTGATTGCATCGGAAAACTTCACCAGCGCCGCGGTCATGGAAGCGACCGGCTCGGTGCTGACCAACAAATACGCCGAAGGACTGCCCGGCAAGCGCTATTACGGCGGTTGTGAATTCGTTGACGAAGCCGAGAACCTCGCCATTGAGCGGGCCCAGCAAATCTTCGGCACGAACCACGTCAACGTCCAGCCATATTCCGGTGCGGTCGCCAATATGGCAGCCTACCTCTCGGTGCTCAAGCCGGGCGACCGGATTCTCGGGATGGACCTTGCACACGGCGGCCACCTGACACATGGCTCACCGGTGACCTTCTCCGGACAGGTGTTTGAAGCGCACTCCTACGGCATCGACCCGGAAACCGAACTGCTGGATTACGACGAGATTCGCAAGATTGCCGTAAAAGTGCAGCCAAAGGTGATCGTGTCCGGTTCCAGCGCCTATTCACGGACGATCGATTTCGCAAAGTTCCGCGAGATTGCCGACGAGGTCGGAGCCGTACTGATGTCGGACATCGCCCACATTGCCGGTATCGTCGCAGCGGGAATGCATCCGACGCCAATCGGCCACGCTCAATTGACCACGACCACCACCCACAAGACCCTTCGCGGTCCACGCGGTGGCATGGTTATGGCGTCTGACGACCTCGCTGACCAGGTGAACAAGACAGTCTTCCCGGGGCTGCAGGGCGGTCCGCTGATGCACATCATCGCAGCGAAGGCCGTCGCGTTTGGTGAAGTGCTGCAGCCGTCGTTCAAGGAGTACATCGCCAACGTCCTTGCCAACGCCAACGCGCTCGCAGAATCGCTGCAGGAGCATGGCCTTCGCGTCATCTCTGGCGGGACGGATAACCACCTGATGCTGGTCGACCTGCGGCCAAACGACGTTTCGGGCCGGAAGGTCCAGCGAGTGCTGGAAGAGGCAGGCATCACTGCCAACCGGAACTCTATCCCGAACGACCCGCGTTCCGCATTCCAGACCAGTGGCATCCGCTTCGGTTCCGCTGCCGTTACAACCCGCGGTTTCGGTGTCGAGGAGATGCGCACCATTGGTCGATGGATCGCGGAACTGGTGCAGTCTCCGGATGACACCGCCCTGATCGAATCAATCGGCAAGCAGGCGGCAGAGATGTCGGCCGGTTTCCCGCTCCCGGGAGTCACCAACCGGGTGACCGGAGAGTAATGCCCAACGCGCTGATCGCCGCCGTCGTCTTTCTGGTGGCTGCCGGTGTGTCCTGGATGTCGATTAGACCAACGCTGAATTTTGCCCGGCGATTCACCCTCTACGACATGCCTGAGGCACGGCGAGTCCACAAGACTCCCGTGCCTCGCATTGGCGGGGTGGCGATCTACTTTGGCTTCCTGCTGGCGGTGGCGATTTCGTTTGTCCTGCCGGTGCTGCGGTTCGCTGAGGAAATCGAACGCATTTTGCTACTGGTGATTGCCGCCACGCTGGTGGTAGTCGTCATGCTCTTCGATGACGTCTTTGGTGTTCCCCCGTTACCGAAGTTGCTGTTCCAGATCGGTGCTGCCGGCATCGTCGTACTGCCACGTCTCCGTGATAGTCACGCCGGTATCGTCATCGACCAGTTCAACCTGCCGTTTGTTGAGACGGTCACGTTGCCGCTGGTCGTTGCCATTCTTTTCACGATCTTCTGGATTGTGGGAATGATGAATGCGGTGAACTGGGCAGACGGTCTGGACGGTATGGCCGGCACGATCACCCTCATCGCGACGGTCATCCTCTTCCTGCACACCTATTTCCGACCACCGGGAGATCCACAATTCACCATCTCGTTACTGGCGATAGCGCTTGCCGGGGCAATTGTCGGGTTCCTGCCATGGAACTGGCACCCGGCAAAGATCATCATGGGCGATAGCGGAGCCATGTTTCTCGGGTTTGCCCTGGCAACGATCAGTGTGATCGGCGGGGCGAAAATCGCCACTGCTCTGCTTGCTCTCGGCGTACCGATCCTCGATACCGCCTGGGTGATCTTCTATCGCGTCCTGAATGGCAAGCATCCAATGAAGGCAGACCGTGGGCACCTTCACCACCGGTTGCTGGATGCTGGTCTGACCCAACCGCAGATTGTCGGCGTGTTTGCGACACTGACGGCGACGTTCGGGGCGCTCTCTCTGGCGCTGCCGACCCGGGAGATGAAATTCTTCGCGATGATGGCAATGGGAGCCGTGGTGCTGACGATTATCGGCATCCTTGCCCGGCGCCAGTCTTCAGGCAAGGCACCGGGCAGGTAGGTGAATCCAGGGGTAGGTTGTTACTGCAGCAGTAGTTCGAAACGGGGTCCTTCGGGCTCTTCAACTCCTGCGCTACGCCGGCCCGAGAGGACCGAGGCGAGCAGCACACCGAGCGCTACAAGGCACGAGATGATGGTGGAAACCAGCGCTGTTCGCAGAACCATGATGAGCCCTTCCGCAATCTGGTCAAACCCTGAACACAGAAGGAATATCGCAGCGGGGATCTGTGTACATACGCAGTATAACATGGCGTACGTACGCAGCAATAGGCTTTTCCAAACGGCGTATACGAATTACTGGATTCGCAGGATGGTGGTTGCCTCGGCCCAGAGGTCTTCCAGCCGGTAGAACTGACGCTGGTCCTCGGTAAAGAGGTGCACAATGACGTCGCCGCAATCCATCAGAATCCAGCCGGTCTCGGCAACACCCTCGACCCGCTGAACATCGACATCGTTTTCTCGCAGCTTGAGTGCAATTTCTTCCCGTACCGCATTGAGCTGACGGGCATTATCTGCCGAGCAGACGACAAAGACATCAGCAATAGTGGTGAGGTCGCGGATATCCAGCACCGCAATGTTCGTGGCGAGGCGGTCAGATGCCACCTCGGCGATCGTTCGGCCAATCTCAACAGGGTCCGTCATCATCCTCCAGTGTGTACGTGTGAAGCAGCGTCAGGCTTTTGAGCCCGCTGCCTGTTTCAAATCTCAGGCTGTAAGAGTGGGCCTGGCAGGGATCGAACCTGCGACCTTGAGGTTATGAGCCCCTTGCTCTACCACTGAGCTACAGGCCCGGCAGCCGGTCACCAACAGGTCGTCGCGACGTACCGGTGAACGTCGAGTATACGCGAACAGCCCGCACTCACGAAACCACCCGGTACAATCCCTTCGGTAGAAAGTGCGTTGGTGAAGACTGGACGAGGGCACGGTGGACGCTTCGACGTTGATTATCCTGGTGGCAAGCACGCTCGGGTTCGTGCTGGTTGCCTACGTGGTGCTAACCACGTTGTTCCGATTCCTCGAGCGGCCGTCGCTGATCTTTCCCTGGAAGCGTACTGCCCGCGTTCAGGAATTACGCCAGATCGGGCAGCAACTCCTCGAAGAGCCGCTCAGCGATGAGGATCGCCTCGCCGTGCAACGCGCACTCAACACTCTCGCCATGACAAGAGCCAGTGAGTTTACCGGCCCCTGGGCGAAAAGTAATCCGATCCTTGATGCGGAACACGATATCCTGTCGGTGCAGCAACGCATCAGAAACAAGACATAAAATGGCGAGGCCCCGGTTTCCCGGAGCCTCGCGCGTTCTCCCCACCCCCGGCCTCAAGGGGGGTTATTCCTCGACTATCAGGACCGTGACCATGCCGAACATGCCATGAGAGGATTCGGCGTGAGTCAGAATATGGCAGTGGAATGCCCAGATACCAACCTCGGTCGCGTCAACAATGACATCCCAGCGTTCACCCGGTGCAACGTTCAGCGTGTCACACATCCAGGGATAGGGCTGCAACCAGCCATCCTTGGCGACCACCAGCTGCGGCATGCCGTGCAGGTGCATCGGGTGGATCATCATGCCTTCGTTCATGTACCGGATGAGGACCTTCTCGCCCTTCTTGGCAACCAGCGGCTGGGTGGCCGGGAAGCCCTTGCCATTGATCGTGAATCCGTGCGGGCCGTCGTTCAGGATCAGGGTGTATTCCTTGTCGAATGCCGGCCGGGTCGACGGATCCTTCGGATCAACGATGAATGCGCCGAGCAACCCCATGCTGACCTGTTGTGCGGCATTCAGGTGCGAGTGGTACATGTGGCTGCCAACCGGCTTGGCTTCGAACTCGTAGGTGAAGGTCGAGCCAGGTGTGATCGGCGGCTGGGTAATGAACGGGACACCATCCATTTCGAACGGAACCATCAGGCCGTGCCAGTGGACAGCGGTGCTTTCCGACATTTCGTTGGTGACATGGACGCGGACCTTGTCGCCCTCGGTCACCCGGATTTCCGGCCCCGGAACCATGCCGTTATAGGCCCAGGCATCGACATACACGCCCGGTTCGGTTTCCCATTTGATTTCCGAGCAGGTAAGCCGGAACACCTTGACATCACCGTCAAGTTCGTATTCCAACGGCAGCCCACCCATACCCTCGGTCTCGGCCGGGAAGGCGAGGACGCCCGCTTCGTGCATCCGGTCCATTTCCTCCCAGTCCTTCGTTCCCGAAGAGCTGTCGGTCTGGCCGGTGTTGCTGTTATGGTCGTGATCGGCGCCTTCTGTGTTACCGGATGCGCCCGAATTGTTGCCGTTTGATCCGGAAGGACTGGTTGAAAGATCGCGTGGAGGGTCAATCGGCAGACCGACCGTCTTGGCACCGGCGA
This sequence comes from uncultured Thermomicrobiales bacterium, assembly GCA_964462545.1. Classification (GTDB taxonomy): domain Bacteria; phylum Chloroflexota; class Chloroflexia; order Thermomicrobiales; family CFX8; genus CAYWXR01. Next base: position 271,921 of record CAYWXR010000001.1, read on the forward strand.
TGACCAGGCCACCGGCAGCCAACGAACCCACAAATCCACGTCGGCTCATATGTGTTGGGAACTCAACCATCTCAGTAACCTCTCTCCATACGTTCTGGCGTCATGCCGCCACTACTCCAGGGAACTCCGACCGGTTTACTGCTCCTGGCGCTCGACAGGACCCGGACGAAACAACCGGCTTCCTGCCCGCCAGGGGGCAACAGCCGTGGGTAATGCCCAACGATCGAGGCCAATCCATCCGGCTGTTTTCCAGGCAACGATCAGGAGCATGGAAACGCCCACTACCCAGGGTCCGGCGACATCCAGGTTGATTCCGAGCAGAATCGCAACAAACGCGACCAACCCGACACCAAGTCCAAGAATCATCGCGATGCCGGCAATCGTGAGGCCGATACCGGCCGACCATGTCAGCAGGTCGCTGGTGGTTTCATCCCGGACGATTGACCATCCGGCCGATAACCACATCCACCCGGCGATAGACCGGAGTGCGAGCCAGGCAACTGCCCAGCGGGTGGTGGCAAACAGGTGAGAGATTACTTCCGGGTCCTGAAGGATTCGGTGTTCCCCGTAACGCTCTGCCGGAGCTGTCATAATCACTCACCGCCATTCCCGAACGGCTCCTGCCGTTATGGTCTAACTCTAGGAATTGGCGGGTTGAGCGAACACGTCACACCGGGTAGTTTTCAGGCTACCCGTCGGGGTAGGTATGGCTAGTCGCGGGGATCGACCAGGCCTTCGCGGACAGCGTATGCGATGACCTGGGCACGATTCTGGACGTGGAGTTTGTCCAGGATATTTCTGAGGTGGTATTTGACAGTATTTTCGGAGACGACCAGACGTGCTGCGAGATCCTTGTTGGAGGTAACACCGGAGACCAGCAGTTGCAAGACCTCCTGCTCCCGTTCAGTCAACTCATCCGGGCGACGTGCCTGACGATCGGACTCGGGCCGGGAAAATTCCCGGAGTACCTTGCGGGCAAGGCCGGGAGTCAGAGCCGGTTCACCGCGTGTCACGCCAGTCAGCAACTCGAAGAAATCGTCAGCTTCGAGGTTCTTCAGAAGATAGCCCTCGGCACCGGATTTCACCGCTTCGAACAGGTCTGCATCATCTTCTGATGCCGTCAGCACCACGGTCTTGACCTCAGGCATCTCGGCAGTGAGGACGCGGGTGGCATCGAGTCCGTTCATAACCGGCATGTTGAGGTCCATCAGCACGATGTCCGGGCGATATTCACGTGCCTTTTCAATCGCATCCTGTCCGTTGACAGCCTCGGCCAACACCTCGACACCGCGTGCCTCAAGCAGACTCCGGAGTCCGTCGCGGAAGAGACCATGATCGTCGGCAATGATGACGCGCACCGTGTGTTATCTCCCTTTCAAATCCTTGATGCCCGGGGAACCCGAACGGTCAGCCTGGTGCCGGAGCCAGGTGTGCTTTCAACCAGCAACTCACCCTTGACCGCCTCGGCACGCTCCCGCATGGTGGAGAGTCCAAAACGCGGAAACTCGCTCGCCGATTGCTCGCCAACGGCAAACCCGACTCCATTATCCTCGACCGTGACCAGCACTTCATGTGCATTCTGGGAAACCGTAACGGTCACCTCGCTCGCCTGAGCGTGCTTGCGGACGTTCGACAGTGCTTCCTGAATAATCCGCAACACCTGCAGTTCGGCCAGCGCATCAATGTCCGGCTGGTGCAGTGAGGGCGGTGAGATAACGAGTTCAGGTCGTAGTTGAGTGCGTGTCTCCCACTGGTCGATATAGAGACGCAGGGCGTCAATGAGGCCAGTGTCCGGGTTCAGCGTGGTTCGCAGTCCAAGGATTGCCTCACGCAGGTCGGCATAGGCTTCCCGCGAAGCAGCCGAGAGCTGGGCGATCTGTTGCTCCGCCTGTTCAACACGATTCTGCCGTAAATGCTCCTCGGCAGCCTGCGCCTTGGTGTTCACGTAACCAAGCACCTGCGCCACCGTATCGTGCATTTCACGGGCGATTCGTTCCCGCTCCTGGGAAATCGCCATCGATTGCACCTGTCCATGCAGGTTGGCGTTTTCAATTGCGATGGCGGCCTGGGTCGCGAAGCGCTGCAACTGCTGCTGGTCATCCTCCGAGAACTCGAAGCTGTCGCGTTTTTCGGTGAGGTAGAGGCTTCCCAGTACCCTGCCGCGTGACCTGATCGGAACGGCCAGCAGCGAGTCCATCGGCGGATGGTGCGGCGGGAAACCGACCGAGCGCGGGTCTTTTGACAGGTCGGGCAGACGCAGCGCCTCGCCTTCTTCAATGACGACAGCCAGGAGTCCATGCCCGGACGGAATTGGCCCGATGCGTTCCCGTTCTTCGGAAGTGATTCCCGATGTCAGGAATGCCTCGATCCCGCCGGAGTTTCCGATCAATGAGAGGGCGCCGTACTTTGCCCCTCCCAACTCACGCGCCTCGTCTACCACTCGCTGCAGAACACGTTCGAGCTGCAATTCACTGGTGATCGCAAGGCCGGCATTGTGCAGGGCAATCAACTCCCGGTTTTGCCGGTGAAGGCTCTGCTGCATCCGGTCAAAGGCCCCGAAGATGGCTTCGGCAAAGAAGAGAGTCGCAATTAGCACAATGCCCGCAAACAGGATGTATCCGGGCCAGGCACGCAGCAGGTCCGGACGCGCCAGCGCCCGAACCAGTTCCAGGACGGCCAGGAATGTCACCGGTCCGAGCACGGCAATAATCTTCAGCCAGCGGAGTTGTTGTCGGTTCTGCTGCACGTTGTCCGTTTCCGTAACTCGTAATCGGCCCCGTAGGACTATATCGTGATAGTGATGATTGTGGGCAAATTGTCCGTTTTCGCGATATAATGAACGGTTGGTTAGGAATGATGAACAACCGGATAGGGAACTACACTATTGAGTACAACATCGGCACCAGCACGGCAGACCGAGCTTCGTAACATCGCGATCATTGCCCACGTTGATCATGGCAAAACAACGCTGGTCGATGGACTGCTCAAGCAGGCAAATGTCTTCCGGGACCCGGACGCCGCAGGCGAACTTATTATGGACGCCAACGATCTCGAGCGCGAACGGGGCATCACAATCCTCTCCAAGAACGCTTCGATCGTCTACAAGGGCGTCAAGATCAACATCATCGACACTCCCGGTCACGCTGACTTTGGTGGTGAGGTTGAGCGCGTCCTGAACATGGCAGATGGCTGCCTTCTCCTGGTGGACGCCGTCGAGGGCCCCATGCCACAGACCAGAGCAGTACTTGGACAGGCCCTTGCACTCGGTCTCAAGCCCATTGTCGTTGTCAACAAGGTCGACCGGCCAATTGCTCGCCCGGACGTTGTCGTGTCCCGCACCCAGGACCTTTTCCTCGACCTCGCTACCGATCCTGACCAACTCGAGTTTCCGGTGGTCTACGCCATCGCACGTGAGGGGAAAGCCGGACTCGAGGCTGAAAGCCTTTCAGACAGCCTTCAGCCGCTTCTGGACACCATTCTGGAAACCGTGCCCCAGCCGGATGTGAACCCGGAAGGTCCACTCCAGTTGCAGATTGCGGCCCTCGGTTTCGACCCGCACCGGGGCCGGATCGCTATTGGTCGCATCGAACGCGGAGTCCTTCGCAATGGCGACCAGATCGCCCACGTCGAACCGGACGGTGAACCAGTCGTCCAGAAGGTAACCTCGCTCCATACCTACGAAGGGTTGACTCGCCGGCCTGTTGATGAAGCACACGCCGGCGATATTGTGGCGATTACCGGTTTCAACGACGCCAGGATGGGTGCAACACTGACCGACCCGGCACACCCTGAAGCCCTCCCGGCCATCGCCATTCAGGAGCCGACGCTCAAGCTGACCTTCGGTGTGAATACATCTCCGCTTGCCGGTCGGGAAGGGGAGTTTTCGACGTCTCGTCAACTGCGAGACCGGCTCTACCGCGAACTGGAAACCAACTTCGCCCTGCGTGTTGAGCCAACCGAACAGGCGGATGTCTTCTCGGTTGCCGGCCGCGGGGAGTTGCACCTGTCGATCCTGATTGAGACGATGCGGCGTGAGGGTTACGAGTTCCAGGTTTCACGGCCTGAAGTCATAACCAGGGAAATCGACGGCAAGACCCACGAACCGATTGAACACCTGGTGATTGACACCATCGAGGAATATGTTGGACCGGTAACCGAACTGGTCGGCAACCGCCGTGCACGGATGCTGGATATGGTGAACGATGGCCGCGGAAATGTCCGCCTGGAGTTCGCCATTCCGACCCGTGGCCTGATTGGTCTTCGAAACCAGTTCCTGACGGCAACGCGCGGCAATGGTTCGATGGCATCGATGCTGACCGGGTACGAACCGTGGTTGGGCGAGATCGAATCCAAGCGCACCGGTGCACTGGTCGCTACCGAGGCTGGTACAGCACTGACCCACGGTATCGCCAATGCCCAGGTGCGCGGCATCATCTTCATTGCCCCGGGTACCGAGGTGTACGAAGGCATGATCGTTGGGCAACAACCGCGTCAGGAAGACCTGCCGGTGAATGTCTGCCGGGCGAAGAAGCTCACCAACATGCGCGCAGCGGCTGCTGACAGCGCCGAGAAACTGACACCACCAACCGTTTTCAGTCTCGAACAATGTCTGGACTTCCTGGCTGACGATGAACTTCTGGAAGTGACGCCAGTCAATCTGCGATTGCGGAAGCGTCTGCTTTCACACCATGACCGCAACCGTGCTCGTAAGCAGGCTGCGTCACGCGCTGCCGGAGCCTGATTCAGCGTCGTCGACTGGTTCGACATCCAGTTTGATATACGACTTGTCCACACCGAAAATCTCGGCCAGACGGGTGAGATGGATTGCACGAGGCCGGCTCTTGCCGGCCTCCCAGTCTTTCAACATGCCGGGGCGTACGCCAAGCCGCACAGCCAGTTCCCAGTGCGACCAGCCATAGATCTCCCGAAGCTCCTGGATCGTTTTCACCAGCCCAGCCTTCCGGTATGTCGGATCAGATTCTGGGATCGGAAATCTTCTCCGGGTCACCCCCACAAAAGAGGTAGAGCGCGTTGTACATGTGCCACTGGCGACGGATCGATTCCCGGTCGTCGTAGCCACCGGCTGCAGCCAGGCGCTTGAAGCCATGGGCAATGGCATCAAGTCCGCGCGATTCCGGTGTCAGGTCCTTGTTTGGAGTATCTGCTCCCCGGATGATGGCTGCCAGCTTGTAGAGCGCCTCATCGTCCGGCCCGTGCGCCTTCAGAATCGCGTCAAACGAGCACTCATCACCATGATGCCCCATCTCGACGCCCGGAAGGTCAAACGGGATCGCCCCGGTCTCGCCAGCAACGCGCAGGACGTCCTCCGTCGGGACGTACATGATCTCTGCTTCGGGATCGCAGAAGCTGAGTATCAACCAGGTGCAGGAGACACGATCTATGCGGACGTTCTGTCTGGTTATCCACTTCATCGTTGGCACACGTTCTTTCACTTGTTTGGCCGATGGCGTACAGTCACCGGGGCGATTTTCAAATGCACCAGATGCTGGTGCGGATGGACTACGCTACCACGTCGAATTCTTGTCCGGAATCCCGGAGAATGGAAGCTTTTGATCACATGACAAGTACGGAATCTCCAATTCAGGTTACACCACACCCGTTCAGATTCAGGATGCTACGGGTAAAGCGTACAACCTGGTTGACACCACGCATGGTTCGGGTAACGCTCACCGGTGACGATCTCAAGGGATTCCGATCCGATGCTGCCGATGATGGCGCCAGAATGTTCTTCCCTGCGGACCCAACCGACGGCAGTTGGACGCCTGACGTCGTGGATAACAAGGTGGTGTTTGCAGATGAAAGCAAGCGACCACCGGGCCGCGAGTTCACACCGCGCCGGTACGATGCCGAGGCAAACGAACTCGATTTCGACTTTGTGATTCACGGTGATGGTCCGGCAGCAACCTGGGCACGCAACGCCGAACCGGGACACTACGTCGGCGTCAGCGGCCCGCGACGATCACGCATCGTTACAGGAGAAGTCAACTGGTACCTTCTGGCCGGAGACGCCACCGGTCTGGCAGCGCTTGGCCGGCGGATCGAAAGTGCCCCGGCGGGCACCATCATCAAGGCTGTCGTATCTGTCGCTGACGCTGAAGAGGAACAATCGTTTCACACCGAAGCCGATCTGGAACTGGTTTGGGTTCACGATCGTTCCACCGATGAGGAATCAATCGAGGCAGTTGTTGACGCACTCCGGGCAATGTCACTGCCTGATAGACCGGGATTCGCCTGGGCCGCCGGTGAGGCCGGCATGATGCGCTCGATCCGCCGGCACATCCTTAACGAGCGCAACATCCCCGAAACCCGCATGCGCGTCACCGGGTACTGGAAACGCGCCACCCCCAACTACGACCATCACCAGCCACTGGACTAGGGCAGGCAAACAGAAAGCCCGTCTCATTGTGAGACGGGCTTCTCATCTTTCGGGAGCGGGAGACGAGACTCGAACTCGCGACAACCTGCTTGGAAGGCAGGCACTCTACCAACTGAGTTACTCCCGCCTGGTCGGGGTGAGAGGATTCGAACCTCCGACCTCAGCGTCCCAAACGCCGCGCGCTGCCAGGCTGCGCCACACCCCGTTGGCAGCGACTTAGTATACCACTTCGTCGCTGCCTGGCTAACCCCGTGGAATCAATCGAACGAACCGCCGGCGGCCAACCTGGAGCACTGCCGGACCATCCAGCGCCACATCACCCTCGGTCGACGCGACCCGTTCTCCATCCAGGCGGACACCGCCCTGCTGGACGAGACGGCGTGCCTCGTTATTGCTCGCAGCAAGGCCGGCCTGCAGGATCAGACCGGTGATAGGAGCCGGTACATCAACTTCAACTTCCGGCATGTCGGTCGGAGCCTGACGTTCACGGAATACCCTGGAGAATTCCTCTCTGGCAGCGTGAGCGGCATCCTCACCGTGGAAGGCCGTGACGACATTGACAGCCATCTTGTCCTTCACATCACGCGGATGCTCGGTTCCGTCTGCAATACCGGCTACCAGCCGGTCGATCTCGGCAGAAGGGATGTCGGTTACCAGACGCAGATAGGTCTCGACGATGCTGTCCGGAATCGACATCAGTTTGCCGTACATCTGGTTCGGGTCTTCAGTAATGCCGACATAGTTGCCGAGGCTCTTGGACATTTTCATTTCGCCGTCAAGCCCCGGAAGAATCGGCACAGTCAGGATGTCCTGGGCCGGTTGGCCCATCTCCCGCTGGATGTCCCGGCCGACGAGGAGGTTAAAGGTCTGGTCGGTGCCGCCCATCTCAACGTCGGCCTGCACAGCGACCGAGTCGTATGCCTGGAGCAGGGGATAAAGGAACTCTACGATGCCGATAGGCGAACCCGCCGCATAACGGTTGGAGAAATCATCGCGCTGGAGCATCTGGGCAACGGTGAACTTGCTGGTAAGCCGTAGGACATCGGCCAATGTGAACGTCCCGAACCAGCTGGATTGCCAGCGAATCTCGGCGCGGGACTCATCGACCACCTTGAAGAACTGGTCAAGGTAGGTCATGGCGTTTGCATGGACCTCTTCGGCGCTCAACATCTTGCGTTGTACCGAACGTCCGGTCGGGTCACCGATTTGTGCAGTCCAGTCCCCGATGATAACCACGATGGTGTGGCCAAGATCCTGGAAATGTCGCATCTTCTTGAGACCGACATAATGACCGAGATGGATATCCGGGGCGCTCGGGTCAAAGCCCATCTTGACCCGCAGGTGCTCGCCGGCAAGAATGCGTTTCTCCAGATTCTCGCGCACCTCGACCTGGGCTACATTCTCGGTCAGGAGCCGCCTGACGCTCGCTTCTCTGGTTTCCTGCACTTCAGCCAACGTCAGCCGCCTTTCGCCAATTGTTCCGGTGTCGACCGGGAGAGAATATCCCTCGACACCCGCTCATCTTCCGCAATCCGGGCGATCAAGGCATCTGCGCTTTCAAACGCCATATCGGCCCGGACAAATGCCAGGAACTCTACTTCCAGGTCCTGACTGTAGAGGTCCCCCTGAAAATCGAGAATATAGACCTCGACGATTCGCTCACGGTCGCCAAAGGTCGGGCTGGTGCCAATATAGATCAATGCTTCCCGCGGACCGTTGGAACGATCATCCAGGTGGGCGTACCCGACATAAATTCCATCTGCGGGAATGCCCAACCCTGGTGGAATATGCAAATTTGCCGTGGGGTAGCCCAGATCGCGGCCACGGGCCATGCCATGCTCGACCTTGCCTGCCAGTCGAGCGCGGCGGCCCAGCAGTTTCTCCGCTGTCTTTACATCGCCGGCAAGCAGGGCAGCCCGCACTCGTGAACTACTGATTACACCTTCTTCATCGACCAATGGTGCAACGACATGTGTCTCGAACCCGTGCTGCTTGCCCCATTCGTCCATAAGGGCAGTTGTTCCGCTTCGCTTTCGCCCAAACCGGAACCCTTCGCCAACGAACATGTCCGTTGGCCGGGCTCCATCCACCAGCAATTGCAGGAACTCTTCCGGACTTAGCGACGCAAGGTCATTGTCAAAGGGCAGGACGACAACATCATCGATTCCGGCGGCCCTGAGTAGCTCGACCTTGGTCGATGGTGTGCAAAGGCGGATCGGCGCGGCTTCCGGTCGCAAGACCGCAACAGGATGGGGCTCGAACGTTACAACCAGGGATCGAACCTTCCGGCGGGCAGCCGCCCCAATGACCTGATTGAGAAGGTGACGGTGTCCGCGATGGACGCCATCGAAATTGCCAATTGTCAACGCATGCTGTTCACCTGCAAGGCCGGCGAATGCCGCGGCCCAGGCTCCAGAACCGGATGTCACTCGGCACGTTCCTCATCAATCACCGGGAACACCAGCACTGGCCGGAGCGTTCCCGTGTCTGAAATCTCCCCAAGCCCCGTGAAGTGTCCATCGCTCGCATACACCCGAACGAGCGGAGACGGGGTCGCCTTCGCGGGGTCTATTGTAACCGGCTGGCCAAAATACCACGACTGCCGTTGGGAAGGGGAGAGTACGACCGCTGGCCGGTCCAGCACCGCCATGTCCGGATGCATGGCAACGTCGTGCCAGAATTCCGGAACGTCCAGCGAAGCCAGTTCATCCAGCGACCACGCCTGGTCTATTCCGAATCTGCCAATCGCCAACCTCCGTAGGCCGTGACAGTATCCGTGGGTTCCCAGCGCAGTTCCCAGGTCTCGTGCGATCGAGCGGATGTAGGTTCCCTTGCCGCAATGCACGCCGATCACCAGATCCGGCGGCTCCCAGGAGACAAGTTCCATCGCGTGTACTTCCACCGTACGTGCTGGAACCGAGACGTCCTTGCCGGCTCGTGCCTGCCGGTACAGCGGCTGACCATCAACCTTGATTGCCGAGAAGATTGGCGGAACCTGGGTAATGGTTCCGGTCAAGTCGCCTATCGCTTCAAGAACCTGTTCTTCGGTCGGCCAGGATTTCGGAATGGAACGGGCGACGACAGCGCCATCGACGTCGCAGGAGTCCGTCTCTGCTCCGAGGACAATGTGCGCCAGGTAGACCTTGTCGGAGTCCTGGATGTGCTGGAGCACACGGGTGGCCCGTCCAATACCGACGAGCACGACTCCGGTTGCAAACGGGTCGAGCGTGCCGGCGTGACCGACCCGACGCTCGCCGGTAGATCGACGGATACGACCGACGACATCGTGCGACGTCATGCCGGCAGGTTTGTCGACGACAATCAACCCGTGGAGATTTGGCTCAGTTCTGCGTGCCATTGGACGAGGAGGGCAGCTGCGCGATCGTTTCGCCCAGCCCCTTGATGAACTCGTTCAGTGCCGATTGATCGCCGGCAAGCCGGAGACCGGCGGCTCTGGGATGTCCGCCACCACCATAGGTGCTGGCCAGTTCAGCAACATCGACGTCATCGTAGACAGACCGCAGGCTGACCCGCCAGCCACCAGTCTCCTGATAGGCGAGGGCAGCGGCCCGGGCGCCGATGGTGCCTGCAAGGAAGTTGATCAACCCCTCGGCCTGTGATGGCACGGAACCGGTGCGCTCCAGTGTCTCGCGGTCGATATAGGTCCAGATGACCGGACCGGACCAATCAGCGAGCGCAAGGGCAGCGGCCCAGAGTCGCACCGCCGGCCATGGTTTCACCCGGAAGAGCCAGTCCACCACCATGTCGATGTTTGCGCCCGCCTCAACCAGCGTTGCCGAAACCCGCATCGTCGTCGGTGTGGTGCTCGGGGTCCGGAGCCCCAGTGTGTCGCCATAGATGCCGGCAAGCAATGAGGTTGCAAGCGACGCATCGACCGGCATCGCAAGATGCTGGCACATCTGCATCAGGATTTCCGACGTTGCCGCTGCTTCCGGGATGACGCAATTCAGGCTGGCAAACCGGGTATTGGTGACGTGGTGGTCGATGTTGATTGTTGCCGGGTGATTCTTTAGAAACGCTTCGTGCGCACCATAAAGCGGGCCGATGCGGCCGGCCTCTGCGCAATCAACATAAATCACCAGATCTGCGGCTTCAAGAGCCCTGTCATCAGACGTGAGCACCAGCACATCAGTCAGAAACATCAGGTTTTCCGGAACCTGGGTGTCTCCTGTGATGGTCAGGATCGGCGGTCGACCAAGAAAGGTGCATATGGCACGCATGGTCAACGCCGATGCTGCAGCGTCAGCATCGGCGTTGGAGTGGGTCAGAATGGCTACACGTTCGTGGCCGGTGACAAGCAGGCGGATAGCTTCCGCCTGCGCCGGGATATCCTCTACGGTCTCGTGTCTAATGGCTGAGGGTTGCCGGTCATCGGCGCTCAACTCGGTTGTGCTTTCTCTTCATCGCCGCCCTCTTCAGGAGCGGCAGGCGGAAGGTCGATCTCACTAAGGAGCCGCTGGACATTTTCGGCATGTTCCATCGAGCGGTCAAGTTTGAACCGGATCACCGGCACACTGCGCATGGTGAGTTTCGGAGCAAGTTCATGGCGAATGTAGCCGGCAGCGTTGTTCAACGCCACCAGCGATTCGCTTTGCTCCTCATCAGTGCCAAAGACGCTGACGTAGGCCGTGGCATAGCGGATATCCGCGCTGACCTCAACCCGCGTAATACTGGCAAAGCCAATCCGCGGGTCTTTCAGCCCCCGTTGAATGATGAAACTGATCTCATCACGCAGCAGGTCCCCGACCTGCCGGCGTCGTCGTGCACTCATGCTTGAGACCGACCCTCCCTGGGTCACCAGAATGTTCGCCACACCCTAGGTGTGGGCAACTTCCTCAATCCGGTAGAACTCGACCTGGTCGCCTTCCTGGAGTTCGTTGAACCCTTCGAAGGAGGCGCCACACTCGTATCCCGCTGCAACCTCGCGGACGTCGTCCTTGAAGCGTTTGAGCGACGACACGGTCGTATCGGCCATCACGGCGCCATTCCGGAGAATACGTGCCCGCGAGTTCCGGGTGATTTTGCCGTCCAGCACATGCATACCGGCAACGACGACACGGTTCGGCAACCGGAAGATCTCGCGAACCTCGGCGTAGCCGTCGGTAACCTCACGCTTGATCGGGTCGAGCAGACCCTTCATGGCCTTCTCAACCTCTTCGGTAAGGTGGTAGATGACGTCGTAGAAGCGGATATCCACGTTGTCGTTATCTGCGGTTCGACGAGCAGCAGCATCCGGTCGAACGTTGAACCCGATGATGATGCCTCGCGATGCGACTGCCAGGTGAACGTCCGACTCGTTGATCGCACCGGTTCCGGTATGGACGATAGTGATCTTGGCGTTATCAGACTGTTCGCTGAGCTTGGCAAGACTGCTCTGGACTGCACCCAGCGAACCCTGGGTATCCGCCTTGAGGACGATCGGCAGTTCCTTGGTGCCGCCTTCCTGCATCTGGGAGTAGATATCGTCAAGCTTCAACCGGGTCGGCATGAGCGATTCGGCCTGCTGCTGGCGGCTACGCTGCTCGGCGATGTCGCGGGCTACGCGCTCGTCTTCGACGACCTGGAAGATATCGCCGGCCTGCGGCAACTCGAAGAGGCCAAACACCTCGACCGGGGTTGCCGGCTCGGCACGACGCAGTTTGCGACCGTGGTCGTCATACATCGCACGGATGCGGCCATATGTGGCACCGGCAACGGCGATATCCCGCAATTTGAGCGTGCCGGACTGGATCAGCACCGTCGCCGAAACACCGCGGTTGCGGTCCATCTCGGCTTCGATAATGACACCGACTGCCGGCTTGTTCGGGTTCGCCTTCAGTTCTGCAATATCAGCCACCAGCAGGATGACCTCAAGCAGATCGTCAATACCAAGGTTCTCCTTGGCCGAAACCTCGACGACCGGCGTGTCGCCGCCATACTCTTCCGGAATGAGATCAATCTCGGTCAGTTGCTGCTTGATGCGGTCCGGATTCGCACCCGGCGCGTCGATCTTGTTGATCGCAACGATGATCGGCACATTTGCCGATTTCGCGTGCGACGCTGCTTCCCGGGTCTGCGGCATGATGCCGTCATCGGCGGCAACAACCAGCACGGCGATGTCAGTAGCCTGGGCTCCACGGGCACGCATGGCCGTAAAGGCTTCGTGACCCGGTGTATCCAGGAAGGTGATCTTCCGCTTCTGGACCTCTACCTGGTAGGCACCGATCTTCTGGGTAATGCCACCGGCCTCGCCCTCGGCCACCCGGGTCTCCCGGATGGTGTCGAGCAACTTGGTCTTGCCGTGGTCAACATGGCCCATGATCGTGACAATCGGCGGCCGTGGCACAGCGTCCGGATCGGTTGCGCCTTCTCCGCGGCGGCTTTCGATCTCCTCGGTTGCTGCCTGCATGACTTCCGGGACATGCTGTTCGGTTTCGATGTCCAGACGGGCGGCAACGTTGCTGGCCGTTTCGTAGTCAACCTGCTGATTGATCGAGGCCATAATGCCAAGACCCATCAGTTCCTTGATGACTTCGACCGGGGTTACCATCAGGGCATCAGCGAGTTCGGCCACGGACATTACCGCGCCGAGTGTCACTGGTCCTTCCGGCCTGACCGGGGCGTTCTGTACGGCTACCCCGCCTTGCCGGTCATCTCGCCGGCCCCCCCGGCGTCGATTGCGGTTTGCTCCGCCTGCTCTGTTTCTTGCGCTCATCTCGTTCCTCCCTCATTGTCGGCCAACTGGTGGACACCACCAGCAGGCTCATCAGAATGTGTCGTCGTCGTCCGGCGGAAAGTGCGAGCGCGAGTACTCGGCAAGCTTCGTCCGGGTCTCCGGATCAATCGTGGTCTTGAGCGCCCGTGCCAGCGCTCCGGTTTCCAGCGCACTATCCCAGCAACTCCGGCGAGCACAGAGATAGGCACCGCGACCGTTTGCCTTGCCGGTGCGATCGACCTCTACGGTCTGCTCCGGAGTGCGAACGATACGGACGTATTGACGCTTGGCGTCTTTCTGGCGGCAGGCGACACAGGTTCGCAGTGGAACGTGCCTGGGCCGGGACGCCTTCTTTCGTGGGCGTGCAGGTGCTTCACCAGTCATATCCACCACTATTCCAGTCCTGCTGCGGCCGGCAAGCGGGCCGGCCTCAGGAGACAATATCTTCGTAAAGCGGCAACTCTTCACCGCTGGCGAAGTCGTACCGGGCGCGGATGTCGCGGTTGTAATAGACCGAAAGTACATCACCAACCAGTTCGACATCGACGCTCATCCCGATAAGGTCTTCAGGCAGCGGCCCGAATTCCTTCTCGCGCATCGAGATCAAGCCATCCGGGCGAACCAGTCGCGGCTGGCGTCCGCCCAGCAACAGTGCATCCGGCATCTCCGAAAGGGCCGCACGTGCCTGCCGCAGGATCTCGTCGTCCTGGTCGCGCAGCGATTCCGGGTCTTTCACATCAATTCGCCAGCCGGTGAGCTTGTAGGCGAGGCGGGCATTCTGCCCGTCCTTGCCGATAGCCAGCGACATCTGGTCGCTCGGCACAATCACCCGGGCAACCTTGTCGGCTTCGTTCAACGTAACGCTGATCGGCTTTGCCGGCGAAAGTGCGTTGGCAATAAACGTAGTCGTATCCGGCGAGTACTCGATCACATCAATCTTTTCGCCGTACAGTTCGTTGACAATGTTCTGGATTCGTACACCACGGATGCCGACGCACGAACCGACCGGGTCGACATTCTCCTGGCGGGCAGCCACGGCAACCTTGCTACGCAAACCAGGTTCGCGGGCAATCGCCATGATCTCGACTGCACCCGAGAAGATCTCTGGCACTTCGAGTTCAAACAGTCGCTTGATCAGGGCACCGTGTGTACGGCTGACAATCAACTGCGGGCCACGCGGGTCCTTGTTGACGTCCAGCAGGTAAACCTTCAAACGCTGCCCGTTTCGGTAGCGTTCGTTCGGCACCTGCTCGCGAGCCGGCATCACCGCCTCGGCCTTGCCGAGATTCACAATCACCGCACGGCTGTCGGCGCGTTCGATGACGCCGTTCATGACTTCGCCAACGCGGTCGGCAAATTCTTCGTAGACCGTTTCACGCTCAAAATCCCGGATGCGCTGCAGGATCACCTGCTTCGCAGTCTGGGCTGCGATACGACCAAAATTCTCCGGAGTCGGCAGCGGGAAGCGATATTCCTTACCAATGTACGCGTTGGGGTCGATGGCCCGAGCTTCCTCGAGGGTAATCTCGATGCTGGGGTCTTCGACTTCCTCGACGACGCGCTTGACGCCGGTGATTTCATATGCGCCGGTGTTGGAATCAAGAACGACATCCACGTAGTCGTCAGAGCCGGAAACTTTTTTGTAGACCGTCCGCAGCGCCTGCTCAACCGCTTCCTGAACGGCTTCGCGCGGGATTCCACGTTCTGCGGCAATCTGAGCAATTGCTGTGTAGAGATCGCTCTTCATACCCGAACACCTCACTTGTCTTCTTGGTTGTCATCAGATCGATTGGACACTGCTTGTAATGTGGACCAGGGCGTACGCTTGCGGCTCGGCATGTCTGGAATGCCGCACTGTCAACAGGCACCAGGATCGGCTCTGAGACAAAAAACGAAGTGGGGCGGTGCCCACTTCGTTACCGGGCGCATCAGTTCCAATCAGTAATGATAACAGGGACTGGCCTGTTACGTCCACTGATATATAGGTAGGAAACACCCATGACCAGCTTCGTTTCTGACAGAGGATACCCGGAATTGCGTGCTATACTCAGGCCGCCTGGCGCGGCATTTCGGGAGGTGGAGTAGCGGGTATGAAGTTCAAGACCTGGCTTCGCCCCGGAATGATGATCAAGCGCTGGATCATCATGCTTTCGGCGGGCATCACCATCACCAGCCTCGCCATGGCAATGGGCCTCGCCTGGATTTACCGCAACTACGAGTTCCCGGCGTCAACGACCTCACTGGTCCGCACCATCACCCTGCAATTCATCCCTCACCCGTGGCGTGAATTGATCGTCATCGTTCCCGGGTTTGCATTCATCCTTATCGGACTCTTTCAACTCTCGAAGTCACTCCTCAGCCCGTTCATGGATCAACGCTCCGGCGAGAGTGGACTTGCCGATCTGATCGCGTCCCACCGCTTCGGTTCCGCCGAACCCGAGCTGCGCATTGTGGCGATCGGCGGCGGCACCGGGCTTTCGACACTCCTGCGAGGGTTGAAAAAGCATCCGGTCGAAATCACGGCCATTGTGACGGTCGGTGACGACGGCGGGTCATCCGGACGGCTTCGCACGGAATTCAACATGCCACCGCCGGGAGACATCCGGAACTGTCTGGTGGCTCTGGCAGATTCGGAAACCTTGCTCAGCGAACTCTTCCAGTACCGGTTTGAAGCTGGAGATTCCGGCCTTTCCGGTCACTCGTTCGGCAATCTGTTCATCACTGCCATGACCAAGGTAAGCGGCAGTTTCGAGCAGGCGATTATCGAGTCATCCCGTGTGCTGAACATCCGCGGTACGGTCGTGCCTTCCTCGCTGGAGAATATTGTTGTTGCCGCCAAGATGGTTGACGGCCGGACGTTATATGGAGAGACAACCATCGTCCAGGAGCAGGCCGGCATCGAGCGTGTCTTCCTTGAACCCGGCAACGCCGCTGCCTACGACCCGGCCATCGAAGCCATCCTCTCGGCCGACCTGATCGTGCTGGGGCCGGGAAGTCTCTACACCTCTGTCATCCCGAACCTGCTGGTTCAGGGCATCGATCATGCGCTGCGATTTGCTCCGGGTGAACGGGTCTATGTCTGCAATGTCGCAACCCAGCCCGGTGAAACCGATGGTTTCAATGTCGAGGAACACATCCGGGCGCTGGAAGAACATTGCGGTGGATTGCCGGTTGACAGAATCCTGGTGAATTCCAATCTCGAACCTGCTGCCCACGGTATCAAACCGGAATGGGGCGTCTCCGCAGTTCGTTACAATGGCATTGGCGAATATGAGGGCCGGTTGCGGGTAGAAGAACGTGATGTCGTCAACCCGGAATTCCCGCTCAGGCACGACCCGGACAAGCTTGCCGTGGAACTGATCGAGATCGGCAAGGCCGCCACGGGGGAGGGGAAGCAGCAGAAAAACAGGCAGGCAAGACGCAGTTCGTCCAGACAGCCGGAGAAGCGGCTGCAGGCAGTAGGAACATCGACGTCGAATCGTGACCGGCGTCATGTGGCGGAACATTCCAAAGGAAAGGGGTAGTTCCATGGCAGTCAGGGTAGGGATCAACGGATTCGGACGCATTGGCCGGCAGGTGTTCAAGGCTATCTATGAGCAGCACGAAGGTGCCCTCGAGATCGTCGCCATCAACGACCTGATGGATATCAACACCGCGGCACACCTGTTGCGCTACGACTCCACCTACGGCATCTGGGATGCTGACATTGAAGCCGAAGACGGCGCGATGCAGGTTGACGACCTGAACGTGAAGGTTTTCGCCGAGCGCGACCCGGGCAACCTGCCCTGGGGCGACCTGGGCGTCGATATTGTCATTGAGTCGACCGGGTTCTTCACCGATGGCAGCAAGGCCAAGGCCCACATTGACGGTGGAGCGAAGAAGGTCATCATTTCCGCACCGGGCACCAACGTGGATGCAACCCTGGTCATGGGCGTGAACGATGAGACCTACGACCCGGATAATCACCACATCGTCTCGAACGCATCCTGCACCACCAACTGTCTCGCCCCGGTCGCCAAGGTGCTGCACAACTATTTCGGCATCAACCACGCGATCATGACCACGGTGCACGCCTATACCGGCGACCAGATGCTGCTGGATGGCCAGCACAAGGATCTGCGCCGCGCTCGCAGCGCCGGCCTGAACATCGTCCCGACCACCACCGGTGCAGCCCGTGCGGTCGCCCTGGTACTCCCGGAACTCAAGGGCAAGTTCGATGGATTCGCCCTCCGCGTTCCGACCCCGACTGTGTCACTGGTTGACCTGACGGTTGACTTCGACTCGGATGTGACCGTCGAAAGCATCAACAATGCCTTCATCACTGAGGCGAATGGCGCTCTCGAAGGCATCCTCGACTACACTGATGAGCCACTGGTTTCGACAGACTTCCGTGCAGACCCGCACTCCTCGGTCGTTGATGGCCTCTCGACGCTGGTTCTCGGCAACCGGCTCGGCAAAGTGGTCGCCTGGTACGACAACGAGTGGGGCTACTCCTGCCGCACCGCCGACCTGGCCTTGATGATCGCCAGCAGCGGCCTCAAGTAGACATCCTGAAGCGGGAGGCGCTGGTGACACTCAGGACACTGGATTCACTGGATGTTCGTGGCAAGCGCGTGCTTGTCCGGGTTGATTTCAACGTACCGTTGCAGGATGGCACGGTGAGTGACGACAGCCGGATCAAGGCTGCACTGCCGACTATTAACCATCTGCTGGACGAGGGCGCTGCCGTCATCCTCGCCTCTCATCTCGGACGCCCGAAAGGTCAGGTCCGGCCGGAGCTTTCGCTCCGGCCGGCGGCCGACCGGCTTGCGGAGCTTCTTGATAAGGAAGTTGTGCTGGCCGACGACGTTGCCGGCCCATCGGCAACGTCTCTGGCAGCCGACCTGCAACCTGGCAGCGTGATGCTCCTCGAGAATCTCCGGTTTGAGCCGGGCGAGGAAAAGAATGATGCCGAACTTGCGGCGAAGCTTGCCGGCCTGGCCGACATCTACGTAAACGATGCCTTCGGAGCTGCCCACCGGGCACATGCTTCCACGGCAGCCATTGCCTCGGAACTTCCTTCTGCCGCCGGACTTCTGATGGCTGCGGAAGTCAAGGCGCTGTCATCCGTTCTCGAAGCGCCGGAAAAGCCGCTGGTCGTGATCCTTGGCGGTGCCAAGGTATCGGACAAGATCGGCGTGATCGAGTCGTTCCTCGGCAAGGCGGATGCCATCCTGATCGGCGGTGGCATGGCCAACACCTTCCTGGCTGCTGCCGGAAACGAAATCGGCAAGTCACTTGTCGAGGCGGATCGTCTGGACCTTGCAAATGAACTGGTGAAGCAGGCGGCCGACCGTGGAGTCAAACTGCTGGTGCCGATCGATGTGCAGGTTGCATCCGGACTGGATGCCCCTGATACGGCAAGCACCCAGGCCGCCGGCGACCCGGTTGATGACCGGATGATTCTGGACATTGGCCCGGAAACGGTGAAGTTGTTCAGCGAACACATTGCCGGTGCCGGCACGATCGTCTGGAACGGGCCGATGGGAGTGTTCGAATCGCCGCCGTTTGACGCGGGAACTCGTGGCGTTGCCCAGGCAGTTGCCGAAGCGAACGGCTTTACGGTTGTAGGCGGTGGCGATTCAATCGCTGCGCTGCAGCACCTCGGGCTTACTGACCGGATCGACCATGTATCGACCGGTGGTGGAGCATCCCTCGAATTCCTGGAAGGCAAGTCACTTCCCGGAATTGCCGCACTGGAGGATTAGACGTGGGAACTCGCACGGCAATCATCGCCGGCAACTGGAAGATGAATCTCGGCCGGCAGGAATCGATCGACCTCGCCACGGGTGTGGCCGGTATCGAGCACGATCCGGATCAGGTCGAACTGCTGGTATTCCCGGCAATGGTCTGGACAGCAAACGTCTCCGATGCAGTGAAGGGCTCCACGCTCCGGGTCGGTGCGCAGAACTGCTACACCGAACCAAAGGGAGCATTCACCGG
This sequence comes from uncultured Thermomicrobiales bacterium, assembly GCA_964462545.1. Lineage (GTDB taxonomy): Bacteria > Chloroflexota > Chloroflexia > Thermomicrobiales > CFX8 > CAYWXR01. The sequence continues at coordinate 291,015 of CAYWXR010000001.1, forward strand.
CGAGGTTTCGACAGGCATGCTTGCCGAGATCTGCACCGACGTCATGGCCGGCCATAGCGAACGCCGGCATGTGTTTGGTGAGTCCGATGAACTGGTGGGCCAGAAGGTCCGCGCCATCCTTGGTTCGGGAATGCGGGCAGTGCTCTGCGTTGGCGAAACCCTGGCTGAACGCGAGGCTGGTGAGGCCGAGGCAGTAGTCAAGCGCCAACTGGTGGCCGGACTTGCGGGAACCGGTGCGGAGGAACTTGATGCAATCGTCATCGCATACGAACCGGTCTGGGCGATCGGGACCGGTGTTTCCGCCTCACCGGAAGATGCCCAGGCGATGTGTGCCTATGTCCGGAGCGAACTGACTGCGCTGTATGGTGACATTGGTACCAATGTGCGTGTCCTGTATGGTGGCAGCGTAACCGCAGACAATGCCGCGGATTTACTGGGGCAGGCAGATATCGATGGCGGGCTGGTTGGCGGAGCGAGCCTGAATGTGCAATCCTTCCGTGCCATCGTGGAAGCCGCTGCGAGGTCTCGAGAGTAGCCAGTCGGCTTTCGCATCTGTAGTCTGGATTGGGTAGGAAATTCGGTGGAAACAGCGCTGTACATCGCGCAGGTCATTTCGGCCGTTGTTCTGATCATGATCGTACTCACGCAGAACCGGTCAGGTGGTCTCGGGAGTGCGTTCGGTGGTGATTCGGGTTCAATCTACCGGACACGCCGGGGCATCGAGAAAACGCTGTTCAACTTCACGATTGGCGCAGCAATTTTCTTCACCGTCATCTCGATTGCGTCAACGGTGATGATCTAGCCCGGTTGCTAGTAGTGGTTGATCCAAACACGGCTAGGGTATACTCCTCTCCGTGGGAGGACAACACAGTCGAACAGGAGTACTGACTTGCCAATTGGACCATGGGAACTCGCGATTATTCTGGTGATTGTGATCATCATCTTCGGCGTCGGTAAACTGCCGCAGATCGGTGGCGCACTCGGCCAGGGCATCCGCGAATTCCGGCAGAGCGCACAGGGCGACCCGGAGCCCGAAAAGAAAGAAGCCGAGCACAAGACTGTCGATACCAAGACCGTCGCGACCGAATCCGACGATCGAGCCTAGGAGAATAAACAATGCCGCTCGGACCATGGGAACTGGCGATTATCCTCGTCATCGTGATTGTGATTTTCGGTGTGGGCAAGCTGCCCGAAATTGGTGGAGCCATCGGACAGGGTATCCGCGAATTCCGGGAAACCACCAAGGATCTCGACAAGACCGGCGACACCGCCAAGTCCACCCCGGCAAAGGAAGAGCTCTAGGCTCCACACTTTCGCCATTGCACTGCGAATAAGGCCCCGGAACATGCTGTTCCCGGGGCCTTTGGTTTGTTCGGCACAGAAACGAGGGATGCACCTGTGTTTGCCTACGTTGGTTGCTACACCACCCCTGATCGCGATGGAGAAGGAAATGGCGTTTCCGTCTGGTCAATCGATCAGAATGGAGACTGGACGCAAATCCAGGTACTCGACGACCAACCTAACCCTTCATTTCTGATCCTTTCGCCAGATGGCAGGCACCTGTATACCGTCCACGGGGGCGACCATTTTCGTGCGGTCAGTTGTTTTTCCCGCGACCCTCATACCGGGTCACTGACCTACGTCAACTCGGTCGATTGTGGTGGTGCGAACCCGGTGCATCTTGACGTTGATTCAACCGGTAGATGGCTGGCAGTGGCGAATTACACGTCCGGATCGCTGGCGTCTGTTGAAATACTACCGGATGGCAGTCTCGGTAGCCTGAAGAGTCTGGTCAACCAGGAAGGCGAAACCGGGCCGCATCCGGTCGAACAGACGGGCCCGCACGCTCACCATTGTCCCTTCGACGCACAGGGAATCAATATCATCGTGCCGGACAAGGGGCTCGACCGGGTGTTTCTGTACCGGGTCGATGAGAAGACCGGTCGCTTGAGTGAAGCAGGCACACCAGCTATCTCCCGTCCAGGTGCCGGTCCGCGGCATGCTGCATTCTCACCGGATAACCGTTTCTGCTATGTCGTTAACGAACTAGATTCAACGATCTCGGTGTATGACTACGATGCAGAAGGTGCCTCGCTGGACCTTGTCCAACTGATTTCCACCCTGCCGGCAGGGTTTCCGGCAGCAAACACCGGATCCGAAATCGAACTTTCAGCATCGGGGGAGTTTCTCTACGCCTCAAACCGGGGTCACAATAGCATCGCCGCTTTTTCAGTCGATCGGGAGACCGGCAAGATCAAACCGATTGGCTGGGATCCCACCGGTGGAAGTGTTCCCCGCTTCTTCACGCTAACGCCTGATGGCACGAAACTGTTTGTCGGAAATCAGGGAAGTCACACCATCGTCGAGATGGACATTGATCCGGCGAGCGGATTGCCAAAATCCACCGGCCGCATTATCCAGACCGGAAGTCCATCCTGCATCGTCTTTGCCGAACGGGAATAGCGCTAATCAGAGCCTGACTCGCGGAAGAAGCCGACAATGCTCTCGCGCGTTGCGTCCTCTTCAAACAATTCGATGAATGTGATGCGCGTCCAGGGGTAGAGGAAACTGGTCGCGTCCTCGGCCAGCAGGTCAAACGGTTTGCCGTCGCGTTTGCGCGGGTTGCGAATCCGGATGTACATGTCGGTCGGGTTTGGCATCTCGTCCAGATCACACATGATCGGATCATCATTGACAACGTGGACCAGCGCTCGCATCGCTAGTTGCTCCCATCTTCATGACGCAATTCCTGAAGCTCCCAGTCAGCGAGAGCAATACCGTAGACACGATGATCGGTCGATCCCACCACCAGAACATCGCCGGAAAGGCAGGGGGATGAGACAATCGCCCCACCGATCTCGTAACGCCAGACCAGTTCCCCGGAGTCGATGGCGAACGCCACACAGGCGCCATCAACGGTTCCTATGTAGCCAGTGTTCGTGCCCAGTAGGGGTGTGGACGTAATCTGGTTCGCATATCGCTGCACCCACAGCGGTTGACCGTCGTCGAGCGAGAGGCCAACCAGAGCGCCATCAGCCACACCGAACACCACAACCTGCTGCTCGATACGCGGCGATGAGATGACCGGCCCGGTCGCCTGATAGGTCCAGCGTCGTTGCCCTGTCGATCGGTCGAACGCAGCAACGGTGCCGCTCCGGGAAGTGGTGACGATCACCCGGTTGGTGCCGGCGGGTTCCGACTGGATAGCACCGCCAGCAGGGCGTCTCCAGACAGATGTTCCGGTTTCCCGGTTCAATGCATACAGGTTGCCGTCGTCCGCCCCGACCAGCACCAGGTCGTCCCGCAGAATCGGCGTGGAGCGGACCGCACCCCAGGTTCGCTGCCGCCAGATGGTGTCGCCGGTGTCCAGATCGAAGCAGTAGACAAACCCGTCATCCGAACCGACGATCACCCTGTTGCGATCAATAACGCACGACGAACGCACCGGCATACTGGTGCGATGCTGCCAGAACATCGCTCCGGAGCGCGCATCCAGGCAGTACACCGCGCTGTCCTCCGACCCGACGACGACTCTGTCTCCCAGCGCAACCGGTCTGGCGACTACGCCTCGGCCCGTCTCGAAACGCCAGCGAACGGTTCCGCTATCTGGCGAAAGGCAGTAAAGCCGCCGGTCGTATGACCCGATGTAAACACTTGTTCCATCGTAAGACGCCGTTCCGCGCACTTCATCACCGGTCGCGACGGCCCAGGCGATGCGCTCACCCGGCATGTCCTGATCGGCCCGGCGCCGGACTACCCGTCGACGCGCAGGACGCCGGCGCTCCGACCGGCGTGGTTCATCGTCCCAGTCGGGCTCTGCCTGTCTCGGCAACCGCAAGACAGTCGTCTGGGGCGAAGCCGGGATCAGGGACAGGTCAATTGGTTGTGGATCATCGGGTGGATGTTGCTGCCGGCGTTGCAGAAGTTCCAGCGCCTGACGAACTTCGGTAACAGTCTGGTAGCGCTGGTCCGGGTGATAGGCGACCATTTTCGACACGATGTTCGAAAACGTTTCGCTGGCCGAGGGATTCAAAGACTGAATTGGTCGTTCATGAAACGTGAACGGCGTCTGATGACGCGGGTCCGAGTTGGTCACCAGGTGGTGGAGTGTCGCACCGAGGGCATAGATGTCTCCCCGGGCGTCAGCCAGACCGCGATATTGCTCCGGTGGCGCATATCCCTCGGTACCGATCATTGTCCCGCGCTGTGCTGACTGGAACGTCCGGGCGATGCCGAAGTCAATCAGCGCAATCTTGCCGTTACGACGCAACATAATGTTTGATGGTTTGAGGTCCCGGAAGATGATCGGCGCAGGCTGAAAATCGTGCAGCATCTCCAGCACATCACAGATCTGGATAGCCCAATCGACGATTGATTCCTCGTCGAACGGGCTCTTTCTCCTTGCCAGTGCCCGCTCGAGGTCATCGCCATCGATGAACTCCAGGACCAGGTAGATCATCCCGCCATCGGCAAAGTAATCGTAAATCTTGGGAACAGCAGGGTGGGTGATGGTTGCCAGCAATGCGGACTCGCGCTCGAAATTCACCAGACTCAACGCCCGTGTGCCGGGGTCCGGTTCGTTGTCGCTCATCTCCTTGACGGCACAGAGCCGCTCGACCTGACCAAAGCGCAAGTCCCGGGCAGCATAGACCGTACTCATACCTCCCCTGCCGGCGACACGCTGGATCTCGTATCGCCCTTCGAGAACCGTGCCGGCTGGCAGAATCCTGGGCGTACGCGAAGCAGCGCCACCGGATGTGACGCGAGAACCGTCTCTGCGAGAATTTGCGGCGGAACTCACGCCAGTGCCTCCCGTGACCACTCCTGGGCCTTCTGGATTGAACAGGCGACTGCCAAACTGCACATATAGCAGAGGATAGTCCCCGGCAGGGAATTGTCGTATGCCGACAAAGTACCAAATACCCACATTGGTGGGAATGTATACTCAACCATGGCCGGGTTCCCGCCGGTTCACTGCGTAACGGAGAGTACATGGTCCCCTCAGACCGCATCGAATCAAGGCCGGAAGATATGACCGGCCGACATCCAGCCAGTGCATCTCCTTCACCGGAGTTGAAAACGATTGAACCGGACGAGTCCATCGATCCCTTCATGGATCCTGCGGAATCCTCGAACGCTACCACCCAATCTCGTCCTGGACTGATCTGGGAAATCACCGAGACCCTGGTTCTGGCACTGTTCATTTTTGTAGCAGTGCGCTCTGTTGTCCTGAACTTCCGGGTTGATGGTCTCTCGATGGAGCCGACACTCGACCACGGCGAAATGCTGCTCGTCAACCGGCAGATCTATTTCAACTTTGATCTCAACAACCTGCTGAATTACCTGCCGTTGGTGGACCTTGAGGGAGAACGCGTTATCTATCCGCTGCATCCGCCGCAGCGTGGGGATATTATCGTGTTTAATCCGCCGGTCACCGGTGCAACCAAGCCATATATCAAGCGGATCATCGGCGTGCCGGGCGATTCGGTTGCCATCCGCGATGGTGTGGTAATTGTCAATGGCGAGATTCTTGACGAGCCGTACCTGAATGGCGTGTCAACATCCTGGCCGAACGGAGATCCCTTCCGGGAAATTGTCGTTCCGGAGGGTCATTTCTTCGTCCTCGGCGACAATCGTAACAACTCGACCGATTCCCGGAGTTTTGGGCCAATATCCGAGGAAACGATCATCGGCAAGGCGTGGATTGGCTATTGGCCATCCAGCCGGATCGGCTTTCTGGATACGCCCCTTTATGCCCGGTGATGCCCGGTCGGGTCTGTATCATTCCTGATGAACCCGGTACAATCGAATCGCTGGCGGCATCCCGGAAAAGCATGATCAATCGTTACCAACAAGTCCGCCGGTGTCGGGAAGGTAGCTGTAGATGATTGAAACGGTCGTCGAGAGCATACGGGTTAGCCTCGTGACCCAGCATCGTGTCGTCATTTTGCGAGAGGTAAACGGCGACCGGCATCTGCCGATCTGGATCGGGCCATTCGAGGCTGAAGCAATAGCAATGGTGTTGCAGGGGGTTGGGTCTGCCCGGCCGCTGCCATACGACCTGTTGACCAATATCATTGCCGAACTTGGTGCAACAGTGAGCCGGATCGTGGTTTCCAGCCTCGATCAGGACGTCTTCTACTCCCGTATTGTGCTGATGCACCAGGGCAGTGAGGTGACGATCGATTCGCGTCCGTCAGACGCGATTGCGCTCGCCGTTCGCGCGAAGATCCCCATTCTCGTGGATGAGAGTGTTATGGATAAGGCCGGTGTTCACCTTTCGGAAGAAGAAGAGGAAGCCACCGTGGGCGGCTCTTCAAGTTCCCAGCAACAGGAAACGGTGAACGAGGAAAGCCTGTCGGCATTCCGCGACTTCATTGATTCGCTCGATCTGGATGACTTCGGCAAGCCACGTTCCGGGTAGCACCCGGATTCCACAGGCAGGCTCCCACCCCGCACCGGAGCGGACCGGGCAACCTGCTGCAACGCTGTCGTCGATGACAGGATAGGAATAACCGGACATGTCATGTTGTTCTACAGAGATGGAAACCGTGCCGGTGGTGGAGCCACAGGGACACACGCCTGAAGTACGGGAACGACTTGAATCGGAAGCGCTGTCGCATATTGATGCGCTCTACCGCACGGCCTTGCGGATGACCCGTAACCAGAGTGATGCCGAGGACCTGGTCCAGGAGGCCTATCTCCGGGCATTCCGGGCACTTGATTCCTATCAGGATGGAACCAACCTGCGAGCCTGGTTGTTCCGGATCATGACGAATGCCTATATCAACGATTACCGCAAGCGCTCGCGCCGGCCAGTGAACTCGTCACTGGATGACATCGAGGATTTCTATCTTTACGATCATCTGATTGATTCCGGCATTCAGCCTGCCAGTGAACGTCCCGAAGATATCGTGTTGAGCCGCATTACTGCCGACGATGTGCTGAAGTCGCTCGATTCCCTTTCTGATGAATTCCGGCATGTCGTGTTGCTGGCAGATGTCGAAGGGTTTACCTACCGGGAAATTGCAGAAATTCTCGATATTCCGATCGGCACGGTGATGTCCCGTCTCTACCGGGCGCGTCGCCGGTTGCAGAGTCTGCTCTACGATTTCGCAGTACAAGCCGGATATATCAAGGAACTCGCCGACCATGCTTAACTGTAAAGACACCATTGAAAAACTCTACGGCTTCCTGGATCGACAGTTGAGCGACGAAGAGGCCAGAGAGGTCCGGGAACATCTCAACAACTGCAAGCATTGTGAAGACCACTTCAGATTCGAAGAGAACGTGCTCACACGAATCCACACTGTTTGCCACGAGATCAAGACACCGGCCGATCTGAAAGAGCGTATTCGCAAGGCATGCGAGGAGGCCCGGTCGAACGCCTGAGAGGTGTCTGCCCGGCCCCTTCCGCGTTGTGAGTCCCATACTGCCTTGCTATACTCGCTGAAGGAGTTCGTGACTCCGTTCACAGGCTGTCGACCGCCTGGTCCGGCCGAACCGGGTCACTGACGCGGAGGGGGAATCCAGACGTTGGTTCAGCAAGTGCAGGTCAACGAGGCCGATGCCGCACGTGTCAAGGCTTTGCTTGATGCGTCGTATCACCCACGCGACCACGAAGAAGCCCAGGAACAGATTCTTGGAGCGCTCCAGGACGTGCAACACCTGCTGGGTTGGGTCCCGCTCTGGGCCACCCGGATGGTTGCCGAACACCTTGGCGTTACCGAGAACCGCATTTACGGGTTGCTTACCTTTTATGCTGACTTCCGCACCGACCAGCCAGGCAACCATTTCATGCTGCTCTGCCACGGAACAGCCTGCTTTGTCGGTGGAAGCCAGGATCTCATTGACGAACTGCGGGATCGCTACGGGATCACCAATGGTGAAACCACCGCCGATGGCGAATTCACGGTTCAGGTAGTCAATGGGTGTCTCGGTGTTTGCGATCAGGCACCGGTAATCCAGTTTGACCACCACGACTACTACGGCAAGCTCGACGTTGAGAAGTTCAACGAAGCCATCGCCGAAGTCATCCAGCGCGGACCCGGAGGTCACGGCCATGAAACTCACTAATCGAGCCGATTTCGACCAGTTGGTCGCGAAAGCATCTGCCGATTTTGCGGCACTCACGGATGGCTCATCCTGGACGATCAGCGTCGGGATGAGCGAATGTTCGTTTGCCAAGGGCGCACGCAAGACGTGGAAAGCCCTGGAAAGCAGCATCGCCGAGAAATCGCTGCCGATCAAACTGCATCGCGTCGGTTGTGGTGGCTGGTGCTGGGCAGAACCGTTTGTCATCGTCACCGGGCCAAACCACCCGCAGACGCTCTACGCCAACATCCAGGAGAATGACGTTCCGGCACTGCTGTATGCCATCGAGCAGGGCAAGCCTTACGCCGAGGCCGCAGTTGGTGTCTTTGCTGAAGAACCCTTCGGCGAAATTCCGTCGCTGCTGGATGACCCGTTCTTCGGAATGCAGCGCCGGGTGCTGATGAATGGCGCCGGCCAGACCGACCCGTACAACATCGAAGAGTACATCGCCATGGGCGGCTATTCCGCCTGGATCAAGGCGATCCACGATATGCAGCCGGATGAGGTGATCGAGGAAGTCAAGATCGCCAACGTCCGCGGCCGCGGTGGCGCAGGCTTCCCGGCCGGCATCAAGTGGGAGAGCGGCCGTCGCACCCGCGCATGGCCGAAATATGTTGCCTGCAACTCGCACGAAGGTGAGCCGAACGTCTACAAGGACCGCCGGCTGATTGAGAGCAATCCACACGCCGTTCTCGAAGGCATCATGATCGCCTGCTATGCCGTCGGCGCCGAACGTGGTTACAACTACGTCGGTGGTGAGCACGTGCTGGCAGTCGAGCGATTCAAGCACGCGGTTGCCCAGGCATATGAGTACGGCCTGATTGGTGACAACATCCTCGGCACCGGCGTCAACGTAGAAATCCGCACCCGGACCGGTGGTGGTGCCTACGTGTGTGGCGAAGGTTCGGCCATGATGTATTCCGTCATGGGCGAACGTGGACAGCCACGCACCAAGCCTCCACGGTCTGTTGAAGAAGGTCTCTGGCGCCGCCCGACTGTGCTCAACAACACCGAGACGATGGGTTCCATCCCGTCGATCATCCGCAATGGCGGCGAATGGTATGCCGGCATCGGCAACGAAAAGAGCACCGGCACCAAACTGGTCACCATGCAAGGGCCGCTCAAGCGGCTCGGCCTTGTCGAGGTTGAAATGGGAACCTCGCTCAAGGACGTCATCTACAAGATGTATGGCGGCATGGAAGAGGGCAAGAAGTTCAAGGGCATTCAGACCGGTGGTGTTTCCGCTGGACCGCTCACCGAAGATCTGCTGGATGTGCCACTCGACTTCGACTCAATGAAACCGTACAACGCCATGCTTGGTTCCGGCGGTTTCGTCATCTTTGACGAGTCGGTTGATGCGGTGGAGTTCGCCCGCTACCTGATGGCCTTCAACCGCTACGAATCCTGTGGCAAGTGCACACCGTGCCGTCTCGGTAACCCGGCGCTGGTGGAGATTGTCGATCGCATTCTCAACGGCAACGGCCGCATGGCTGATCTGGAACTCATCAAACGCACTTCGAAGCACGTAATCGAGCTTTCGCTCTGCGGCCTCGGCCAGGTTGCTCCGGTGCCGCTGTTGGGCATGATCGAGCGTTTCCCGGAAGACTTCATCGCCAAGATGATCGACAAGGACGCCGTGCCCGAACGCGATCCTTCGCTCGTTGCTGCCGGTTAGCAACGGCACTACACACTCCGGAACAGAAAAGCGCCTCTTCCAGTTCGGAAGAGGCGCTTTCGTATACCCGTTGTTGAACGCTACTTGATGTCTGTCTTCACCTAATCGAGGCTGACAACCTGACCGATATTCCCGGCTTCTGCCTGATCCATTGCCCGGCGGGCGACAACCATGTCCTGGATGGCATTGCCGACAGACTTGAAGAACGTGATCTCGGAATCGTTTTGACGGCCCTCGCCGGAACCGTCGACCAGGTGGCCCAGTTCGACCTTGATCTTGTCGGTGCTGATCACCCCGCGCTCGATTGGCTGCACGATGTCGCCTGCCTCGTGCATGATTGCTTCGACGGCATCAACAATGATCCTGGCGCGAGCAACAGTCTCGTCCGGGACTTCCTGCATCGCTGGCGTGAATGCGCCGACGCCGTTGATGTGCGTCCCGTCTTCCAGCCAACTATCCTCGAAGACCGCAGTGGTCGATGTCGTTGCCGTACAGACCACATCAGCGCCACGCAGGGCATCCTGCGCCGAATCAAGCGACAGGTTGACGGCCGGTGGGTTCTCCATCCAGATTTTCATCCTGTCGGCAAATGACTCACGGGCAGCCGGAACCGGGTCGATGACACGAATTTCCTGAATATCCCTGACGGCGCAGACTGCCGCAGCCTGGGTGACGCCCTGGGCACCGGCGCCGAAAACCGTCAAGACAGATGCATCCTTGCGGGCGAGGAGATCGGTCGCAGCACCCGAGACCGCGCCGGTTCGCAGAGCAGTAACCGAAGCCCCTTCGATAAGCCCCTGAGGCATTCCGGTCGCAGGATCGAGGACGAAGACTACAGCGGTAATGGTCGGCAGCCCCAGAGACGGATTGTTTCCGAACACCGAGACGATCTTCGCACCGAGTGATGCGGGAGTATCGTCCGAAGCACCAACCCAGGCTGGCATGAAGAGCGACACGCCGGCACCATCCGGAAGCTCAACGCCAAGACGCACCGGGCTGATTGTCTCGCCACGGCTGTGCTGGGCAAAGACCTGCTTCATGAGCTCAACTGCGTCCGCAATCGGGACCAGACGCCTGAGATCTGCAGCACCAATAATCCGCATCGTGATTCACCTGTGTTTCTCTTCAATCCGGGCACGTGCTGCGAGTGTAGCACGGGGCAGATTCCCGGCCCGGAGACCGGAACAATGACCAAACAAAAACCCGGTCGACGTGCGACCGGGCCAGTTCGCGATGGCTATTTGCTCCCCGACCTGGACTCGAACCAGGAACCTGCGGATTAACAGTCCGTCGCTCTACCATTGAGCTATCGGGGAATGGCACCATTCCGTACCGCCGGATAGTCTATCAAAGAGCGAGGGCGGTGACAATCCAGAATCAACCGGTTCAGGGTAAACCTGTTACAATTTCGGCACGTTGTCGCATTTTTCACGAACATTCTGCCGTGATAATTGGTGTGATTTCGATCGCTCGCAAGGACATACACAAACGTGACAGTTCAGGATGCTCACGGCAGGAGTGCCGAGCCGCTGGCCATTGGTGCGGAAATCGGTAGTCGGGGCCTTCGAGCAGTGCTCGGGACCAGTCGGGGGCGAATCATCGATTCAATCCATGCCATCGACCGGTCAGAAAATGCCATGACCACCGTCGATGGCATCAGTCACCTCATCGAACAACTTCTCGACAAGCACGGACTCTCATCGCACGATGTCTCGGCAATCGGTCTCGCCTTTGGTGGGCCGGTTGATAGTCTGCGTGGACTCATCATCCGCTCGCACCGCACCCCCGGATTCGACAACTTCCCGATAGCCGGCATTCTCGAGGAACATTTCCATGTTCCGGTATCGGTCGAGAACGACGCGCGGGCCGCAGCTATTGGCGAGCACCGCTTTGGGAGCGGACGCGGCTCACGAGACATGATCTATCTGCAGCTTGGCATCGGAGTAGGTGGGGCCATTATCGTCGATGGCCGGGTGGCTCACGGAGCATCGATGACTGCCGGTGAGCTGGGTCACATGCCGGTCTCCACCGACGGCCCGCGGTGCTCCTGCGGCAAGCCGGGTCACCTGGAAGCCTACGCTTCGGAAACGGCAATGATCGAGCGAATGCGGGCACGACTTTCAACAGCGTCCCCCGAAGCTACCGCCAACTGGCTCGCCAGCCCCGGCATTACCTTGCCGAGGATTCTGGCTGCGTACAGTTCGGATCACGATGCGACCGCTATTATCGATGAGACCATTCAGGTTGTGGGCCTTGCCCTTGCCAACCTGGTGACCGCCCTCAACTCGGATACCGTTGTCCTGGGTGGCTATGTGCTCGACATTGGACCGCAGTTCGTGTCGGCGGTCCGCGCAAAGATTCGCCAGTTTGCATTCGAATCTGCCGCACGGCGGGTGAACGTTGCACCGAGCGACCTGGGGACCGATGCAGCGGTGAGCGGCGCAATATCACTGGCGTTTGACACCATTTCCGGCGCAGCCTGACCGAACCTGCCGTTATGTTGTACTATTGCCTGTTGCATTGTGGATGGAGTGTTCACACATGAATATCACGATTACGCCTGACCAGATCAGAAAACTCAAGGCGCTCTTGCTGGAATCGAGCACCCCGGTATCGATCGACGAGATGATCGCTGCACTCCGGAACGGGTAAGTATTCTTCCGGCAGCCGCGACCAGCCGTTCACACCGAAGGACGCAAGACTTGATGGAAACCCAGAAGGTAGACGTTTCACCACAGTTTGAGGGGACCAAAGCCAACCAGACGTTGGCCGCCCGCGTGTTCGGTCTGTTTCAGACACAGGGCGCGTTCTTTTCCGACTACGCTCCAATTCGGCTGCCACTTGGCCAGATCGTGGAGTACCTGGCCGCCACCGGTGATAGCGCAACCGCAGCAGCGGTCGACAAGGCTCTCTCTGCCTCGCCGCAGGTCTTCAACCGCGAGGAATCAGGCGATGAGGTCTATTTCATTACCACCAAGCGCGGCACTGCCGTCGCCGGTATTGCTGAACCGGATCAGGAAGCCAACAACCTGAAGGCACGCTTCACAACGCCGGAACCACGCCGCGAGCCGGTTCGGCCGCGTCGCACTGTGGAAACGAGCAGCACCACCGATTCGATCGAGGACGAAGCCCAGATCATCGAGAAGACCTACGCCCCGGATTCGTGGCAGGCAGCGGTTGCAGCCGCCCTGCGCGAAGCTCAGGCACGGGAACGCGGTGGCGAACCGGTCGAGGACGCAGTTACCGGCTTCGATATCCAGGAGATGGTCGATCTCAGCGACGTCGTTATTGACTTCGAATCTGCCGAGCCAACCATGGAGCAACTCGAGCAGATCATCGAAGAGGAAGAAATCAGCCTCGACGACATCGAAACAGAAACGATCGATATTTCCGGCGCATCGGATGATGATCTCGCTGAAGCCATCCAGAACAGCCTGGAACCGGAACCGGATATCGCTCGCTGGGGCGATCTCTGGATGCATGAGAGCAAGGTGGCCAAGCTTTCGCGAGGCGATCTCCGCCGTGCCCTTGAGTACATCGAGGAAGCCGGCGAACCAATGGGCGATGTCGAACTCGTACAGGATCTCCGCAGCGTGAATCCCGGGTCTCCGGACTTCCCGCTGGAGCGTTTCACCGTGAACTTCCGGCTCTCTCGCGAGACCCGCGATTTCGAATACCTGGGCAGCAGCACCGAGGGCCTCTGGGCCATTACCGGCATGCAACATCCGGGCACGGAAAAGCGCAAGGCCAGCGAACTGGGCCAGGACTATCGCTTCCTGCTGGATTACAAGGCCGCACCGGAGGATCTCGAAGAAGGCATTATCGAGCACGTCCTGACCTTCTACGAGTTCCAGTACGGCGTGTTGCCGTTGAATGCAGCATTCCGGTCGATCATGCCGAAGCCGGCATTTGGCGATCAGCGTGCTGCACGGTTGACCTTTGAATCACCACAGACCGAAGAAACCTTCGAGGCCGAACTGCGCTTCGCCACCAGCAATCGCGGTGGCTACCTGGTTGGCTTTGAACGGTTCTTCGAGGACAATCTGGTCCCGGGCGCAGTGCTGACTATTGAAGCCACCGAAAGCCCGCGGCACTTCATCATCGAATACTTCCAGATGTCCCAACAGGACCGCCGCCTGCTGCATCTGGATTCCCGCAAGAACAAGTACGTGTTCAAGCCCACCAGTTTCTTCTGCGGCCTGCAGGAAGACATGCTGGTCGATGAAAACCGGTTCCCGCGCCTGGCAGACGCTGAACCGCTCGACGAACGCGTTCGCCGTCGGCCGGAACTCGTCATTGCCCGCACCTTTGAGCGAGTGGGCGAGAATGTCGGAACCGCCGACGATCCGCGCTGGTCCGCTTCGCTGATCGACCTGCTGGCAGCAGCGAATATTGAGCGTCCGATCTCGGTCGAGTATCTGCGAGACATTCTGACCGGTGGCGCCTATCCGGAGTTCTCAGTCAATGACGCCGAAGAAGACGCGTTTTTCTACCACCCGGCAGCGAGCAACTGAGGAACGGGAAGCAATTGACAGGGTCATTGCCGGCCTGGCCGGACGTGACCCTGGCTCCCTTTCCGAAGAGGAAATCGAACAGTTTTCCGACCTGAGCCGCTCTGCCTGCGCTCGTTTATCCAGTCGCTGGAACGAAATCGACCTGCCTGTGCGCCTTGCACTGGTTCGCGAGATGGTTTCGCGATTTGAAACCACGACCGAATACCATTTCGATCGCGCCCTGATCGCGTCACTTTCCGATGAAGAAGTCGACGTCAAGCTCCTGGCTCTGGAAGGGCTGACTGACACAACCGACCCCGGTTTGCTTGAGTGGCTGGTATCCAGCCTGCCAAGTGAACCGTCGGCCGTCGTGCGGGCAGCGGCAATCCAGGTTGCGGGGCAGTTCATCCTGGCATCCGAACTCGGATCGCTGGAAGAGGAACTGGCAGTCCGGATTCAGCACCTGGTCCTCAGCGTCATGAAGAACGACCCGGACGCAGAAGTCCGGTTACAGGGCCTTGAGTCCGCAGCCTACCTTTCCGGACATCCTGAGGTCATTGCAGCGATCGATGACGCATGGCTGTCGCCGTCGCACGACGATCAGGTTAGCGCTCTCCGTGCAATGGGCCGGCAAGGTGATCCCCGCTGGTCCGGGATCATCATGAACCAGTTCCGAAGCAACGAACCGGAGCTTCGCTTTGAGGCCGCCCGTGCTGCAGCGACCGTTGGTAGCCAGGCGATGGTGCCTCAGTTGGTCGAGCTAACGAACGACGAGGATGCCGAGGTCCGAATGGCTGCGATTGAATCGCTGGGTTCAATCGGCGGCGAGGTCGCCGTATCGGTGCTACGGGAACTGGAGCAGTCTGATTCTCCGGATGTAGCCGATGCCGCCGGCGCCGCTCTCGAGGAAGCACTACTGTCCACCACACCAACGCGCGCACCCCGCCAGCTCTGGTAGCGGCCCGGGATTAGCGTGACGGCATACGAGCAACAGGACTTGTACAGTAGGACACTGAACACGGTCCCTGTTGCAATGCAACTGGTGGAGAACTGATGGAATCAACGATCAGGGAGCTCCTTGCGGACGTTCCCGGTGCGACCATCGAGGGTAATCCCGAAACCAGGATACGTTCGATCGCGTTTGACAGTCGTCAGGTAAAGCTCGGCGGGCTGTTTGTGGCCTTACGTGGTGGATATGCGGACGGCCACGACTACCTGGACAACGCCAGAGCCGCAGGCGCATGCGCTGCGATGGTTGAGCCGGAAACGCCGGAATCCGTTGTTGCAGGCTTTGATGCGATCGTTCGGGTAAGGAATACCCGGGGAGCGCTTTCCCCGGTGGCGGCTGCATTCTACCGGCATCCATCGCAGGATCTGACCGTGATCGGTGTGACCGGGACTGACGGGAAAACGACGACATCTTTCTATATTTCGCAGCTTCTGGAACTGCTTGGATCCAGTTCGGGTCTCATCTCGACCGTCGCGGTCAGGGTACCCGGTCGTCCGGACAGTTCGTCCGCACGTCAGACCACCCCGGAATCACTGGATGTACAGCGCATATTGGCCGAGATCCTCGCTGCAGGAGGCCAGATAGCGGTCCTTGAGACGACCTCCCACGCCCTTGAAACGCACCGGGTCGACTCCTGCAAGTTTGATATCGGCGTCGTCACCAATGTCACCCACGAGCACCTGGACTTCCACGGTTCCGTCGAGAATTACCGCAAGGCGAAAGCAGGATTGCTCAGGAAGGTCAATGCTTCGCGTGCCGCCGGTGGAACGGGGATCGTGGTGATGAACGCCGACGACCCTGGCGCGAGGTCGATCGCATCGGATGCCGGTGATTCGACTGTGCTCTGGTACACCAGGGGTGGCGACGCAAGTGCGACAATCTCTGCTTCTAACATTGAAACCTCGGCGATCGGCAGCAGATTCGATCTTCGCATTGGCAGTTTTCAGGCGCCGGTTGATTTCCCACTTCCCGGCTCATGGAACATTTCGAACCTGTTGGCTGCCACTGGCGCACTCCATGCTCTTGGTTACGGAGCTGAACGCATTGCAGCGGCGATTCCACAGTTGTCTCCGGTTCCGGGACGCCTTGCTTCGGTTGATGTGGGGCAACCATTCACCGTTGTTGTCGACTACGCCCATACACCGGAATCCATCAAGTCTGTCCTCACCGAGTTGCGGTCGTTGACCACATCCAGACTGCTGATTGCGTTTGGATCAGCCGGAGAACGAGACATCGAAAAACGCTCGGCCCAGGGACGCATTGCGGCAGAACTCGCTGACTATGCCGTCTTCACATCGGAAGATCCGCGCTTTGAGGATCCGGACAGCATCATTGCAGAAATCGCCCGTGGGGCGTCCGAACACGGCTGGAAACAGGGTGTAGACTTCGAATGCATCGAAGACCGGCGGGCCGCCATTGCCCATCTGTTCGCCCAGGCCGGGCCGGGAGACGTCGTCATCCTCGCAGGTAAGGGGCACGAAACCAGCATGATCTATGGATCAGAGCAACGCCCCTGGAATGAAGCCCGAGTCGCTCGCGAAGTCCTGATTGAGTCGGGTTTCGGCCAGCAAGAAGTCAAAGGAACATGATTTTGACCCGTCGAACTCCGCTGCGAACGATCCGGTTGCCGCTGCTCACTGCACTGCTTGTACTGCTGCTTTCGATGGTCCTGGTTGCATGTGGCCAGCCAGATCCGGAGATTGAAGCGATGACCCTGGGGCAGTCAAATGACAAGCCTTCAGGGAGAATCCTGTTCGTTTCCGAAGGCAATGTCCACGTCTGGCAGAACGGCGACATCAAACGGCTGACGGGGGACGGCAATGCAGCATCACCAACCTGGTCGCCGGCAGGGGATCGGTTTGCCTACATCGTCGTGCACGATGCGTATTCAGACGTCCTGGTCGCACGTAACACCGGCGAAACCCTGGTGGTAGTAACCGACGGTCATCGTCCCGACCTGGACGAGTTCTCGCAGGAGTTCGTCGAGAATGCGGCATGGGCCATGGATGTTGACTGGTCGCCGGTTGGTGAACAACTGATCTACGTAAGCGACAAGGGAGGATATGACATGTTCTCCCGCCCGCTCTACCTGTGGTATTCCGAGTCGTTCGAAATTCCACCGTACCAGTTGAACGCCTCGGTCGAGATCAGTGCCACCCAGGAATCTCCTGTGCTCTCTCCGGATGGGGATACCGTCGCGTTCGTTGTACGCAACGAGTACGAAGCCGGAGTCCGGGTTGCCGAAATCTGGCTGCTTGACCTCAACAGCGCAACCTATGAACAGTTCATCGTCAGCGATGATGGTGCCTACGCTCCGGAATGGTCGCCGGATGGCAAGAACCTGACGTTCGTCCAGCGGATTGGCGAGGGCAACGAAATCTGGATCGCACCGGTCGATGGCAGCCACCCGCCATACCAGATCACCAATGTTGGTTCGGCAGCGGCCCCGGTCTGGTCGCCGGATGGACGGTTCATCGCATTCTTCCGGGTGATGGATGGTGAGTTCGAAGCCTGGTACGTCGAAGTGACCGAAGGCGAAGATGGCATCTACACCGCATCCGATCCGGAAAAACTCTTCAGCGCGAGCGACATCGATGCACCATCCGGGATGTCCTGGCGACCAAACTAGGCGTCTCAACAACCCAGACATGAAAAAACCGGGCGACATCAAATGTCGCCCGGTTCCTTTTGCGGAGAATTACTCTGCCGGTGGCACAATCCGGATATGCAGATCATTCAACTGCCGCTCGTCGACTGTGCTCGGAGCGTCGAACATCAGGTCACGGCCTGTCTGGTTCTTCGGGAAGGCGATGACCTCACGGATAGTTGGTTCGCGTGCGAGCAGCATCACCGTCCGGTCAATACCCGGTGCAATACCGCCGTGTGGCGGCGCGCCGTACTCGAAGGCTCGCAGCAGATGGCCAAACCGGTGCTCAATCTCTTCCGGGTTGTAGCCCATGATCTCGAAGATACGGCTTTGGACGTCGCGCTGGTGAATACGGATCGATCCACTACCCAGTTCGTATCCGTCCATCACGATGTCATATGCCTTGGCACGAACAGCACCCGGATCGGTATCCAGCAGATGGAGGTCTTCGTCCATCGGCGCGGTGAACGGGTGATGCATTGCGTCCCAGCGCTCTTCGTCCTCGTTCCACTCGAACATTGGCGGTGAAACGATCCAGAGCGGTGCAGCCACGCCAGGATCTGCCAAACCAAGTTCATCGCCGAAGCGGTCTCGCAATCGTCCAAGCACGTTCGCGGCGATAGCAGCCGAGTCGGCAATCATCAGCACCAGGTCACCGGGGCCGGCTTCGGTAGCGGCAGCAATCCCGGAGAGTTCCTCGTCGGTGAGGAACTTGGCAATCGGCGAGCGAGCGGTGAGTTTGCCGTCTTCCTCGCCCAGCGCGAGCCAGGCAAGGCCCTTTGCTCCGAACTGCTGGGCGAAAGCGGTCAGTTCATCGACACCCCGGCGAGTGATATCTCCCTTACCCGGCACACCGATGCCTCGGACAACGCCACCCGCTTCAATCGCTCCCTTGAACACACCGAACCCGGAATCGCGCACCAGTTCCGAGACGTCGGCAATTTCCATCTTGAAGCGCATGTCCGGCTTGTCGTTGCCAAACCGCAGCATGGATTCCTCGAACGTCATGCGCGGGAAGGGGCTGTTCTGTACCTTGAATCCGGCCACGGCAATCAGTTCGTGGAAGAGTTCCTCGGTCAGGTTCAGCACGTCTTCCATGTCAACAAACGACATCTCAAGATCGAGCTGGGTGAATTCTGGTTGGCGGTCGGAACGCAGGTCTTCGTCGCGGAAACAACGAGCGATCTGGTAATAGCGGTCCATACCGCTGACCATCAGCAGTTGCTTGAGTTGCTGCGGCGACTGCGGCAGAGCGTAGAACTCGCCTGCGAACACGCGGCTCGGAACCAGATAGTCACGAGCACCCTCGGGCGTACTCTTGATCAGCACAGGAGTCTCGATCTCGACAAAATCCCGGGCGTCGAGGAAATCACGAATCGTCTTGATGACCTTGTGGCGCAGCACCATGTTGCGCTGCATTCGCGGCTTGCGCAGGTCGAGATAGCGATATTGCAACCGGATCGACTCGTCGACCTCGACGTCCTCGTTGATCTCGAAAGGCGGGGTTTTGGCAGCGTTGATGATAACGACCTCTGCCGCTTCGACCTCAATCTCGCCGGTGGCCATCCGCGGGTTTTCGGTGCCTTCCGGCCGCTTCCGGACGGTGCCGGTGATCTGCACTACATATTCCGAGCGGATACTCTCGGCCACAGAATGAGCTTCAGGCGAGTCCTCCGGGTTACAAACCACCTGGGTCAGACCGTATCGGTCGCGAATATCGAGAAAGATCAGGCCCCCGTGGTCGCGCCGGCGGTTTACCCAGCCCTTGAGCGTGACCGTGCTGCCGGCATCACCGATGCGCAGCTCTCCACAGGTCGAATACGACCGCTTGCCACTCATAGTTCTCTCCCCGTTTGTCACCCGGCTTTTTCCTGTTCCTTGACGTTCTGCCACGTTTTGAGGACATCTTCGTAGGTCTCTGCGACGACATCGCCGAAGACATGCGGATGCCTGCGCACCATTTTGGCCGTCGCCTCGCGCAGGACATCATCCATGGTAAATGTTCCTGCCTCTGCGCCAATCTGCCCCTGCAGGATGATATGGAACAAAACATCCCCCAATTCTTCAACGAGATTGGGAATGTCCTGCTTCCGGATTGCCTCGCCCAATTCCTGTAACTCTTCTTCAGACATCGGGAAGAGCGACTCGCTGGTCTGTTCCCGATCCCAGGGGCAACCATCCTCCCGGCGCAACCGGGAAGCGATTTGCTCCAGTGCGGAGAATGATGCAACTGGCGAAATCTGATCCTGAGCCGGAAGATGCAACTCAAACGACGCTGTTGCCGCCGGCAGATCGTCCTCACCACGGAGCCGGCGAAGCCGTCGCCCGGCCAGTTCCGTAACCTGATCCCCATACCAGTTCGTGACGACAACCGGCAAAGCAGGATCGAGTGGAACCAACCCCCGGTCAAACGGTGCCGACTGCTCGGCGATTGCCAGCAACAGCGCATCCACCACAATACAGCCCGCATCCCCGAAACCGGCCCGGAGTGCGGGTCCGATTTCAACTGCGGCAATTGTGGCGGGGTTCAACGCTGCAATCGTCACGTCCCCGGGCGGGCCGAAGCCCGGCACCACGTAGGTGATCTCCTGGTCTTCTGCCGCCTGTTCAAGAGCAGCAGCAATCCTGACCGGAGTCGCGGCATCTGGCTCGGCCAGTTCGCTATCGAAAGTGCCAGCAACCTGATCACGATCAATTGCAGGTAGGAGTTCCAGAAGCAGTGCGGTCCGAAGGTAAACCGGACCGGCGATCCGGTCGATACCAGGTGCCCCGGCAGAGATAATCCGGATCACGAGCGGCCCGACGCGACCTGGTCCGAATCGAGACTCAGAACAGCCATAAACGCTTCCTGAGGAATCTCGACGCTTCCGACCATCTTCATGCGCGCCTTGCCCTCCTTCTGCTTCTCGAGCAGTTTGCGCTTGCGGGTGATATCACCGCCATAGCACTTGGAGATCACGTTCTTGCGCATTGCCTTGACCGTCTCGCGGGAAATGATCCGGCTACCGATTGATGCCTGAATTGGCACATCGAACATTTGCCGGGGAATGAGTTTGCGCAATTGGGTCACCAGTGCCCGCCCTCGAGTGTAGGCCTCGTCACGGTGGGTGATCATCGAGAGTGCATCAACAGCAACGCCATTGACCAGGATATCCAGTTTGACCAGGTTCGATGGTTCCATCCCGCGGAACGAATAATCCATCGAGGCGTACCCCTGGGTGCGGGACTTCAACTGGTCGAAGAAATCCACGATCAGTTCACCGAGTGGCATCCCGAAGTGGATCATCACTCGCTCTTCGTCGAGGTACTCCATGTTTTCATAGCTACCTCGACGGTTGGTGACCAGTTCGATGATCGTGCCGATATATCGGGACGGAGAGATGACCGTGATATCCATCCATGGTTCGCGAATCTCGTCAATTTCCCCCGGATCCGGAAGGTCAGACGGGTTGTCCACTTTCAGGATGGTGCCGTTGGTCTTGACCACCTCATACTCGACGCTTGGAGCCGTGGCGAGAAGGTCAATCTCGAACTCCCGCTCAAGACGCTCCTGGATGATCTCCATGTGCAACAGGCCGAGGAATCCGCAACGGAAACCAAATCCAAGGGCATCGGACGATTCCGGCTCGTAGATCAACGCGGCGTCGTTGAGTTGCAGACGCTCGAGCGCATCGCGGAGGAGGGGATAATCCTCGCTGTCAACCGGATAGAAACCGGCAAACACCATTGGCTTTGCCGGGCGATACCCCGGCAACGGTGCATCGGCTGGCCGATCGGCCATGGTGACCGTGTCGCCAACCTGGCAGTCGCGAACTACCTTCAACCCGGTTGCAATGTAGCCCACCTCACCGGCCGAGAGACTGGACATCGAGGTCATCATCGGCTTGAAAACACCGATTTCGAGCACATCGGCATTCTTGCCGGTGCCCATCATCCTGATGCGGCTATTCGGGGTCAGCGTGCCATCGACGACCTTGACATACGCGATCACGCCCTTGTACGGGTCATAGTGGGAGTCAAAAATCAATGCACGCAACGGAGCATCCGGATCACCCTGGGGTGGTGGAATGCTGTCCACTACCGCCTGGAGAATCTGGTCGATGCCGGTGCCATCCTTGGCCGATGCCGGAATGATTTCCTCTGGCAGCAAACCGATCAGGTCACTTACCTCGGCTGCCACCCGTTCCGGCATGGCATTTGGCAGGTCGATCTTGTTGATGACGGCGATCAGGCTCAGATCGTTTTCCAGTGCAAGGTAGACGTTGGCGACGGTTTGCGCCTCAACCCCCTGGGCGGCGTCAACCACCAGCAGGGCACCTTCACATGCCTGCAACGACCGGCTGACCTCGTAGGAAAAGTCAACGTGGCCGGGAGTATCGATCAGGTTCAGTTCATATTGCTGGCCATCTGCTGCTGTGTAATCCATCCGGACCGCGCGCATCTTGATCGTGATGCCTTTTTCGCGCTCCAGGTCCATGGAATCCAGAACCTGTTCCATCATTTCGCGCTTGGTCAGGGTGCCGGTAGCTTCAAGCAGGCGGTCCGCCAGGGTGGACTTGCCATGATCGATATGAGCGATGATGCTGAAATTTCTGATGTGTTGTAGTTCGGTCATTGTGGCCTGTCGAACACGCGGGCACCGCCCGCCGCGGAACGCCGGTCAAAGACAAAAGTATACCGGAGATCGCCTATTCCCCGTTGGAATCGCCATACCGGGCTGCCAGCAGCGGCATTACCCGACGCCCGATAAGTGGCAACCGCCGGACGGTCGCCGGAACTTCCTGCGATCCCAGGAGGTACGCCAACCCAAAGAAGACTGCCGCTGCCGTGCCGAGACCGTAGGCAAACAGGAGATATCCGCCAATGCTCCGGCCACCTGCCGGGTCGGTAGCTATCGCCAACTGGTTGCCCATCCACCAGGCAACGGGCATAAAGAGTGCTGCTGCCGCCAACGCTCGCAGAACCGAACGGGTCAAAGCTGGAGAGAGCGGACCAATCCGACGGCGAAGGATGACGACCAACAGCACCATCTCCAGTGTGGAGGCTATCGAGATCGCCAGCGCCAACCCGCCATGGCCCATACTCCGGGACAGGACATAACTCAATCCAACGTTGATCACAACCGTGGAAACGGAAACGATCACCGGTGTGCGGGTGTCCTGCATGGCGTAGTAGGCACGAGTTATCGCCTCAACGACGGCAAACCCGGCCAAACCGATTGCAAAGTATCCCAGCGCCTCGGCGACCAGCACAGTAGAGCGTTCATCGAACGAGCCAACCTGGAACAGCACCTGGACAATACTCACGCGGAAGAAATAGAGTCCAACCGCCGCCGGTAGTGTCAGAAAGATCAGCGGAGCCAGCGCGCTACTCAGCGTCTTTTTCATATCCTCAACCGACCCGAGTTCGTACTGGCGGGCCATCAATGGGAAGATGACTGTCGAAAGGCTCAGCGCCAGCACGCCGTACGGCAGCATGAATAACTGGAACGAATAGTTCAGCGCGGAGACGCTGTTCTCGCCGATCCGGGAGGCGAAGTTGGTCATAACGATGAAATTCACCTGAAACGCAGCCTGCCCCAGAATTCGGGGCCCCATCAGCCGAAGAACAGTTGCAAGCCCCGGAGCATAGCGATCAAGCACAAAGGTGAGACGCATCCCGCCGCGCCAGAGTCCGACCGCCTGTGAACCGGCGTGAAGCAACGCCCCCACCAGCACACCAACGGCAAGCCCCCAGACACCCATCGACGGAGCGAGGAAGATGCCGCCGAAGACGATTGCGAGGTTGTAGAGCACCGGCGCGTAGGCGGAGAGCGCAAACTGCTCCTGCGCCTCGAGCATCCCCTTGAACGCAGCACCAAGCCCCAGCAAGAGCGGTGAGAGGAGCAACAGGCGAGTTAGATCCGTTGCCAGTTGCGCCTGTTCCGGGCCTAATCCGGGAGCAATGAACCAGTCGATCAGTTGTCTCGCCAGGAGGATCACCACCAGGGAAACAGCACCGAGGACAACCAACGTGAACGACAGGATGGAACTGGCCAGGCGCCAGGCATCGCGCGGATTGTTGCGCGCAATCATGCCGCCAAAGATCGGGATGAACGCGCTTCCGAATGCGCCGCTCATCACCACCAGAAACAGCAGATCCGGCACCCTGAACGCAGCAACGTAGGCATCGTAATCCGGACTTGTGCCGAACCTGGCAGCAATGATGATCTCCCGAACCAGACCAAGTATCCGGCTGAGAATAAACGCCGACCCGACGATCATCGCGTTGCGCATCACGGATTGCGCGGGAGAGTCAGTTGTATTTGTAGGAGGGGGTAGTACCGGCTCCGGCGAGCCTGTAGAAGGAATGACCGGCAGCGTTTCGGTGATGTCGAAACTGCTCCGGTCGAACCGCTCTATACTGTCATCCCGGCGATCCGAACGCTTCACGCGATGATTCTACGCTAACTGGCGATGAAAACCGCAAACTGGTAAGATTTGCGGTCTAGGATGCCGGACAGTGTCCGGTGTTGTTATGTGTGCACCAATAACGTTCAAGAAGGTGGAGAATACGTGGCCAACTCCAAATCAGCACTGAAGCGCGTTCGGGTTGCCGAGCGCCGGCGTATCCGCAACAGGAACTATCGCTCCGCATCGCGCACGCTCGTTCGCCGCGCCGAATCCGTCATTGCTTCCGGTGACACCGAAGCCGCAGCAATCGCCGTTGGCAATGCGCTCAGCATGCTCGACCGATCGGCTGGCAAGCGCGTGATCCACCCGAACAACGCGGCCCGCCGCAAGTCCCGGCTGATGGCCAAGTACAACGCGATGTCCAGCTAGGCGAGACCTGGAAAACCTGACCGGTCGTTCGCTATCGATTCCCTCTTGAACGCCGGAATCCTTCTGCAACCTCGGCCGCCGTCGCCACGATAACCGCTTCACCACGCGGCGCGCGGCCGGTTTTTACCGTCCACTCAGCCTGTCGAAGTTTCTCGGCTGCATTCCGCAAGCCGGTCTCATTGCGCGATGCCGGCTTCTGCCGGAGCATCTTCAACCGGCCTTCGCTAATCCCCGACGCCTTCGCAACCGAGGCCAGATCAAACTCGGGTAATGCCCGGGCAGCGGCCAGGCCGGCTGACTCGCCGGCAAACTGGGCAATCACGCGTTCCGGCTCGTCGCCGGACGCCAGCACCTGTTCCAGTTCAACCAGTGCGTGATCAGTCTGACCGTTGTAGATCAGGTCGTTCAGGCGGAAGGCGGTGTAGCCACTCCGGTCAGCTACAAGCTCTTCAACCAGTGCTTCATCAATGTCACCACCGCCTGCAGCTATCGCCAGTTTCTCAACCTCGGTGACAATCAACCGGGCGTCCAGCGAAGTTGTCTCAAAGCGTGATTCCTGACGCCAGCTGGTGGGATACAGCCGGGATAGCAACAGCACGGCGGCATTGCGACTGATTCCGGCCCCGGCGATGCGTGCCCGCTCTGCTACCCACCGGGCAAGATCTTCACCCCGAGGCATCGGGAACGATTCAACCCGCCACTTGTGCTGCTTTGCTGCTTTCATGACGACTGCATTGGTAGCAACTGTCTCATCAAATCGCAGCAGAATGGATGTGGATTCGGGGGACCCGGTGATGACCTCAATCAGGTCTTTCATCTCGATACCGCCCGAGTTGCGTTTTCCGGCTACTCCTGCATTCTTCAGCAACACTGCCCGGCGACCACCGAAGAACGGAGCCGCATGGCAGGCGTTCTTCACCTGATC
>CAYWXR010000002.1:0-53232 GCA_964462545.1 uncultured Thermomicrobiales bacterium
CCTGTTGCCCATGTCGGGAAAGTGGGTGTAGGCTAGCCGCATCTGGACAAACTGGTCATTCCGGATGGTGGAGGCTCTGGTGGCGGAAATCAGTGCGGCCGGAGTTGCGTATCCGGGGGATGGCAAAGCAACCGAAGGGGCGGAATCGTGGGAACGTTTGTGGTGCGCACCGTGCCGAGCGGCACGAAATTTGACCTGAAGGCGAGCAATGGCGAGGTCATTGCGACTTCGGAAGTGTATTCGAGCAAAGCTGCCTGCATGGCCGGCATCGCCAGCGTAGAGCGCAATGCACCGGAGGCCGCGCTGGAAGACCAGACCAGTGAAGGCTATGCCGAGCAGAAGCATCCCAAGTTCGAGATGTATACCGACCGGGCCGGCGAGTTCCGCTTCCGGTTGAAGGCAACCAACGGCCAGATTATTGCCACCAGCGAGGGTTACAAGAGCAAGGCCAGTTGCCTGAACGGTATCGAATCGGTCCGCAAGAACGCAGCAGATTCGAAGATTGTCGAGCAGGAGGCGTAGGCTTTCCTCGGCTTCCCTGATTGCAGGCGGACGCACTCCGGTGCGTCCGTTTCCGTTTGCCCCGTCAATCCCCGCCGGGATATGATCGGGTGCCCGATCGTGATGGGCGAATTCTCGGGCCAGGGGAAAGAGGAGACCCATGCGGGAGATCGGGATTTTCAGCGGGAGTGCGCATACAGAACTTGCCGAAGAGGTCTGCGAAGGGCTTGGCATCGCACTCTATCCTTCCACTATCAGCAGGTTCAGCAACGACTGCCTGCAGGTGCAGCTCAACGCCAATTGCCGTGAGGCGGATGTTTTTCTGATTCAGCCGATCGTTCCACCGGTCCATGAGCACCTGATGGAACTGCTACTGATGCTGGATGCCGCCCGTGGCTCATCTGCCGCCCGCATTACCGCGGTGATGCCACACTTTGCCTATGCACGTTCGGACAAGAAGGATGCCCCGCGCATTTCCATTGGCGGGCGCCTGGTGGCCGATCTGCTGGCGACAGCCGGAGCGAACCGCGTATTGACCATGACCCTGCACGCTCCGCAGGTACACGGCTTCTTCAGCGTTCCGGTTGACCATCTGAATGCATTGGGCGTGCTGGCCGATCACTTCAACAAGACGGATCTTTCCAACTCGGTGGTGGTGTCGCCGGACCTCGGTAATGCAAAGTCTGCAACCCAGTTCGCTCGTTTGCTGGGTGTGCCGGTTGCTGCCGGCAGCAAACAGCGCCTGAGCGATGACCGGGTGGTGATCGACACCATTGTTGGCGATGTCGAGGGCAAGAACGTCATTGTGATGGATGACGAGATTGCCAATGGTGGGACGATTATCGAGATCCTCGACCGGTTGCGGGAGCGTGGAGCACAGCGGATTTCTGTCTGCTGCACACATGGTTTGTTCACCGGGCCGGCTATCGAACGGCTAGGCTCGCAGACGGACATCGACGAGATTGTCACCACCAATACCGTGCCGCTGCCCGAGGAGAAGCGCCTGCCGAACATGCGGATCCTCTCGATAGCTCCGCTCCTTTCCGAAGCTATTCGCCGGATTCACCTCGGAGAGTCGGTGAGCAGTCTCTTTGTGAGTTAGTCCGGATTCAGGACGATATCCAGAGAACGTTGAACCGGGGCGCGAATACTCGCGCCCCGGATTGGTGTTGCTGATGTGTTGGGAACTGTTGCTACAGACCGTAGCGCCACGCGTAGTAGTGCTGGCCAACGTTGCCGGCCTCGACGCGCCAGGCGGGATCGTTGCCCGGAGTGTAGGTCAGGCAGCGGCGCTCGAAGCACTGCACCAGCACCAACTGGACTGTCCCGCCGACCTTGACGTCTGCCCAGTACGGCTCGGCAATCGGCCGACCGGTGGCAAAGACCGGGTCCGGGAATAGGGTTGCGGTGCCGAGCGACCCGTTCTGGTAGACCAGGCCGGACGAATTCATGAAATCCCAGAACGGTGCGGCAACGGTGTGGTTGGTAATTGGATCAAGATGGCCGATGCCAACATTATGCGCTGCCAGCCCCGGATCAACCGTTACGTTACCGGAACGGTCGATGCGCTGGATGACCAGCGAGTTGACGTTCAGCGGTGGCAGATCCAGCGTTGACTGGAAGGTCGCGTAGGTTGGTCCTTCGGTATCGTCCGGATCGCCGGCGACATTGACCTCGGCTGGTTCGAACTCCTCGAAGTCTGCATCACCCATCTGGCGTTGTCCGGTAATCAGTTCAACCACCAGCAAACCGTTGGTGACAAACCAGATGGAATCCTGATCGCCATCCGGGTTGGTGATTTCCATGCGGGATTTATCGAAGTACTGCACCAGGCGTTTACCGCCAGGGGCTTCGGTGTAATCCTCGTGCATTGCGCAGGAGAACGGTCCCGGTCCCCACATCCAGGTGCGGGCGATATCGCCATCAATCACCGGCTTGTCGGTGCGTGCCCAGGTTGCCTCGATGGCCGGATGGGCGAAAGTCACCTCGCATGATTCGCCGGCCAGTGCATCCTGCACCCAATCCCAGCGGCGGTCGACGTGTTCACGCTCCAGGGCTTCCGGGTCACCAAAGAGGGTGATCCAGACATCTTCCGGCAATTCGCCGCCTTCAACAACCTTGCACTTGCAGTGCAGGTGTGCCCGGTTGGCGTCTGCTGCTTCCGGTGTGGGGAAGAGTTTGTTTTCCCCGTGGAGGTGGCAGGCGTTACAGGCGTGACAGCTCCCGGTGGTGGGGTGCATGGTATCCAGCGATACCGGGCAACCGGGCATGCCTAATCCCCACTCGGGGTCGAGTGCATACCAGGTCATCATGGGCACATCGGCAAGGATGGAAGAACCCGAGAGTGGTCTGGCGACGGTTGGTAGCGTTGTGGTGAGGGCAAGTGCCAGCCCACCGGAGAGCGCAGCGCTCTGCTTGATAAACGTTCGCCGGTCTACCCTGCGCTGCACGGTTCGCCTCCTGATTGGGTTTTGCTACGGATGAGGGCGGTACCCGGCTGAAGGAGCGGCGTGACTCCGTCTCTTTCCGCTTTCTCGCATCTTCACTCCCGATCAGACACGTCTTTGTCGTCCACTTCCATCCACCTCATCGCCCCGCCGCTTCTTCAGCCGTCTACCGGATGAATATTGGACCTGATCGTTCGGATGGACTGTTGGCGCATCATAATGCCGGAGTGACCCTGTGTCAAGCATTTAGTCCGTCGGCACCACGCCTAGTGGCAGGTCATCCATCATGTCCGGTTCGTGCTCGCTGGTCGGCCGTGCCGGGTCGTGGAGTTCGGACGCAGCGATGATCGCCTGGTCGGCGCTCCAGAAGAACTTGTCCTTCCCGATCAGGTGGACCAGGCCGCTGCGTTCCATCAGCGCCTGTACCTGTGGCTGAAGGCCGGTGATCAGCAGGTGCCCACCCTTGGCGCGCTGTGTTTCCCAGATGTGCTCGATGGCGTGAACGCTGGTGACATCCGCCATCGGAACTCCACGCATCGAGAGGATAAGAACCCGGGCATCACCGATCTGCTCGAGTGCTTCGGTGAACTGGTAAACCGCACCGAAGAAGAGCGCCCCGCTGATGTAAACCACCTTTACGCCGGGCGTTTCGGTCTGGATGTCGTAGCCGGCCTTGCGCAGGCGTTCCCAGTCGACATCCGTCGGCACAATCGTCAACCGGGCGATCTGGGCGAGGAAGAAGAGCAGGCTCACTGCCAGACCGATCAGGATCGCCTGGGTCAGGTCAAAGGTAACCGTGGCGAGCATCGTCACCACCATCACCAGGAATGGCCCAATGAGACGACGACGCACATAGAAGCGGATGACGTGCCACTCGTTCATCCGCCAGGCGGTGACCATCAACACGCCGGCAAGCGCAGAAAGCGGGATCAGGGCAATTGTTCGCGAGAGCAGCAGTGCGCTCGCCAGCAGTGCACCCGAGTGGACGAAACTCACCATCCGGGTAACACCGCCGGCCTTGACGCCGACACTGATGCGGGCGATGGCTGCTGTTGCCGGCACACCGCCGATGAACGGCAGGACAATGTTGCCGATGCCCTGGCCGACCAGTTCCTGGTTGACCTCGAGACGGGTGCCGGTCATGCGACCTGCAACCACGCCGGCCAGCAGACTCTCGATAGCCCCCAGTGCGGCAATTGCGGCCGCCGGTCCGAGCAATGAACCTGCCAGCGAGAGGTCATCCCGGGTCAGCGTCAGACGGTCGTCAAGAATGATTGTTCGCGGGATAGCGCCAATGGTTTCCACATCCCAGCCCAATGACCAGGAAATGATGGTAATCAGGGCGATACCGACCAACGCGGCCGGAATTCTCGAGATCTTCTTGAACTTTGGCAGGACAATCATGACAACACCGACGAAGATGGTGCAGATCACAGCCTGCCAATTGATTTCCGGTAATGGCCCCTGGATGTAGTTTCGCAGGATTGCGGTAGTGCTTTCGGTGTGCCCGCCTTCGACGCCGAGTGCATTGTCGATCTGTCCAATGGCGATGATCAGGGCAATACCACTGGTAAATCCGGTGATGACCGGTACGGGGATGAAATTCACGACCCGGCCGAGTCGGAATAGGCCGATCGCCAGGATGATCAGGCCGGCCATCAATCCGGCCATCCAGATGCCGCGCAATCCGTGTTGCTGCCCGACCAGGATCAGCACCGCTGACATGGCGCCGGTCGGTCCACTGATCTGGTAAGGAGCGCCGCTCAGCCCACCGATGATCATGCCGCCAACGATGGCCGTGACCAAACCGGCTGCTGCTGTGGCTCCGGATGCAACGCCAAAGGCAAGTGCCAGTGGCAGCGCAACCGCAGCGACCGTCAACCCGGCAATCAGGTCACGCTGAAATTTGGCACGGGTGTATCCACCGAACTCGCGTTTGTAGAGTTCAAAGAGAATTGGTTGTTGAAGTTTCATTGCGCTGTTAGATGCTTTCCCCTACCCCATTCGCGGTCCCCACCGACCGGGGTCAAGGCTTGCCACTATAGCGCACTATCGCGATATGTGCATCAGGTTTGTGAATATTGTCCTGGCAAGTTGTATTCCTGAGCAATGAGTTCGAACGAGCGCAACCGGGCTGCGTGGTCATGGATATGGCTGGTGATGATCACCTCATCGGCCCGGGTATTTGCCACCAGTTCATCAAGCCGTTGCCTGACGGTTGCCGGCGAACCAATGAACTGTTTCGACAGATAGTCCTCAACGTGCTGCTTTTCCATTGGTGAATACGGGTAGGCCATCGCCTCCTCAACGCTCGGCAGAGGGCCGAACTGTCCGCGATGGCGCATCAGGTTGGAAAGGCCGATTGAGGATGCCAGTACCCTCGCGTCTTCATCCGTTTCTGCGCAGATAACCGACATTCCGACAATCGAGTGAGGTTCCGGGAAGCGTTCCGACGGCGTGTAGTTTTCCTTGTAGAAGCGCATGATCGGGCCGGGGTCGGTTGAACTGAAGTGCGCGGCAAAGGAGAATCCGGTGCCGATCTGGGCAGCCATCCGGCCTGAATAATCGCTTGACCCCAGTAGCCAGATCGGGGGCAACGCAACACCGACCGGAATGGCGGTGATGGTGTGGAACGGGTGGTCGAGTGGGAAATCCCCGTCTGCAAAGGCGAACAGTTCTCTCAGGAGATGGGGAAAGTCATCGGCGCCCAGCGCTTCCCGGGAGCGGCGCAAGGCGATTGCTGTCATTGGGTCGGTGCCGGGGGCACGGCCAATGCCGAGGTCGATCCGGTCCGGATGCAATGCTTCCAGCACCTTGAACCATTCAACGACTTTCAGAGGAGCATGGTTCGGTAGCATGATCCCGCCGGAGCCAACCCGGATCCGTTCGGTGACACTGGCCACATGGCCGATCATGATTTCCGGGGCGGAACTGGCAACACCGGGCAGGTTGTGGTGCTCGGCCAACCAGTAGCGGGTGTAGCCCATCCTGTCTGCCAGCCGGGCGAGGTCGAGCGTGTTGCGCAACGCCTGTGCCGCCGTTGAACCTGCAACGACCGGTGAAAGATCCAGAACTGACAGTGCATACGTCATAAGTGATGTGCTCCTCGACAATCCGAAAGGTCCTGCCTAACAGTAGCAGCACCTCGTACAACAGTCATCGGGTCGAGGTTGTTCCCCGGTTATCCGCCGAGAGGGGCAATCGGGAGGTCGGGGTTACTCCCCCATTGCGACCAGGAACCATCGTAGAGTCGGACATGGAACCGGTTCAGGGCCAGCAGCAGGAAGTACGGTAGCGAGGCAAGCGTGGAGTGCAGCCCGTAGACAATGATTTCGGCGATCTCGTCCACCGGGCGGTGAGCTTCCAGCAGGCTCAGCAGTTCCGGGGCTGGGACCGGAATTTGCCGGGTATCAAGCAGGCGGTCACGGGGAATCCAGATGCTGCCGGGGATCATCCCGGTTCGTAGTTTGCCGTGCCAGGTTTCCTTGCGTTCCTCTGCGGTGCGGGTATCCAGCACGACCAGCCCCGGCTCGTCTACC
The DNA here is from genome assembly GCA_964462545.1 of uncultured Thermomicrobiales bacterium. Lineage (GTDB taxonomy): Bacteria > Chloroflexota > Chloroflexia > Thermomicrobiales > CFX8 > CAYWXR01. The sequence goes on from CAYWXR010000002.1 coordinate 6,488, forward strand.
CGGGCAACGATGTCGCCGGGGTGGGCAACAATGGATTCATCGAAGATGTCCTCGATCGGTGTTCCAGGTTCTCCGGCGGGTTGGTCGCTGGTCAGGTTGCGGCCGGCAGACCTCCAGCCTCTGGCCCCACCAACCATGATGCGGGTGGACCGGACCCCCATGTATCGAAGCGTCCAGGCAACCCGTGCCGCCTGGGTACCACCGACGTCGTCGTAGCAAACAATGTCCATTCCGGGCGCAATACCGGCTGCGCTGGCCAGTCTCGCCCGGCCTTCCTGGTTGACGAGCATGCCGTACACCGGGTTGTGCAATTCGATGGTGTCCTGCCACCAGATATGCCGGGCACCGGGCACGTGACCCCGCCGGTAGGATGGCAAACTTGAACAGTCCAGGATGCGCAGATCGCGCAACCCGGCATCTTCGGGCACCTGTTCCGGTGTTACCAGAACTGAACTGTCCGGATAGTGGAGCTCCGGAATGGTGATCGTTGCAGATGGCGTATCGCTGCCGCAGCCGGTTGCAAGGAGCGCGGTCGCTGCGAGGGATCCGGCCAGAAACTGCCGGCGACTGATGGAGTTCGTGCTGAATTTCTGCGGTTTCATCGGCAACTAACGATTCTCAGACAGATTTAAGGTTTGCTTCAGGTGGCGTTTACGTCGGGCATCCAGAATCAAGACATCAAGCGATGAGTCGCTTTTGCCACCGGGGCGATAGCTATAGCTAACGATACTCAACCACGACCGGCAGCACACATCATAGATGAGAGGGCATGCGTTCAATGACGAACAGACAATTTCCGATGAGCCTGGTGGTAACCATTGCCGCCATTGCCATGATCCTCGGAACCATCGGCGGTGGCCTTGCCGGCGGAACGGCAGCCCTGATGCTCGACCGTGACGACGACAAGGTTGAGGTGACATCAACTCCGTCGGCCCAGGTTGATGAGGTGGCCAACGAGATAACTCCTGAATCATCCGACCCGACTGCCACCGAAGCTGCTGAACCGACTGCTCCGCAGGTCACCGAAGTGCAGCATCCCACCGGGCAGGCCGAAACTCTACCCAGCATCGCCGATATCGTGGCCGAGGTGAATGACGGTGTGGTGACAGTCATTAACCAGCAGCAATTCCGCGGTTTCTTCGACGAACCGTCCGGGGACCTTCAACCTGCCGGCACCGGCACCGGGTTCGTCATCTCAGAGGATGGCTACATCGTTACCAACCAGCACGTTGTTGAAGGCTCCGAGAGCCTGGAAGTGATCTTCGCCAACGGTGAACGCGCCGAAGCGACGCTTGTTGGCCTGGATTCGTTCACTGATCTTGCCGTGATCAAGGTCGATCAGCCGATGCAGACGGTGCTGACCTTTGGTGATTCGACAACACTGCGACCGGGTGACGAGATCATCGCGATCGGCAGTGCGCTGGGCGACTACACCAACACGGTTACCCAGGGTGTGATCTCCGGTCTCGGACGTCAATTGAGCGGCAACCTGCGCAACATGATCCAGCACGACGCGGCAATCAACCCCGGCAACTCCGGAGGCCCGCTTCTGAACATGGCTGGTGAAGTGATCGGCGTCAACACTGCAGTTGTGCGTCAGGCCAGCACCGGCGTCTCGGCCGAAGGACTCGGGTTCGCAATCCCCAGCGCTTCGGTACAGGAGATCGTGAATACCCTCATTGCCGAGGGTGAAGTAGTCCGGCCATATCTCGGGATCAGCTACCAGGTGGTGACCCCGAACATCGCCAGCATCGAAGGATTCGAGGTTCAGTACGGCGTCTGGGTGCGTGATCTGCCAACCGGCGGACCGGCAGCAACCGCGGGTATTCAGGTGAACGACATCATCACCGCGCTCAATGGCGAGCAGATCAGCCTGCAGAACCCGCTGGAAGACCTGCTGTTCCAGTATCAACCGGGCGACACGATCCAGGTGGAGGTCCACCGCCCGTCGACCGGTGAAACCCTGACTTTTGACGTAACGCTGGAGACACGGCCCGACTTCTAACAATCACCAGCAGTAAACGAGCAGATTCCTACCCCACCCATCTCCCTCTCCCCTTTGGAGATCCGTCCTGTCGCCGGCCCCCGCCGGCACAGGGCGGATTTCTGTTGTGTCCGGCTGTTGTCAGACGTACCGAAACCTTCTCCCGTATCGGCTAGACTGTGCGTCACATGCCAGCGAAGTGGCAGGAGGGCGGAGAGGCAATGGATTACACCCGGTACAGCTACTGGCTCGAAACCTGTGGGGATGATTTGACACCACGCCCGTCGATGCAGGGCTCGATCGACGTGGATGTTGCCATTCTTGGCGGAGGATTCAGCGGTCTCTGGACTGCCTATTACCTTCTGAAGCGCGATCCCGGCCTGAAGATCGCGGTGCTGGAAAAAAAGATCGCCGGGTTTGGTGCCTCCGGTCGCAATGGTGGCTGGTGCACATCCGGTTTTCCCCTGTCTGCCGGTTGGCTCCTGAAGCATCGTGGCAAGGAAGCAGCCGTAGCTGTCCAGCGTGCGATGTACGACACGGTGGATGAGGTACGGCGAGTTGCCGATGCAGAAGGCATCGAAATCGACTACGCCAAGGGTGGTTCGTTGCGGATCGCCAGAGGTACGCATCAACTTCCGTCGCTGGAAGGTGCACCGAAGATCTACGAAACTCTCGGTCTGAGTGACGAGATCACGGTGCTGGACAAGGATGCGCTGGCCGAGCGGGTCAGGATCGATGGGGCACTTGGTGCGATCTGGTCGCGTAATACTGCTGTCATCCACCCGGCGAAACTTGCCCGTGGACTGGCGCGGGTTGTAGAGCGTCTGGGCGGCACGATCTATGAACAGACCGAGGTAACCGGCTTCACTACCGGAGCCTATCCGGTGCTGCACACCGCCAGTGGTCATGCACGTGCAAAGACGATCGTGCTGGCTGCCGAGGCATACCTGTCGCAAATTCCGCCGATGCGTCGACGGATTCTTCCGGCCTACTCCCTGATTACGCTCACCGAGCCACTTTCGGAATCGGACTGGAACGAGATTGGCTGGGATGCACGCGAGTGCATTTCCTCGGCATCCCTGATGGTGAACTACCTCTCGAAGACCGCCGATGGCAGGATACTGTTTGGTGGACGTGGTGCTCCATACCACTTCGGGTCGGCGATCCGAGACGAGTATGACCGGCACGGCCCGACGCACCGGATGCTGCAGCGGAATGTCCGCGAGTGGTTCCCGATGCTGCGAAACGTGAAGTTCACGCATACCTGGGGTGGTCCGCTCGGCTGGCCGCGCGATTACGTGCCGTCAATCGGGTTTGATCCCCGGGAAGGCGTTGCGACGGCATTCGGGTATACCGGCGTCGGCGTCGCGACGACCAACCTCGCCGGCAGGATTCTCGCTGACCTTATCACGAACACCGAAAGTGATCTTACCCGACTGCCCTTTGTGAATATGAAGTCCAAATCCTGGGAACCGGAGCCGTTCCGGTTCATTGGCGTCCGGTACGTGCAGAATTCCCTTGCCCGGCTGGACAGGAAGGCCGAATCAACCGGGGTACCGCTTACCGGCAAGTCGCTGGCGGAGCGATTGACCAGTCACTAAGCGCTTGTGCGCATTGAAAGGAAACAACGATGACAGTTTCTCCCACCGAGTTGCACGTTGCCGGCCTGGCAACGATTGATGTTGGCCAGTTCAAGCCGAAGCCAACGACGCTCACTCCTGGTCAGGAGGAAGCATCGAAGGTTCTCTGGACGTCGGCCGACGAGACGGTACGCATGGGTGTCTGGGAGTGCACGCCGGGCACTTTCACTGCGACCCGGGTTGGTTACTCCGAGGTCGCACATATCATCAGCGGTCGTTGCATTCTCATCAACGATGCTGGCGAGCGTAGTGAACATGGCCCGGGTGACCTCGTCGTGACGAATGAGGGATGGACCGGCAAGTGGATCGTCGAGGAGACGGTGCGGAAACTCTTCGTCATTCATCGTCCCGCAGCCTCATAAATCTCTTCCGGAAGACAATTTGATTGCGCGTAGCCTGCCTGGTGCGTTTGCGAGGCAGGCTGCGTGCATGTTCCGTTCAGGACGGGATAATCTCCCACGATACCTGCAGGTTGATCGTGATTGATGATTCTCCCGGTTCAATCGGGGCTTCGGCCATCGGTGCTGCATCCATCATGGCCCGGGCATACATCCGGGTGTCCCCGGCGACAGTCTGCGGCGCGTAGGATGTTTCGTCGATGGTGAGCACCTGGCCGATGGTGGCGCCGGTGATGCGTGCCAGATCCTCGGCCTTTTCCCGTGCATTGGCCACAGCCGCCTCGCGTGCCCGGGTGTGGGCATCTCCCGGTTCTTCAACGCTGAAGTGGATGCCGTGCACTTCGTTGGCGCCCGCTTCGAGTGCTGCCTTGATGACGGCGGCAACGTTGCTGATCTCCCGAACGCGAACCGTCAGCGTGTGGGAGACGGTGTACCCGGTGATTGGCCGGCGTGGGTTGTTGTGATCCTGGTTGACCCAGATGTTGTAGCCGCTGGTGGTGGAGTCGCGTTCGCTGACACCTGCTGCGCGCACGGCGGCAATGCAGGCAGTCATTCGCCGGCTGGCTTCGGTCTGGGCAGTGGCAAGGTCACGATCCCGAACCTCGACCCCGAGGCGGACGGTGGCAGTATCCGGCATGAGTTTGACGACACCGGTTCCGTTGACAGTTACCCTCCGGACGAACGGTTCGCTCTGCATCGCCATGGGCGTTCCTTCCATGAATCTTCCATTTGTATTGTTGGCTTGAACAGAATGAGTATGACACGTTCTGTTTCAGGGCGTATTACCAGCAAGGGAACAGGGAGGTTGCCGGGCCGGCAGCCTCCCTGCTTCGATGCGGATTATTCTGCGTTGCTGGCTAGTTGAGTTCCCAGGCGATCTGGACCTGGACGGAGATCGTGGACTGGCCCGGGTTGATCGGCGGGGCTGCTGCGCCATCGGTCGACTCTGCCCAGACCTCGCCACTCCGGCCAACCGGGTACGGGGTGTAGGAGTACTCGTCGATGGTCACGACCTGGCCGAGCGAGACACCAGTCAGACGTGCGAGGTCTTCAGCCTTGGCGCGGGCGTCTTCGATTGCGGCTTCGCGGGCCTGGCTAACAGCGTCGCCCGGATTCTCAACCGTAAAGGAGATCCCCTGGACACTGTTGGCGCCGGCCTTCAGGGAATCCTCGATCACTGCGCCGATTGCATCAATGTCGCGGACCTTGATCGTGACGGTGTGGGTGACGTTGTAGCCACGAATGGTCTGCTCCGGGCTATCCCAGTTGCGATCGACCCAGATGTTGTAGGCGCCGGTGGTAATGTCCTGCTCGGCGATGCCGGCTGCCCTGGCCGCGGCGATGACGGCTTCCATACGGGCAGCGGCTTCAGCCTGGGCCGTTGCAAGATCAGGGTCGGAAATTTCGACACCCAGGGTGACGATTCCGGTGTCCGGTGTTACCGAAACTTCACCAATGCCACTGACGGTAACGCGTCGCGGAATCTCGTCGCCCTCGGCAGATGCTGTTGATTCAGGGCTCCGGGAGAGCACCAGGGAAAAGGTTGCAGCGACCATCGCCATAATGACCAGTGCTCCGGCAATGGAAAGAGCGCGTTTGCTTATGGTCACGACGGACCTCCTCGTTTACTCCCGGCCGCCTTCGACCGGGTCATCTTCCGGCAGCGGCTACGGTTGCCGCCTGCTGTGTTGGCGTGGCAGGCCGATGAGCACGGCCAACAGAAGGGCAAGAATGATCGCAAGTCCGACCTGGGCAATACGCCAGTAGGTTTGTCCGGAATCTGCCTTACGCACCTTGGCTTCGCTCTCTTCCCTGGCGGCCGTGTCGTCGAGTTCGATGGCCATGGTCGAGAACGTTTCCTCACCGGCAGCTTCGTCGCTGTCGGCACTGCGTGCCGCGTCATCCATCCGCGCATCGGCGCTTTCCTCTTCCTCTTCCGGGATATCTGCGAGATATCCTTCCTGAGAGGCTGGAGGCTCTGATTCCAGTTCGGCTTCTGCTTCTCCCTGCTCAGGTTCGCCGTCCGCAGCATCGTCCAGGACGGACATCATGGTTTGATCCGCTTCCTCGCTCATCATGACCGAGGCTGGTGCCTCGTCGTTGGTTGTCCCGGTGATACCCGGGCGAAGCCCGTTTGTAACCAGGTCAACGCTCAGGACAAAGACGAAGAGCGCGGCGACCACTGCTGTTGCCCAGCGAACCTTGGCGGCGTGCCGGATATGCCACTGTGGGGTCTCCTGCAGGTTGATGGGTTCGGATGCTGCCGGCACCGTTGCCGGTCGATCAGTTGCCACGGGAACCGCAAACCGTTGCGGTGCTTCAATCTCCGGGAGCGACTGGAGCATCTGAACCATCACTTGCAGGTCGTTCAACACAGCCTGGCATGTTGAGCACGACTGCAGGTGCCCTTCGATGGTTTGCCAGTTGGCCGCGCGTTCCCGAGGAGATGCATCCAGATATTCCGAAAGTTGCTCAACCGTGGGGTGAGCGCTCCCGTTCGGGTCAGGGCCATTCGGCGATGGGTACGAGCGAGCATCAAACGTGCCGTCGTTCATCTCTGGCCTCCTTTCCCGATCATCCGGTTGCTTCCTCGTTTCCGGCTAGCCAAGCCCGCCATCACTCTCTAGACGCCGTGGTCCGTCAGAAAGTTCCCCGGATGTCAAAAGTACGTCGCGAAGTCGTGCCCGCCCCCGATGGATGCGGGATTTCACCGTTCCCGGCGCAACACCGGTGATCTCGGCGATCTCGTCGTAGCTGTATCCCTGGATATCGCTCAGGATCACGGCAAGACGTTGGTCGGGAGCAATATGGAGCAGCGCCCGTTCGATACCGGTTGCCAGTGCATCGCGCTGGGCGAATTCGTCAGGCGTCTCTCCGGGGTCCTCGGGCGACCAGTTGGAATCTTCATCATCAATGGCAGCATCCAGCGATTCCGAGGGCCGCCGGCGGCGTGCCCGCAGAACATCCAGTGCCCGGTTAGTTGCGATGCGCATCAACCAGCTCCGGAAGCCGACGCCACCGTTGTTCTGGAATGTATTGATCGCCTGCCATGCACGCAGGAATGCATCCTGGGTGACATCGCTGGCAAGGTCGGGTGCGCCCATATAGCGCAGGGCGACGCTGTAAACCGGGTTGCGGTGGCGTTCGACCAGTTCGTTGAAGGCGTCGGCATCGCTACGCTGGGCACGCGCAATCAACTCGCCGTCATCCAGATCGGCGAGCGTTCCACCTTCATTCCGTTGGCGAAACTTGCGCAGGACAAAGAGCATGCGTATTCGACATCCTCGATCTCGGGTCGGAGCGTATCTCCGGGCGGTTGGTCATGGTCCGGGTCCGTTTGCCACCCCGGTCATCGTGACCTTTGGATGATAGGTAACGATACACGCTCTCCCTAGAATCGGTACACAGGGAGCACGCAACGCGGTCTGCTTTCGATGGTGAGACAGATACCGGGCGAACAGGGGAGCTTCAATTGAATCGTGGAATTCGTATTGTCCTGGCGGATGATCATGTCCTGTTCCGGCAGGCATTGAGGAATCTGCTCGATACCGAACCGGGATTGCGGGTCGTTGGTGAAGCGGATGACGGCCACGCAGCGATTGATCTGGTTGGCAAGGTGTTGCCGGATGTTGTGGTGCTGGATGTCTCCATGCCTGCGGTCGACGGAATTACAGCCACCGAGATCCTGCGTTCCCGCTACCCGCAAATAGGCATTGTCATGCTCACCATGTTTACCGAGGACGCGATGGTAATCCGGGCGATCCGTGCCGGTGCCGATGGCTATCTGCTCAAGAGCAGCGAGTCGTATCGCGTGGTGGAAGCAATCCGGACTGTTGCGCGCGGTGATTCCATTATCGACCCGGAACTGGCCAGCAAGGTGATGAACGAGTTCCGTCGTCTCTCTGATATTGTCGACGGGGTAAATGTCGCCGGCCTCACCGATCGCGAGGTAGCCCTGCTCCAGCTGGTCACCAACGGGCTTTCTAACAAGGAAATCGCCGACGAACTGGGCCTGGCCGAGAGTACCGTCAAGAACCGACTTTCCGTGCTCTTCCAGAAACTTGATGTGAAAGACCGCACCCAGGCCGCAATTTACGCCATGACACATGGCCTCGCCTCGGCACCAACCCCGCATTAGTTGCTGATCCAGGACAGGGATCTATCACTCCCTGTCCTTTCTGTTTCCTGGTGTTCCCCTGACTGTCAATACACGAGTGACCGGACGTGAACCGGTACACTATGCAGCACACGCGACCTCGGCACCGTTGGGTGTGTGAAGGGTATTGGCATGCGAAACGAGAAGGCATGGCGACCGGAACGTGTTGCTGTGATCGGTCTGGGACGGTTCGGTACGGCGACAGCGGTGGAACTGGGTGAACTGGGCTACGAAGTAACCGCTATCGACATCGATGAACAACGTGTTGCCGCAGTTGCCGACCGGGTAGTGCTTGCAGTTCAGGGTGATGGCACCAACGAAGAGGTCCTGCGCTCGCTTTCCGTCGAACAATCCGATGTCTGTGTCGTTGCCCAGGGATCCAACGTCGAGGTGAGTGCACTGGTCACTTTGCTTCTGAAGCGGATGGGTGTTCCCTGGGTCATCGCAAAAGCCAGCACCACGCTCCACGGTGCGCTGCTTTCTCGAATTGGTGCGGACCGGGTGATTTATCCGGAACGGGACACCGGCACGCGTATTGCCCACTCGCTTGCCGCCCGGCAGATCAGCGACTACATCAGCCTTTCGCCAACCTCCGGTATTGCCAAACTGGATACGCCGCCTCATTTCATCGGTAAGACGCTTGATGAACTGGACATCGAGAAGCACTACCAGTTGAACCTGCTGCTCATCAAACGTGGCAGCAGGCTGATTGTCTCGCCGGATTACCGGGAGCAACTGGTGGCCGGCGACGAACTCGTCCTCGTCGGGCCGGACCACGTGATCGCAACCTTTACCGAATCCCAGCCGTCGAGGCGGCCCGGGTGAGCGGGCAGCCCGGCCGGCGGCTTGGCAATGCACTTCGTGGACGCTCACGCAGACCGATCGTCATCGAGATCCATGATGTTCTCCGGCGTGAACCGGGTAGCGATACGCTGTTTAGTGCCCGGCTCTTCCTGGCGATCTATGTACTGGTCGTCCTCGCAGGCACCATTGTCTTGATGACACCCTGGGTGACAACATCCGGCAACGCTACTCCGGTGCAGGACGCCCTGTTTACTGCCGTCTCTGCCACCTCGGTCACCGGTCTGGTGACGTTGGACACCCGCGACCACTGGAACCTGGCCGGCCAGATAACGATTCTGGTGATGATCCAGGCCGGTGGCCTTGGCTTCATGGTTGGTGCAAGCCTGGTGTTGCGGATGATTGGCCGGGGCGAAGGCCGGCGGCTACGTGATGCAATCATGATCCGCGACAACATTCCTACCCTGAGTCTGAGCGAGGCCGTCTCCCTGTCTCGCCGGATCGTGAAGTTCACCGTGGTCGTTGAATTCATCGGGGCGGTGATACTTGCCGGATACTTCGCCCGGGAGATGCCGGTGGGGTCAGCCGTCTGGCACGGCTTGTTTCACTCGATTTCGGCGTTTTGTAATGCTGGCTTCGACCTGCAGGGTGGGTTTCAATCCATGGTCCCCTACCGGGAATCACCCTTGATTAATCTGGTGTTTATCGTCCTGATTACGCTCGGGTCGGTTTCGTTTATTGTGCTGGCTGACGTGGAGAACAAGCGTCGCTGGCGCATGTTGCACGTCAACTCGAAGATCATTCTCGTTTCGTCGCTGGTGTTGACGATCATCGGATTTGTGACCTTCCTTTCCGCCGAGTGGGGCCGCTCGATGGCCGGCACAGCCGACTGGACCAAACCGATGCAAGCCCTGTTCCAGAGCGTTTCCGGGCGGACGGCCGGTTTCTCAACCGTCGATTTCGCGGAGACCCATCACTTCACCCTCTTCATTTACATGGCACTGATGTTCATCGGCGGGGCGTCCGGTTCGACTTCAGGGGGCGTCAAACTGGCGACGGTGGCGGTGGTGCTGGTTGCGGTGCTCTCGACACTGCGAGGCCGGGAGGAGCCTGCGCTCTACGGTCGGCGGTTGCCGACGGCGCTCGTCTACCGGGCAATGGCGATCATTGTCATCTACTTTGGCTGGCACTTTCTGGTGACCTTTGCAGTGGCTGTCACCGAGACCTATTTCGGCGACGGGCCGGCATTTGTCCGGTTGCTGTTTGAATCCATGAGTGCGGTTGCGACCAACGGGCTCGGTAATCGGGTGACGCCTGATCTTTCGACGCCGGGCAAACTGGTGATCTCGGTTGCCATGTTTGTTGGCCGGGTCGGGCCGTTGCTTGCAGCTTATGCCCTGCAGCGAAAACGCTCCCGCCAGCCCTACCGCTATCCGGAGACACTTGTGCATATCGGTTAGTGCATCTGGCGAATTCACCCTGCATCCCGCCATTGACTGGTGACAAGATGCACAAAGAATGCGACGATACCGTGCAAGTTCGTTACAACGAAATCTCGCCGAAGAAGGGACATGGGCATGGCGGTAGAAACCCTGTTGGCAGACCATCTGTTTGATGGATCGGGGACCACAATTGAAAAAGCGTTCCTCCAGATCGAGGATGGACGGATTGTTGCCGTAGGCAAGCAATCCGATCTCGGATCAGCAGCCAGTGGCGCTACCGATCTCGGTGATGCAACGTTGTTGCCGGGCCTGGTGAACATGCACACCCACATCACCTGCAGTGCGATGCCGACCGTGTTGCAGGACGCCCTGAACGACAGCTATGAAGTCAAGATGATGCGGGCAATCGAGAATTCCCGGAAGTCGCTGCTTTCCGGTGTGACCACAATTCGCGACTGTGGCACGTTGAATTCGATCGTGTTCGCCATTCGTGAAGCTTCTGCTGCCGGCATTATTACTGCCCCGCACATCTGGGCGAGTGGTGATGTGCTGACCTCGACCGGTGGACACTGCTACTTCTTCGGTGTCGAGTGTGACTCGATCGAGGACATCAAGAAGGCCGTCCGGGCGCAGGTGAAGGCCGGTGCCGACTACATCAAGGTGATGGCAACCGGTGGCGGTCTCACGCCAAACACCAACCCCCGCGAGGCCCAGTTTGGCCTGGAAGAGATGATCGCCCTGGTTGAGGACTCGAAGCGTATCGGCAAGCGGGTTGCAGCACACTGCCACGGAACTCCGGGCATTGTGAATGCGGTAGCTGCCGAAGTGACCACCATCGAGCACTGCTCGTTCATGGTGGAAGATGGCGTTGAGTACGACCAGGAAATCGCTGAGTCCATCGCCGCCAAGGGCATCTGGGTGTGCCCGACGATCGGTGTTGGTGAGCGCTATCGCCAACACGCAGCCCGTGAGGGAATCGCGATCCCGGCAGCATTTGCCAAGACCCGTGAAACCCGTCTGGAGAACTTCCGTCGCCTGCTGGATGCCGGTGTCAAGTTCGTCTCCGGAAACGATGCCGGCATGGTGTTCACCGGCTTCGACGACTTCCAGTTGGATATCGAGATGCTGGTCGAGCATGTTGGCATGTCCAACGAAGATGCAATCAAGACTGCAACCGGCAACTGTGCCGAGGCAATCGGCTCGGAAGAGTTCGGAGTGCTTCAGGCTGGCCGGCGGGCAGATATTCTCGGTGTCAAGGGGAATGCCCTCAACGACATCGGCGCACTTCGCGATCTGCTGATCGTCAAGAAGTCCGGCGAAACCGTGGTGAATAACCTGTCTGCCTAGTTTTCCCCGAACCTATGCAAGCCATATCGCCGGTTGTTGTGACAGCCGGCGATTCTCTTTTCGGGCCGTCTGAGTGTCCGAAGTACCCTCCGGACTATGGACGAACCGGTGTTGCCCTGCGAAAGTAAGATAAAAGGAATAATGGGGTAGTTTCTTACTGTAAAGGATACTCTGTGGAAAAGCGTGTGCGTTTCGGGATTCGTTGCAGCCAGCACCATCGTCAATGGAGTGAAGTGAAGGAGTGGTTTCAGGCCGCCGATGACTGGGGCTTTGAAACTGCCTGGGTCTTTGACCACCTGATTCCGCTTTCCGATCCCCGCACCGGTCCAAACCTGGATGGCTGGACGCTGCTTGCCGGCCTGGCCGAGGCGACGAAGAACGTTGAAATTGGTCCGATGGTGACCGGTATCACCTACCGGAACCCCGGGCTGTTGCTGAAGATCATTACCACCGTCGACCACATCTCGAACGGCCGTGCCCTGCTGGCTGTTGGTGCCGCCTGGTTTGAGGGCGAGCACGAGATGTATGGCATCGATTTCCCCCGCGCCGGCGACCGCGTGACCATGCTGCAGGAGTCGCTCGAGGCATTCAAACTCCTCCAGACCGAGGAGCGGACCACCTACGAGGGCAAGTTCGTCAAACTGAAGGAAGCACCGTTCGAACCCAAGCCGGTTCGTAACCCGATGCCGGTGGTGATCGGTGGTTCCGGTGACCGCATGCTGAAGATCATTGGTCGATTTGCTGACCAGTGGGATAACAACTTCAGCAACAGCAATGAGTATCGCGAACGGACAGCAAAACTGGATGCGGCGGCAATTGCTGCCGGCCGTGATCCGTCCGACATTCGCCGTTCGACCACACTGGCGGTGAATCTGCTGGACGATCAGGATGCTCTGGTGGCACGCATCCGTGAATTGCGGGAATTGGGCATCACCGATTTCCTGTTGCATGCCCCGGAAAAGATCACGCCGGCAGCACGCGAGTATGCCGAGAAGATTGTTCCGGAACTGCGCAAGGAGTTCGCCTAAGGCAGGCAAGCTTGCAGGGGGCACTCCTGATGATGCCCCCTGCTGAAACCAGTACGACAGGTACGATACGAAAGGGCTGCGGGTGGTATGGCTGAGGAGATGACCGGTCGACGGATTGCTCCGGTGCTCGCCCGCTGGCGTCACGCACTTGGCTGGACCCAGGATGAACTGGCGGCCCGCGCCGGTGTGAGCCGTGGCTACCTTTCCCGTCTGGAGCGTGGTGTTCCGGAACAGCCAGGCTTGCCTACGCTCAGCAGGATATGCGGTGCCATGGGCCGTACCTGGGCAGACCTCTTCAAGGAAGCAGGACTCGGGTTGCCGGGTGATGTCTCGCTGGATGACATCGGTTTCGGCCTGGGCGACCCTGAGCTCACCCTCTATTTGCGCCGATTACCTGAACTGGATGCGCGCGACAGGCATGCCGTGAAGGCGGTTCTCAAAGCCTTTCTGGATGATGACCGGCCCGCTGTGCCCCGTGTTCGCGGGTTCGCTGGCCGGCAACTGGCGCTCCCGGCAACGGATGCGCTCCTTGACGAATCGGTTCAAGAATAGTCGGTTCTGATAAGAAATTCTGATTTCCTAATCAGAAACGGTTGACATTAGCTTGAGGCTGGTATATGGTTGCCCTGATTGGAGGTGCAATCGTGCCGGTTTTGCTTGATTCGTGTCCCGTTTGTCATGAAACGATGGTGATTCGGGAGCTGTATTGCCCAAATTGCGATGTAACCGTTCGCGGAGAATTCCATCCCGGAACCCCGGGTCCGTTTGCCAGGCTAAATGACGAGCAGATTGCCTTCCTGCATCTCTTTGTCACCAGCCGTGGCAACATGTCTGACGTCGAGCGCAGCCTCGGGGTCTCCTATCCAACTGTCCGCGCCAAACTGGATGACCTGATTGCGGCACTGACAACAGCACCGGCGCCACCGAAGCCGCCGGCCGTGATGCCGGTCGCCCAGGTTCCGCCAACTCCTGCCCAGCCGGAGGTTCCGCCTGTGCCGGCCGCGCCGCCTGCTTCTGCCACGCCTGCTGCACCGGCACCAGCACCAGCACTCACCCGTCGCGAGATTCTTGCCGGCATTGCCGATGGATCACTTTCTGTTGAAGAAGGCATGAATCTGATGCGACGGTTGCCAGAGGAGTAACTGTGAACGCACATGAAGTTGAATCAGGTTGGATGCAACAAATCTCGATCATTGGAATCGATGAGTTGCGGATCGAATGCGATCAAATGAGCCTGGCAATCGAAACCGACGCATCGCTGTCCGATATGGTTCAGCTTATCTGCGAACCTGCCCAGAATGCCCCGATTCTGAAACGGGCCGATTCCCGGCTGGAAATCCGCCAGAACTCCCGGTATCGCGGACGGGTTCGCCCCTTGCTGCGGGTACCTGGCGTCGACTGCCCGGAAACATCGATCAAGATCGACAAGGGCGATCTGGCGGTTAACCAGATGCATGCAACGCTCGGTATCTCGCTCGGGATGGGCGATATCGCGATCTCCGGGTCAACCGGACAGATCGGGATCAAGCTCGGGAAGGGTGACATTGCCCTGACCGATGTTGCCGGCGAGGTTGGCGTCAAACAGGGTATGGGTGATGTCGCGGTCCGGCGTTGTGCCGGCCCTGTCGTCGTGGCTTGTGGCAGGGGCGACGTCTCGGTCGCGGAATCCGGCCCGGATATTGAGGTGTCGTCAGGCAGCGGTGATATTGCTGTCCGCCAGGCGCTGGGTGGAGACCTTAAGCTGTCGACCGGGAATGGAGACATTCTCATCGACAAGGGCGAAGCTGCCTCTGCTCAGGTGAAGACAGCCAACGGCGACATTTTCTCAACGCTCCGGATGGTTCCTGATGGCGAGCAGCCAGACGTCGAACCCGCCGAAGAAACGGTTGTCGAGTATCCCGATCCGGGCGACATCGAACAGTTTGATATCGGCGATCTCAGATTCGAGGCTGGCGAGCACGGGGTGCGCATAGCACGCGGCGGTAAGGATATCGTCCGTCTCGGCCCGGATGGCATCCAGGTGCGGCGTGGCAAGCATGATCTCTCGATTGACTCTGATGGCATTCGCTATGGTGCCGGGACCTCGTACAACGAAGAGCATTTCGACTTTGACTCTGGACGTGGTGATATCTCGATTGACCTGCCAGACGATATGAGCCTGCGGGTGGAAGTGTTGGTGACCGGGGATATCCATTCAGATATGCCGCTGGTTGGTGTAGGCCGGCCAGGACCTCGAGGTTCCACCAAGCGATTTGTCGGGGTGCGTGATATCTCACGTGAAGATGCGGCCCGGGTCGGTGTCAAGGTTCGCACCAAACGTGGCGATGTTGCCCTGCGAATGGTGAAGGTCGAACCGCGAGCACAGTCGGAACCTGGGCCGGAAATGTCCTCGGTTGATAAGGTCGGCAAGGAAGAGCAGGCACGGGTGGTGCTTGAGGCGCTGGCGAAGGGCGCCCTGACCGTCGAGGAAGCTGAACGGTTACTGGAAGGTCTGAACCTGGCTGACTAGCCCGGCACGGTAACCAACGAACAATTCAGATCAAGGTTTTTTGCCTGTCGCAAGATAAGGTGGGGGATGTTGTGTCGCTGATTGCCGAAACCGAAGAACGAACCGGAAATGCACCGGCTCGTCGGGACCGGATAGCGTTGCCGGCGCTGGTCTCTGCAACCGCAGTGTCGTCGCTCGGGAACGGTCTTACAGCGCTGGCAATCCCCTGGTTCGTGCTCATCACCACCGGAAGCGCCGCCCGAACCGGCCTCTCGGCCGCAGTTGGCGCTCTGGCGATGATTGTTGCCGGGGTGTTTGGTGGCACGGTAGTCGATCGCCTGGGATTCAAGCGGGCGAGCATTGTCTCCGATATCGCCAGTGGTGTGACAGTTGCCCTGATTCCGACCCTCTACTTCCTCGACATGCTGTCGTTCGGGTTGCTGCTGGTGCTCGTCTTCCTCGGTGCGGTTCTCGATGCCCCGGGCTCAACCGCCAGGCGATCGCTCATCCCATCGATTATCCGGCGAACCGGTTCGACGCTGGAGCGGGCAAACTCGGCGATGCAGTTCGCCCAGATGTCGATGGGCGAGATGATTGCCCCGTTGGTAGCAGGTGTCCTGATCGCGTCGATTGGCGCGGCGGCAGTGCTCTATGTCAACACCGGCACCTTCGTGCTTTCGGTACTCATTGTGGCGATGTTTATCCCGGGGGTTGTTCGTGCCAGAAACGGGACGGGCAAGCCGGCCACAGATGCCGAGGCGACATCCTACTTTGATGAATTGAAGGAAGGGTTCCGCTACGTCGCCAGTGACGGCTTCCTTCGCATGGTGATCCCGATTTCGGTCGTTGCCAATTTCCTGTTTTCGCTGGTGTTCCTGGCACTCCCGGTGATGGCAAATGAGGTCTATGACAGTTCACGGGCATTCGGTCTGATGGCAGCCGGGTTTGGCGCCGGGGCGGGGTTGGGAACGATCTTTTACGGAATCTTTGGACACCGGATTCGCCGGATTGTGGTCTATTGGGGCGCGCTGGCCGGGGCGTCGGTGGGGCTCTGGATGCTGGCGTTTGCTCCGGCCCTCTGGTTTGCGGTGCTGTCTACCCTGGTCATCGGGATTTTCATTGGGCCGGTGAACGCCGTTGGCATGGTAATCATGCAGGCACGAGTACCGGAACACATGTTTGGCCGTGTCTTTGGTGTGCTTAATGCGGCATCCGGCGTGGCTTCGCCGGCGGGATTTGCGACGGGTGGGTTGCTGGTCCAGTCTTTCGGGCTTACCTTCTCGGTCGGAGTGGCTGCTGCCGGTATCTCCCTCTCCTTCCTCTGGGTGCGGCTGAACCGGAAGTTGACCCTGTTGATCAACGAGACTGAACAGCGCGCATAAAAAAACGGCCCGGGATATGCCGGGCCGTTCTCGCTATCTGAAGTGTAGGATCAGGCGGCGCTGGAGAGTTCGATCAGGTCGCTCTTGCGCAGTTTGGCAAGGGCTTCCTTCTCGATCTGGCGCACGCGTTCACGGCTGATGCCGTAGTGCTCGGCGATCTCGGCGAGCGTCTGCGGCTGCTGACCGCCCAGTCCGAACCGCAGGACGACGACGCCCTTTTCACGTTCGGTCAGGCATTCCAGTGAGCGGCGAATCTGGTCGCGAATTGCGCTGGAAACGGCTTCTTCAACAACCTGGTCGCTCTGCGGGTCCGGCAGCAGGTCGCCAATGGTGGATTCACCATCTTCGCCAATCGGCTTGTCCAGCGACGACGTCCGCGGAATGGCGGAGCGGGCCTGCTCGACGCGCTCGACTTCCATTTCAAGATGTTCGGCAACTTCCTGGTCGGTTGCCGGCCGGCCAAACTTCTGCTCGAGCTGCGCTTCGGTGCGGCGGACCTTCGAAATCAGATCATGCATGTGGACCGGTACGCGGATCGTCCGGCTCAGGTTGGCGACCGCCCGGCCGATGGCCTGGCGGATCCAGAAAGTTGCGTAGGTGCTGAAGCGGTACCCCAGTTCCGGGTCGTATCGTTCGACCGCGGTCATGAGGCCGATGTTGCCTTCCTGAATCAGGTCGATCAACGGCAAGCCGCTGGAGCGATACTTCTTGGCAATCGAGACAACCAGCCGCAGATTGTGACGAATCAGTTTTTCACGTGCAATGCGAGCCTTCTCCAGAATGACCTGGAGATCCTCGACTTCTTCTCCCTCTTCACGGAGCTTGCGTGCTTCCAGTCCGGCACGGACCGCCCGGGAGAGATCAATTTCTTCCTGGTGTGAGAGCAGGCGGTGACCACCGACGTCGCGGAAGTACCGGTAGACCGCATCACTGGTCGCCTGATCAAGCAACTCAGCTGATTCGTCTATGACTTCCCCTACTTCGGCATCAGCTACAGCCTTATCCAGGTCATAGGTGTCCTGGATTTCCCGTTCTGTCATGCGACCCTCTCGTTTCTTTCATTTCCATCAGCCTTGATGGCCGGCTCCAGGGCGTCGCTGCCATGTCACCGCAATCTCGTTACACTAGCATTGGATTTATGATATGTCAATTAGACATCGATTTGATTGTGAAATATCCCACAATCGCAGCCATCATCATAAGCCCGCAATAACCATTTGTAAATGGCCTGGGGCAAACCGTTTGTCCCGAACAGCGTATTGGACCGCTGGAATGGATCCCTGACATAGTACGTACTATGGAAATCGGGGATTGTCAATACACGAAAGTCCTGCCCCGCACCATTACAAGCGCAGCTTGCCCAAACTGTCACGCGGAGTGTTTGACAGCCGGAGCAGGTTTCCAACTTTCCGGGGCTGGGGAAGGGCAGATTCCATCGCCCGGTTGCCCACAGAATATATAACGCCCCAACAGGTAGATTATTCCCGGAAACCCCGTTATCGATAGGCTCCCAGGATTTCGGTGATTTCCAACCGGTTGCCAAACGGGTCATGGCAAAAAAACCGGGGGCGATTGTGAATCGCGGTCGCCTCCTCTATGTTGATGCCTGCCTGATTCAATCGCTGGCGAATATCTGCAATGTCTTCGACCGCAAGGCAGAAATGCCGGTTGCTGCTTGCCGGATCGCCCGGCTGTTCCTTGAACAGGTGAAGCTCACCTGCTCCTGCCTGAAACCAGAATACGCTGCCAGACTCGAGGCTGACCGGTTGCGGTAGTTCAGTCATGCCGAGCAGGTCCCCGTAGAACCGGCGTCCTTGCTCAATGGTATCCGGCGGTGCGGGAATACTGACGTGGTGTAGTTGCATACTGGCGTTCCTTCCCGTGGTGTTGGAACATGCCGGTTCATGCTAGTGTAGCGCGTTGCCGGAGGCCAAAAGGGAACGGAGCGATACAGATGACAGATTTGCGTAACACCCCGATTACCATCCTCGGTGCAGGAGCAATTGGCGGTACGGTAGGTGCCTTTTTGCACGATGCCGGGTACGACGTCACCCTGGTGGATGTGGTGCCCGAACATGTCCAGGCGATCAACCAGCACGGATTGAAAATCACCGGCTATCGTGGTGAGCGGACATTTCCGGTACGGGCTATCCATGCCGACGATCTCCAGGGACCGCTTGGCGTTACCTTTCTCTGTGTAAAGGGACATTTCACCGATGCTGCGATGGAACGCTACGGGCCGATGCTGGCTGAAGACGGATACGTTGTTTCCCTGCAGAACGGGTTGAACGAGGAGATCATCGCAAGGCATGTCGGGGCCGGGCGCACGGTTGGCGCCTTTGTGCATTTCGGCGCCGACTACATCGAGCCGGGCCTGATTCAGCTCGCCCACGAGCAGCACATCTTCATCGGAGAACTGGATGGCCGGGAATCAGAACGTGTCGAAGCGGTGCGGACCGCGCTCAACAATGTGATGCCGGCTCATGTGACTACCAACATCCACGGTTATCTCTGGGGCAAGCTGGTCTACGGCGCGATGGCGTTTCTGATTTCGACCGTTGATGCCACGATTCCCGACGTGATTGACAGCAGCATCGGAATGCGTCTCTGCCAGGCGACAAGCGGCGAGGCATACCTGGTTGCCCGGTCGCAGGCAGACAAACTGGAGATGATCGGCGAGTTCGATCCCAACATGTTCGCGGCCGGCCCCGACTTTGAGAAGAACTCCTCCTCAGCGCTTCTGGCGATGGCTGCCCCGATGCGTGGAACAGTCAAGCAACACATGGGTATCTGGCGCGATCTCAAGATCAAGAAGCGCAAGACAGAAGTTGATATGCAGATTGCCCCGCTGGTCGAGGTTGCACGTCGTGAAGGTATCCCGGCACCGGTGAATGAGGCAGTTCTCGACATCATTCACGATATCGAGGAAGGTCGCCGTGGCATGGAGTGGTCGAACTTCGACGAGATCGCCAACCGGGCCGGGATTGTGATCTGAGCCAGGGCGTTCGCTATTCGAACTCTTCCATCTGGAAATAGCTCAGCGTCTCGGCCGGACGGTTTTCACCGTTGGCCCGTTCGCCGATCGCCTGCCAGCGCGGGTCAGCCTGTTCCTTCGCCCGGATCTGGCGGAACGACTCCATGCTCTCGTATTCGATGGCGATGGTCATGTTGCCGGCGCCGGGACCTTCCTTGATTTCAAAGATCCGGACGGTACGGTTCGGGTCAACAGCCAGCATGGTGTCGCGGGCGTCGCGGAGCAGTTGCTCGAGTTCGGCCCGTTTGCCTTCGTGTGCCTGGAAGGTCTTCAGTGAGAGAACTGCCATCGGGGTCGCCCCTTTCGTATCTAGTTCTGGTTGCTCGGGATGAGCCGTTCGACAATGACCACGTCGAGCCAGTCGTCGTCCAGTTTGGCGTGCTTCTCGTATACACCCACCTCACGGAAGCCAAATGACGCGCAGAGCCGGCGGCTACCGGTGTTGAACAGGAAGATGCGGCTTACCAGTTTCCAGAACCCGGCTGCCTCGGCTGCCTCGATCAGTGCCGGCAACAGCACCTTGCCAACGCCGGACTTGCGGTAATCCTCGTGCACATAGATGGAAAACTCGCCGATGCCGGCATAGCACTCCCGTGGGCGGTAGGTTGATACGCTTGCCCAGCCAACAACCTTGTCGTTGTCGCTGTCGACGGCAACCAGGTAGGGATAGCGGCCTTCCGAGTTGCGCAGATTCTGTTCAATATCTGCAGGGGTACGAAGCACCGTTTCAAAGGTGGCAATTCGGGCCTCGATACCCTGGTTGTAGATGACGGCGATGTCGGCTGCATCACCCATTTGTGCCGGCCGGATGGTGATCTCTGACATGATCCGGGCTCCTCGCGACGGTTGCACAGCGATCCATGCAACGATTTCGTCGATACGACGTCTACATATTGTGGCGTTCGTTTATGAACGCCATATTCGGCAGTCCGGCGAATGATATGGGACTATTAGGCACGGTGCAACAGCGCCGGATGAAATTACTGATGTAGCTATCGACGTACCAGGAAACCTGAAAGATTGAGCGTAACCATGAGAGCGTCGCAGCCTTGTTCTGACAGAAGGGAATTAGTCGGGTGCTGAAGGATTCCGGAAATCCAGGAGGGGTGAGTTCCGGTGCCGACACACCTGATGAAGCTGCGATGGTAGCGGCAGCACAGCGGGATCCACGTGAGTTCGCTGCGTTATACGAACTCTATGCAGACCGGATCTATCGCTACGCATACCGGCGGGTGGGAACACACCACGATGCCGAAGACGTTACCTCGCAGACGTTTCAACAAGCACTACAGGCCTTGCCGAAGTATGAGTGGCGTGGTTTGCCATTCGGAGCGTGGTTGTTCCGGATTGCTGCCAATGTCATCAACCGGCGAGGTAGATCGAGCGGAAGGGAAATACCTGTCGAGGATGTCACCGTGTTCAGTTTTGCCGAAGTAGCGGATGACGATCCGGCAGACCATCTTTCCCGGAGTGAAGATGCCGAGGAGCTGATTGAGGCTATCCGGCTGCTTCCTCCAGATCAGCAGCGTGTGCTGGTGTTGAAGTTTTCACATGGGTTGAAGAACCGGGAGATCGGTGAACTGATGGGGCGCTCTGAAGGCGCAATCAAACAACTCGTTCACCGGGCGCTCACCAACTTGCGTGCGCGTATGGAGCGGCAGTATGTCTGAGGCGTCGAGAGAAGCAGATCGGCTGGACCGGGCGTTGGACCGGCTGCTGAACGGCCAACCGGTGCCGGTTTTCGACGAAGTTGAACTGGAAGAGCTTGTCCAGCTTGCAGGCCGGTTGCACCGGAGCCTGCCGCGTGATTTGCCAGACCCTGCTTTTCGTGATGGCTTGCTCGAACAATTGCTCGAGCCGCGGCCACGGCCTCTGCCCATGCAGCCGCGCCAGTCGCGACTACGACAGAATCCCGCCTACGTCTTTGGTGGTGCTATTGCTGCGGTCTTCGTGGCCGTGCTGGCGGTTGGTGTCCTGGCATCGGGACAGTTCTGGACCAACTCACCGGACACCGATCCCCTGCCACTCGGCGCCGGTTTGACAGACGAGGTGCAGCCGACGATCCAGGCGATGGCAACTGCCACTGCAACCTTCGGGTCGATTGCGGTGGTCTCCACCCGGGAGCCCCTGCAGGTGGAAGAGACGCCGCCATCCATGGCTGCTGTGCCGCCGCTGATGCCATCCCAGATCGAGGTTGGCGCAAAGGCGACGCTTGCCGTGGCAGACCCACCGCCGGGTAGCAACATTACCTATGAACTTGCATCCACCCTGCCCGAGCCCGAACCGGTAGCCCCGGTTTACCGGTTCGCAGTGCCTGACGTTGATGTGATGTCATTATTCAATGAAGTCTCCAATGCGCTGAACCTGGACGGAGAACTGACCACCCGCTCGGTGCGTGGCAAGACGGTCATCTCGTTTGAATCCACGAACGGGACAACGTTTACCTGGTTGCCGGCCAGTGGAGCATTCGCCTGCGAACTCCTGGGCGAAGCAGCACGGTTTACCGGTGAACCGGAGGAGATCGTCTCCCAGGCGTACAGTTGGCTCAAGAACAGTGGATTCCCGCTGCAGGATCCCGCACCGGAACCGATCATTACGCATGGTGATGACGGCTCGTTGCAGGTGGATTTCCCGGTGGATGGGTTTACCAATCTGGCACTTGGCCATCCACTGACGGTCTCGGTACTGATCGATCGTGAAGGCGTCATTCGCTCGGTCTCGGGGTACTGGTTGCACCTCGTGGAGACAATGCATTTCGACATGCTCACTCCCGAGGAAGCGTGGCAGGACCTGAGAGAGGGCAAGGGCTTCTGGTCCAGCATGGTGCCCATTGTCGAGCCGGGTGAGTACCAGGTGCGGTCGTTCTCGCTGTCGTATGTCCTCACGATCAACGCCAACCAGGATCTGGTGTTGCAACCGGTCTATCGTGCGCTCGGGGCGTTCGTCGATCACCAGGGGAATGTGATCGATAATGTGAGTGTGCTGATCCAGGCGGTCGATCGGGAACACCCGTAGATCTCACCAAATCCGGAAACAGTTTCTCCGAACCTACAGCATGGATGTTGACGGGCTGATCAGGCTTGCTTGACATGAGACTACCTATCTCATATTATCCCTTCGCCTGACGGTGTGACAGACCGGTGACGAATGGTGTGCTTGGGAAGCGTTCAAATTTGAGCGGAAGTACATAAGACCTACGTTACGGACTGGTACCTGGGGGAACGTGGTGTGACCCGTGCAACAGGGGATATTTGCACGGTCATTCCGTTGGGCAAAGGCGATTTGCTTTCTGGAGGAGGTACCCATTCATGGCTGACCAACGAGCACTCGACGCTCTGGTCCGGGACGTGTACGCCGGCGCAATCAGCAGGCGGACACTCCTGAAGCGAGGCGCAGCTCTCGGACTTGCTGCACCAACCCTGACGGCTCTGTTGGCCGCATGTGGTGACGACGACGACGATCCAACTGCCACGTCTGCGCCGGCAGCCGATCCTACGCCCACCACTGCTTCGGCAGGTGAGGACGAGGAAGAGGAAGAAGACGCCGAGGAGACCGAAGCTCCGGCTGAGGAAACCGAGGAAGAAGAAGCAGAGGAAGAACCGACCGAAGAAGAGGAAGAAGAAGCTCCGGTCGAGGCTTCTGGCGAAGTTGTGATCATGCAGGGCGTTGATGCCAACACCCTCGAGCCACTGCTGCGAAACTCCACCCCGGAGTTCAACGTCAACGTGCACATCTTCGACATGTTCCTGCTTCGCGATCCCGAAACGATGCAGATTATCCCGAACATTGTCGAGTCCTGGCAGAATGTTGATCCGCTGACCTGGGAGTTCAAACTGGTAGAGGGCGCCACCTTCCATGATGGTTCCCCGGTGAACGCCGAAGCCGCAGTCTTCACCTTCGAGCGTGCCAGCAACCCGCAGGTCGGCAACACCGGCCGCGTGCAGTCGATCACCCAGCAGATCGGTTACGAAAGTGCCGAAGTGATCGACGAGTACAGCTTCCGCGTGACGACCAGCAAGCCGGCAGCTATTTTCCCTGACCTGCTTGCCAGCTTCGAGATCATCCCGCCGAGCGTGTACGAGGATGATTCTGAAGAGAATCTTGCCAAGGTCGCCCAGAGCCCGGTCGGCTCCGGCCCCTACAAGTTTGTGGAATGGGTCCGCGACGATCGCATCGTACTGGAAGTGAACCCGGATTACTGGGGCAAGAAGCCCGCAATTGCCCGCGTTGTCTTCCGCCCGGTTCCGGAGCTTTCCGCCCGCGTGGTGGCCCTTCAGAACGAGGAAGCACAGATCGTTGTGAACCTGGCACCGGAAGTCGTTCCGCAGATCGATTCCGGCAGCAACACCCGTGTGTCCTCGGTCACCGGTGGTCGCAACATCTTCGTGGGTATCCGCTGCGACCGCGAGCCATTCAATGACGAGCGTGTCCGCCAGGCGCTGAACTATGCCATCGACTGGGAATCCATCAAGGTTGCCATCCTCGAAGGCTACGGCGAGCGCACCCGCACCATTGTGAACCCGCCGAACGAAGACCCGGCTGCCGAAGCCTATCCGTACGATCCGGACAAGGCTCGCGAACTCCTGGCCGAGGCTGGCGTTGCCGAGGGCCACAAGGTCATCATGGACGCCCCGAACGGTCGCTACATCAAGGACTCTGACATCGCCCAGGCGGTGGCCCAGAATATCCGCGACATCGGCTTTGATGTCGAACTCAAGGTCCTTGAGTGGTCGGTCTACGCAGGTGAACTGCTGCCGTCCGGCAATCCGGACGACCTGTTCTTCCTGGGTCTCGGTTCGCCGTTCACCGGTGAGCAGGAACTCTTCTATGTCCACCCGGACTACTCCCTGAACTACACCTACTGGGAGGATGAGGAGTACATCCAGAAGTTTGCCGAGCTCAACCAGTCGGTGGACCCGGACGAACGCCGGACGCTGATGAACGAGCTGCAGCAGATCGTCAACCGTGGCTGCCCGTGGATCTTCCTCTGGCACCAGGTCGACTTCTACGGCGTCGCCGCAGATCTGAACTGGGAAGCCAGTGCAGACGAGCGCATCAGTGTCGCCGGAGCAGACTACGGCATCTAGTGAGTCTCTCGTGCCGTGCCCCTCACCGGGCACGGCATCCTTTTTTCAAGCAGTAATGCTGGCGCATCGGGGCTTGATCTGCGCTGCCACCACCACGACCATCCTGTAATCTGCGCCAGACTCTTGTCCTGGCACCCGAATGTGTAGATGACAGCCTGATGGGTTCCCAACCCGGGAATTCTCGGTTACTCTTTACGCAAAAGCAGGCAAAGTGGCCGGGTCGACAGATCATCGACGCCGGATGCGCAAGGTTTTTATCGGATCACGATCACCAGGAAGTGAGCGACTGTGACACGGTATATCATCCGGCGACTTTTGCAGTCGATCTTCGTTGTGGCAGGCGTCTCGCTACTCGTTTTCTTTATCCTCTTTCAAACAGGAGACCCAACCCTGCTGATGGCCAGCCCGGATGCCACACAGGAAGAGATTGACGAGTTACGACGGATTATGGGCTTTGACCGGCCCTGGTATGTCCAGTACTGGGATTTTGCCAGCGACGCGATCCGCGGCGATTTTGGCACCTCGTTCCGCCAGGGACAGCCGGTATTTAGCCTGATTCTGGAACGGCTCCCGGCGACGCTTCGGCTTGCCGGCGCAGCGTTCCTCATTTCCGTGGTGGTATCCATACCTATCGGGATTGTATCGGCCACCAGGCGGAATACGATATGGGACACGATGGCCATGGGCTTTGCCCTGCTTGGTCAGTCGCTGCCGGTGTTCTTCCTTGGGGTCATGCTGATCTGGGTGTTTGCCGGCCTGTTGGGATGGCTGCCCAGCTTTGGTCAGGGTGATGGATCAATTGGCAGTACCTTGAAGCACCTGATTCTGCCGTCGGTCACGCTGGCTACATTCTCGCTCGCCCGCAATGCACGCCTGGTGCGCTCCAGTCTGCTGGAAGTGCTGGGGCTGGAGTACATCAAGACCGCTCGTTCGAAGGGCTTGGCCGAACGCCTGGTGATCTACCGCCACGCACTGCGTAACGCCCTGATTCCGGTGGTGACAATCTTCGGACTTGAGTTTGGTACGTTGCTCAGTGGTGCGGTTATCACCGAGACGGTGTTTGCCTGGCCGGGAGTGGGCCGGTTGATCATTCTTGCGGTACAGCAACGGGATTTCCCGGTGGTTGTTGGTGCAGTAACGATCATTGCCACGCTGTTCGTGTTCCTGAACCTGATTGTTGACCTGCTCTATGGCGTCATCGACCCACGAGTGCGGTACAGCTAGGAGTATGCGGAACGTGAACACAACTGGACATGAGGAGAACTAATGGCCGAGCCAGATAACAGTGTTGTTTCTCAACAGGGATCAACAGCTGCCTACACCCCGTTAACCGAGCTTGGCCGAACGACCTCGACTCGCCGCAAGATTCCGCGTGGTCTGTATAGCCTGCTCCAGAACAAACTGGCACTTATCGGGTCTATCGTGCTGGTGTTGATGGTCTTTGCGGCAATCTTCGCGCCGTTCCTCACCGACCATGATCCACGAGCCGGACGTCTGATCGACGCCCGAACTCCACCGGCATGGTCAGAAGGTGGCTCGAGTGAGTACCTGCTGGGAACCGATTCCCTGGGCCGCGATATCTTCACCCGTGTGCTCTACGGCGCCCGGATCTCCCTGATCGTCGGTATTGCCGCAGTGGTGCTGGCTGGCGCCATCGGTATCACGTTGGGGCTGATCTCCGGTTTCTATGGCGGCAAACTCGATGACATCATCATGCGTCTTGCTGATATCCAGCTGGCGATTCCCTTCATTCTGTTGGCCATCGCTATCCTCACCGCGCTTGGTCAGGGTCTGGACAAGATCATCATCACGCTTGGTGTTGCAGGCTGGGTGACCTATGGCCGTGTGGTTCGCGGTCAGGTCTTCTCCTGGCGCGAGAAAGAGTTTGTTGAGGCGGCGCGTGCAATCGGTGTGCGCCCGGGTTCGATCATGGTGAAGCACATCCTGCCGAACACCTACGCCTCGATCATCGTTATCGCCAGCTTCGCTGTTGCGAACACGATCATCGCCGAAGCATCGCTCTCCTTCCTCGGTCTCGGCGTTCCGCCGGATGTGCCGACCTGGGGTGGCATGGTGGCTGCCGGCCGTGACCAGATCATCACCGGACAGTGGTGGATCTATACGTTCCCTGGCATCGCCATCATGTTGACGGTGCTCGGCATCAACACCGTTGGTGACTGGCTGCGAGACTATCTCGACCCGCGCCTGCGGTTGTAATTTCCAAACCGGATAACAACGCTAACCGCCGTGAGCCGGCTCGGCTGCGGCGGTTTTGCGTTCCTGTTGTTCTACCGGTTTCTTCGGTCGTGGAGCGTTGATGAAAGCGACAGATGTCAGGATCACGCCGAGGGCAATCACCATGCGAGCATCGAGATGTTCGCCGGCAAGTTGCCAGCCCAGCAAGACCGCAACAACCGGGTTGATATAGGCGTAGGTGGAAACCCGGGATGGTGAATCGACCGTCAGCAGCCAGTTGTAGGCAGTGAAGGCAACGACCGTGCTCACCAGGAGAAACAGCATCGCCAGCCAGGACGTGGTTGAAACTTGCGCGAGGTCGAATCGGCCACCCTCTCCCATGGCGAGTCCGGCAACGGTCAGCATTGCTCCGCCGGTAAGCATCTGCATACCGGTCGCCATCGCCGGTGAGGCGACAACACGCGCCGAGCGGGAGTAGACAGAGCCTGCTGCCCAGGCAATCGAGGCGCACAGGAGGACAGCAAGACCTGCCAGGTGAATGCTCTGACCTTCTCCTCCACTGCCGGGCCCGACCAGCATTACCACGCCGGCGAATCCGGCCAGCAATCCGGTCGCGACCCGCCCATCCGGACGGCTCCCTCCCGGTCGCAGCCATTCGATCAGCACAATCCAGAGCGGCACGGTAGTTGCCAGCACTGCTGCCAACCCCGAACTGACGTATTGCTGGGACCAGATCGTGCCACCGGTCGCGATGAGCACCATGACACTGCCCAGGGCGATTGCTGCGGACCAGTTGGCTGGTCGGGGGCGGACATCGCCGCGGAAATTGCCCAAGGCGTAGAGCATTGCGCCGCCCACCAGGAAGCGGATGCCACCCATCAGTAGCGGCGGCATCGTTTCAATGGCGAAGCTCACCGCAAGAAAGGTCGAGCCCCAGATGAAATAGATTGCAAGATACGCTGCGATCAGCAGAAACTTGCGCGACAGAAGCATGCCACGCACCCAGGCCACGATTTGGTCTCTTTGTCTCGCCCGGTTCCAAGGGCAACACCGAGGTTGTTCCGGAAGGTTCCGGAGTACGGCTGCAACTACGCTGCCCCACGTTCGCTCGGTGTCCATAATCGAGCGTCGCCTGGTTTGCGCGAATGATATGCAGTGGCCGCCCGAACTTCAACCTGACCGGCGGGCAAACTGTGGCATGATTCCCGTTGGACGAATGCAACGTTACAGATGAGGCGGAACACCCATGGCGCGCAACAACCGGATTCAGATCAAGAACGCAGAAGAACTTGCCCTTATGCGTGAGGCCGGTCGGTTGGTTGCCAACGCGTTCGAGATGCTGGAGGGCGAAGTTCAGCCAGGGGTGACGACGCTGGAACTCGACTCCATGGTCGAAACATTCATCCTTGATCACGGGGCCAAGCCGGCCTTCAAGGGCTATCGCGGCTTCCCTCGAACCATCTGCACTGCTGTTAACCATGAGATCGTCCATGGCATACCCGGTCGCCGCCAACTGCAGGAAGGCGACATTGTCGCGATTGATATCGGCGCGATCCTTGATGGCTGGATTGGCGATGCGACCCGGACCTACGCGGTTGGCGAGATTGACGCCGAATCCCGAAGGTTGATGGATGTTTGCGCCGAGTCGCTGGAAATCGGCATCGAAAAGGCTCGTGCCGGTAACCGGTTAACCGATATTTCGGCAGCCATTGAGGCCCGGGTGGTGCGCGACAACTTCAAGGTGGTGCACGATCTGTTTGGCCACGGTGTTGGCCGGGAACTCCATGAGCCGCCGATGCTCCCCCACTACGGCCCTCCTGGTGAAGGCCCGGTGCTGAAGCCCGGCATGGTTATCACGATCGAGCCAATGATCGTCGCCGGTTCGCGGGAAATGCGCCTGCTTGAGGACCGCTGGACCATCATCACCGCCGATGGCTCCCGCTCTGCCCAATACGAGCACACCGTCGCGATTACCGATGGCGATCCCTGGATTCTGACGCTCCCGTAAACAGATGAACACCGGGAACACCCTGACTTGCCAGCGGCTGGCCTACCCGACTGCTACTCCGAGCAGTTCGGTCAACCGTGAACGACAGCGGATGTAGTGAAGCCGGAAGCGCGCCTCATCCCGGATCGGTTCGAGGATGGAGTCGACATCCGGGACCTGGCCGGTTGCCTGCACCTGGACATCACGGTCATAGACGCGGTCGATGAGCCGGACGAACCGGATCGCCTGGTCGCGGTCTGCCAGCGGTTCAAGCCGGTCGAGTTCTATGCCATCCACCTCAAGCAGCCAGCGGGCATCGTACATCGGGTGGGTGTTGCGCAGGAAGGTGGTCAGTTCCTCCCAGGTGAACTGCACAACCCGTTCCGGTGCCTCGCGCCGGCGGGTGGCAGCCTTGCCGGTCTCGCGCCAGTCCTGACCATCCAGTTCGACGATCGAGAAACTGCCGGCAATCTCGCCGAGTTCCCGGGTGAAGGGGTTCTGGTAGTACTTGCCGCCGGCCATTCCACCGGGGCGGGCATTTGCTGTGGCAATGACGTAGAGGTCTGCTGCCAGCATGATCCGCAGCATGGAGTTGAGCATCATGATATTGGCCGGATCATCGAGGTCAATCTCGTCGATACAGACCAGGCGATGGCGGGCAACGAACGCTCCCAGTGCTTCCATGCCCATGGTACCCACAGCAGCCAGGAACTCATCGAACGTGGCAAAGAGTTTTGGTTCGGCAGCCTCATGATAGGTGGCTGCCAGCAGGTGGGTCTTGCCGATCCCTGGCGGACCCATCATGTAGACACCGCGGGGTATATCGGGGTTTCGCTTCTGCCAGAAGCGCAGTGTCCGGCTGCTTTCTGAGATGACTGCCTGGAGTTGATCGATTGTCCGGCGCTGGTCGTCGCTGTCTGGCCCGAGCTCGAACGACTCGAAGGAAACGTGGTTGAAACGGGCGGGAAGCATGAACTGCGGTTCGTGGGTGCGGCGGACAATGTCGCGGATGTGCTCTATGGGAACCGGCTTCACAACTCTCTCTTTCAATTGATGTTCGCCGGTTTGGCCAACGGCGCATAGTCTACCCCATTTCCCCCTCGTACTTGCGTGAACTCCGAGGCTGCCCGATACTGTCCCGAGATATATCCACGAGCTAAAGAGAACGGGACGGATACCTCATGAGGATCGTAACCGGCGGTATTTCCCAGGAAACCAATACTTTCCAGCATGAACTCACCACGCTGGCAGACTTTCAGAAAGGCTCCAGCAGGATCGATCGTGGCCAGGAAATCCTCGACCTTGAGGGTACCGGCACGATCTATGGCGGTATCATCGCGAAGGCGAAAGAATACGACGTTGAACTGATCCCCACGACCTACGGGCGGGCTGTTCCAGGTGGCCCGGTGACCCGTGAAGCATTCGAGACGATGCGCGACGAGATTCTTGAAGGCATCCGCAATGCCGGCGAGATCGACGGTGTCCTGCTCGGCATTCACGGTGCGATGGCGCTTGAACACCTGCCGGATGGCGAAGGCCCACTGCTGACGGCTATTCGTGAGGTGGTTGGGCCGGAGATTCCGATTGTTGCCCCGCTTGACCTGCACACGAATCTTTCCGACGAGATGATGGAACAGTGCGACGCCTTTGTTGGCTACAAACAGTATCCCCACGTCGATACGCCTGAAACCGGCGCACAGGCGATGGAAATCCTGATCAAGACCATCAAGGGTGAAATCAAGCCGGCGATGGCGTTTACCCGGGTTCCGCTGATTGCGCCAAACCAGTCGATGGTCACCACCTGGCAGTCGCCACTCAAAACAGCTATTGACCGTGCCCGGGAAATGGAAACCGAGGAAGATGTCGTAGCTGCGACGGTACTCGGCGGCTTCCCATTCTCCGATCAGGAGTTCACCGGCGTCGCGACGATTGTCGTGACCAACAACGACAAGGCCAAGGCGCAGAAGTATGCTGATGAACTCGCCCAGATCTGCTGGGATCTGCGTGAGAAATTCACGATTCATCCTGTGCCGATTGCTGACGCTATCGCCGAGGCGATGGCTGGTGAGCCGGGCAGTGTCTATGTGCTGGCCGATATTTCCGACTCGGGCGCCAGCGGTACTGCCGGTGACGGCACTGCGGTGCTGAAGGGTCTGCTGGAAGCCAACGCCCGTTCCGCGGCTGTGGCCCAGATTATGGACCGCGAGGCCGTTGCTGCGTGCATTGAGGCCGGCGTCGGGGCGACGGTTACCCTCTCGGTAGGTGGCAAGCACGACGGTCTGCACGGCGATCCGGTCGAGGTGACCGGCATGGTCCGGTTGATCCACGAGGGTGGATTCCCGATGGGCGGAGTCATGGGTGCTGGCACTCGATCCAGCCGTGGCAAGACGGTGGTCCTGGAGATAAACGGCCCTGGTGGTATCGAACTGCAGTTGACCGAACTGCGGGGCCACCCGAACGATCTCAACTTCTTCCGCGCGTTCGGTATCGAGCCGACCGAGCGCCGGATTCTCGTGCTGAAGAGTGCAGCACACTTCCGGGCAGCATTTGAGCCAATTGCGACCAAGGTAATCGAGGTGGACGCACCGGGTATCTCCAGCCCGAACCTGCACAGTTTCAACTACAAGAACCTGCGCCGGCCGATCTACCCGCTCGATCCGGACCTGGAATGGTCGCCGGCAGATCGATCCTGACCGCGTGTTACATTCAGGAAACAGGGTGATCGCACAACGAAAGGAATGACCCATTGGCTAGCAAGGAAGAGATTATCCAGGCAATTCAGAATGGCATCGCCGATGTTGAGGCGACATTTGGCAATATGTCTGATGAACAGCTCGCCACGAAAGTGCACCAGGAAGAGGGCGGATGGACCGCCGGACAGGTGCTTGCGCATCTTGCTGGACGACAGGCAAGTTATGAAATGATGTCGAAGATGGCTCAGGGCGGCACTCCCCCGCAGGGGCAGTTCGATGTGAATGCCTGGAACCAGAGCCATGTCGATGCCCGCGCCGGCAAGAGCCGCGACGAGTTGATCTCCGAGTTCAAGGAAGTGCACGAAGCGCTGGCGAAGCGCGTCGAGGGAATGCCGGATCAGGTCCTGCAGCAGGAAATTATGGGGTTCCGGGGACCGACTACTGTCGGCGACATGCTGATGTCCAGCGGCGGTCTGCACTCTTCTGCCCACGCTGAAGAGGTCCGTAACGCACTGGCATAAATAGATTCGCAACCAAACCGCCGGGTCCGGGAATGGATCCGGCGGTTTTTGTGTTGTTTGAACAGTGCACTTTTTCGGGTCGGGCCGGAAGAGTGCGGATTTGCTCTATTCTGTTTCCAGTAATATTATGTCGCCTTGTCATTTGGCAAGTGTCTTTTTGTCAAGTCCGCCTCAAGGTGCGTACGTTCGCTTCTTAGCGTTCTCTCAGGAAAGATTGGGCTCAAATCCGAAAACGAACACTTGTACTGAAATCGGTAGAAAATAACCGGTGTAAATGCTTGTATAAGTTACGGGAAAACCGTATACTGTAACTCGTTATCGGCACAATGACGGTTAGAGGCACCGGAGCCTCATTCAAGGACGAAGGCCGTCTGAGCGGAAAGGGTCGCAGCCGTGATGTGGATGTTCGACGCGGGTGAAGGTTTGAATCGATCTCGCGAACTGCTGGCCGAAGCTGAACGGGCGCGAGCCTGGCGATCTCCCGAGGCAATGGAGCCTCACCTCGGCACTGACCGGCGGAGAAGTATTCGCCGGCGGGTAGGATTCGCACTGATCAGGCGCGGAACTGCCCTTGCCGGGGTCAACGATGATCCCGCTCTTCGGTTTTCGTAAGGTTCGAATATACCTTCTCTCCTCCCCACACCCCTCAGTGACCCCGATCCGTTCCGGTCGGGGTCACTGCCATTGTGGGAACTTTCTATCCTGTTCAAACGTCTTCCTGACAGATGCCGTTCTTACGGCTGGTCAGTGTGAAGGAGGTTTGTCATGAGACGCCGGAACAACCGAACATCTACAGCTGCCGTCCAGTCTGCTGGTACGACCATCACCTCCGGCGGCCGTGAGTTGCGTGTTTCGCTTGACCTGACCATTCCCGATGATGCCTGGCTCCAGTTGTTCGATCTGGACCTGCCAGCTGCTCCAACCGGTACGCTGATCTGGGATCGCTCTGCCCACAGCTGGCGGGTTGGCTAATGCGTTCCAAACCGTCCATACGATAGAAACTCGATGTCGTGGCGAGTCTGGCCGTCCTGCAACAGGTCGGCCAGAATTTCGCCCACCACCCCCGAGAACTTGAACCCACGGCCGGAAAATCCACAACCAATGACTACGTTCTGATGTTGCGGATGCCGGTCGACGATGAAATCGTCGTCGACCGTGTTGGTGTACATGCAGGTGACGGACTGGATAACCCGTCCACTTGCTCCGGGCATATAGCGATCCAGAACATTGCGGAGCATGTCGATTTCCTGCTCATCAATCGTCCGCCGGATTGTTCGGGCAGTGGTGATCTCGCCGTTCTCGTGCCGGCCAATTTTCAGCCCGATCCCGTCGACGGAAGGCATGCCGTAGTAGTTCCCTTCCGGAACGCCCAGCAGGAAATCAGGTGCCCCCTGTTCTGCTGTCCACCAGTCGGGCCGTGATGGCTCAAAATATCCGTTGACGATGCGCATGACCTTCACCGGCAGGTTGAGGTCTGCCAGCAGTTCGGTTGCCCAGGGACCAGTGGTGATTGCCAGTTGCCCGGCGCTGTATGTGCCGGCTGTGGTTGTTACCCGGATACCGTTACCGTCCGATTCCCACCCGGTTACCTCCTCGCCATAGTGAAGATCGGCGCCATGTCGGGCGGCGAGTTCCAGGTGAGCCTCGATGCAGGCCTCCGGCCGCAGGAACCCGGCATCGGCCTCGTAGGTGGCGATCATGCCTTCATGGAGCCGGAACCCGGGGAACCGTTCGCGGAGCGATTGCTCATCCAGACGTTCCACCAGGCCGCTGGCAAGGCGGTCATCCCCTTCCCGGGGATAGGCCAGACGCACCTCGCCGGTTATTCGCAGCAGGTCGCGTCCGGTCAGTTGTTCAAGTTGATCCCACAGTTCAAATGCCCGAACAGCAAGCGGAACGTATCCATCGTCGCGGAACGATGATTTGCGGATCATGCGGTGATGGCCGTGGGACGAACCATTGGTGTGTCCGGGTTGGAACATTTCGAGCCCGAGCACCTTCTGCCCGCGCCTGGCAAGTTCATACGCAGTTGCACTGCCCATTGCTCCAAGTCCGACAACGATTGCATCGTAGGAGGTTGCCATTGCCGTTTTCCGCCTTTTCCCTGTCACGCATTTCATCTCTGGAGGGCAACACTCTAGATGAGCCTGAATCGCTGCGCAATGCTTTATGATGTGCGCGTTTGAATGAACTGCCGGGAAAGGAACCCCTGGAATGCGAATCGCGATTGGCGCAATCGTCCATGAAACGAACACCATGTTCGGTCCACCAACGCCGGTGGAAGAGTTCCAGCGGCAAGGCTGGGAAACGGGCGATGAGATCATCAGCCACAACTCGGGAGTCCGGAACTACCTTGGTGGCATGATCGCAGCCGGTAATGATCTTGGTATTGAACTGGTCCCCACATTTGCCGCCGATGCTCATCCATCCGGAACCATCGAGCAGGCAGCAATCGAGACGATGCTCGGAAATCTGCTGGAAGGTATCCGCAATGCCGGCGAAATCGACGCCGTCTGCCTTTCGCTGCATGGTGCCGGCTCTGCCGAACACGATGATGACATTGAGGGCCTGATCCTTGCGGCAGTGCGCGACCTGGTTGGTCCGGATATGCCGATCATGGCAACGCTCGACCTGCATTGCCACTCCACCGCCCGGATGATCGAGAACGCCACTGCCCTGCTCTCGGTGCACGAGTACCCGCATGTTGATGCCTATGAGCGCGGTTACGAGGCGGTTGAACTTGCCGTAAAGACGGTGCGTGGCGAGGTCAACCCGGTGATGCACCTGACGATCCTGCCGATCATGATCGCCCCGACAACCAGTTTCCACGGTCCGGTGCGTGAGCTGAATGAACGCTGTTGGGAATGGGAATCGCGCGGGTTGATTGACGTTGCCTTCATTCACGGCTACCCGCACACCGACGTGCCGATCATTTCAACCAGCGTGATTGCTGTTGCGGATGGTGATGTGGACCTCGCCCGGCAGGCTGCCGAGGATGTTGCCGAGGCTGCCTGGGAGATGCGCGAGCGCTTCAAGCCCAGCCTGCCTATGCCGGCCGAAGCGATTGAGGATGCGCTGGCGACCGAAGGCAACACCGTGGTGATTGCCGAGATCTCGGACAATCCCGGCGGCGGCGCTCCGGGAGATGGCACGCATCTCGTTCGTGCCCTGATCGAGGCGAATCAGCCGGGCACCGTGTTCGGGTTCGTTTACGACCCGGTTACCGCGGCGCAGGCACATGCCGCCGGTGCCGGCAAGACCATCCCGGTGAAACTTGGTGGCCGCACCGACCCGGCGATTCTCGGCGAGCCGGTCGAGGTGGATGCATATGTCAAGTGCATCACTGATGGCAAGTATGTTGCCACCTCCCGGATGGGCGCCGGCGGTATTCGCAACCACGGCAAGATGGCGCGTCTGGTAATCGGGAATGTTGATGTCATCGTTGGATCGGAAAGCCACCAGACGCTTGATCCCGGCCTGTTCCTGCTGCACGGGGTGGATGTCACCCAGTACAAGATCGTGGCACTGAAGTCGCAGAATCACTTCATCGCCGGGTTCGAATCCATTGCCTCGAAGATCATCCGCTGCGATCCACCAGGGTGGACACCGGGCACGCTCACCAATCTCGATTTCAAGCGTGTTCGCCGGCCGATCTGGCCGCTGGATGATGTCTCCCGCGACGCCTGGGACGAGTAGTCTGGCGTTGTAGAACCATTTGTCTCCTGCAGGGTGTGCCGACTTCTCCCGGTCCGGGCTGAGGGAGGCACGCCCTTTCGCATACCGCGGCGATGCCGTTCCTGAACGGAAGGTAACGGGTGTCGCCCGGACAAGTACAATCGAAAGACGATGCCAGCAGCGCCAATGCCGGCGTGAAGGGAACAGAGGGAGCGTTCAATGTCGAATGAGCTTCGCGAGATGACCCGCCAGTTTGTTGCGGATGGGCCTTTTCAGCGGGCAATTGCCGCAGTGGAGGCAGATCCGTATCTGTTTCCTGAAGAACTCTGGGCGCGGTGTGTTGAAACCGGTAGTCTGGGGATGGACACGCCCGAGGAGTATGGCGGCGGTCAACTTGATGCCGTCGACCAGATGGCCATCATTGAGGAACTTGCCCGCGGGCATGCGGGCCTCGCCCTCTCGATCCTCGTTCAGAACTCGCTAACTGCCTACCCTATCCGGACATTCGGCACCGAGGAGCAAAAACGCAAATATCTGCCGAAAATGGCGGATGGCGAGTTGATCGTCTCGTTTGGCTTGAGCGAACCCGGCCGCGGTTCGGATGCCAAGGGCATTGAACTGACGGCGACACGTGACGAGGCTGCCGGTGTCTGGAAACTGAATGGCACCAAGCGCTGGATCACCAACGCCGACCGCGCCGGCCTGATCGTTTTGGCAACCCGCACCGGCACCACCGAGGATCGTGGCGACGGAATCACGGTGTTCCTGGTCGAAATCGGCAAGGATGTGCCGGGATTCGAGGTACCAAAGCCGCACAACAAGATTGGCCAGTATGGCTCGACGCTCTGTGATGTCATTTTCGAGAACGTCACGGTAACCGACGAGGCCATGCTCGGCACGCTCAATGGCGGCTGGGAAGTCATCAACGCCACGCTCGAGCACTCCCGCATCTGGATTGCTGCCCAGGCTTCCGGTATTGCGCTGTCAGCCCTTGATGAGGCGGAGGCGTATACGGCAGAGCGGGTGCAGTTTGGCCGCACACTCAACCAGATTCCGATGGTGGCCAACCATCTGGCCGTGATGCGTCATCAGGTCGAACTGGCCTGCGCTCTGGTCCAGAAGGCTGCCCGGCATGAAGATGCCGGCGACGAAATGACTTTCGTCTGGGCATCGCTGGCCAAATTAATCGCCAGTGAAACGGCTCTGTGGGCTGCCGCCGATGCGATGCTCCTCCACGGTGGCACCGGTTACGTCCACGATCTTCCGATTTCCCGGATTTACCGTGACGCCGGTGTCCCCCGTATCTATGAAGGTGCTGCGCATATCCAGGTTCGCATTATCGAGCGTTACCTGGAGCGCGACAAGATCATGTCGCTGTTCCCGCCGGCTGCAGCATTGATGGTGGATGCATCCTCGCTCCGCCCGGTGAGTGAGATCATGGCGGAGGTGGAAACCTGGCAGCCACGTCCGCTCGTCGCGAGATAATCCCGCCCATCTTCGCCAATCGTTGCGATTCTGTTACGCCCGGCATCAACCTGAGACAACCGTGATATGGCTCCACCGCTATGGTGGAGCCATAGCGATCTACGGGGGTTCCGGTGTCAGACAGGCCGGATAGATGCGGAGCAGGACCATGATTGAACGAGATGGGGTCAACCTTCAGGATATTGAGGCAAAAGAGCGATACGAAGCGGCGAGGCTTCGACTCGCAAGCGAACTCGGCGACCGTGTACGTGCCCTGGTTCCGCTTGAACAGCAGGCAGTCGTGCCGGCGGATGGCAACTATCAGCAGCGTGCCGCTGTCATTGAGGCTGGGCTGGAACTGATCGTTCCGCTCCGGAGGTTTATTGAAACCGAACTACGGGCGTGGGTCGATCAGGAATTGCTCGACCGGCGCGTCATTGAAACAGATGACATCATGGTGGATGTCTATATCAAGGCGGTCGAGCAGGCCGGCACGGCCCCAATGGCGAGAGCGTTCTACACCTGGTTGCGCAGAATTGCTCGCCGCGAGGTTCGCAAGGCCATACTGGCAGTTGACCAGCAGGCAGCACGTGAACTGTCGGTCAACCGGCCGGTTACTCCGGAGGACGAGGAATGGCCGGACGATGTCTACCAACTTTTCGAAACGCTGGCTGATCCCAACGCCGAACTGCCGGCGGAACTGCTGGAGCGGCGTGAACTGCGCGAGGCCATCATCCCTCACCTCGCCCGCCTGCCCGAGCAGTGGCGGGAGATCTTCCTGCTGAGCACTGTCGACGGATGGACGACCAACGAGATCGCTGATCTCGAAGGGCTGGATACCACCGGAACCGAGCACCGAATTGCTGTTGCCCGTCAACTGCTTCGTTCCTGGATGGAAGAGGCGATGCTCTACCGCGAACTCGAAGACTAGCTTCTCCGTGTGGTTGACGCCCTGATCGTGTGAAGAACTCAAGCGATGGATGTCTGTTATCGCAACGAATGAGGGATCCGTATCTTGTGAGATCGGATCCCTCACTTCGTTCAGGATGACATGTTGACCAGGACTGTTCTGCTGACAGAGGATCAGTCCACACCTGGTTCAGTGGTGTTAGTCCAGCGCATCCCAGCAAGTACGAGCGAGTTTGGCAATGAGTTGACCGGCGGCGGTGGCACCGGGGAGACCATCCGGAGCCTCAACCGGGACCTGGTCGGTGTAGACGGTCAGGATGTAGCGAGGTTTGTCGTTTCGGAAGATAACCCCGGCATCGTTGTAGCCACGCCGGGCGGTGCCGGTCTTGTGGGCGACTTTGGTGCCCTCCGGGAGATAGGCTGGCATCCGGGCGCGGAGTTTCTGCCAACTCAGGATGTCCATCCCCAACTGGCAGAGTTCCGGAGTACAACCAAGCCGGGCCGCAGTCTCCTCATCAGACATTCCCTTGACGATGAGATCCAGCAGGAGACCGACGTCGTTTGGCGTTGTGGTGTTGGCTTCTTCCAGTTTGTGGTCGCGTGGCATGTTGTTCGGTGGGATGACATGACGGTGGGTGGTGCCAACCATGCCGATGCTCTGGCAGAACTGGTTGATTTCATTCAGGCCAACCATGTCGGCAATTGTCCCGGTGCTGGTGTTATCACTGACAATAATCATCATGACCAGCAGGTCCTGAAAGGTCAGGGAGAAGCCGGATGACAGGTGCTGGAACGTGCCGGAATTATTGTCCTGGTATTTCGCCTTGATCTTTACCATCTGGTCGAGATCAAAGCGGCCCTCGTTGACGGCCCTCAGGGCGGACATGAGGATAGCGATCTTCCGGGTGCTGGCGCTCGGGATCACGACATTGCCGGCGCGGTCGGATTCTTCGCCGGTCTCAAGATCCTTGAAATACCAACTCGTTACCCAGGGTTGTGCGTCACACAGAGCGTTGAGTTTTCCGGTTAGCGCGGTGATATCGGACATTCCTTTGCTCCTGTCGTCTGGATAGTGCTTCCGTGGGATCATTATCGACAGGTAGCCGGGTTCGTCAACGATTCGGAAAGCCATGCTGAAAGCGTTATTGGTCCGGGGCCCGTTTCGGGGCATGAGTGGCTATGACCGTCATACTCGTCTGTTTACGCGTGAACTGGTGCGGCATATACCGGAAGTGCAGTTGCTGGATGTCCGTGACTGGAACTCTCCCCTTCTGCCGGCACACCAGTACGATCCGTGGTTCGAACGGCTCACCAGGCGGGTGCGTTCGAAGATAACCCTGCATTTCACCATGCCGCACCAGGTTGTCGCGGTGGGTGATGCGGTTGATGTGAACTACACGATGTTCGAGGCAGATGGTGTTCAGCCGTTCTGGATCGAGCATAGCCTTCGTCACCGCATGGTCATTGTGCCCACCGAATCGTCCCGGGTTGCCTGGGTACAGAGCGGGTATCCGGAGGAACGGATCGCGATCTGTCCGCTGGGTGTGGACGTCGATCTCTTCGCAACGCCGGCAGAACCTCTCGCCATGACACTGGAATCAGGCCGCCCCATTGCCGATTTCGGCACCCGGTTTCTGAACGTTTCGGAACTCGGGCCACGCAAGAACCTCGAAGGGTTGCTGGCCGCCTGGATGCTGGCGACGAACCCGGATGATGATGCGGTGCTGATGATCAAGTTGAGCCGCTACCGTCCCGAAATGTTTGAAGTCCTGCGCCGCCGGATTGAGGCGACCGAGCAGCGGATCGGCCGGAAGATCGAGGATGCTGCGCCGATCGAGGTGCTCTTCGGGATACTGCCTGACGAAGAGATGCCGCGCCTGTATGCCGCGGCAACCCACTACATCAGCCTCTCGCACGGCGAAGGCTGGGATCAACCAATGGTTGAAGCCGCGGTAAGTGGTCTGCAACTGATAGCGCCGGATCACAGCGCCTACCAGTCGTACCTGACTGCTGACACTGCAACCCTGATCCCGTCGCCGCTGGTACCGGTGCTGGATGAAGACACCTACGTGAAGGCCTTGTTCGGAGGGTTGAACTGGTGGGAGCCGGATCAGGAAGTGGCGGCCGGCTACATCCGGGCAGCTATTGACCAGAAGTTACCCCGGCGATCCGGTGCCCGTGAACACATCATCGAACGGTACTCCTGGGAGCAATCCGGTCGACGTCTGGCGGAGATTCTCAGCGAGATTGATGCAGAACTGCCGGGGTAAACCCGTCGACGACCGCCTGGTGACTGTATTGGCGGGCAACGGTCTCCCTGCCCTGAGTGGCAATCCGGTGACCGACTGCGGGATTCCGGATCAGTTCCAGACAGCATTGGGCAAATGGTTGAGGGCGATCTGCCAGCAGCAGGTCGTGCCCATCTGCCAGATCCAATCCCTGTGCTCCGGTGCGGGTACTTACCACCGGACGTCCGAAGGCCAGCGCCTCGAGAACCTTTATTCTGGTACCGCCGCCAACAAGAATCGGCGCGAGGACGATGTCTGCCCGGCGATACCACGGTGCCATTTCAGGGACCGGGCCGATATGTCGCACTTCCGGGAGGTAGTGCAGGTCCAGCACCTCTTGCGGGGCGCCCGGCCCGACCAGCGAGACCTCGACCGGCACCGGGGTTGCCTCGCGAATGATCGGCAACACCTCCCGGCAGAACCAGATAGCCCCCTCGGCGTTGGGCTGATAGCCAAGTGTTCCGGTCATCAGCAGGTGCCGGGGCATTCCGTTTGGTGGTGGGACGACCGTTTCCGGTACAGCCACGGCATTTGGCAGAACAACTATCTCGGCTCGATGACCGGGTACCTGCTCGTCTAGATAGGTCCGGTCATCTTCCGAACAGACATAGACCCGGTCCCAATTTTCGAGGACCCGTCGTTCGATGTCTGCCGTTGTACTACCGGGCAGGCGCGATTCCACGTCATCCAGGTCGATATGCCACTGCCCGATGTTTGCTGGTATTAGCTCCTGTTCTGCAATGTCCAGCGTTACCAACCGGAACAAGTGGACAATATCGAAGCGCTGATTGCGGACATCGGGTACAGACCGGACGATGCGTTTCGTCTGCTTGCGCACCCACTTCGGAAGATCGCCGGATGGACCGGACGGGTAGATCGGCAGGATCAGGACGGTGATCTGATAGTGTCGTACCAGCACCCTCAAGACATTGGCAGCACGCATCGCGAGGCCGTTGCCGGTTTCGGCAGGCGTCACCGGGGTGATGTAGAGCAGTGTTGGGCGATCAGTGCCGCGCATGCAGTACCTCAAGCCAGGGCATGCCCCAGCATGTCTCCCCCATGTCCCAGGCAAGCATGCCGAGTCCTTCAGTTTCGAGTTCTCCCTGGCCCGGTCGTGCCTTTGGGTGTCCCGGACGGTACGGCACCGGCGGGAAGATCAAACCGTCACGGTGCAGGTTTGCCCGTACCAGCAACACCGTGCCGCCAACGGCATCGAGCGGGACAATGTCACCCTCGTTCCGCAGGTCATCCAGGTGGTAGCGGCCAAAGTCGCGCCAGCCATTCTGGTCGAAGGTTGGTCCTCCATAGTCCAGCACACAATGAGGTTGCACGATATTCCTGCCGCTGGAGATCAATTGCTCAATCAGATCGACCGGATACTCGATGATATCCACATCGAGCCACAGCACCCATTCCTGGTCCTGGAGGGCGTGGAAGAGCAGGTGGTTGCGGGCGCGGGCAAGCGTACGACGGCGGGCAATCTGCAATTCCGGCGCACCGCGATGGATACCGGTGGGAAGCTCCAGCCCGAAGTCCTGCTTCCAGAGTCCCGCCGATGCAAACTCCCGTTGCATTTCAGGGATCAGCATCTGCGCCACTTCCCAGGTGTTGTCCCTGCTATCACCCTCCAGAATACCGACCGAAATCAGGTGATGGGGATAGGTCAATGTCTTTAACAGGTGGAAGTAGTAGGGCAGGAACATGGCAGCATCCTTGACCGGGGTCAGGATCAGCACAGTTGGCCAGGACGACTGGAGCGTTTGTTCAGACATTGGGTTCGTCCATCCAGTTCGGATTCAGACCGAGTTTCCTTCCGAGGTACTCGATTGTGAAGGCTGCCTCTCGCCGGATGACCGGATTGGCATCCTGGAGTGCTGCCTGCAGTGCCGGTTTCGCCGTTATCCCGGCTGCCTCAAGGTGCTTCCAGTTTGGATTAGCCGATCCGATAAGGCGAAAACTCCAGAGCGTCGAAGC
The DNA here is from genome assembly GCA_964462545.1 of uncultured Thermomicrobiales bacterium. GTDB lineage: Bacteria > Chloroflexota > Chloroflexia > Thermomicrobiales > CFX8 > CAYWXR01. Next base: position 48,982 of record CAYWXR010000002.1, read on the forward strand.
AGGAAGAATGGTGCTTCCGCGGTCGAGCAGCGTTCCGGCGGCTATTCCCCGGACACGGTAATCCCGGTCGTTGAGCAGTTCTTCCAGTTTTCGGGTGGCCCATTGATCGCGAATCCTCCGCAGGGTGAGTGTCGCAGCGCGGCGAATATCAATATCCTCGCTGAGGAGCGCGGATTCAAGGAGTGACTGTAAATCCCGGTGATGCGCGCGTCGGATCAGTTGCAGCCAGGCATGTTTGCGAGGCTGCTCCGGGAGCGGAGGATTATCGAGTTCCGGGCTTCCCCGGAACAGTCTCGGTTGCTGGTAGGTGTCCCTCCCCCACGGCAACCATGCCCGGCCCTCACTATGGGGCATTATCAGGGTTTCAACCGGCCTCCCCATCGCCCAGGCAGCGTGTCCCATCCATCCTTCGATGGTGATCACTCGATCGGCAACGCTGATGGCGTGGAGGATGCATTGCAGGGTGAGGTCACGCCGAACGGGAAGTGGTCCGACAGCGACGTGTTTCTGCTGGTCAGGCTTCAGCGCTTCAATTGCCCTTCTGGCGATTTCCGGTGATCCCCACGGATCACTGTTGGGAACCACGACAACAAAGTTCCCGTCATCGATTACCTGTCCCAGCAGACGGGTCAGGTCGTCCAGTTTGCGCTCGACAAATCCCTTGATCCCGGCACTTCCTCCAAACGGGTTGATGAGAGTGACCGGGCGGTTTCCGGCGTTTGCATTGATGAGTTGTTGCCAGGTCTCCGCTGCATGGGGCTCTGTCGACGCAAGTAGTGACCCTGAGGCCGGAGGCATGCTGCCGATGCGGAGCGGTAAGCCGAGTTCGGCGATCAGCCGGGAAACCGGGTCGTAGGCACTCCTGCCTCGCAAGCGGTTGACGCCGGTTGCCTGGGCCCACTCCATGCCGTTAATCCTGACAACGTCGAAGACGAAGCCGTTCCAGCCCTTGCTCGCCTCGATGTGGAGCAGCGGTTCGTACTCTTCCAGCAATTCATCCTTCACTTCGATGAGACGGGGATCATGATTGAGGTGCCGGTTATCGCGCTCATGCAGGCTGAACAGGACATCGGGACGGGCTTCCAGTGCAGCGTTGATGGCATCGGAGTCATCAAACGATATGACCTTCAGACGAGGATGACTCCAGAGTGCCGGACGGTCGCTGACGAGGGTGATGGTTGTTTCCTGCTGGCCATCCAGCAGTGCCTGGAGCAATGGATTAATCCGGACAATTTCGTCGCCCAGCCCGTCTGCAATATTGTGGATGCAGAGTACGTCGAGCGGTCGGCCTCCGGCCAACCGTTTCCAGAGCGGCTGGAGCGGTAGAAGGTCTGCGGAACGTTTGCTGGAAACGGCCCGTAGTTCCCCCCCTGCGTCCGGGCACCCGGCAAGCGCGTACAGGAAGTATTTTGCTGCCAGAAGTTGTTCAGGCCGGGCTGTCAGGCGGTCGATCTGGTCCACGGTCAGCGTTGCAACTCTGGTGAATGCGACCGGCTCAATGACATTGGCGAACAGCGGTGCCAGCCACTCTTCATCGAGAGTGCAGGCGAGATCGATCAGGCTCTCAAGATCCAGCCTCGCTGCGTGCCAGAAGACTACCTCTTCCAGCAGGTGGATAGATTTCCTGATCCACCGGGGGTGTATCCGCCCGCTGCTGAGCAGTTCAATCAGGAGTGGCTGTAACAGTTCGGCCTCATTGAGCAGTGCCAGGGTTTCGAGCATCCGGAAGAGTTCATCGAGTGCGGGTTGACGGGTTTCCTCGAGGTTGGCTTGCCAGAGTTGCGTTGCTATTGCCTGCCGGACTTCGCCTGGATCAGTATCGGGACAGAACGCAGCAACAGCGCTGAGGAGCATGCCGGGTTCCGCCGGCGGAATGGCGTACGGATCGAATGCCAGGATTGCATCTGCAATTCTGGAGACGAGTACAGCACGATCTACCTCACCCCGGAGCAGATCATGGATAATGCCGGCTTCCGGAGCGGAGATCATAGACTCGATGCCCTGATCGAACGGTATGCATGCAGCGCCCACTCCGGGAGCAGGTCATTTGGCTGCCGTTCATAGAGCGGACGAGTTTGCAGATACTCTTCCAGCGTCTGACTACCGTGCTGGAGCGTCCAGGTGTGACCCCGGTCGCCGGCTACCGGATTGTGCCGGACTGCCAGAAAGAGTTCGATCTGATCAACTGGCGTTGTAGTGGTGCCAAGACGGTGATGGTCGTGGAAATACCAGACATCCTCATCGCGGGCCAGATCGCGGAACGGGTGTTCCCGCCAGTCGTCGCGGTCGAACATCAGCGTTGCACCGGGGATATTGGCGTCGCGTGATCTGCGGATCTCCCATGTGGCCAGTTCAAAGAACAGAAACGGCATGATGTAGGTCATGGCTGGTTGCATCCGGTCGACCTGGGTGCGGAGGCGGTACTCGACCAGCGTTTCAAGAAACTTCGGGGCATACCAGTCGTCATCATCCATCTTTTGACAGAGGACACCCCGTGCGGCTTCGGCGCCTGTATTCAGTTTTGCGCCAATGGTGGTGCCTGGTGGCACCCGGATCAGTCGTCCACCGACTGCGGCGACCTGGTCCTCATCGGCCGGCGATTCCGTGCCGTCATCGACAACGATCAATTCCCGGTTGGGATAGGTCTGGTGCTGGTAGCAGCGCAGGGCGATCTGCAAAAAGCGTGGCCGGTCTCGTGTGGTCAGGATGACCGAAACAGGCGGTGTGGAAAGATCGGAAAGATCCATCAGACGCTCGCCTTTCTCCTCACCAGGGATGCCAGCGGTCTTGTGCGCCGGACTTGTTCTGTCTCCCGCAACGGCTTGAGCAAGGCGAAGATAGCCTGCTGTCCGATGGCGACATCGGTTGCGAGGTACCCGCCTTCTGCGACTAGATATGCCGCCGGCGTTGCCAGTGTGCCGAGTCGCCGGGAGATATCGTGATGGCGTTGGATGCCGATAAGGTATGGCATTGCATGTTGCCGGGCGAGTTGTCGGGTATGTTTGGGATCGCGACGCGAGATGACAACCACGTCCGGCGCGTCGGGTGATTCATGAATGGCCGCCAGATCCGGCAAGAGGTCGATACTTGCCGGTGACAATGGGTCGATCAGTACCAGCAACCAGCGTTGGTTGCTGAGGTAGGTCGAGTCCAGTGTCCCGCCGGTCAGCAGTGGAACAGTAAATGCCGGCAGGTCCTGCCCCCGTTTCGGCAGCGGCTCGGTAGGTGGAACAGGGTTGCCGATTGAGGTCGGTTCGGCAGGTTGCAGGGTCGTGCCGCCTGCCAAAGCCATCGCGTGACCGATGATACTGGCAGCGCCGACGATCCGCGGGGTTTCCGTTTGTCCAAGTTCGTTGATTACGTAGGCCGAGGGTGTCACCTCGATGTAGTACACCCGCGAGAGTTCGTTCTTTTCCTGGAGCAGCACTGGCAACTCGACGCCGTGACGGGCCATCAGGTCACGGTTCTCCTCCGGGCTGCTGTGAGAAATGAGCAGGATATCCTCGTTGGGGCCGAGCGTGGCGAGTGCCGGAAGCATGGCCCGGCTCTCCTGGCAGCGCGGATTGATAAAGATCACCATCGCGCGTCTTCCCCGAAGCTCAAACAACTGGATGGTGCGTCCATCCAGCGTTTCCATCGAGAAGTTGGTAGCTACCGAGCCTGGCGGCATCCCGTATTTGAACAGCAACTGGGTGTTGGAAAGTGGTGGTTCTGCTGCCGGTTGCTCCGGTTGCCGTGGTTCGGATTCGAGTTGCTCTATTCTCAGCAACGCCTCGCCATAGCGGACGGTCAGGCGCAGAAATGCGCCGGCCAGCGCGACAACGCCGGCCAGCAGGATGCCAAGAAAGGCAAGCAAGAGCGGTTGGTTCCGTGCGTTCCGCAGGGTGACATCCCCAATCTTCACGGGTATTCAAGGGTTTGATTGTACCGCCGGATGCTCCGGAGCTAGCTTCTCCGCTCCCGCCGCCTGGTCGCAATGATGTTCCAGAAGCCCCTGCGAACAGGCCGGGCTGGAATCTGATAGGTCGGCATGCCTCCCGGAAGCAGTGGCCATTGGGGAGTCTTTGGCATGGTATGGCCAGGAACCCATCCACCTCCCGGAATCATTGGCCACCCCTGATTGGGTTCAGGATCACTCTGGTTCGGAATCGGGTCGCTTTGATTCGGAACCGGGTCCGATTGGTTGGGGACTGGATCGCTTTGGTTCGGAACCGGATCCGACTGGTTAGGGATCGGGTCGGACTGGTTCGG
>CAYWXR010000002.1:53332-224719 GCA_964462545.1 uncultured Thermomicrobiales bacterium
TGGTTCGGGATTGGATCAGACTGATTCGGAACGGGCTCGGGACCCGCCTGGTTCGGGATTGGATTGGACTGGTTTGGAAACGGAATACACTGGTTCGGATAGCTCTGGTTCACCAGGTCGGGACACATCTGGTTGGGGACGAGATCTGCATGAATGCCCGGCGACGTGAGTGCCTGTGCCTGGTTTGCCAGCGGCGATGTCGAGGTTGCGGCTATGGCCGTGCCACCGGCGACAAGTTTGAGGAAGCGACGACGTGAGACACCCTTTGCGAGGGCTTTGGCGACATTGTCAAAGCGAGCAGACAACTGCGTTGTCCTTCCGTATGTCAGCGGCGCGGTTGCAGTGAGGCATCCGGAACAACTTGCGCCATGAAGATGAGCGTTCCTGCAAGATGATAAATGATGATGTTCCGCTACACAATAATGAAATCCGGACATCGAAAACCCGGTCAGATTATTGCGATCTGACCGGGTTTCTGGCGGATGAATGATGTGAAGAGAAGAGTCAGTTCACATCAGGCGAAGCGGGATTATCGCTCTCTGCGGGACTTCTTCGAGTTGCCGGGAACGTAGACCGGGAACCCGCCGAGTGGCAATGTCCACTGTGGGCCAGGCTGATAGTGACCCGGCATACCCCACATTGGTGATCCCTGGTTCGGGAATGGATCGAAGGTCTGGTTTACTTCCGGACCCGGGTAACCTCCAAAGAAGGCTTCAGTGTCCTTCTTCTCCGGGACTACTGCTGCGACCGTGGCGACTGTGCCTCCGGCGACCATTTTGAGGAACCGGCGGCGGGATAGGCCAGTTGCCAACCCTTTGGCAAGCTTGTCAAACCTGTCCGACATCGCTGGGAATCCTTTCTCCGACGTCCTTGCCGTATTGCCGGGATGAATTGACGACCGTTACGCGCATCCTAGAGCAGATCCACCCAAACCACAAGTCCTGATCTAGCCGCAGACCTTTTCGAATACCCGCAGGAAGTTTTCACCAAGGATGCCGCGGATTTGGTCATCGGAATATCCACGGGCCACCAGACCACGGGTGACGTTCGGGAAATCGCGGTAATCATCGAAACCGATCAGGTTCTTCGGCATGGTGACGCCATGCTCCGGCCGGAAGCCAATGTCCAGCGCGTGTTCGGCCAGGCGCTGAACGCCCCACTCCGGAGCCTGCATCGGCCAGTCGCTGCCAATGCCGATGTATTCCGGGCCGATCAGTTTGGCAATGTAATCAATGTGGTCCAGCGCATGTTCGATGGTGGCGTTTGGATCATCAGTCAGGAACATGCCAACAAGATACACGCCAACATACCCGCCTGATTCGGCGATGGCAATCAGTTCCTCGTCGCTCTTTGCCCGGTCGTGGGCACGAACGCCGGAGGCCGAGGTGTGCGATGCAACGACCGGTGCATCGGAGATTTCACAGGCATCCAGTGTCGTCTGGCGACCGCAGTGGCCGGTATCGACGATGATGCCGAGATCGTTCATCCGTTTGATGAACTTCACGCCGAAGTCGGTTACGCCACAATCGACCCGGTCGGTGCAGCCACCGCCGACGAAGTTGACCGAGTTGTAGGTGAGCTGAATCATCCGCATGCCCATGTCATAGAACTGGTTGAGCAGGTCCAGGTTCATGCCCAGCTGGATTGTGTTCTGGGTGGTGACGATACCGACGTGGTTGCCCTCTGCCTTGGCCTTGCGGATATGTTCAGCAGTGGTGGCCTTGGAGAGCCAGTCGAGGTTATCGAACTGGGCCTGGTTCAGGGCGAACCCCTGGAACGCCTCTTCAACGTTGCCGCCACCAACCTGGCGGTTGCCGGCCGTGATTCCGGAGTCTCTCCAGCAGCGTTCAAAATCGGGGAACTCGCCATCGATGGCCCGGCGAATTGGCATCAGAACGGCATCCCACAGCCCACGTGCCGGGTCCTTGTGCTTTTCGTAGTCTGCCCGAAGTTCAGCTTCCATCTCTTCGGTGAACGAACGGTATCCGCACGGTCCCTGAAACAGGGTGTCGATGATGATGCTCTCCCGATGAAGCCGGGCTGCCCGTTCCTCCTGCTCCGGCGTGAGCCCGAAATCATAATTACCGAAGCGTTCATCTGTGGTCACACAGGGTTCCTTTCCCGTTGGTCCGTTCGTTTCATTGCTGGTTATGCTACCCGAATCCGAGTCTTGCCCGGAACCGGGCGACCTGTTCACGGATGTTGTCGATATGTTCCTGGGTGATCCAGCTTCCCGGCTTCCCGACGTGCTGCTGCAGGTCAAATGTCAGACTGGATACTGCCCAGAGTTGAAAAAGCTCGAAGTCGTCTACCGTTCCGGCGATCTCCACATAGCCACGCAACCAGTTTTCTGCCAGCACCGACCTGTATGGCTGGAGGTCGATGCGGTCCTTGCCAGGTGGCATTGGCACCAGGTTCAGGATTGCCCAGGTGCGGGCGACATCGGCCCGGGGATCCCCCAGCGCCGCGTTGTTCCAGTCGAGGACGCAGCCGATTGCCCCATCGTGGACCATGACATTCAGCGGGTGAAAGTCCAGATGCAGCAGTCGGGATGGCTGCTGCTCTCTCCCAAGCAGGCGTTCCCGGAGTTCCGGGTCGACCGGCCCGAGCCGGGTAACCCACTCTTCTCCCGCAAGAGCGGGTATCTCGATGTCGATCCGGTGCAGGGCCGCCTGGGCTTTCCCCAGCAGATAGCCAATGTTGCCGGTCTCTTCTGGTCGAATCTGGATGGCCTGAAAGAGCGTTTCTCCCAGGCACCATTCCATCAGCATCGCGCGACGGCCATTCCAGGTGTCGAAGGCAACCACCCGCGGCAAATTCACTCCGGCTTTGGCGGCAGCCTGGATGATGGCGTATTCGCGTTCGGCGGATCGCCCCGCTTCTTCGCGGAAAAGTCGTAATGCGAAGGTGTCAGGGCCCCGGGAGACGCGCCAGATCGTGGTATCCATGCCGCCGTGGATCTGCTTCGCCTGGTCGCAATCCGGGAAACCGAGATGATCAAGGATGTCGAGTGGTTCGATCATCTCACGCCCTGGTCTCTTCGCCTCAGCGCAGGGAGGACTTCGCGCCCGAGCAGTTCAATTCCCCGGTGGCTATCAATCCCATGCGGGGTGCCAAACTCGATCCTGCCGGCTCCGGCTTCGAAGAGTGCCTCGCACTGGTTGAGGATGTCGGCCGGGGTTCCGGCGAAACTGAACCGGTCGATCAGATCATCGGAGATCAGGTTGCCGGCGGCCTCTGTCTCGCCCCGTTGGGTGAGGTCATTGATCCGTTCAAGGAGTTCGGAATCGACCTGAACAGTCGGGTCGAGCGGTGCGACCACCGGCAGGTACAATGCCATTTCCCGGCGGATTGCCTTGCGAGCCTGTTCGCGGTCGGGATCGACGATTGTTACTGCTCCCATCACGATACTGCATGGTGATGAAGTTCCCATCCATTCCCGAACAGCCGGTACAAGGTCCGGGTTCGCTGATCCGCCAATCTTGACTTCGGCGGCCCTGCTTCCGGCGAACTTGAGTAACTTTGGCCCCCAACTCCCGATAAGCAACGGGACATGCTCGCGTTGCACCGGGTATTGCAGGCGGTGATGCTCATTCAGCCGGAAGATGCTGCCCTCGTACGCTTCCTGCTTGCCCGCCATGAGATGCTCAACGATATCTACTGTTTCCCGGATACGTGTTATTGGACGTTGGGGTTTGAGCCCGAGCGTGTCCAGCCACGCTCCACGGGATAGCCCCCAATAGGCACGCCCCATGCTGGCTGAATCAAGCGTGGCGACCTGTCCGGCGATTTCAACCGGGTGCAGGGTATACGGATTGAGCGATGCCGGGCCGAGCCTGATGCGTTCGGTTGCCAGAGCTGCCGCAGTCAGTGGTCCGATCGGGGGCTGGTACAGCAGGTCGGAGTAGATAGAAAGCACATCGAATCCGAGCAGTTCGATCTGCCGGGCAAGCGGGCCATAATCGGCCATTGACCAGTTGGATTGCAGGGCAATCGAGAGTTCACGAGGTCTACTCACTGTCCTGCCACTTCCCTTTCACGGAGGACATTGCGGCGGATCTTGCCGGTGGTTGTCAGCGGAAGTTCGTCGACAAACTCGATCTTGCGCGGATATTCATGCAGCGCAAGTCTCGTTCGCACCAGGTTCTGGATGTTGCTGGCCAGATCGTCGGATGGTTCGTAGCCCGCCGCTAGTTTGATAAACCCCTTGATGACATCCCCTCGCACCGGATCAGGTGAGGCAACGACGGCTGCCATTGCTACGGCCGGGTGTTGAAGCAGCGCGTTTTCCACCTCAACCGGCCCGACCCGATAACCGGCGGTAATGATGACATCATCCTTGCGGCCGTGGAACCAGTAGTAGCCATCGGCGTCCCGCGATGCGAGGTCGCCCATCCGCGCCCATTCACCGTCGAACTTTTCTTCAGTTGCCTGCGGATTGTTCCAGTATCCCAGGAAAAAGACGGGATCACCGGAGCGGTGGACTGCAACTTCGCCAATCTTGCCATCCGGGAGGACCTTGCCCTCCTCGTCCAGCAGCGCAACAGTATGGCCGGGATAGGGGCGACCCATTGAACCGGGCACCACCGGCCAGATCCGGGAGCAGTTGCCGATCACCAGGTTGATCTCGGTCTGCCCGTAGATTTCGTTGATCTCAACGCCAAGCTGGTCGCGTGCCCAGTCAAGCGTGGCCGCTCCAAGCGATTCTCCACCGCTCATGATCGAACGCAACGAGAGGCTATAGGTCTCCTTGACGTTTGGAACCTGGGCCATCATCCGGAGTGCTGTCGGGGGCAGGAACGCGTTGCGGACACCATATTTCTCCATGAGCCGGAACGCGGCCTCGGGGTCGAATCTTCCATTCGACAGCGTGCCCACCACCGGGACGCCGTGGTGCAGGGCGCAAAACAGGGCATTGATCAGCCCTCCAATCCAGGCCCAGTCGGCGGGAGTCCAGAAGATGTCTCCCGGTTGTGGCAGCAGGTTGTGGGAGAGCTCCATTGCCGGAAGGTGTCCCATCAGGAACCGGTGACCGTGGAGTGCCCCTTTCGGGTTCCCGGTTGTTCCCGATGTATAGATGATCACTGCGGGATCATCCGGGCCGGTAGTTTCCGGGACAAAGTCTGGTGCATCCGGCAGGGAGTGGATGGAGATCATGTCGCCGTCCCAACCTTCCGGCCGTGTCGCTTCACCGGCGATGACAATTCGCCTGAGCGCCGGAAGTTCGCCCAACAACGGGCTGACGACCTCAAGCATTTCCGGTTGCAGGACGATGGTGCCGGCACCACTATCTCCGAGCCGGTAGAGCAAGGCATCCTGGCGGAACAGGACCGTGAGAGGCACAGAGATGGCCCCCAGTTTGTACGTCGCCAGATGCGCCACGATGGTCTCGGGCATTTGGGGTAACAGGATGGCAACCCGGTCACCGCGTCTCACCCCCGAAGCACGCAATGTTGCCGCCAGGGTGTTCGACCAGGTGCGAAAATCGCTGAAGGTGTACCGGCTTTCGGTGCCACTGGCATCTTCGTAGTACAGGGCAACCTGGTTGTGACGATCGGGGTGTTCTGCGTGCCGGTCGCAAATGTCGTAGGCGATGTTGTATTGCGGCGGAATGTGCCACCGGAACCCGTCGATCAGTTCGTCGTATGTCCGGAACGACGGATCAATTTCCCGGTCACGAACCTGGTGCATGGGTCTGGTCCTCCCCGGATCAGGTCAGATCAGATGTCACGAGTTTGCGCCGTCCGATACGCTCAATCTGCATGATCAGTCGCTCTTCCGGGTCCGGACAGGCAACCAACGTGTCCTGTTCGAGCCAGTCCTGTGGGTCGAGAATCCGTTGTTTTGGAGGCAGGAGTGGCAAAACAGATTGCAGCGCGTAGAGGCAGAAATGCTTGCCTTCGGGAATGCGGACCCTGCTGGACTCGGTGACCTCAAAGTAGTCACCAACCGAAAGACCGCACACCGGGCGTCCCTCGATGGCTACCACCGTCACCCGCAGGTCGTACAACTCGAATGTGCCGTTATCGCTCATAGCGGGTCCTTGTCCCACGGTTCCTGATCGAGCAGGTCAACAAGCGCAGCATGGAGATGCTGGTTTGCTGCGGCCAGCAAGGGCACACGATAGCCGAGATCGAGGTCGAGCGAAACAGGAGAGCCGTCGACACCTGTCAGAACGCCGCCGGCTTCCTGAAGCAGGGCAAGTGCGCCGGCATAATCAACGATCTTTTCTCCAAACCCCCGAGGTGAAATCCGGTTCGGGTTGACCATCGCATCCAGCGAACCACAGGCGATCAATGCAAGATCGAGTGCCGAGCAACCGGTGATCCGGATCCTGCGTGCACCGGTCATGATCTGCCGGGTAGATCGCCATGCGGTTTCCGTTTCCGGCCGGACCATGCTGATAACCGCCTGGTCGATTGACGCAACCGGGCGTGCCCGGACCTGGACCCCGTCGAGTTCCACCCCCAGGCCTGGCGCTGCGCTGAAAACTTCCCCGGTTGGCAGGTTCATGACGCAGCCAGCTACGAGGTTGCCATCTTCGAGTACACCGACCGAGAATGCGTAGTAGGGAAAGCCGAAAACATGACCTTCCCCGACCGGTGTTGTGCGCGGGTCGGTGGGGTTGGCGTCCAGATCAAGCGTAAAGTTCGGTACGGCGATGGCATTGTTGGTGGCGTCGATCGGGTCAACGATCGCTGTTAGCGCCGATCCCCGGTCGATAAACCCTGCTTCCTCGCTCAGAACATTCATGCGTGGCTCGGCGGTTGACAGGAAAGCCAGTGCTGCTTCCTCGGCCACCAGGTCAATATGGGTGGTGGCAAATCCGTCTGCTCCGGTGCCGACTACCTCGGCCATTCGGTGATATTCGGCACGCACCACAGCTTCACGGACGATGCGCCCGCAGGCTACGAGGGTCCGGAGGATAGCCCGATTCCGGTCAATGGTCACTCGTCACCCTTTCCTGCTGAAATCGGCAATTGGTATCGTACCCGATCGTAACCGGTCTGGTATGTTCAAGGGCGGGACGATTGGAGGACACTACGAAACAGGCAGCAGCCACATTGATCGTCGTCAGTGCCTATTTTGTGATGCTCTGGATCGCGGTGTTTCTTCTGAATGTCGCGCCGGACCGGGCGCTGGTTCTTTCGCTGATCACCCTCGGTTTGATCGGCTCTGGGATTCTGTACACGGCATCGACACTCCGGCGTGGGCGGGACGAAAGCTAGCGCGTCTCCCTCCATCGAAACGACCAGCCAGGCAGTGCCAACGAATGCGTCCGGGTTTCCTCTATACTGAGCGGGCTACCCTTCTATCGACCGGACAGGAGCCCGCATAGATGACTACGCGTCGAGACTTTCGTCCACACCTTTCGCATTGGGGCGCATTTGATGCGCAGGTCGAGAATGGCACGCTGGTTGCTGTCCGGCCATTCGAACATGACCCGAACCCGGCCGGCATCCTCGGCAACTTCGTGGATAGTGTCCGGCACCCAACCCGTATCACCCAGCCGATGGTGCGCAAGGGCTGGCTGGAGAACGGCCCGGGCCCGTCTGACAAGCGGGGAGCCGAACCATTCGTGCCGGTTTCCTGGGAGCAGGTCATCCCGCTGCTGGGCGATGAACTCGCCCGGGTCTATCGTGATTACCCGGCAGAATCGGTCTTTGGCGGGTCCTATGGATGGGCGAGTGCGGGCAGGTTCCATCATGCCCAGTCCCAGATGCACCGCTTCCTGAACACGCTCGGGGGATACACCAAATCGATCAACTCCTACAGTTACGGAGCCGGCGCGGTGATTCTGCCGCATGTGCTGGCTTCGACCGACGAGTTGCACTACACCGGTACCCACTGGCCAACACTGGTCGAGCATACGGAGATGTTTGTCGCGTTCGGCGGGATGCCGCTGAAGAACACCCAGGTATCCTCGGGTGGCCTGTTCCGGCACCGGACGCCTGATTTCCAGGCTGCGGCCCGGGAACGTGGTGCCGAGTTCCTGCTGTTCAGCCCGATTCGCGACGACCTTGCCGATAGTGTTGAGGCGGAATGGTATCCGGTATCACCCGGTTCCGATGTCGCCCTGATGCTGGCGATGGCCTACACCCTGATTACCGGGAACCATCACGACCGTGAGTTTCTCGACCGGTACTGTGTCGGCTTTGACCGGCTTGAGCAGTACATCCTCGGGACCAGCGACGGTCAACCCAAGACGCCCGAATGGGCGGAACCGCTTTGCCAGATTCCGGCGGAGACGATCGCTGCTGTTGCCCGGCGTATGGTTGGTAAGCGGGTCTTCATAACCACGACCTGGTCGTTGCAGCGAAACGAATATGGCGAACAACCGCCCTGGATGGCGGTCGCACTGGCCGCGATTCTCGGGCAGATCGGTCTGCCGGGGGGTGGTTTCGGTTTCGGATACGGTTCGTCGAATCGTTCCGGCGAGGCGAAGGTTCCGGATGCTATCGGGCTTCCTGCCTTCTCCCAATTGCGAAACCCGGTGAAGGCTTTCATCCCGGTTGCCCGTATTGCCGATATGTTGCTGAACCCGGGCAAGGAGTTTGACTACAACGGACGGAAGTTCACCTATCCGGATATCAGGTTGATCTACTGGTGCGGGGGGAATCCGTTCCATCACCATCAGCAATTGCCACGGTTCCGCAGGGCGTTGTCCGGGATCGATACATTCGTGGTGCAGGACCCGTTCTGGACGGCAACTGCCCGTCATGCTGACATTGTCATACCGAGCACGATGACCCTCGAGCGAAACGATATCGGTGGCTCTCACAACGATGCCTATCTGGCGGCAATGCACAAGGCTGTCGAGCCACATGCCGATTCCCGGACGGATTACGAGACGTTCAGTTTGCTGGCACGCCACCTCGGGGTTGAGGAACAGTTCACCGAGGGCCGCGACGAGATGCAGTGGCTCCGGTATATCTACGAAACCTGGCGCGAGAACGCTGCCGGGGCGGGTTATCACTTCCCTGACTTTGATGCATTCTGGAATGAAGGCTACATTCAGCTTCCGGTTGAGGAGCACCATGTCCTCTTTGCCGGGTTCCGGAACGACCCCGAAAAACACCGACTCTCGACGCCTTCGGGCAAGGTAGAACTGTTCTCCGAGCGGATTGATAGCTTTGGCTACGATGATTGTGCCGGCCATCCGACCTGGTACCAACCCCGCGAGTTCCTCGGCTCGGACCGTGCCGGCAGGTTCCCGCTGATGATGATTGCCAACAACCCGAAGACTCGATTGCACAGTCAACTCGACGTTGGCGGCTACAGCCAGGCATCCAAGATCCAGGGGCGTGAACCATTGCGGATTCACCCTCTTGATGCCGAAGCCCGCGGCATTTCGGATGGGGACGTCGTGCGAGTCTTCAACGACCGTGGTAGTTTCCTGGCCGGGGTGATCATCAGCGAGGATGTCCGCCCGGACGTCGTCCAGGTTTCGACCGGTGCCTGGTACGATCCGCTTGATCCGTCAGACCCGGACAGCATGTGCGTCCACGGGAATCCGAACGCGCTGACATTGGATAAGCCGTCATCGAAGCTGGCCGGCGGTAGCGTCGGGCAACATGCACTGGTTGAGATCGAGCGCTGGCAGGGCGAGTTGCCACCGATCAAGGTGCTTGGCCCGCCCCCGACTGCATGACAAGCGTCAAACGAAATCAAAACGGGGCGCAATCTGTTGCGCCCCGTTTCCTTTTCCGGTTCCGGTTGTTGATAGAGACTAGTTCATCTCTTCCAGTTCACCGGTGACTGCGAACACCGTGCGTTCACAGATGTTGGTGACGCGGTCGGAGATGCGTTCCACATTGTGGGCGACCCAGAGGAGATGGGTGGCGCGAGGAACGGTTCGCGGGTCGGAGATCATGAAGGTCAGTAGCTCACGGTAGACCTGCTCGTAGAGGCGGTCTACCTCGTCATCTCTCCGGGCGACTTGTCGAGCTTTTTCGGCGTCCTGGTCAATGAAGGCATCCATCGCCTCCATCAGCAGTTCGCGTGCAAGGTCCGCCATCCGGGGGATGTCGATCAACGGTTTGAGCAGCGGTTCATCGGCAATTCGCAGGGCGAGTTTGGCGTTGCCGGTTGCATAGTCCGCCATGCGTTCCAGTTCGGTTGCGATATGGGTAACAGCGAAGATGTAGCGCAGGTCACGGGCGAGTGGCGCCTGGGTCGCGATCAGCATCATGGCGTCATCTTCGATTTTCCAGCGCAGTGCATCGATCTGGTCATCGCTGTCAATGACCTGCCGGGCGAGTTCAACGTTCTGGGTGCGGAGTGCCTCGATCGAGCGAGCGACGGCCTTTTCGACCATACTCGCCAGAGCAAGCGTATCCTCCTGCATCTCCTGCATGCTTTGGGTGAATACGGTGCGTGTCATGATGGGCCCCTTTGCTGGCAATCTATCACCCATTATGCGGCCGTTCCGGAAATGATGTAGTGAGGTGGACCGGATTGTCCGCAAACCGGTAAAAGACCGGGTTGATCCTTGCGACGTATACTACCCGACCCTGCCGGTAATGTAATCCTCTGTTCGTGGGTCCTGCGGATTGGTAAAGACCTCGTTGGTCGGGCCATGTTCGACCATATACCCTACCCGGTCATCGCCAACGGAGAAGTAGGCGGTGAAATCGGACGCGCGGGCAGCCTGTTGCATGTTGTGGGTCACGATGATAATCGTGTATTTCTCGCGGAGTTCCTGCATCAGATCCTCGATCCGCAAGGTAGCAATCGGGTCGAGCGCCGAACAGGGCTCATCCATCAGGATCACTTCTGGCTGGATTGCAATTGCCCGGGCAATGCAGAGACGTTGCTGTTGTCCACCGGACAGCGAAAGTCCACTCGCCTTGAGTTTGTCCTTGACTTCACTCCAGAGCGCGGCCTGGGTCAGGCTTCGTTCGACCAGTTCATCCATGTTGCCACGGTAGCCATTGATTCTCGCGCCCCAGGCCACATTCTCGTAGATCGACTTGGGGAACGGGTTCGGCTTCTGGAAGACCATGCCGATCCGCCGGCGAACCTCTACCGGATCAACGTCCGGGTTGTAGATATTGTGGTTGTGATAGAGCACCTCGCCCTCAATGCGGGCGCTCGGGATGAGGTCGTTCATCCGGTTCAGACAGCGCAGGACCGTGCTCTTGCCGCACCCTGACGGGCCGATCAGAGCAGTGATCTGGTTCTCGGGAAACGAGAGATTTACATCGCGCACAGCATGAACGGGACCGTAGAAGATATTCAGATCGCGAGTTTGAAGAACGGGATCCCTGGTTTCGATCTTTGCGGCGCGGGCCGAGCGGGCTTCCGGACGCAACGAACGGGTGGACATTACCAGGTCCTTTCAGTCTTTCGCCGGATCATGACGGCGATGAGGTTCATCGTGAGCAGGATGACGAGCAGGACCAGAATGCCGGCCGAGGCCAGGTTGTGAAAGGTTGCCCGTGGTTCAGTGGTCCAGTAGAAGATCTGGATTGGCATGACGGTAAAGACATCGCGGATGCCGGACGGGTCGAAGGCGATGTAGGTGAACGCTCCGATGGTAATCAGCGGAGCAGTCTCGCCGATTGCCCGGGACATCGCCAGGATGGTGCCGGTCATGATGCCAGGCATGGCGGCCGGCAACACATGACTGCGGGTGGTTTCCCAGCGGGTAGCGCCGAGTGCCAGCGCAGCCTGTCGTTGGGACGGTGGCACCGCACGGATTGCCTCGCGGGCCGCTACGATGATCACCGGCAGGCTGAGCAGCGTCATGGTCAACGCGCCGGCGATGACCGTTCTCCCACCGGTTAACCCTCCAAATGCGCGCACGAAGATGGTCAGTGCCAACAGGCCGTAGATGATCGACGGTACACCGGCGAGGTTGGCGATGTTGGTCTCGATGACCTTCCCCAACCAGCCCTTGGCGCCATATTCCTCAAGGTACACAGCAGCCGCTGCGCCGATCGGGAAAGACAGCGCGGCGGTGATGCCAATCACCAGCAGGCTACCGATCAGTGGCGAGCGAAAACCGTTCAGTTCCGGATAGCGTGACGGGAAGTTGGTCAGGAAGTTCCAGTTGACCCAGGAGAAGAAACGGAACTCCGCTTCAGGGTGAGATTCACGAGCCTGTTCTCTGATCCCGTTGTAGTTGAAAATGCCTTCCCAGAGCTGCCAGGTTTCGACCACGTGCGGTTGGGTGCGGTCCCCTACCTGGCGTTGTTCGACTGCCGCCCAGGTGAAGGCTGATCCAATGGTGTCAAACAGCAACGCGCTCAGGGCCAGCACCCCGGTGAGCGTGGCCAGCAAGCAGGCATAGCGGAAGAGCATTGCCCGACGCTTGCGGGCTGCCAGGCGATTATTGAATATCTCCTGGTCATTGTTGCCGGTTGGTAGTGCGCTCAATCGTAGACCTCCCGGAAGCGGCGAACGACGATCCGGCTGAGAATGTTAAGAATCAACGTCATGGCAAAGAGTGTGACACCGACGGCGAAGATGGTGCTGTATTCGATTGTGCCGCGTGGTGTGTCGCCGAGACTCACCTGGACGATGTAGGCGGTCATGGTCTGCATTCCGTGAAGCGGGTTGAAGATCAGTTCCGGTGCGTTGCCGGCGGCGATGGCGACGATCATCGTTTCACCAACAGCACGGGACATCGCCAGAATGAATGAGGCGATAATGCCCGAGAGCGCTGCCGGCAGGGTTACCCCGATGACCGTTTCCATGTCGGTTGCACCGATCGCCGAAGCAGCATCCCGCAAGTTGCGAGGTACCGATGAAATGGCGTCCTCGCTGAGCGATGCCACCAGCGGCACGATCATGATCCCCATGGCCAACCCTGCCGACAGCGCATTGAAGACCTGGGTTCCGGGAATGATCTGGCGCAGGAGCGGCGTGATGAACAGCAGTGCGAAATAACCGTAGACAACGGTCGGGATACCGGCCAGGATTTCCAGCGTTGGCTTGAGGATCGAACGAACCTTGCGAGGAGCGTACTCGGAGAGATAGATTGCCGCGCCGAGACCCAGCGGGATGGCAACCAGCAAGGCAATGCCGGCAATCAGCATCGTCGCGTTGAGCAGTGGCAGGATGCCGAAATGCGCGCTGGAGAACAGCGGCGTCCACCGGGTTCCGGTGAAGAACTCGATCAGCGAGACTTCCCGGAAGAACATGAAGCTTTCAGTGAGCAGCACCCAGATGATGCCGAACGTCGTGACGATGGAGATCAGTGCTGCTGCGAACAGGAGCGATGAGACGACCCGCTCACGGATGGCCCGGGCGCTGGTGGCATTGGCCTGGAGCTGTTCGGCGACATTCTCGCTATTGGTAACGGTGCGATCCCCGATGCTCATTGGCGTTCCTCGTCAAACAGAAGGTCGTCCAGTTGAACACCTGCCCCGGCTTCCCGGTTTGTAAAGACTGACCCGGTGCGGCCCTCCAGCACCCGGTTCACGAGAATGGCAGTAACGTCTTCCGGGAGCGGGATGTAGCCAACGTCGGTCACGATGGGTGCCCCCTGCTCCAGAATAAACCGCATGAATTCCTGCGCCGCATCGCTGGATGCGGTCTCGGCATCCAGATACATGAAGATGGGCCGGGAAAGTGGTTGATATGAACCGTCGGCGATCGTCTCCTCGGTTGGCAGGACACACCCTTCGCCGTTGTCAACTGCCAGCAGTTTGAGACGGTCCTGGTTTTCCATGTAGTAGGCAAACCCGAAGAAGCCGAGTGCGCTGCGGTCTCCGGCTACACCCTGGATCAGGATGTTGTCGTCTTCCGAACCGGTGAAATCCCCACGACTATAGCCAGCCTCGCCGGTAATCACTTCTGTGAAGTATTCGAACGTTCCCGAATCGGTGCCCGGACCATACAGAGTCAGAGGAAGATCCGGGAAGGCCGGGTCAACGTCTCGCCACGAAGTGACTGTCCGCTCGGCGGCCGGTTCCCAGATGCGTCGCAGTTGATCGACGGTCAGGCAGTCCACCCAGTCATTTTCGGGATTGACCAGTACCGAAAGGCCGTCATAGGCCACCGGGACCTCAATGAAGTCGATGTTGTTTTCCGCGCAGCGGTCTTGCTCGATGGTCTTGACCGGCCGGGATGCATTGGCGAGGTCTGTTTGCCCGTCGCACAGTTTGGAGAATCCGCCACCGGTCCCGGAGATTCCGACCGGGATCTGGACATTGGTTGCCAGGTAACCGAATTCCTCGGCCATTGCCTGGGCGACGGGATAGACGGTGGATGAGCCATCCATGATGATGCGGCCGGAAAGGTGGGAAAGGCTGGCATCGCCTTCCGGAGGGGAGACGACGCCGGAGCAACCGGTCAGTAGCACCAGGAGTGCCAGCACAGGTAGCAGACGCCAGTGATTGATCATCGCATTTCGCAGCGGTTGGCTCTCCTGTTTCGGCCAGCGTTCGCGCGTCGTGGTCACGATGGTAATCATGCTGGCGCTGTATGAGCGGTTTGTTAGAGAATTGTTAACGGATCATAACAATGCCTTCAGAAGTGCAACCGTTAGCCCGGTCGGTTAGCATTGCGTGAGCAACCGCTGCAGCGGCCGTCCGAAACCGGTCGCCGGGGAAAGGGAGAATCAGTATGGGACTGATGGACGGCAAGAAGTGCCTGATTATGGGTGTTGCCAACCAGCGATCGATTGCCTGGGGGATTGCCCAGGCGTTGCACCGCGAGGGCGCACAGCTCGCCTTTACCTCGGTGCCCGATGAGCGCATGCAACGCAACCTCGCCAAGCTGACCGGCGAACTCGAGGGGCACGAATCGATGCCGATCATCCCCTGTGATGTTCAGGATAGTGAGCAGATTGCCTCGTTGTTCAATCAGCTCAAGGAAACCTGGGGCAGCCTGGATGTCTTCGTCCACTCTGTTGCCTTCGCGAAGCAGGAAGACCTTACCGGCGCGTTCAGCGAGATCTCCTGGGAGGGGTACGCGCTGGCCCATCACATCTCCGCCTATTCATTGATTGAAACCAGCCGCCATGCCAAGCCGCTCTTTGATGCAGCGGGCGGCGGCAGCATCCTGACACTCAGCTATCTGGCGGCAGAGCGTGTGGTCGAGCGCTATAACGTGATGGCCACCGCGAAGTCTGCGCTGGAGTGCAATGTCCGTTATCTGGCTGCAGAGTTTGGCCCGGATAACATCCGGGTGAATGCTGTGTCTGCGGGACCGCTGCGGACGCTGGCGGCCAGTGCTGTCAAGGGACTCAGCGCCTTCCGGGACATCATGGAAGAACGCGCTCCGCTTCGCCGGAATGTCACCCTGGAGGAAGTCGGCAACGTTGGCCTCTTCCTCGCCTCCGACCTTTCGTCGTGTGTCACCGGCGAGACGATCTATGCAGATTCCGGCTATAACATTCTGGCGGTGTAGCCTCAAAATAGGTTGAACGTTGAGAGACCCGCTCCTTTTGGGGGCGGGTCTCTTGTTTTTTCCGGGATGTCAGGTTCCTAATGGACGTCCAGATCCTCGCCCTCGGCGTGGAAGTGGTGGGCGTGGTGGACTCCGCGGCGGTGGAGGATACGTTGGCTGATGAGTCCATGTTGCGGTGCGAAGACGAACGCGATCGCAAAGAGCAGTGTCGCCACCAGAACGATCGATCCGCCCGCCGAGACACTCAGGTGGAATGACACGTAGAGGCCGGCTATACCGCTGACGATGGCGGTAATCACGCTCAGCACCAGCATCGTGTTCAGGCGGTCTGTCAACAGGCGGGCGGTTGCTGCCGGCGTGATGAGCAAGGCAACAATCAGCAGGTTCCCGACCGTTTGCAGGCTGACCACCACCGTGGATGAGATGAGCAGCAGCAGGATGATGTCCAGCACGAACACGGGGTAACCGGAAGAGTGCGCCAACCCGTCGTCGAAGGCGACCAGCACAAACTCCTTCAGCAACAGGAAGATCACGGCAACGATGATGACGGCGAAGAAGAGTGTCATCAGAATATCCTGCCGCGAGACCCCCAGGACATTGCCGAAGAGCAGCGAACCCAGATCCTGCCGGAACCCGGTTTGCCGGCTCAGCAGGACCACGCCGAGGGCAAAGAAGGCGGCAAAGACGACGCCGATGGCTGAATCATGGGAGAGTCGTCGTGACCGGGAGATCAAGCCGATTCCCAACGCAGTCAGCAGCCCGAAGAGCGAGGCTCCGAGCATGATGTTGTAGCCGGCCGCATACGAGAGCACAACGCCGGGGAACACTGCATGTGCAAGCGCATCGCCGATGAAAGCCAGGCCGCGCAGGACCACAAATGACCCGACCAGCCCGCAGAGCATGCCAACGATGATGACCTCGAGCATTGCCCGTTGCATGAAGGGGTAGGTCAACGGGTCGGTGAGGAACCCGAACAGCGCAACAGGAATCATGCGAACACCGCCAGTTGTCCGCCAAAGGTAGCGCGAATCGTGTCAGGATTGAATGTCTCGTCAGTCGGGCCGAAAGCAATCATCCGCCGGTTCAGACAGAGGACGTGGGTAGTGTGACCGCGTACCTCGTCAAGATCATGGGTGGCCATCATGATGATCGCGCCCCGGTCGCGAAGTTCGGCGATGATGCCATGCAATACGCCACGGTTCCGGACGTCGATGCCGGTCATCGGTTCATCCAGCAGGACAATACGAGGCTCCTGGGCGAGTGCCCGTGCCAGAAAAATGCGTTGCTGCTGTCCGCCTGAAAACTGGCTGATGTGCCGGTTCTCCATGCCGGCGAGTCCAACCCGTGCCAGTGCATCGAGTGCTTGCTGGCGGTCTGTGGCTGATGGCCGTCGAATCCAGCCGATGGAGCGGTAGCGTCCCATCAGCACCACATCCAGTGCCGAGAGTGGAAACTCCCAGTTCACGTCGTCGCTTTGCGGTACATAGGCGATGCGGGCGGTTTGCCGGTGGAGTGGGCGTCCCCCAACGGATATCGTGCCGTGCTGGGCACGCACCATACCGGCGATGGATTTCAACAAGGTGCTCTTGCCGCTGCCGTTCGGGCCGATGATCCCGACAACATTGCCGGAGTGGGCTTCAAACGAAACGTTGGTCAACGCAACCATCGGGCCATAGTTGACACCGAGATCGCTGACGGAGAGAGCGGTGATCTGCCTGCTTGCTGTCACGTTCGGCTACCTCAAGGCTTCACTGATGAGTGTTGCATTCGCAAGGAGCATGCCATGAATGGTTTCCGCCCCGGAGCCTGGCTCGCCGAGGGAATCGGAGTGCAGTCCCTGGACGATCTTGACTCCGGTGTCGTTGGCGAGCTGGGTGGCGACGGAAGAATCCAGGGTGGCTTCGATGAAGATGGCCGGTACCTGATGTTCACGAATCAGTTCGCTGAGTGCGGCAATGTCCTTTGCCGAAGGTTCCGAACCGGTTGTGGTTGAGGGAATCACAGCGCCGATGAACTCCAGGCCGTAGGCATGGATGAAATACCCGAACGCGTCATGTGTGGTGACCAGCACCCGGCGTTCTTCCGGAATGGCATCGATGAGGTCCCGGATTTTCCGGTCGGTTTCATCCAGCACGTCCTTGTAGGCTTCGCCGTTGGCGCTGACCGAGTCGGACAGGCTGGAATCTTCGGCAGAGATGGCTGCGACGATGTTGTCGGTCATGATCTTGACGTTAGCCGGGTCGTGCCAGACATGCGGGTCAAACTCGCCGTGCTCGTGGTCGTGCTCGTGGTCATCATCTTCGTGTTCGTCTTCTTCATGATGATGTCCACCGGTAATCAGGTCGATCCCGCCGGTCACTGTGACAACTGTCGCGGAACCACCGGCGGAGGCGATGCCTGGATCCAGGAAATCATCCAGCCCGATCCCGTTGCGGAGCACCAGGTCAGCATCGTGCAATGCGCGCAGGTGGGCCGGAGTGAGTTCGAAATCGTGCGGGTCGACTCCACTTCCCATCAGGATATGCAGGTCAACGAGGTCGCCGGCAACCTCTTCGACCAGGGCTCCGATCTGGGCTGTGGTGGCCACAACAGACAGACGGTTTTCACTGGTTGACTCTTGAGACGAACTCTGGCTGCTCGATGATTCCCCACAGCCAGCGAGGATGATTGCCACGAGGGCGACGATCAGGAAGTTCAGGTGGCGCGACATGGCGAATCCTCGACGTTCAGGGTCCGGTTACGCAATCAACTGAGACTGCGTATCAATACCGGAGTATCTTACCTGAAGCTGTCAAGGGGACTGGCTTGCTATGATCAACACAGCAGCACCAGATATTGTTCCGGAGGGTTTGTGCCCAGATACGACTACAAATGTGTCGCCTGTGACACCGTGTTTGACATGGAGCGTTCGATGGATGTCGCCAGCGAGCCGTGCCCGTGCCCTTTCTGCGGTGATCCTGCTCGCCGGGTGTTCACCATGCCCCGTCTGTTGTTCAAGGCAGACCCAAACGACAATCGCCCGGTCTGGCACTCGCACGGTGCCTACGGACACTCTCACCCGCCCGGCCGTGGTTTTCACGGACGCGGCAAGTCAGAGTGGAGCGATTCCTAGGAGTTTTTGTCGATCCAGGCAGTACGGCTGGCAACCCAACGGTCGGATTGCAGGCCGTTGCTGCACCCGGCTGTGCGGAAACGAAGCATCTGGAGATGCAGTTCGATATCCAGCGGCCGCTTGCCGGTTTCCTGGTCACCATAGCTGCTGACAATCAGTCTCCCGCCGGGTTCGACAATTTCATCCAGCAACCGCTGGAGGTAGGCTGCCTGGTGCGCTGCAGGCACATGGTCGATATCGGTATGCACCCAGCGATATTGCCGCCCGGGTGACCAATCCCAGCCATTGGCAACAGCGAACTGATCTGCCTTCTCCGGGAACCGCTGCTGCGCCAGTTCAACCAGTTCCGGGACAATGTCGATACCGTGCGGATTGATGTCGATGCCCCGCTCTGCGCCCCACTCGATCAGTGAGGCCAGGAGCAAGCCATTGGCGCAACCAATGTCAATGAGGTCACCGCTGGCGGGAATGCCGTCCAGAATCAGTTCGCGGGCGGCGCGATAGTGCTCGGGAGCACCGCGCCAGCCCCCTTGCCGGAGTTCGGTGGTGTCAGGTGCGAGGGCGGTGCCGGCGACTTCCTGCCGGCGGGATTCGAACCATTCTGCGAGCCCGGTTGCTGTATCAGTCACTACTCTATGTTCCGTATTACTTGATAGCTGCCTTCGTTGCGGTCTCTCGCGCTTCTGCGACGGCTTCCTCGGCGGGAATCCAGGTTTCTGCCCAGACTGAAATGGCCGCGAGGACATCTGCCAGGTCGCAGCCCTTTTCGGTCAGGTGATACTCCACCCGCACCGGAGTTTCCGGATACACC
This sequence comes from uncultured Thermomicrobiales bacterium, assembly GCA_964462545.1. Classification (GTDB taxonomy): domain Bacteria; phylum Chloroflexota; class Chloroflexia; order Thermomicrobiales; family CFX8; genus CAYWXR01. The sequence goes on from CAYWXR010000002.1 coordinate 72,616, forward strand.
CGGCGCTCGACCATACCCAGCGCCTGGAGTTCCTTGAGACGGTCGGCCAGCATCCGGTCACTCAATCCCGGAATGGCATCACGCAATTCACTAAACCGGTGCACCCCTCCAGTGATGGCCTGGATGATGACCCCCGTCCAGCGGCTGCCGATCTGCTCTATTGCTTTGTGGAATCGCGGGCAGAAGACCGCTTGTGGTTGATCTTGCATGGTTGAAGTATATCCCTTCGTTACTCCCTTGACAATAGTAACTTACCAAAGTATAGTAGCTTACATGGTAACAAGTTCTCCGGAAGTGCCGGAGAGGGGAATCTCAGGAGGAACAGTATTTATGTCGGCTGAAGCAGCAGTGGAAACCAGGACCTGGAAGATTGACAGCGCCCACTCGATGGTCGATTTCTCGGTCAAGCACATGATCGTTTCGACCGTGAAGGGCAGCTTCCAGAAGGTCGAGGGCGAGGTCCAGTGGGACGGCAAGAATTTCGAGACAGCGTCGGTTGAGGCTCGTATCGATACCGCCAGCGTCACCACCTATAACGAAATGCGCGACAATCACCTGCGAACCAACGACTTCTTCAATTCCGAGCAGTGGCCGGTAGCGGTCTTCAAGAGCACCGGGGTCAAGGTTGAGGATGACGACGAGTTCATTCTCTACGGCGATCTGACGATCCGTGACGTCACCAGGCCGATTGAGCTTGAAGTCGAGTTCGACGGACTGATCGAGAAGGATGGCTACGGCGGCCGGCGCGCAGGCTTCACTGCCAAGACCACCATCAACCGCAACGATTTCGGGGTGACATGGAATGGTGTGATCGAGGGTGTTGGCGTCGCAGTGAGCGAAAAGGTGAAGCTGGAGCTGAACCTGGCGCTGGTTCCGGTGGAGTAATCCTCCCCTTCCCGTTTTCCTGAACAAGGAGCAATTTCAGGTGAGATCAGAGCTAACAGGCCTTCATCATGTCAGTGCCTTGAGTGGTCATATTGCGACGACGCATCGGTTTCATGTCGATGTGTTGGGGATGCGGCCGATCATCCGCACTGTTAACCAGGACGATCCGGGCATGTACCACCTCTTCTACGGAGATGGTGCAGCCAGCCCTGGCTCGGATCTCACCTACTTTGACATGCCGATGGCAGCCCGTGAGAAGCGTGGCAATAACAGCATTACGTTAACAACGCTGCGCGTATCCGGTGAGGGGGTCTTTGAATACTGGCTGGACCGGTTTACCACGCACAACGTCATCAACAGCGGAATTTCCACCCGCGATGGCCGGACCGTGCTGGACTTCGAGGACCCCGAGGGCACACTGCTCTCACTGATCGACGACGGCGGAACGGGCGAATCCTTCCCCTGGGAGGATAGCCCGGTCCCCGCAGCGTTCCAGATCCGGGGCCTTGGCTACAGCGTCATCACCGTCCCGAATCTGGAACCAACTGACCGGTTCCTGCAAGCGGCGCTTGGGCTGCGTCCGGATCACACCTATCCTGTTCCGGGAGCCGACCGGTATCTGACCCATGTCTACCGTGTTGGCCAGGGCGGCCCACACGCCGAGGTGCATGTGGTTGTGCGTGATGATCTGCCGCGATCCCGGCATGGGGCGGGTGGCGTTCACCACCTGGCGCTGCGGGTGCCGCAGGACCACGAAATCGCTGACTGGGCGCAGCACCTGAATGACGCTGGATACCGGAACAGTGGCGTTGTGGATCGCCACTACTTCATCTCTGTGTATGTGCGCGAGCCCAACCACGTGCTCTTTGAACTCGCCACCGACGGACCAGGCTTTGAAGTTGATGGCCCGCTCGATGCCGATCGGCTCTCATTGCCGCCGAAACTCGAACCGCACCGCGCTGCCATTGAAGCCCGGTTGCAACCGCTATCCTGAAAGGCAGATGGACTATGGAACGTGACCAGACAACGTTGATATCGCCGAAACTCCCGGTCACAACGTCTATTGGAACCGTGTATCTTCGGGTAGCGGACCTTGGACGGCAGCTTGGGTTTTACCGCGACATTCTCGGATTCAAGGCTGTCGAGCTCGACGAAAAGAATGTCGCTCTCGAAACCGCCGATGGTGCAAGGCTGATCGTCCTGAAGCAGCAGGATGGACTGACTCCTCCCCCACGACGGAGCAGCGGCCTGTATCACCTGGCGATCCTGATGCTAACCCGGCGTGACCTGGCGGCGATCATCCAGCAACTGGTTGTCCATCGCTATCCGGTAGGTGGTGCTTCGGACCACGGTGTCAGTGAGGCGTTCTACCTCGACGACCCGGAAGGCAATGGCATCGAAATTTACGCCGATCGTTCCCGCGAAACCTGGCCGATGGCCGGAGCGAAGGTCCAGATGGGCTCCGATCCGATCAATCTTGAGAGCCTGTTCGCTGAACTGGAAAACCACCAGGAGCCGTGGGGCACGATGCCGGCCGGCACAACGATCGGGCACGTGCACCTCAAGGTGAGCGACATGACCGCCTCGCGACAGTTCTACGCGGACCTGCTCGGCTTTGATGTAATGCAGGAGAATTATCCCGGTGCGCTCTTTGTCGCCGCCGGCGGTTATCATCATCACATTGGCATGAATACCTGGACCAGCCGTGGCGCTCCGGCACCTTCAGCAGACAACACCGGTCTCGACCGCTATTCGTTGCGGGTCCCGAACCGTGACGACCTGGACGCCATCTCGGAACGGCTTGCCGAGCGAGGGCTGGAGGCGACAGTATCAGCGGATGGCATACTGCAGGTCAGTGATCCGGACGGTATCCGGATCGAGTTTGAAGCGACAACTTCATAACGAAAAGGACACAGGAAACCATGACCACGGCAACCGCCGGAATCCATCATGTAACGGCGATTGCCGGCAACGCACAGCAGAATCTTGACTTCTACACCGGGGTGCTTGGTCTCCGCCTGGTCAAACTGACGATCAACTTCGACGACCCATCAACCTATCACCTCTACTACGGCGACTACACCGGCCGGCCGGGCACGATCCTGACATTCTTCCCCTGGGAAGGTGCTCCGTACGGCCGGCCCGGAACCGGTCAGACGACAACCATTGCCTTCCGCGTTGCTCCGGATTCGCTCGATTACTGGATGGAGCGTCTGGAGAGCTTTGGCATTGGCTATGACGGTCCCGGCGAACGGTTCGAAGAGCGCTTTATCTCGTTTATTGACCCGGACGGTATTGATATCGAACTGGTTGCCGGGCCTCCGGTTCCCGAACATGGCGACCCTGCCTGGGGGCCGGTGCCCGCCGAGCACGCCATCCGTGGTCTGCATGGAGTCGTGCTGACGCTTGCTTCCTATGAGCGCACCGCGGCCTTGCTGACCCAGACGTTTGGATACCGGGCTGTCCGGGAAACCGGAAGCCGCTTCCGGTACCAGACCGATGCTGACGGACCGGGGACCATCATTGATGTCATCCTGGAACCATCGCCCCGGGCACTGCGCGGTGAAATTGCTGCCGGTACGGTTCATCATGTCGCCCTGCGGGCATCTGATGAGGCGCAATTGCTGGAAATCCGGGAGCGCCTGGACAACCTGGGACTCAATCCAACTCCGGTGCGGGAGCGGTTCTATTTCCAGTCGGTCTATTTCCGTGAACCCGGAGGCGTCCAGTTTGAGGTGGCGACCGACGGCCCGGGTTTTGATCGAGACGAACCGGTTGAAGAACTGGGCACACGTCTGAAGTTCCCGCCGAGGTACGAAAGAGATCGGGAGTCGCTGGAGAGTTTGCTCTCTCCGTTGCGGTTGCCCTATACGGAGGTGGAAGTCATGCCTGGAGACGATCTGGATTTTGTTCACGTTCACGAGCCGGGCACGACTGGCCAAACCGTGCTGCTGTTGCATGGCACCGGAGGCAACGAGACGGACCTGATTCCGCTCGGCAGGATGATCGCGCCGAACTCGACGTTTATCAGCCCACGAGGCAAGGTGCTTGAGAACGGTATGCCGCGCTACTTCAGGCGGCTGGCCGAGGGTGTCTTCGATATGGAGGACCTGCATTACCGGACAGATGAACTCAGGCGGTTTGTGGTTGCCACCCGGGAGGCCTACGGCGTTGACCCCGAGAATCTGACGGTGGTCGGGTATTCCAACGGTGCAAACATCGCGGCAAGTATGCTGCTGGGCGGTGATCCCCCGTTCCGGCGGGCGATCCTGCTGCGGGCGATGTTGCCGTTCGAGCCGGAAACATTGCCGGATCTTTCGGGCGTTTCCGTTTTGATCAATGCCGGCAAGGCCGATCCACTGATCCCGGCCGACCAGACCGAACGCCTTGCCGATCTGTTGCGGCAAGCAGGTGCATCGGTCGACCTGGAATGGCTTGCACCTGGTCACGGCCTGGTTCGCGAGGATGTCGACACAGCGAAGGCCTGGCTGGAACGCTAGCGTTTCGTGCTCAGGCACGTACAAAAGGGGCCGTACCCATCCGGGTACGGCCCCTTTGCTGTGATCGACAGAGTTCTAGTTGTCGCTGGAGAGCGCCTTGATGATGCGCTCGGAGAACAGCGGCATCTCGGTCACCCGGACGTTGATGTTGTTGGCGACAGCATTCGCAACGGCCGCAGCCCCCGGGACGATCGGCGGTTCACCGACACCCTTGGCACCGAGCGGTCCGGCAGATGACGGGACCTCGAGCATGATTGTCTCGATGTTGGTCGGTACCTGGATGGCCTTCGGAAGCCCGTAATCCATCATCGTGGCACTGATGAGCTGACCATCCTCGCTGTAGATCATCTCTTCATACAGGCCGAAACCGATTGACTGGACGGTTCCACCGATCATTTGGCCCTCGATCGCGGCCGGGTTGAGTGCCTTGCCGACGTCCTGGACGGTGACATAGCGCTCAAGTTTGACCTCGCCGGTCTCCTTGTCGACGCTGACTTCGGCAATCTGGCCGGAGAAGCCCGGTGCGCGATCCTGAACGGCGGACTTGCCGATGCCGTAGACCGGTTCGTACTTGCCACCGAAGGTCATGGAGCGCTGGGCAATCTGGGCGACCGAAAGTTCCTTGTCGGTACCCTTCACCCGAACCTTGCCATCGACCATTTCCAGGTCATCAGGAGATGCTTCCAGTTCGGAGGCGGCAATAGCGATCACCTGCCGGCGGGCGTCCTCTGCGGCACGGATAACGGCCGGGCCAACGGTGAAGGTGGTCTTCGAGCCACCAGCCATGCCGGCATACGGGGCGCTATCCGTATCAGCGTTGTTGATCTTCACCTTGTCGTATTCGATACCAAAGGTATCGGCTGCGAGCATGGCGAAGGTGGTGTTAGTGCCGGAAATGTCGCTGTGCCCGAGCGTGACCAGCAAGGTGCCGTCGGTGTTCACGCGGATGTTGGCCGCACACGGTTCGATACCACCCGGCCAGCCGCCGATTGCGACACCGATGCCCCTGGACGGATCGGAGCCACGCTCCTTCCAGAGCGGGTGATCCTTCATGGTTTCCAGGATTTCCCGGAGACCAATGCGTGGCCATGGCTCGCCATTGGCCATCAGGTCGCCTTCCTGGGACGCATTCCTGAGCCGGAACTCGAGCGGGTCCCAGCCGACCTTCTCGGCAACCTCATCAATGGCCTGCTCGATGGCGAAGGTGGCTTGCGGTGCGCCTGGTGCGCGGTAGGCACCGACGCCTGGCTTGTTGGTCAGTACTTCGTATCCGACGATGTTGAGGTTTTCGGTCTGGTAGTAGCTGCCCATAATCAGGGCACCGACGGTGAGCGGTGAGCCGGAGTAGCAACCGGAATCGTAGATGATGCGGCCCTGGATGGCGGTGATGGTGCCATCTTTCTTCGCACCGATCTTGACGTCGATGACCGAGCCGGGAGCCGGTGTGCCGGCCATAAATTCCTCGCTGCGGCTCATCAGCATCTTGACCGGGGCATTCAGTTTGAGTGCCAGCCATCCAGTGAGCGGCTCAAGCAGGACGGCCTTCGAGCCGAACCCTCCACCAATCTCAAGGTTGACCACCTTGACCTGGTTCTGCGGAAGTCCAAGCACGTTGGCGGTCGAGTTGCGGGTGTAGAACTGCCCCTGGGTCATGGTGTAAATCACCAGGTTCCCGAACGGATCCGGTACCGCAATGGTTGCGTGTGGCTCGATGTAGCCCTGGTGCACAAAGCCAGAGCGGTAGGTGTGCTCGACAATCGCGTCCGCCTCGGCGAACCCCTTCTCGACGTCGCCGCGGACGAACTTGGTGGCATTGCTGACGTTATCCGGCAAGCGGGAGATGTCGATGGTATCGCCGCCGGAGACCGATGCGTGGGCTTCGCCCTCGGCCCATGCCTCGGCATTGGCCTTCTTGCGGATAACCGGAGCATCCGGCTTCATGGCTGCTTCCGGATCGACATTGGCGCCCAGTTCGTTGTAGGTCACCTCGACCAGTTGAACGCCCTCTTCGGCTGCGGCTTCCGAGGTGGCCACAACAACAGCGATCGCCTGCCCATAGTAGATTGCCTTGTCGCGGCCGAGCATGGCGTGATGGCGGTCGGCAGGTTCGGGACCTTCCGGAAGGACGTCCTTGCCGGTGAAGACAGCAACGACCCCCGGGAGTGCCAGTGCAGCCGATGTATCAATGGAGACGATCTCGGCATGGGCATAGACGCTGTTTACCGTGCGGGCATGCAGCATGCCCGGGAATGTGAGGTCGTCAACATACCGGGTGGATCCGGTGACCTTGTCGCCCCCCTCGATACGTTTCATCCGTTGACCGATGACGGGAGTTGCGGTCATTCTTCCTCCCCCTGATGATGCACTCGATGCTTCAAGGACGCGGACACCTGGCCCGCGCCGGCCCATCTTCGCCTGTCTGGCGTAAGTGAGTCAAGTATAGAGGCACGGCGCGTATACTGATCAAACTGGTCGGCTCCGTTGAGGGAGGATCTCAAGCCGCACTTCTCCGCAATGCCGCGCGAGGAAGCACCTGCCGGGTTCTCATGGGAGATGTGAAACTGCAGGCCTCTGATCAGGCCGTCTACTACCCAGACGTAATGGTGGTTTGCGACCCTGAAGATGATGATCCGTACGTCAAGCGACGTCCGTGTCTGCTTGTTGAGGTTCTCTCACCGAGCACCGAGTCGATTGACCGGCGAGAGAAGTTACTTGCCTATCGTGGGATTCCGGAACTTCAGGCGTTTGTGATTCTGGAACAGGACTTCCCGGCCGAGATAGTTCATGCCCGTGATGAACATGGATCCTGGTGGGAGCATCACCTATCCTCCACGGGGCGAATCAGATTCCCCTGGCCCGAAGTCGAGGTTTCTCTTGCGGACATTTACGAGGATATCGTCTAGCTACGCTATCCCGGGTAAACCGGGATAGCGCTTCAGTGCCTGACCTTCCGGGTCATTATCGGATTGCCCGGAGGTTACTCCGCGCCGATCGATGCCAGCACTTCACGGACGTAGTCATTGAGGTAGAGGCCGTGGCTTTCGGAGTGAAGGCTGTGGCCGAGACGGACGATGACGGTGTCGCGGGATGGGATGACCATGGTGGTCTGGCCGCGGGCGCCTGCACACCAGTAGGCATCGCGGGGGATGTCCGGATGCGTGCCACCGGCATTCAGCCAGAACTGGCCGCCGTAGTGCCGGTCGGGGTCGGCTGGCGCAGGCGTGCGGATCGTATCCACCCAACCTTCCGGCAGGATGCGTTCGCCTTGCCAGATACCGTCCTGCAGGTGGAGCAGACCAAAGCGAGCCCAGTCGCGTGCTGAGCCGTGATCGAAGCCGGTATTGACAAAGTTACCCCAGGCGTCTGGTTCGAGCACGATGTTGCGAATCCCGATGCGGTCGAAGAGTTTCCGTTGGGGCCAGGTGAGGTATTCCTCCTCACGCTGTTCTGCCACCTGTTTGATCAGAAAACCGAGCGTGAGCGGGTCACAGTTGCGATAGCGCCAGACCGTGTTTGGTTCATGCTCGAGTGGACGGCTGAGGGAGTGCTCGAAGACGTTGACAGCACCAAAATAGATGTAGTTATGGTCGTTCCACGTTGTGAAGTGCCGCGGTTCGGCGTCACCCTCAACCCGGTTGAATGCAAGGCCGCTACTCATGTTGAGCAGGTGGCGGATGGTGATAGCCGCACGCGGGTCGTCTGGTTGCTGCCAGTCCGGCACCGGGGCGGGATCATCCAGGCTGAACTCACCCTCCCCGACTAGCTGGCCGATCATGGCCGCGGTGATGCTCTTGCCCATCGACCAACTGACAAGTTTGCTTTCCGGTCCCCAACCGGGCGCGTAGCGTTCACCCACGATTTTGCCCTTGTGGAGTACCACCATCGCCCGTGCCCGCTGTGGATGGCCGTGATGTGTTTCGGCGAATGCGAAATCGAGGGCGCGTTCGATTGCATCACGATCCAGATTGTCCGGTGTGTGGTGAGCATCCCGGTCGCCCATTGGCCAGGGCATTTCATCGGCAGGCGGAAGATCCGGAGTTACCTCGACCGGTGTGAAGTGGACCTGGTTGTCGCCATCCGGGAGCAAGGTGCACCCCAGTCCGGGATGACAGACGGCATTCCGGCTGTAACCGGTGGGGAGTGTCAGAGTAACCCTTCCGGCATCCCGGTCAATGGTGACGTCCAGTTCAGATGGCTCGAATCCGTGTGGTGCGTGCAGGTCGTTGGCGACGAAGTGCTCCGGATCGCGGTCACCGACGAATACGCCTGAAGCGAGGAGTTTGGTGGCAAACCCGAGACTGTGACGCAGTTCCCCGGAAATCTGATCGCCTGGTGAGGTCATGGTGATACTCCTTTCAGTAGCGATCATCACCGCTTGCAGAAGCATGGTCAAGGCAGGATGCCTGACGTTGGCGGGCAATCCTCAGATGAACATGAATCACATGCCTCTGGAGACTCCGTTACACTGGAAACATCGTCGGTTCGATGTTGTTCGATTCAGCACCTACATGAAGGGACGTCATCATGCAGCACGTCGAACTCGGTCAATGCGGTCTTTGTACCCATTTCGGTGAGAACCGTCAGGATCCACAGATCTTCCAGATCAGGACGAAGCATGAAGCGCCGGAGAACTTTGTCAGTGATTGCGGCCATCCACAGCATGCCTCGCTGGACCTGAAAGTCACTCCGATCAGTGGTTGCGCGGGGTTTGAGCCGGCCATGGAGATCAACGCAGACTAGTCCTGACACCTACACAGCCAACAGCAACGCCGGCCCAAAAGGGGCCGGCGTTTTCGTTGACTGCCGATCTTCCTGCCCTCCCGGGAGGATCTCACCCGGGGAGAGGGGTTCGGTGAGATCCTCGGAGGAGGAAAATCGGGGGAAGGTTCAGTTGGTTAGTCGTCGGCCGGTACGAGGTCAGCTTCTGCAAGGTCGTGCAGGAACGCCGCACGGTAGGCATCGTGAGTCGGGCCATACCATTCCAGCATCAGGTCGTTGTACCAGCGTGCCCGCTCAAGATTGGTGTACCAGCGGACTCCGGTATATTCCGCTGCCTTTACCGGGCCAAGCACTGCGTGGGTGATCTCGTCATCAATAAAGCCGGGGCCGATTGGCGAGATCACCCACCGGGCGAGATGTTCAGCCGTCTTGCCCGTCAGTGCGCGGTCCTTCGTGACCTGGTTGACCACGTAGAACATTGGCTGGATCTCGGGCATCCAGTCGAGGACAAGGTTCTCGTTTCGGACGTATGAAATGAAGGTCGCAACGTCCGCTTCATCGGGAATCCTGATTACCAGCCCGAACGGCAGTGCAGGTGACATGGATGTCTCGGCCTGCGGCAATGCTCCGGCATGGAGCAACCCCTCGGTTGCCGCCTGGTAGTTCGCCAATTGACGTGCCGCAAGGCCGTCATCTCCGGCAACCCGGTTGAGTTGGGCCATCATCCGTCCGGCATCCGGCAGGTCGTTTTCCGGATCCACCATTGCCTGTGCTGTGTTGTAGAGCGCGACATCGTTGAATACGATCAGAGCTCCATCTTCGCGCATGTTATCGGACAGATGCAGCCCGAACACCGTTGCCGCCCCAGGGATGTATTCCGGTTCCGGTGCCGGCAACGTAAAGGCATAGTCCACGAACAGGGTTTTCCCCTCGATCGGCGCAGGTGCGGCCATACCCGCTACTGGCTGCGCCCAGACCAACCGGGCAGTCTCGATTCCAGGAGTCTCCGGGACGAACTCGAGATTTCGGTCGAGTTCGATAAATGCCGGTGTGCCTTTGGAGCGTTTTACCGCCTCCGAAAGCGGGCGCCGGGTGTTGGCTGGAATGCCTACCGGTTCACCATCATCGATGCCGAAGGCCGCCATCAGCAGTTTCCGGGCACGGTCGGTGCTCTTCACTGCCAGAATGTTGCGGTTCTCGCCGATGTAGATTGACCAGGCATTCAACGCGTCGTTGAAGGAGACAGTGTCCGCGTCGATCTCTCCGGACAGGGTCAGGACCTTGCGAAGTCCTTCGTGAGCTGGGTAGTTTGCATCCCGAACCGGTTGCAGGCATTCAATGCCCAAGGTTCAGAAGCCACCCAGCCATTGATTTGCCCACTCTTCAGGTGTTCGTGACAATCCTTACCGCTCCAATGTTTTGCTCATTGCCGGGTTATCCGGTCCACACTAGAATCCTCGAAAGCCCCGAAGGTTTTAATTCCGAGTCGAAGACTAGGGATTAGGATACCCGGCGTGTTTGAGGTCGTCAAGGGATGTTCGGGACTGGTGCTAGAATGCGGGTACGGGAGCACGTTGGATACAAGGAGGAGTCATGAGTACAACTCGAGCGCCACAACTTGAATGGGAAACAACCAGCAGGGTGCTCAGTGAAGAGCGGATTTTTGAGCCAAGCCCGGAGATAGTCGAGAACGCCAACATCACCGCATATATGCGGAAGAAGGGCTTCGAAACCTATCAGGAGTTCCATGCCTGGTCGGTGGAGAACTATGAAGAGTTCTGGGCCGAGATGGCCGAGAGCCTGCACTGGTTCGAGCAGCCGACGAAGACGCTGGATTGGAATCCGCCGGACGCCAAGTGGTTTGTCGGTGGCAAGACCAATATCTGCTACAACGCCCTCGACCGGCACATGAGCACCCCGGTGCGCAACCGTGTCGCCTTCTACTGGGAAGGCGAGGATGGCTCTACCCGGACTGTTTCCTATAGCGATCTCTATTACGAAGTATCCCGGTTTGCCAATGCGCTGAAATCCCAGGGCATTGGCCGTGGCGACCGGGTGGTGATCTACCTGCCGCGTATTCCGGAGCAGTGGGTTGCCATGCTCGCCATTGCCCGGATCGGTGCCGTCCACTCGGTGGTGTATTCCGGTCTTTCGGCACAGGCACTTCGAGATCGTGCCCAGGATGCCGAGGCAAAGGCCGTCATCACGGCAGATGGTTTCCTCTTCCGGGGCAAGGTTGTGCCACTGAAGAGCATCGTGGACGCTGCGGTGCGTGAGTGCCCGACGGTCAAGCGGGTGATCACCGTTCAGCGTGCCGGCAATGACATCAACTGGCATCGCGGCCGCGACGTCTGGTACCACGATCTGATTGAACTGGCAGACCCGGTTTCCGAGTGTGAGCAGATGGACTCGGAAGACTGGCTCTACATGCTCTACACCTCCGGATCGACCGGCAAGCCGAAGGGCATTGTTCACGTTCACGGCGGCTATCAGGTTGGTATTTCGGCAACCAGCCGGTTTGTGTTCGACTTCAAGCCGGGTGATGTCTACTGGTGCACGGCCGACCCGGGTTGGGTTACCGGTCACTCCTACATCGTCTATGGTCCGCTGCTGGCTGGCGCGACAAGCGTGTTTTACGAGGGCGCGCCAGACTATCCGGATCCGGGCCGCATCTGGCGGACAATCGAGAAATACGGGGTCAATATCCTCTATACCGCACCAACTGCCATCCGGGCGCTGATGCGACTGGGCGACGGTTGGCCGGGAGCATCCGATCTCTCCAGCCTGCGAATTCTCGGCTCTGTCGGTGAGCCGATTAACCCTGAAGCCTGGATCTGGTATCGCCGGATTGCCGGTAATACCCAGCCGGTTGTTGATACATGGTGGCAGACCGAAACCGGTATGCAGATGATTACTCCCACCCCGATCACACCGCTCAAGCCGGGCTCTGCCTCATTCGCCTTCCCTGGCATTGATGCCGCGGTGGTGGACAGCGAAGGTAACGAAGTCGGCGCGAACGAGGGTGGATACCTGATCGTCCGCAAGCCGTGGCCGTCGATGATGCGCACCATCTTCGGTGATCACGAACGATACGAGTCCTACTGGAACACGATCGATGGCGTGTACTTCGCCGGCGATGCAGCGCACCGTGATGAGGATGGCTACTTCTGGATTCAGGGTCGCGTTGACGATGTGATCAAGAAGTCCGGGTACCGGCTTGGCTCCAGCGAGATCGAAAGTGCGCTGGTCAGTCATGAGTCGGTTGCCGAGGCCGCCGTCATCGGCAAGCCGGATGATGTCAAGGGCGAATCGATCAAGGCGTTCGTCATCCTGAAGAGCGGCTACGAGGGCAGCGATCACCTGCTGTCTGACCTCCGGTTGCATGTGCGGACGAATGTTGGTCCGATTGCAGTGCCGGATGAGATCGAGGTTGTTTCTTCCTTGCCGAAGACCCGCTCCGGCAAGATCATGCGCCGGCTCCTCAAGGCACAGGAACTCGGCCAGGATGTGGGTGACCTGAGCACGCTGGAAGAATAGGTTCGACGCCGAAAACCAAGGCATTCCCGACGGGCGCAACTTGTTGCGCCCGTTTCATTTGAACCAGAATCAGGACGGGCACATGGTTGCCACCTCCTGGTCGCCCGGGGCACGCGCCCCCTCCTGGTTTGGAATGTCATGACCATCTCGGACGCCCCGCTGGTTGCGAGTTTGCTGATTGCCGTGGTTGGCGGGTTGCTGTCGTTCCTGTCTCCCTGTGTGTTGCCCCTCGTGCCGGGATATCTTGGCTATCTGACCGGTTCGATGGTCCAGGGCGAGCAAGCTCCACCACGCCGTGAACTTCTGGCGCATTCCCTGGCGTTTGTGCTGGGCTTCGCCGTGATTTTCACCGTTGCCGGGTTGGCTCTTGGACTGCTCGTACTGCAGTTGCAGCAAGGGCTGGACATCCTGCGCTGGTTTGGCGGACTGGCGGTGATCGTGCTGGGGTTGCACACGCTGGGCTTGTTTCGGATTTCACTACTCGATCGTCAGGCCCGTATTGGCATGGATGGCAGTCTCCGGCGCGGCCGCCTGGTTACGTCGTTCCTGATCGGCATATTCTTCGCAGCCGGTTGGACTCCTTGCGTCGGGGTGATTCTTTCGGCGATCTTCGCGATGGCAGTCGTCGATGGTGGCCGGGCTGGTGCATTGTTCTTCGCTTATGCTGTTGGTCTGGGTATTCCGTTTGTGCTGACGGCACTGCTGATCGGCAGAGCAACGCCGCTATTGCGGAGGATCAACCGGCGTGCCGGAATCGTAAATGCAGTCTCCGGAATGTTCCTGATTATCATCGGGATCCTGTTGCTGACGGACTCGTTCACCCGCCTTGCTACCTGGGCGCCGGTATGGGAACCGGGTTTTCTCTCCTGAAACTGCCTGTATCGCGTACAATCGTTGGCAACGAGTCTTGGGGTGATGCTCGCCGGGAGGAAGAAACGCAGCCATGGTGAAGATTCAGTTCAGACGGAAGCCGGCGCCGCCGGTCGAACCGAACCGGAGCAATCCGTCGATGTCCGGTGCTTACCAGTTCACCTTGCGCTCGGTGCCCCGGCATCATGATCCCATCCGCGACGTGATCAACGCCAGCGGCAGCGCACGCGTCTGGTTCAGCGAACCGCTTGCGTACCTGCGCGGGCAGGGTGTTTCGATCTTCCGGGTCGAGGCTCGCGATACCAAATTCCTGAGTGCACTTTACGACTGGTGGCGCAAGATCGAGAAGGACGAAGCATTCTCGTTCGACATCAACTACTTCATCAACGACCGCGAGTTTGTGGCATCGATGCGTGAACACACTCCGGACGAAATGGCGAAGATTATCGAATCAACGGCACCTCGCGGGAACCGGAACTAGATCACTCCGGCTCCGAGGTCGTCCGTAGCACCACCCTGGCAATTACCAGCGCCGCGATGAACGCGAAGAGGCTGTAGAGATAGCCATCTCCGAATTCGGAGAATTCTCCTGCTCCGGCATAGATCGGAAGCAGGGAGGATGATGCATCCTCCCGGGCAGACAGCAGTGTTGTTGCGGCAGCCGCCCCGAACCCTCCACCAACGAAAAAGAGCATGTTGTACATTCCCAGCCCTACCCCGGCAAATCGCTGGGGTATTGATCTGGTCAACGTTACCGATAGTGGAGAGTTGATCATTGCCTGTCCCGTGCCCAGGACCACGAGCAACCCGGCAACGACCACTGTCGGACGTCCGACAACGACCGTGGCCATCAGGAGCGTAACCGTCACGCTGATCAGTAACCCTGCCGAGATCAGATGCAGGGCGTTGACCCGGTCTGCGAGCCTCCCCATTGATCGGCTGAGCACGGTCAGAACAGCAGCCTGTGGAAGCAACGCCAGCCCGACTGATGCGGTGCTCAGACCATTCACCCGTTCCAGCAGAAATGGCGCAAGAATCAGCCCACCAACATTCGCTCCCATTGCCAGGAAACCGATGCTGCAAAGCATGAGATAGCGGCGGTTGGCCAGCAAGGCACGCTCGATGAACGGATAGGCAGCCTGGCGTTGCCGGTAGATGGTCGCCAGCAAGGCAAGCACGGCTATGCCGAATGCTCCGGCAACGGTCACTGAGCCAAGACCGCGTTCCTCGATGTTGCCGACCCCGAAGAGGGTACCGGCAATGGTGAGGGCAAGTACCACTCCACCCAGCCAGTCAACCGGTGTGCGGTTGGTTTCCAGGTCACCCGGCAACCGCTTCAGTGCGGGCGGGACGAGCAAGATGAGGCCAGCGCTGATCAGGAAGACAAATCTCCAGGAGGCAAACTCGGTGAGCGTGCCTCCAAGCGTCGGACCAAGCGCCTGTCCGGCACCGACGCTGGCACTCACCAGTCCCATTGCTGCTCCGCGGCGATGCCCGGGTATGGTCCTGGTAATCATGGCGATGCCGAGGCTGGGGATGGCGGCCGAACCGAGCGCCTGACCAACCCGGAACAAGATCAGCATCCAGAATTCCGGGACGATGCCAGCCAGCAGTGACGAGGCAACGAAAATGCTCATGCCAATGACGAACATCTTCCGCAAGCCGTAACGGTCACCAAGCCGCCCGTAGAACGGTGTGGCGATGCCGAACATCAGGGAGTACATCGTTGCCAGCCATCCGACCCGGGCCGGCCCCGCATCGAACACTTCACCAATCGTCGGCAGGGCGACATTCACCATGGTGGTGTTCAGCACAGAGACGAAAACGGCGGCGGTGACAATCCAGACGATCCAGCGCTCGCGTTGTTCCTGGTGCGGGGTGATTGTTGCGTCAGTCATCAGGCACCGGATAGCAGCGGGAAGAGCAGGGATTCCCAGTGGTTGCGGACAGTGTCCCGAAGTTCAGGGGTGGTAACGATCCGGATCAAACGTCGATGCTCCTCATAATTCTTCAGGTCCTCATCGCCGGCGCCGGCAACGTCGCGCCATGGCATGAGTGATGATAGCCCGACCGGTGGGGTTTCCCAGGTAACCCAGACATCGGTATTCCAGCGTTCGGGCTTGGGGATGTCGATCAGGATGTCGGCTTCGCCGGGATTGATGTCCATCTCCTGACGAATACGACAGACCATATCCATCTCGGCAGCACGCCGGGCCGATTGGTCGTGGAACAGGTTCCCGAGATAGCGATACAACTCTCCGGCCCGGGCGCTGACCTCGACTGCTCGTTTATGAAATTGTCGCTGGCGGAGTCGTGAAACGAGTGTTCGGGTCGTTTCCGGCATATCGCCGGTAGCAAGCCGGTCGAGAAGTGAATGGTCGGTGTGCATGGTCAGTTCGTCAGGTGGCATACCTGCCAGCACCGCGTCCTGAACGGCTCGCAACAGCATGGCCATGCAGGCCCGGTTGGTGTGATGCCAGTAGACGTTGTCGAACATCTCCTGCCGGGCATTGATCAGGGAGTGGAGCGGTGAAATACCCTTCTGGTCAATGCCGATCCTGCGCTGGCCGTTAACGGTCATGATCCTGAGTGAAGCGAGCAACCGGGTGGTGTCCACACCGCCATACGGCACATGGCAGGCGCGGGCATCACGTGGCAGGTAGTCGAGTTTGTCGACATCCAGAGGTCCGCTCAGCAATCCCCGTAGCAGACGGTCGGTTTCGGCGTGCGGCTCTCCCCTGCCCCCGACCATCCAGGCCACCCGTTCGGGTTGCACCTTCCAGTACCGGACGAGAATGCCGGCGATCTCGTCGCCGGTGATAATGGCCCGGCCAATATCCTCATGGTCACGTACCGGCGGACCGAGTTCCTCGATGGCATGGCTGAAGGGATAGTGACCGATATCATGCAGCAACGCTGCGGCTATGGCAGTCCTGGCAGACTCGTCATCGATATCCGGATAGCGCTCCGCCAATCCGGTCAACGCCAGTGTCATCAAGTGCATGACACCGAGCGAATGATCAAACCGGGTATGACGGGCACCGGGCCAGACCCGGGAGACAAACCCGAGTTGCTGGATACCTTCCAGTCGCTGGAATGCCGAGGTCGAGACGATCCTCGCGGCCTCGGCAGAGAGTGGCATGAGGTCGTAGAGGCTGTCCCGAATCGTGGTTTCCGGTGTCAGTCCAAACAGCAGGTTTCCGGTCATTACTGAAGTGTACATGCCGGGTATCGGCGGCTCCTGATGCTGCACTATACTGATGGCCATAGTGTGTTCCGGGCATGGAGATGGCAGTAGTTGGAGTAAACGTTCGTGTCGTTGTTACGTTCGATGATGTACCGGATGGCCGACAGTGAACGGGCAAACCGTTTCTTCCACGGGTCGTTTACCCGTCCGTTGGTAGACCGGTTCGTCGCAGGGGAAACGGTTGATGCTGCCATCGCGGAAACCCGTGCGTTGAACTCCAACCGTGTGGCTACCACGTTGGACCTGCTTGGTGAAAACGTTGATGACCCGGACAAGGCTGCGTTCTACACCAACGCCCAGATCGACCTGCTCCAGCGAATCCAGCGAGAGCAGGTGCGCAGTAATGTGTCGTTGAAACTGACCATGCTCGGGATGGACGTCTCGGATGATCTGGCTGCCGAAAACATTCACCGGATTGTTGCGGAGGCAGCGCGGCTCAAGAGTTTCGTCCGGATTGATATGGAAGGCTCCCCCTATACCGAGCGGACATTGAGGATTTTCCGGGCAGTTCACGATCAGTTCCCGGAGTCGGTCGGGATCGTACTGCAATCCTGCCTTTACCGGACTGATGAGGACATCGAAGAGATGATCGAACGCCGGGCGCGTGTTCGTATCGTCAAGGGTGCCTACGAGGAGCCGGAGACGATCGCCTATCCGCGCAAGGATGAGGTGGATACGGCCTTCAAGCGGCATATTTCCCGCCTTCTGGAAGCCGGCAACTATCCTGCGATTGCTACCCAGCACGTTGAAATGGTGGAGCACGCAAAGTCATTCGCCCTGGAACGCGGTATTCCGGCAAGCAACTTCGAGTTCCAGATGCTGTTTGGTGTCGCCCGGCAACTCCAGATGGATTTAGCACGCGAGCGGTACAACGTGCGGGTGTATGTGCCGTTTGGTGAGGAATGGTTTCCTTATTTCACTCGGCGGCTGGCTGAACGGCCGGCCAACCTGCTCTTCTTTGCCAGGAGTCTGGTCAGGCGCTAGGAAACTTCCCGATGGTTCATCCCCGCGTTGATCTCGACGACGTTGCAGCAGTGCTTCAACCATCATTTGGCCTTCCCGGTTTTCGTCCCGGTCAACGCGAGGCGATAGAAACGATTCTTGCCGGCCGTGACTTGCTGGCAGTGATGCCGACAGGGGCTGGCAAGAGCCTTTGTTTTCAGGCGCCGGCAGTTGCCCACCCCGGCCTGACGCTGGTTGTTTCCCCGTTGATTGCCCTGATGAAAGACCAGGTGGATGGACTCCGGATGCGTGGAATCCGGGCAGGATATCTCGCCAGTGGTCAGTCGACGGAAGAGCGCCGCGAAATGCTGCGAGCGATCGACCGGGGTGAACTGGACCTGCTTTATGTCTCCCCCGAGCGATTGCGCGATCAGTCGTTTGTCCAGCGATTGGCACGCTCCGGCGTCTGGCTGGTTGCAGTTGATGAAGCGCACTGTATTTCTACCTGGGGATCTGACTTTCGCCCGGATTATCTGCGCATTCCTGAATCAATTGGACGGTTGCCAGGGCGGCCGGTGATAGCCGCATTTACGGCGACTGCCACTCGACAAGTGCGAGAGGACATCATCGAGCGTTTGCGGCTGGATGATCCCGGCAGGGTTCTGGCGGGATTTGATCGCCCGAACCTGCGCTTTGAGGTGGAGTTCTGCGCGAACCAGCGTAGTCGGTTGGACAAACTGGCGCGGCGCGTTCAGCAATACGACGGTACAGGCATCGTCTATTGCGGCACCAGGAAGGCAACCGAGGAACAGGCGGATTACTTGCGGGATCACGGCAGGCGAGCCCTGCCCTACCATGCCGGGCTGTCCAGTGAGGAGCGTTCACGTGCACAGGACGCCTTTATGTCTGGTGAGATTGAGGTTATCTGTGCAACCAACGCCTTTGGTCTGGGTATAGACAAGCCGGATGTCCGGTTCGTCATCCACACAACCCTGCCACCGTCTCCTGATGCCTATTACCAGGAAGCAGGCCGTGCCGGTCGAGACGGTCTACCGTCTGATGCCCTGGTGCTATACACCAGTTCAGACCGTGGGTTGCAGGAGTGGTTGATCGATGCCGACCTGCCAAATCCCGGTGTGCTTGGTCAGATCCATCGAGCCGTCGCCCGGTCGGATGGCTGGCTGGATGTTGACACTCTTACCAGTGACAAACTCTCCGGGACGACGATCCGCGTTGGATTGCAGATGCTGGCCGAGGCCGGAGCGATCTTTGTTGGTGAGCGCGTCGGATCGGAAATCGAGGTCAAGGCACTGACAGCATCGCTCAACCAGCGTCACCAGGCTGGCATCGCCCGTGCGACAGCCCGGCAACGGCAATGGCGGGTTGAGCAGATTGACGCGATGGAGTCGTTCGTGATGACGGACGATTGCCGTCGCGCCTGGTTGCTGGAGTACTTCGGGGATCCTGATGCTGAACCGCGTGGCGATGCAGCATGTTGCGATCGGTGTTCAAGACCGGGTTCGGTTTCGGCAGGGCGGGCAGCACTGCAGGCGAAGGCGACGAAACTCAAGCAACCCGGCCGGCTCGGGCGTGCGCGTGCTGCGCTCAGGCATTCGTTGATGGAGACAGGTAGCGTTCGCGAAACTGCGGCGGTCCTCGGAAAAACACCAAAGGATATTGCCGAAGCAGCCCTGAAGCTTATCTCCGAGGGGCATCTGCACATCCGGTACGTTGTGCCGCCAGAGGTGGTTGCTGAGCTCGACGAGGCTCGCGCGAGGATGGACGAGGCCGGCCTCGAATATCGACGCGCACGTCCCGGATATCTTCAGGCAGCGATGCAGTTTTGCCCACCCGGGACGAACTGGGATCATTTGCGGTTCTACTTCGCGTGGGTCCGGCGATCCGAGGCGCTGGGTGAGGTTGAAGATATTGAGCCGGAACCAGTTCGTGTTCCAGAGCAGACACCTTCCCGGCCTGTTGTCGCGCCGTCAGACAGTCCATCGTGGAAGGAAAGTCTGGCATTGTTCGAGACTGCCCGGTCGGTTGCCGAGATTGCCGAGGAACGAGGGCTGAAGTCGCCGACGATTGAACGTCACCTGCTCGCGGCTGTTGCCCACGGTGCACTCGACCACCGGCGGTTGGTTGATGAGGACACGGAAGCGATTGTCCGGCAGGCGATTGCCGAGACGCCACCGTCGGATACACCGCTACGCGACATCCGGGCGCGTGCCCAGGCAATTGCCGGGCGAGACATTTCCTACCTGGAAATCGGTGCAGTGCGTTCGCTTGACCAGCGGCAGCAACCATCGCCGGAGGTGGCCCGGTTGCTCGAACGAAAGCAAAAGGCGGAAGAACTTAGACAGGAACTTGAGGCATCCGGGAAGCGGTGGCCGGACCGCTGGGAGGCCGAGTATCAGCGCATTCTGGAAGAACTCCGAACACTTAATTCCCTCGGCTAGTGGTTATCCCGGACCCGAAGTGAGCGGGTCGCGGGGGATTGTCCTGCACTGCTCAAAGAGACTTTGGGAGTAATGTCCACCTGACGGTGGTTCGTCCGGGGATTATCATCAAAGGTGGAGTTTGGCCCTTGATCAGGCACACTTGTGCCGGGCCAAACGCAGTAAGTGGTGATGATGGTGGATCAGTGGACTACCCGCGCACGTGGGTGGTTTCAGTTTGGAACATTCTCGCTTGCCAGGCTGGTAACCGGTATTGCAGTAATGCAGTTGCTGGTGCTGGCTGTTATTCAGTTTGCCTCTGTCCAGGTGAGCCAGCCAGCGCTGGTGTTGGTCAGCGTTGTCTCGGCTGCAGTGTGTCTGGGTGCATCACGAAGTGCTGATGATAAGCGAACGGCAACTGCCTGGCGCTTCATGATGGCGGCGATGTCGTTTATTGGCATATTCTTCGTCATCAGTACTATCCACGGCGATTACATTGCGTCCGGTAGCGGGTTCCTGCCACTAACTGCCCAGTTTTCGATCGTGGTCGCCTATTTCTGCTGCGTTGCCAGTCTCGGTTGTGCCATCCAGGTGCCGAGATCAATGGCAATGCGTTTGCTGCTGGATGCCAGTATCGCCATCATCGGTGTTACGGTGATCGCTGTCTGCGTGCTGCACCGTAGCGGTGTTGAGGTGCGGGGGATTTCCGGGGTCAGCACA
The DNA here is from genome assembly GCA_964462545.1 of uncultured Thermomicrobiales bacterium. Classification (GTDB taxonomy): domain Bacteria; phylum Chloroflexota; class Chloroflexia; order Thermomicrobiales; family CFX8; genus CAYWXR01. The sequence goes on from CAYWXR010000002.1 coordinate 93,474, forward strand.
GCGCTCTACGAACCGTTGCTGGACCTGTCACTCCTCCTGCTGGTCGGTGTGGCGCTGGTGTCGTTGCCACGTTGGGAGCGTCTCTATCGCTCGCTGATCTGGGCCGGTGCGGCGCTGGGCGTCTTCTTCATTGGGCACGTCTGGGTTGCCTATGTCCTGATGGATGGCGGCGCGGTTCCCGTCGATCAGCTACTGGCGATGAACTCGCTTGGCATTGCGCTGGTTGGAGTGGCGGCGGGACAGTTCATTGCCGGTGGCCAGATGGCCCCCGGGCCAGCGCAACTGGTCAAACGCAACCCGCTGATGCACAGTTTCTGGTTCCATTTTGGCAGTGCGTTACTTCCTTTTGTGCTGGCGATTGGCGCTGCGTCGCTTTTGTTCACCGAAGCAACGCGGGATGGAGTCGACCCGACCCGCAGCAAGTTGATGATCGGTGGGTCGGTGTTGTTCATCATGGTGAGCGGTTTTCGCCACGCATGGAACCAGATCGAAAACCGGAACCTCTACCGCAATCTGAACCGGATGAACCAGGATCTCGAGCATCTGGTCGATCGTCGGACAGCTGAACTGGTGCGACGGAACGAGGAACTGGAAGCAGTTCACAAGATCGCCATGATTTCCACTGCATCGCTCGATCTGCCAACTGCCCTGGGTGCCGTTGCCGAGCAGCTGGCTGCAGTGGTGAGCGCATCCCGGTGCATTATTCTTGAGCGCACCGAAGAAGGTGGGCGCATTGTCGCCCGGCATGACATGGACGGCCCTCCCCCGACCGGGAAGTTGCGCCAGTTGACGCATACCTTCCTGGATTTCACTCCGGAACACGTGGAGCGGGTCGGGTTTCGCAGCATTCTGGTCAAGCGTTGGGAGCAACCCGCTGGTTCACTGGCTGCCCGGATCCTGGATGCCCACGAGTCGTCGGTTGTGCTCGTTGTCCCCCTGGTCGCCAATGACGAGACGGTCGGCATTGCCGAACTGTATCGGGTGAACGCGGACCCGTTTGATGACAGTGAGGTATCACTGGCGGAATCGGTGGCAACCCAGGCGGCGCTGGCAACCGAGAATGCGCGGACATTCCGGCAGGTGCGCTTTGCAGCCAACCATGATCCGGTAACCGGATTGCTGAATCACCGGGCACTCCACGAAGAACTTGGCAATCACTTTGAACGGGCGGTCGATTCCGGCAAGCCGATGAGCGTCATCATGATGGACCTCAACCTGTTCAAGGAGTTCAATGACCGTTTTGGTCACCAGGCAGGCGACAGTGTTCTGGAAGAGATCGCCCGGAGCATTCGTGCTGCGATGCCCACTACGGCGATAACCGCTCGATACGGCGGAGATGAATTCACTGTTGTCATTCCGGACTGCACGGCCGACCGGGCGCGAATCTTCGTCGATGCCATCCGTGAACATGTATCCCGCATCCAGGCGCAATACGGGTTTGTTGGCGAGGGGTTTGGTGTTGCTGCCGGTATTGCTGCTTACCCGGACGATGGGTTCAACCTCAACGGGCTGGTGGATCTGGCAGACCAGAGGATGTACGACGACAAGTGGCGCCTGAAGGGGTATCCCGACCGCAGGCGTTCACGGCAGCCCTCGCGTGAACTGAACTGGGGCGTCAACCTGCCGGTCGATCTCGATCTCTGATAGCCTTTTCTCAGCACACCTCACGGGGACGAACGGGCTGGGAGCGTACCAGGTGTCAGAGCGATTTATTTCCGCACTCCGACGTACCTGGCAACGAACGCCGACGGTTTTCCTGCGCGCTGCTTCCGGCCATGTGCGCGACTATTGTCCGCAAATGGCCGCCGGGATCTCATACTGGGTGTTCTTTTCGATCTTTCCTCTGGCGATCGTGCTGGTGGCGATCGCTGGCCGGTTGCTCCGTGACGAGGAACTGCAGACCCGCCTGATCAATAACATGATCGAGTTCCTGCCGCTTGAGCCAGTCGAGGGCCGCCGGATCATCGAGGATGTGATTGGTGGGTTGAGCAGCAACCTGGACGTGTTTGCCATCTTCAGCATTGTCGGCTTGATCTGGGGCGCGAGCGCGATGATGACCTCAATCCGTCTTTCGATCAATATCGCCTGGGGCCATGGAGTCCGCCGGCCCGCACTTTTGGGCAAACTGGTGGATATCGCAATGGTATTCAGTTTTGGCCTGCTGGTGCTGGTGTCGATCGTCGTGACCGGTCTATTGCGGGTTGGCGCCGGTATTATCGATTCGTTGCCAGGATCGATTCCGGATTGGACCTGGATAGCAGTTTCCGTGGGCACTCCATTTCTGATCTCGATCGTGCTGTTTTCCCTGCTCTACCGCTTTGTGGTCACCATTCCGGTTGCGTTTGTCGATATCTGGCCGGGGGTGCTATTCGCTGCTTTCAGTTTCGAGGTGCTCAAACAGGGTTTCGCCTTCTACCTCACCAATTTCAGCAATCTCAACGCGGTATACGGTTCGATTGGAGCAATCGTCGCATTCATGATGTTTGTTTATTTTTCGGCAAACATCATGCTGTTCGGGGCGGAACTGGCCTCGGAGTGGCAATTGGTGCGTTCGGGTTATTACGACGACCACGCGCTGGAGATGGCAGCCGAAGACGAACGCTCAACCTGGGAGAAGTTGCGCAATCTGGTGCTGGGGCTGGTGCTTCAGAATCCTGACTCCTACTTCGGCGAGAAACAACCGACTGAACCTGAAGATCAGGACACGTCTGGTGAAGTTGAAGCGATCAGTTCGACCCGGTTGCCAAAAGGATCACGAAACTCGAACCGATCGTAGCCGGGAATCGGGATGCCGGTTTCTGTCTCCACTCCTGCTGCCTGCAAACGCTCTCGCCAGTAGTCGAGGTCAGGCACCAGCCAGGCAACATGTGCCCGGCTACGGGTAGTGCCGTCCTCGATGCCCAGATGCAGTTCCTGATTGCCGGCCTGGAGCCAGAGGCCGCCACGTGCTCGCAGGCTATCCGGTTTCTCGATCTCCTGTAGCCCCATGATGTCGCGCCAGAATCTGCGCGCTTCCGCCTCGGCGCCGGTTGGAATGGTGATCTGGACGTGGTGCACTCCCAGGATCATCGTACTTGCGTTCCAATCAGGTGAATCAGGCCATCGGCCAGCGTTCCTCTCCACCAGGCGTCGTCATGGCCACCGTTGAACTCCACGTAGTGTAGATCGTATCCCTTTGCCCGGGCGAGATCGCGAAAGTGGCGGTTGGCATAGATTTGCTCCGGATGTCCAGGTGGAGGGCCAAGTTCCTGTGAGCCAACTTCCTGGTAGATACGGATTGGTACTGGTTCGGCCCGGGCATATTCGGTGATGATGGTCGGCGTGTTGTACACCTCCCCGACCACCGCCGGATCACGCTTTTCCCGAAAACGTCTGATCGAATCGGGTTCGTACCAGCAGGAACCGGACTGCATCAGCACATTGCCGAAGATGTGCGGGTAATGCAGGGCAGTATAAGCCGAGCAGAGGCCACCATAGCTCCGGCCGGTGATGACGGCCTCTTCCGGGCGGGTGGTGAGGTTGTAGGCACTGCGTGCCCAGGGAACCAGTTCCTCGGCCAGTGCACGGGAGAAGTCCGGGTTACAGGTGAGTTCGATGTCACGGATTTCCATCTGGTCGATCAGGATGGAAATGGTTGGTGGAATTGCGCCCGCTGCGATCAGGTTGTCGAGCACGATGGATGAACTGTGAAACTTCTGACCGTCAAACACCAGCATGTAGTGGTAGGGGCCAGCGTCGCGGCTGTAACCGTCCGGGGTATAGACCCAGATCGAGCGACTGTTCCCGAGAATTGAACTCTCGAACTGGTGTTCAGTGATCTCCCCCGTTGGAACGTCTTCCCGTTCCTCAAGCCAGGGCAGTGCCGGTGCGTCCGGCAAGGCAAGGACCGCCGTTGGCTTGAGTTCCTCGCGCGTCGAAACGTACTGCCAGTCGTCGGGTTGCAGGTGATGGTTCAACGGATCATGGACAGTTGTCCCGGTGCCGTCTTCGGAGGTGAGCTTGAACTCATACGATCCGCGAAGGTTTGAGCGAATATGCCATGAGAGAAACCAGAGATCTGTGCCAGGCAGTTTTGCAAGGCGGCGCTGGTCGGCACTGCGGTAGGAGAAGTGTTCGATCAGGCTGACGCCGCTCACCGGTTCAGTTTCGCGCCAGACGAATGTCACCAGACAGACTTCAGGGTCTTCGCCGGTTGGTTCGACAATCGGGGTTCCGGAGCCGGCAACGTCTCGCCAGAAGTCGTTGAGTGCATTGGGTATTCCGGCTGCCATCCGGTCGGCAAGTACCTGGATGCGTGGACTTTCAATCGTTGAATGCTGCTCTGGTGACACGATGGTCATGGCGGGTTATGCCTTCTGTTGTAGCGAGCTAAAACCGACGAAAAACGTCGGCATTATATCGCGAACAGCAGTTTCGCAACCTAGTCCAACTTGCGGCCGGACTGGTTTGTGTAGTTGCGAACCAGCATCCCGGTTGCCGGATGCATTCCGAGACGGCTGTAGAACGGTTGCAATTCGGGGTCGCAGAGCAGGTCAATCATGTAGAGGTTCTTGAGAAGGTCGAGCATCCTGCGGACCAGTTCGCTACCGATCCCCTCGCCTTGCCACTCGGTGCGCACCTCCAGCAGCGGGATGTAGGCACTCAGGACGCCATCCGAAATCGCAGTGATGAAACCGACCACGGATTTCGTGGTGTCATCAATTGCCAGGATAACGTGGCTGCTGCCTTCGAGGAGTCGGAGATGGGTTGCCGGTTCGGGCGGGTTGGGCCAACCGTCAAAGAAGCCCTCAAGATGGCCAGGGGCAATTCCCTCCAGCGAACTGGTGAAGCGAATCATTGGTGCAGGTCAGTTTCTATCGCCATCGAGTGGCAAGAATAACTGATGCCTCCGGGGAAACGAGGACCTCGACGCTACGTAGTCGTGGATTCTCCAGCCATTGTTCACGGACCAGATTCTGTTGTTCCCGCGGTGCTTCCAGAGGGTCCAGGTCGTCGATGATTGCCAGGCCGCCAACGGCCAGCGCGTCGACGATATCCTGAACTCCGTGTTCACGAGCTTCGTCGACATCGACAAAGAGCATGTTGAAGGGGCCATGTTGCAGGATGACGCGCCAATCACCCTCAATCACCTCGACTGCCCCATGATCGCCAAACTGCTGGCGGATAGCCTCCACCGCCTGAGGATCGTGGTCGACAGCCAGCAGTCGCGCTCCGGCAGCAAGCCCGGATACGATCCACGCTGTTCCCACGCCGAATCCGGAGCCGATTTCGCCAATTGTCTTTTCCGGATGCTGGGCGGCCAACACCTGAAGGAGGCGGCCAACCTCGTCGCTGCAGGCGCTGGTAAAACCATGCCGTTCGGCAGCGATGCGCGCGGCACGAACCATCACCGGGATGTCGCCTGGTTGCAGTTTGCCGGTCATGGCTCTCCCTCCAGATGCCCTGTATTACCGCGAAATCCGGTCGATCTCGCTGATCAGTTCTTCCAGGTCGGCTTCGAGGTCGGCGGCATCTGATGGTTCGAGTTCGCCAAGCGAACGTGTCAAGGTTCGGATCTGCTTCCGGATGCGTGCGATCTGCTTGCCGGTTCCGGTGTCCACCGGGGTAGACGGCTGCCATGAGGCGAGCGCTTGACGGGCGTCGTCGACTGTGCCGGCATTGCGAAGTGCTCGCGCTGCGGAATCCACATCAGCCGGCAGCAGCGACCCTTCAAGTAACCGGGCTGCAAGTTCGTCCTGGACTGGTTCTGGCAAGGACTGGACTGCGCGAGTCTGTTTCTCGCTGACGATGCCCTGGCGAAGAGCGTCCTGCAGGCCGGGGGAGAGCTTTTCGGTTCCCAGCAACTGGAACAACCGGCTGCGGCGGATGCCGACGGCCTCGGCAACCTGTTCCCATGGGGCGTCGTTCATGCGGACTTTCAGCGCCCGGAGGGCCTGTGCCCGGTCGAGGGCATTGAGATCTTCCCGGACGATGTTCTCCATCAATTGCTGGAGCAACCGGCGCTCTTCCGGGACATCACGCACCAGCGCCGGAATGGATTCCAGACCTGCCAAGCGAGAGGCGCGCCAGCGGCGTTCACCATGAAGGATGACGTAGATGTCACGTTCAGCATCGTAGCGGACGGCAATTGGCTGGAGGATGCCTTCAGCACGAATGGATGCGGCCAATTCCTCAAGCCGTTCGCTGTCGAACTCCCGGCGCGGTTGCTCGGGGTCTGGTTCGATCCGGTCGAGACGGATCATTTTGGCGTCGGTCAGGTCGGATACCCCGACTGCCTGAGGCCGGGTATCGGCGAACAGGTCGGAAACGCCGAACCGGCGACGCTCACGATTGGTTGACACCGGTTGCCTCCTCTGCCGGTTGTCCCGTGATCAATGCATTTGCGACGGCCCGGTATGCCTCTGCCAGCGCCGACCGCGGCATGTATTCCAGGATAGACGTGTTTTCGGCAATAGATTCGGCACTCTTGACCGAGAGCGGAATGATCGGCAGAAGGGGTACTTCCGGGAATGCTTCCCGCAGCGTCTCCAGCATGTCGCTGGCCAGGCGGGACGAGTGATGAACCTTGGTTGGCAGGAACCCGACAACCCGCAATTTTGGGTTGAGGCGGCGCACGCGGGAGATTGTCTCGAACAGTCGTCGAAGAACCATCAATGACAGCGGGTGCGGCTCGATCGGGATAATCAGGTCGTCGGCCGAAACAAGAATGTTGATGCTGAGGATATTCAGGGCAGGTGGTGAATCGATCACCACGAAATCGAAATCCGAAATTGCGTCTGGTCGTAACTTGTCTTCCAGCCGGCGTTCACGTTCGAGCACGTTCAGGAGTTCAAGTTCGGCCGCTGCAAGGTCGGGATGACTGGGAACAAGCGAGACGCCAGCCATTCGGGTCGGGAGCACAACATCCCCCAGTGGCAGGTCATCATCGACGAGCAGGTCGTAGACCGATTGCTCGAGTTCGGCGATGTTGATCCCCATGGCCATGGTCAGGCTGGATTGCGGGTCGAGATCCATCGCCAGCACCTTCGCGCCACGCTCTGCCAGTGCCGCAGCAACGTTCAGGGTGCTGGTTGTCTTGGCAGTGCCGCCTTTTTGGTTGAAGAAGGCCACAATGCGGGTCATGCATCATCCGATCGGGGGTGTGTACGTACAAAATGCGACAATCAGTATAGCGGAATTGTCGCAAATCGTGCCTAGGTGGCAACGGCAGCTCTCAATGTGGTCGAGTTATCTGCCAGCAATGCCCGGATAGAATCGAGCATATCCAGAACTGCCAGCAGGTCTTCGCCCTCGAAGTACCGTACGCCATCGGCCAGTTCGCCACATTGGTCGAGCAATGCGGCCAGCCGTTCACGGGTTTTGCCTTCGAGATCGAATTCGGATGGCTCCATTGGTCCCGTCCTTCCCTGAGATCCAGGCGAGAACGTGCCCGTTTGGGCCTGACATCGTTCTCAGGGTAACGATACACTGACTTCCGGGTGTGACGTGTCTGCCCGAAACAGGAGGAATAGCGGATTGTTTGGTATGCCGCGTGAATTTGCGGATCGATATACCGTTCGTTCGCCAATTGGCGAAGGTGCGTTCTCGGTAACCTACCGGGCTGTCGATACCGCGTTGCAGCGGGACGTTGCAATCAAGGTGTTGCGCGAGCAGTATGCCTCGCATGAAGGGTTTGGCTCGCGTTTTGAACGCGAGGCCCGTGCTGCTGCACGGGTGAGCCACCCGAACGTTATTCCTGTCTATGACTACGGTCGTCAGGACGACCTGCCGTACATCGTGATGCAGTACGTTGACGGGCCGAACCTCAAGGAATATGTCCGGGACGAAGGACCGCTGACCGTTGAAGAGGCGCTCAGTTTTGCCCGGCAGATTCTCGATGGACTGGCAGCGATTCACGATGAAGGTATCGTCCACCGCGACGTCAAGCCGCAGAACGTGCTGATTGATACCGGGCTGCAGGCGAAGATCACCGATTTTGGTGTCGCGTTTGTAGCTGTTGATCCCGGACTGACCGAAACCGGTATGGCGGTGGGCACCGCTGCCTATATGGCCCCGGAACAGGCGTCCGGTGAACAGGTCGGGCCGGGGGCAGATCTCTACGCTGTTGGTGTGATCCTGTATGAACTGCTGACCGGACGATTGCCGTTCCCGGGCGACAATCCGGTGCAGGTCATGTATCGCCATGTCAACGAGGTTCCACAGCCTCCGCGAATGTTGAACCGGTCGGTGCCGATTGCTGTGGAAGCGGTGGTGCTGAAGGCGCTTGCCAAGGAACCGGAGAATCGGTTCCCGGACGCTCGCTCGATGCGTGAGGCACTGCTGAACCCCGGCAGTGCAATGGCAACGACGGCGGTTTCTCCGGCTGTTGAAGCAACTCCCCTGCCGATGCCGCAACCAACACCGGCGACCGGTTACCGAACCGTGACGACAACCTCGCAGCGAACACCGGTTCCGCCGCCACGCCGGGCACCGCGCCAGCAATCGACAACGCTGCTGATTGTCATGCTGATGCTGCTGGTGGCGGTGTTGTTGTTTGTCCTGGTCCTGCTGCTCAACCCCGACAGTCTGCCCGGGGTTGGCAGTACCGAGCCGACACCTACCGAGGCGGTGGTTGTCACCGATCCAGGTGAGCCAACTCCGACGCAGGACGAGCAGAACGAGGTTGTGCCCACCGCGACCGAAGAGGTGGTCGCTCCGCCGACGGAAGAGGTTGTTGAGCCAACTCCAACCGAAGAGCCGCCCGTACCCACCGAGGAAATTATTCCTACGGAAACGTCGGAGCCAGAACCAACGCCGACTGAAGCGCCCGAACCGGAGCCAACCCAGCCTCCGGAAGATGATGGCGATCAGGATGAGGATGAGGATCAGGGAAACGATTCCGGATCTTCGGGGCAGTTCAACATTCCGCTGAACGGCAACTCGATCCCGGGCGGTTGGAACAACGGAACGCGGATCAACCTCACCGACGGCTATCTGCGGGAAGCGGGAGCAACCGCCGGTGGCGACGAATTCCCCGAGCCCGGTGCCCTGATTGAGGGCACGCTTGATGTTGAGTTCAACTCGCTCGGGGCGCCATCGCAGTACATCGGTCTGGTGATCAATGGCATGACAGCGCCAGGTGCAGGTGAGGCGGCGATCCAGATCCGGATGAATGGCAATCCGGTCTGGTCAGGGCCAATCCCCGTACGGGAAGGCAAATGGACACCGGTACTCTGGCGTCTCGGTAACCTGGGCTGGCTGAAACAGGGAACGAATGTTCTGACGATCGAGACGCTGGATGACAACTCACGTCTGCTGGTGTCGTCGATAACCCTGTATTACGACTAGTGCAGTCTGGCCGGTGAAGCAGGTTACTTCCAGCGGTCGATCGCATCCTCGACAAAGCGGATGAGCGTCTGTGTTGGCGGGCAGGTCAGGTTATGCCGGTCGATCTTCTTGTTGATTGCCGTCGCCAGTTCGACGTAGCGCGCTTCCAGTCTCGCCAGTTCGGCATATGAAGCATCTTCAGCAGCGTGCCTGCGGTATTCGGCCAGGGTATGACTGACTGCGCTGCGTTCGGCAGCGATTTCGTTGCGGAGAACGATCCATTCCGGTGCGAACCCTGCCTGTTTCAGGGTGTGGTGGGCCATCCACCGGTCGCCGGCGAGTCCACCGCTCGGGTCTTTCGGGAGTGGTTTACCGAATCCCGGCAGGTTATCGAACGCCCCAGCTTCCTGGGCGGCCCGGATCTGGCGTTCGATGTGGTTGTCACGTTCCTGAAGCTTTTCACGTGCTTCTTCCGGGGTGATCGCTTGCTTGGGTCCCTGGGTTCTGCGGCGTTCCATGCTGTTCCTCCAACCCGTTCCGGACAATCCTATTGTGAATGATTGCACAATAAGCTGGCCATTGGAGTTCTGCTAGGATCCTGATGAACCAGACAACATCAGGAAGCAGGTGGCGTACCATGCAGCCAGTCATTTCTGTTGAATCCCTGCGAAAAACCTATGGCCCGGTTCTGGCCGTGGACGGCGTGTCGTTCGACGTTCAACAGGGCGAAATCTTCGGCATTATCGGTCCGAATGGTGCCGGCAAGACGACAACGGTTGAGTGTCTCCAGGGACTACGAACACCGGATGCCGGGTCGATCCGGGTGTTGGGGATTGATCCGACAACCGAGCCGCAGCAGTTGCGCCGGTTGATCGGAGCGCAACTGCAGCAGGCGTCCTTGCCGGATCGCCTCAGGGTTGGAGAAGCGCTTGATCTGTTCGCATCATTCTCTGACCGGCCGGTTCGGTCAGATGAACTGCTGGAGCGTTGGGGACTCGCCGACCGAAAGCGGGTGGCTTTTGCCGACCTTTCAGGCGGGCAGCAACAGCGTTTGTTTATCGCGCTGGCATTTATCAATGACCCGGAGATCGTGTTCCTGGATGAATTGACCCAGGGGCTTGATCCCCAGGCACGCAGGACAACCTGGCAACTGATCCGGGAGATCCGTGATCAGGGCAAGACGGTGATTCTTGTGACCCATTTCATGGATGAAGCCGAGGAGCTATGCGACCGGGTTGCCGTGATCGAGCAGGGGCGAGTGGTGGCACTCGATACACCACAACGACTCGTCTCCGGTCTGAAGTTGCCCGTGCTGGTGCGATTTTCGAGCGATCAGGATGTGACCTTTCTTGAGGCCGTGAATGGTGTCCGGAGTGTCCGGCAGACGGGCAGCAAGGTTGAAATTGAGGGGCACGGACCAGTGCTGGCGCTGGTCGCAGCAGCGCTGGTGCAACGTGGCATTGTCCCTGAAGACCTGCGAGCAGTGCCGCCGACGATGGAGGATGCGTTTATTGCGTTGACCGGCCGAACAATCCGGGATTGAGGAGTGATGCCGTGCGTTCCTTCCTGCATCTGAGCCGGACCGAGCTAAAACTGTTTCTCCGTGACCCGTTGGCGACCGTCTTCGCGTTGCTCTTTCCCCTGACGATGATGCTCCTGCTGGCGGCGGTGTTCGGAGATGCGGACCCGCAGGACCGGATGAATGGCGAACTCGTGTTCCGGGGAGTGAGCGGAGACGATTACTACGTTGCGGCATCGGTCGGGATTGTTGCAGCAGCGCTTGGTCTCCTGGTGATTCCGGTAACGCTGGCAGGGTATCGCGAGCGTGGTGTCTTGCGACGCTTCCGGGCATCCGGGTTGATCACGCCGGCGCTGTTTGGTGCACACGCACTGGTGGCGTTGTGTATCTCGCTGGTCGGCAGTCTGTTGATGGTGGCTGTTGCCACGGCAGTCTATTCGACGATGCTTCCGGAAGACTTGCCGGGAGTGGTGGTTGCCTATCTTCTCTCGCTGCTCTGTTTTGTCTCGATCGGGTTCCTGCTTGCCGGCCTGATCCCTACCCCGCGGGCCGCACAGGGCGTGGGACTGATTTTGTTCTTTGCGGTCTGGATGATTTCCGGCTCTGCCCCACCTCATGCAGTGCTGCCGGACGCAGTACGCGATGTGGCCGCTTTTGAGCCGCTTACACACGTCGTTATAGCCATTCAGGACCCATGGTTCGGATTCGGGTGGAATCTCGGCAAATTGGCGATTCTGGCGGCTGTGACGGTCGTTGCTGCTACGCTGGCTACCTGGCGGTTCCGCTGGATGTAGTGCCGATATGAAAAAAGGCCGTGGCATAACGCCACGGCCCCTGAACTGTCTCTGTTCGGTTTACCGGATCAGCCCGTGTACTTCCGGAAGATGTTAACGACGTTCTGGCCCCCGAAACCGAAGGAGTTGGAGATGACCGCGTTGATTTTCATCTGCCGGGCCTCGTTGGGGACGTAGTCGAGATCACATTCCGGGTCCTGGTCTTCCAGATTGATTGTTGGCGGCATGACCTGGTCCTGAATTGCCTTGACCGCGATGATGCCGTTGACCGCGCCGGAAGCGCCGACGAGGTGACCGATCATACTCTTCGGCGAGGACATGACGATCTCGTGTGCCCGGTCACCGAGAGCGGCCTTGACGGCCTTGGTCTCGGCAATGTCACCCAGCGGCGTGCTGGTGGCGTGGGCACAGATGGCGTCAATTTCGTCCGGCGTCATCTTCGAGCGTTCCAGCGCCAGTTTCATGGCCATTGTTGCGCCACGGCCGGTTGGCTCGGGAGCAGTGATGTGGAAGGCATCGGCCGTCATGGCTCCGCCGGCAACCTCGCAGTAGATACGCGCACCGCGTGCCTTTGCGTGCTCCTCGGTTTCGAGGATCATGGCGCCACAACCTTCGCCGAAAACAAAGCCGTCGCGCCCGGTATCGAACGGGCGGCTCGCCTGCTCCGGCGCGTCATTCCGTTTGGAAAGTGCCTGCATGTTGGCGAACGCCGAGATTGCGACCGGGTCCAGCCCCGCCTCGGTTCCGCCGGCGATGATGAAATCTGCCTCACCGCGGCGGAGCACATGCATCGAGTCGACGAACGCCTGGGCTCCGGCCGCACAAGCTGCAACCGATGCCATCGTCGGCCCGTGGATGCCATAGGCGATGGAAACCTGGGCAGCCGCCATGTTTGGAGCAAAGAGCGGGATGAAGAACGGGCTGACCCGTGCGGCTCCCTTGGTGTGGTAGTTGATGACTTCGCGGGTCAGTGTGGGAATACCACCACCGCCGGTGTTCATCATGACGCCGACGCGGTCGGAGTCCTCAGGATCGATTTCCAGTCCGGCGTCTTTCAGCGCCTGGCCAGCAGCTGCAACCGCAAACTGGCTGAAGCGGTCCATCCGTCGCGCCTTTTTGACGTCCATATAGTCTTTTGCCTGGAAATTCTTGACTTCGGCAGCAATGCGGACATCGAGCCCCTCGGGGTCGAAGGCCTGGATCTCGGCGACGCCTGAGACACCGTTGACGATGTTCTTCCAGAAGGTATCGACATCGTTGCCGATCGGCGTAATGGCACCCAGCCCGGTTACCACGATGCGTTGCACGCTCGTTATCCTCCCCCAATTACCAGTTGTGCCGTGTGAATATTCCGGCAACGGCCGGCTGGTAGCCAGCGGCCGTTCAACTGATCCCAGTCAGTTCTATATCCTTGATCGAAAGCGTCTTGACGTCACGCTTCACCCGTCGAATCAGCCCGCTCAATACCTCTCCCGGGCCAACTTCCATAAAGGTGTTGACGCCACTATCGATCATCGATCGTACCGAATTGGTCCATTGCACCGGCAGGACAACATGTTCGCCGACGTTGCGGCGCAGTTCATCGACCGACGTGCTCACCTGACCGGTGATGTTGGTGACGATCGGAGTGACCGGTTCATGGAAATGAATGCGCGAGACCAGGTCGTTGAGCTGCTGGCCGGCACGCTCCATCAATGGTGAGTGTGATGCAATGCTGATCCCGAGGCGAACCACCCGGCGGGCACCTTCGGTCACGGCCAGGGTCATCGCGCGGTCCAGTGCTTCAAGTTCGCCGGAAATGACTGATTGCCCCGGGCAGTTGTCGTTGGCAAGCACCACGACTCCACCTTCGGCGCTGACGGTATCGCAGACTTCCTGGAGTTTCTCCCGGTCCAGCCCGAGTACCGCTGCCATGCCTCCCGGCTTCTCCAGACCGGCTTCCTTCATCAGGCGACCGCGTTCGCGAACAAGATGCAGGGCATCCTTGAACTCGAGTACCCCGGCGGCGACCAGCGCAGTGAACTCGCCCAACGAGTGACCGGCAACGTAGTTTGGTGTGAGGCGTTCACCGACTGCTTCAAGACGCTCCTTGAGGACAGCCAATGTAGCGACACTGACAGTCAGGATGGCAGGCTGGGCATTGATTGTATCTTCGAGTTCGTCGGCCGGCCCTTCAAAACAGAGCCGTGAGAGCGGGAAACCCAGTGTTTCGTCAGCTTCATGGAAGATCGACCGGGCTGAGGCGTAGCGATCGTAGAGCGCTTTCCCCATTCCAACGTATTGACTTCCCTGACCTGGAAATACGAGCGCCAGCTTGGTCTCGCTGGCCTGTGCCAGCCCCGTCGTTATCGTCACCTGACTCACCATTGACTCTCCTCGTACTCTCGACGAGGATTCCGAATGCACAACAACAACGCCAGAGAGCGTCTGGATAGGGGAAATATACCATGCCTGATCGTCAACACAGGTTACCAGAAATGGGGAATATATGCCTTTTCCGGGCCAGTAACTCTATGCCTACCGGAACCTGAACGGGTTGAAACTGGTGCTGATGTCATAGACGTCACTGTTATCGACCTTTTTGAGGAATCCAACCACCGCGTATGTGACCGGAGTGGCAAGGGTTTCGTAGGCCACCTTGATGATCCAGGCGGTCAGGAAAATCTCCAGCAATTCGCTGCGTGGAACAACGCCGGTAAAGGCAATCAGAATGAAGATGCCGGTGTCGAAGAACTGTCCGAACAAGGTGGATGTGATCGTCCGGCTCCAGAGCCAACGTCCCTTTGTCAGCAGCTTCAGCCGGGCCAGAATGAACGAGTTGATGAATTCACCCACAAGGTAGCCGGCGAATGACGCCAGCAGCAATCGCCAGGTGAAGCCGAGGATGGCATCCCATGCGGCCTGGTCCTGCCAGAACGGAGCGGCTGGCAGGATACCGGACACCATGATTGCTGCCACGGCAATGGCATTGCAGGCAAAGCCGAGCCAGATTACCTGTCTGGCCCGGCCAAATCCGTACACCTCGGTAAGGACATCGCCGAAGACGTAACTGAGCGGAAACAGTGTCAGCGTACCGGCCGGCACCTGGAAGCTGCCAACCTCGACGATTTTCACCGCGACAATGTTGGCAGTGATCAGCGACGTCACGAAGAGCGCCGCAAGGCAAACGAACCAGATGCTTACCAGGTAGTCACCTGATGTGGCCGCCCTTGCTGTCACTGCCGGATTGAATCCTGCTGCACGCTGGCTGCGACGGCGACCGGAGCCGGGCCAAGTACCTCGGCGATGCGTTCCTCGTCGAGCGTTTCTTCCTGCATCAGCATCTCGGCCAGGGTGTCCAGTTCGTTGATGCGGTCTGCGAGCAACTGTTCTGCAGCCACCATCGCCCCCTGCACCAGTTCGGTGACAGCCTTGTCAGCGCGGTCGAGTGTTTGCGGGCTGACATCGCGGTCCTGGGTGATTTCGCGGCCGAGGAACACATGATGCTCACCCGTGCCGAGGTAGAGCGGGCCAATCTCTTCGCTCATCCCCCAAAGACCAACCATGCGCCGGGCGAGTGACGTTGCCTCTTTCAGGTCGTTCTGGGCGCCGGTAGTGACTTCGCCGAAGACAATCTGCTCGGCAGCCCGACCGCCCATCAGCATGGCCATCCGGGAGAGCAGGTAACGACGGCTGTAGTTATAGCGATCCTCGTCCGGCGTCTGGATAGTGACTCCGAGGGCACGTCCACGCGGGACAATCGAGACCTTGCGTAACGGGTCTGCACCGGGCGTGAAGTGCGCCACGATTGCATGGCCTGCTTCGTGGTAGGCCACCACCCGGCGGTCGTGCTCGTTCAGGAGCATTGCCCGGGCAGTACCAAGTATGATCTTGTCCAGCGCCTGGTCAAACTCCTGCTTACCAACGATCTTGCGGTTCTTGCGGGCCGCAGTCAGCGCTGCCTCATTAACCAGGTTAGCGATATCCGCGCCTGACATGCCGGGTGTGCCGGCAGCGATCTGCTCCAGGTCAAGGTTCTCGTCGATCGGGATACCGCGGGTGTGGATCTTGAGAATCTCGACGCGTCCTGCACGATCTGGCAGTCCGATAGTGACCTGCCGGTCGAAGCGGCCGGGACGAAGCAGCGCAGGGTCGAGGACATCCGGGCGGTTGGTGGCCGCCAGGACGATCACTTCCTGCCGGTCGTCGAAGCCATCCATCTCGACCAGCAACTGATTGAGTGTCTGTTCACGTTCATCGTTTGAGCCGCCCAGCCCGGCAAACCGTTGCCGTCCCACGGCGTCCATTTCGTCGACAAAGACAATGGCCGGAGCGGCAGCCTTCGCCCGGGTAAACAGGTCCCGAACACGCGAGGCGCCAACACCGACGAACATTTCGACGAACTCGGATGCGCTGACACTGAAGAACGGTACTCCTGCCTCGCCGGCCACGGCCTTGGCCAGCAAGGTCTTGCCGGTGCCGGGAGGTCCAACGAGCAGCACGCCTCGTGGGAGTTTCGCGCCGAGTTCGTGGTATTTCTGCGGGTTCTTCAGGAAGTCGACGACTTCCGAGAGTTCCTGCTTCGCTTCCGCCTCACCAGCCATATCGGCAAAGGTGATCTGGGGGCGTTCTGCGTCGTAGACCTTTGCCTTCGAGCGGCCAAACCCGAAGACGTTCTGCTGTCCCCGGGACATGTTGCGGGCGATAAAGACGATGACCGCGAGGAAGATCAGCAGCGGGATGAACCCGATCAAAAGGTCCGGGAAAAGGGAACGGGATTCCTGCCGGACACTCGTCACCACTCCGTTTTCGACCAGCATGTTGGCAACGGTTGGTTGGGCGTCCAGCGGGATAGTCGTTCTGAATCTCGATTCGTCACGAATGGTGTCTTCGGTTACCCCCTCCGGTAGAGGGTCTCCGGGCATGAGGAATTCGTCTCCGGTCCAGCGCAGTTCCTGGGTCAGTTCACCTTCCAGACGCTGACCTTCGATTTCGGCGCTGGTCACCATGCTTTCGTTGACGAAGGCGACGAAGTCTGAATACTGGATTTCGGCTGGCTGGGCATCCTGAGGGCCGAAGAACTGGTAGACATACCAACCGGCCAGGAACGCGAGCAGCGTCCAGAGCACCCAGGCAGGGATACGTGAGCGCGGTGGCTGGGGTTGTTCTCCCGGTGGGACATTGCGCCCTGGAGGCGGTTTGCGTTGTGGATTTATCGGGTTTCCGGGGTCTGACATGAACGTGTTGCTCCTGTTCGTGGCCTGGCACCGGTGTCGGTTATCCCGGGCGGAAATCCGGATTCAGGTCGCCATCTTCCATCAAGGATAAAGCACAGCGCCACCCTACCGCTGAAAGTCTCCGTGGCAAGATTCGGAAAGGCAAAATGCCGCGTGGATTGGAGTCCAGATGCACGACGTTGTCCGGGTTGTCCGGCCGGGTACGATCGAGGATCAACCGTTGCTCGAACGGATTGTAGCCATCACTGTCTTCTGGCGTCCGGAAGACAAGGACAGGTCGATTGAGGACCTGGAGTCCTACCGGAGAATTCGACTTTATGTCGACAACTGGGGCCGGGATGGTGATGCGGCGGTCGTTGCCCAGGATGGCGATCAGTCCGTCGGAGCAGCCTGGTACCGCTACTTCACGGCGGAAGACCCCGGTTGGGGTTTCGTGGCTCCGGACGTTCCGGAGGTGGCTATCGGGATTATCGACGGATACCGGGGTGCAGGGTTCGGAAGGGCCATGCTCGAGGCGTTGATCGAGCACGCAAGGGCAGATGGTGTGCGGGGTCTTTCGTTGAGTGTGGATATGACCAACAATCGTGCGTTGAACCTTTACCGCAACACCGGCTTCGAGGTGGTCGGTGTGAACGGGGGCCACTACACGATGCTGCTGGACCTGAGTCGGGGGCAGACATGAGCGATACGTTGGCCGGCAGTATTCTCCCCTTCCTGCAACTGGCGAACCGGCTGAAAACGGTTCGAAGGCAGGGATGGCTGGACCGTGGTGTTGATGATCCGGAATCGGTGGCAGACCACTCCTGGTCGGTCGCATTGCTGGGATGGCTCCTGGCTGCCGGGCGACCCGGACTGGATCGAGACCGGGTGCTGTTGCTGGGGTTGGTGCATGACCTGCCCGAAGCGGTTGTCGGAGACGCGACTCCATTCGATCACCTGCGCGATGAATCCGGAAACATTCCGATCGAACATTTCACGACACCACCGGAGTATCTGGCAGAATCCAGGGCGGCCAAGCAGCAGCGAGAAACCGACGGAATCAGGGAACTGGTCGCCTCGCTTCCGGATGACCTTGCTGCCGGCATTCGCTCTGCATGGCGGGAATATGACCAGGGCCGGACGGCCGAGGCGCGGTTTGTCAAACAGATCGACAAACTCGAGACCGTGTTGCAGGCCCTTCTCTATCAGGATGACCAACCGGATCTGACGATCGATTCCTTCATCCAGGGTGCTGACCGGGACATTCGCGATTCGTTGGTCCGGCAGTTGTTTGAAGGGCTCCTGGATAACGGTAACGACTCCTAGCCATCTCCCGAGGTAGCCGGGCTTGTTGCAGGGTTGGCGGGTTCCTCGTCGATCGCTCCGAACTCATAGGTTCGTACGCCTGGAATCAAGCGGGCAATACCGAGAGTTGCCAGAATTACCGCTGAACCGCCGGCAAGCATGGCCATTTGCGGCCCGATGAGGCTGGCGGTCATACCGGCCTGAAACTCACCCAACCGCGGGCCACCGGCAGAAAAGGCTGAGTGGGTCGCCGCTACCCTTCCCCGGAGTTCGTCAGGTGTTGCCAGCAACCGGACCGTATGACGCATGGTCATGCTGACAGCATCCGAAAGTCCAGCGCCGGCAAGGAAGAGCATCGCAATCCAGATGTTGGGAGAGAGCCCGAACAGTGCCAGGCATGCGCCATAGGAACAGACTGCTCCCACAATGACCGGTCCCGGGCGACGTGGTTGCGCAAGGATGCTCATGATTGATGCACCAAGTACTGCTCCGAATGCCGGTGCCGAATAGAGCAATCCGAGTCCACGTGGGCCGATGTTATGAACTGTTTCAGCGAATACCGGGGCGAGACCGATGGTAGAGCCAAGCAAGGTTGCCGAGAAATCGATCAGCATGATGCCGTAGATCACCGGCGTCATTTTGATAAAGCGCAGGCCATCGCGGATGGCAGCCATACCGGTGGCACGAACTGCTGGTCTGCCGAATTTTGTCTTCATGACCAGGAGCGCGGTGATCGTGCCCAGGAAGGTCATGGAGTCAATCAGGTAGGTGCCGGCGACACCGACAAGGTAGATCATGAATCCACCCAGTGCCGGGCCAGCCATCATGCCGACGTTGCTGGAGAGGATGTTCAGCGACATGGCAGCGGTGAGCTTCTCCCGTGGCACCAACATCGGGAGGATTGCCTGTCTGGCAGGTTGATCGAATGATGAGACGATCGCGGCGGTGCCGGCTATGGCGTAGAGCACGATGACATTCACGATGTCCAGCCAGGTGGTAATGGCCAGGGACAGGCTGAGCATGACCAGAATGGACTGGGTGGTCAGCATCACCTTGCGACGGTCGTTGGCATCGACGATCATGCCGCTGAAGAGCGAGGTTGAGATAAGCGCAAATGCGCGTACCAGACCGAGCACCCCGAGCATCGCGGCAGACCCGGTAATCTGATAAATCTGATAGGCGATGGCAACAGCGTGCATCTGGGCGCCGAGGATTGCTATGAAACTCCCCGCCCACAGGAAACGATAATCGCGGTATTTGAGAACTTCTATCGGGAGTTCACGGCGTTTGCGAGTACCGGGACTGCTCAATGGTTGACTGGCTTTCTCTCATGCAGATACCCGGCATCTGATCCGGCGGCGAACACCAGCATAGTATAGAGGCCCGCTTTTCCGGAACGTCAAGCGGCAACGTCTGCTTCGGCCGGCGGGCCAAATTCGTACTGCCGGATTGCCGGGATGACCCGGACAATCAGCAACGTCGCTGCCACCACTGCACTTCCGCCGGCGAACATCGCTGCCTGCGGGCCGATCAAACTGGCAGTGATACCGGCCTGAAACTCGCCCAGCCGTGGCCCACCGGCGGCCAGCGCCGAGTGTGCGCCGGCAATCCTGCCACGAAGGGCGTCCGGGGTGGCCATGAAGCGGATGGTATGACGCAGGGTGGCACTGACGGAATTGCAGAACCCGGCGCCGGCAAGGCATCCGAGGGCGACGATCAAGGACGGCGCAATGCCAAAGAGCGCCAGAAAGCACCCGTAGGCACAGACCGACCAGACTACCACCATTCCGGGTTTTCTCGGCTGGGCAATGACGCCCATCATCGAGGCGCCGATAATCGCTCCGACTGCCGGAGCGGAATAGAGCAACCCTAGCCCCCGGGGCCCAACGTTGTGGACGACCTCGGCAAAGACGGGGGCAAGTCCGTTGACCGTGGCTAGCAAGGTTGCCCAGAAGTCGATCAGCATGACGCCGTAGATAACCGGAGACCGTCGCATGAAGCGCAACCCCTCGCCGAGCGCGACGATACCTGACGTCCGGCGTTCAGGCGGGGGGAATCGGGTGTGCATGGCCAGTACGGCAGCGACAGTGCCCAGGAAAGCAAAGGCGTTGATTGCATAGGTTCCGGCGAGCCCCAACGCATAGATGGCCATTCCGCCGAGTGCCGGGCCGGCCATTTGGCCAACGGCGTTGGAAAGCATGTTTAGCGACATCGCCTGAGCCAGGCGATCAGAAGGCACCAGTGATGGCAGCACTACCTGACGGGCCGGCTGGTCGAACGATGCAACAATGGCCATCACCCCACCGATCAGGATCAGTAATGGCACGTTGATCGCGCCACTCCATGTGAGTGCGGCAAGCGTGAGTCCAAGCAGAACATAGCTGGACTGGGTGGTGAGGAGCACGTTACGCCGGTCGCGGGCATCGACGACCATTCCGCCGACAATGGATGTAGAAATAACAGCAACTGCCCGGATCAGGCCGAGTACGCCAAGCATCGCAACCGAGTTGGTCATCTGGAACAAGTGGTAGGCAATCGCCACCGTGCTCATCTGGGTGCCGAGCACCGCCATGAACGCACCGCCCCAGAGATACCGGTAATCACGGTAGCGGAAGATATCGGTGGGTAGATTGAATCTGGAGTTGCGTCCGGGCCCTGTCACTGGTTGCCGGCCTCCCGGGCGCTCAGGTGGTGAGCCGCTCGAGCAGAACCACGATTACAAAGCAGATCAGCAATAGTCCAACCATGACGAGGCCGGAAATCAGTCCCAGGGTAGCTGCGCGTCGCCGCGAGATGGCTACGCCTCGCATTTCCTCGGCAATCTCTTCGTCAGTTGGTTTGGCAAAAGGATTCGCGACGCTACCGGTTGCGGGCCTGCTGCCGTCATCCAATCCAGGTTGTTCCTCACGGTCGGACATGTTTTTCCCCTCCAGATAACGGACAGCGTTCCGGACAGGATACTCTAGCGGCGGCCAGGATCAAGCAGATAGTTGCGGATAGCCCAGGCAACGCCGTCTTCCTCGATCGATGGGACGACAGCGTCAGCGCGTTCCTGGACGTGTGCCGGCGCATTTCCCATGGCCAATCCAAGCCCGGCCCATTCGATCATTGGCAGGTCGTTTGCGTTGTCTCCAATGGCGACTACCGCTTCACGGGGGACGTTGAAATGCCTCGCGAGTTGGACGATGGCTGAACCCTTGTGGATTCCAAATGGCGTGATCTCGCCAAAATGGTAATGCGTTCGGAAGACCGATGCACGATTGCCTAACCGGGATTGCAGGTTGGCCACGATGGCATCAAGTTCTGCCGGGTCGGCCGCAAAGAGCAGTTTGATAGGTGGTGTTTCGCGAACAAACCGGGCAAGCTCCGGAACCTGGCGAACACCATTTTCACCGGGGTGATAGCTGAGGTAGAGGTCCAGCTCCGGGCCGAAATGCTCCACCCAGGTGTACGGTCCATGAAAGGCGATCGCCGGGATTTCCCGTTCTCCAAGTGCCTTGATGGCCTCGGCGGCTGTTCGGCCGGATAAATGGGCTTCGTGGATGACCTCGTTTGTCACCGGGTCTGTGACGACTGCTCCCTGAAAGGTTGCTATTGGCTGGTTGATGCCCAGCACAGGCAGGAACTGGATTGCTGAACTGTAGACCCGGCCCGTGGCGATGGTGGTGATGATGCCGGTATCCGTTGCCTCGCGGATGGCTTTGATAACGGCCGGCGAGATCCGCAGATCGCCGGTCATGACCGTCCCGTCCAGATCAAGCACAAGTAGCCGCTTCTGCACGCAACGCCTTTCAGCGGGTCACAATAATCGTCGATTCAACCTGCTGAAGCCTGGCCTAGCGGATGGCTGTCCAGTCAGCAGGATGGTTGGAGTAAATCAGGTCGGCAGTTCGCCGTTCGATCTCGGCCGGGTCAACTTCGGCCCGGGCCACACCCGTCTCCATCGCTGCGCGGGCCACTGCGGCCGCGACAGCCGGTGGTACCCGAAGGTCGAGAGCATCCGGGATGATGTAGTCCGGCTTGAGTTCTGCGTCGGAGACCAGACCCGCGATAGCGTGGGCAGCAGCGACTTTCATCGCCTCATTGATTTCCCATGCCCGCGAGTCAAGCGCTCCGCGGAACACGCCCGGAAAGGCAAGTGAGTTATTGACCTGGTTCGGGAAATCCGAGCGTCCGGTGGCAACCACCAGTGCGCCGGCCTGACGAGCAAGTTCCGGCCGGATTTCGGGATTCGGGTTTGCCAGCGCCAGGATGATCGGTTGCGGGTTCATCACTTCCAGGTCGCTGCCGCCAAGAATATCCGCTGACGAGAGGCCAATAAAGACGTCGCTGCCGCGCAGGGCTTCCTTCAGATCACCGGAAATGCGTTCCTGGTTGGTGATTCCGGCAATCTCTTCCTTGGCCGGGTTCATGCCTTCTTCGCGTCCGGAATAGATTGCGCCGCAACGATCGCACACGACGACATCTCCAATGCCGGCGCTAACGAGCAGTTTGGCAACCGCGATGCCTGCTGCCCCTGCTCCATTGATGATGACCTGAGCAGATTCAATGGGCGTGCCACGGAGTTTCAGTGCGTTCAGCACCGCGGAAAGGACAACAATCGCAGTACCGTGCTGGTCATCGTGGAACACGGGCAGATCGATCATCTGCTTCAGTTTGGCTTCAACCTCGAAGCAGCGCGGTGCCGAGATATCTTCCAGGTTGATGCCACCAAACGCCGGTGCGATGTTGGCGATGATCCGGGCAATCCGTTCCGGGTCACGTTCGGAAACGCAAATCGGGAATGCTTCAACGCCGGCAAGAGTCTGGAAGAGAACGGCCTTGCCCTCCATCACTGGCAAGGCTGCATCGGCGCCAATGTCGCCTAGACCGAGAACGGCTGTTCCATCCGTGACAATGGCCACCAGGTTGTCTTTTACCGTGAGGTCATAGACTGACATTGGGTCGTTGCGGATTTCAACGGCCGGGGCGAGCGCTGCAGGGGGAACATAGAGGACATTCAGGATGTGCTGATCCTTGATCGGGATCTTGGACCTGATCTCGAGAACCCCGCCATGCCTGTGCCTGAGCCCGAGTGACTCTTCCCGCAGATTGCCACCGGAATGTGGCAGGTGTCCGTTGGTGTACTGATCCTTGCCCGGCCGCGGCGGCATGACACCTTCGTAGACGTAGCGCCTGGTGCGCTCCGCCACAAGGTCCGGCGTGACATCATTGGTCGCCTCACCGGATTCGATTGCTGCCTGAACCACTGCGGCCGCGATGGCTGACGCAACCCGGAAATCGAAGATGCGCGGGATGATGTTGTCCGGGTGCAGTTCGTTTTCCGGTACGAGGGCGGCCAGCGCTTCGGCGGCGTACAACAGCGTGCGAAGCCGGATATTACGTCCGCCTGAATCGAGCAGCCCGCGGAAAATGCCCGGGAAGACCAGGGAAATGTCCATCTGGTTCGGGTGGTCCGGTCGACCGGTTGCAACTACCTTGGCGCCGGCATTGCGGGCCTCAAGCGGGTCGATTTCCGGGGTCGGGATCGAGAGCGGCATGACGATCGGGTCGGCCGCCATTGAGGCGATCATCTCGGGAGTAAAGACTCCGCCCGTGCTGACGCCGATCAGGACATCTGCCCCCTTGACGATCTCGGTCAGCGGGCCACGACGGTTGCCCGGATTGGTTTCCTTGGCCAGGTAGGACTTGGCCCAGTTCATCCGTGCCGGTCTGCCCGGATAGATCGCCCCTTCCCGGTCACAGACAATGAGATTGGAGAATCCCGCTCGCACCAGTACCCGGGCGACGCCCATACCGGCAATGCCGGCGCCGACAATCACCACCCGGGTGTTTTCGATGGTGCGGTTCGTCACCTTGAGGGCATTGATCAACGCGCCAAGCACCAGCACAGCCGTGCTGTGGTGCTGGTTGGCCAGCACCGGGATCGTGCAGGCTTTTTCCAGGTGGTCGGCAATGGTGAACGCTCGTGGGGCGCTGATGTCATCAAGACAGATAGCGCCAAATGATGGCGTCAGCGCAGCAACGGTTTCCACGATTTCGAACGGGTCGCGTTGGTCGAGACAGATCGGGAATGCATCGATGCCGGCGAACGTTTTGAAGAGAACGCTCTTGCTTTCGGCGATCGGGAGTGCAGCTTCCGGCGGTCCACCAGCCTGACCGAAGAGATCGGAGCCGTCGGTCACAATTGCGACGGTGTTGCCGCGTGATGTCAGGTCAAATGCAGATTCGGGTTTGCGGACAATTTCGAGACAGGCTTCGGCAACGCCGGGGGTGTACACAAGGCTGAGGATCGACCGGTCACGGATCGGAATCTTGCTTGAAACGCCGATCAGACCATGAAATCTGCGGCGGTAGTTGAGTCCCTCGTCACGATCTTCAATAACATACAATGGCTTGTTGCTCCCCAGAACCACCGCCGGTGGATTTTGCGTACGGCACCCAACATGTCATTTTACGGGATTGCCCATGATCAGGCTATAGACAGGCCGGCTCATTGACCCTTTTGCCAAGTGTACGTACACTATAGAGGTACGTGCGGGACGCGTGATATGACCGCGATGCAGAGACCGGAGAGACTTATGTCCGCTCTACCAAAGCTAACGCCCGAAATGCCGTTTCCGATGCAATCAAAGGCACCGGTCATCAAGTTGCTTTCGACAGAGTCTGCCAGCAATCCGTTTGCATTGACGGTTGCAGCGGCCTGGTCGTGCTACGGCGCGCGACCTGCGAAGGTGGAAAATGTCCTCAAACTGATGGATCCGTCGCTGGATGCCGGCGATGAGTTGCGGCCGGCCCGCCGGGCCCGCGCCGAACGACTCTATCGTGACCTGTTCGATGCGGGCCACCACACCACCTTCCAGCACGCCAACTTCGTGTTCGTGCTGGATGGAGTTTCCCGTCTGGCGATCTGGTCATTCTTCCACCATCACCCGTTCTACAACTCTGAACAGGTGAGCCAGCGCTACCGGGAAGTGTCCGGGAAGGTCATGGTGACGCCCGAACTGACACCCCGGCAGGCGGAAATCTACGGGGCCGCCATGGAACGGGCGTTGGCAGGGTATCGCAATCTCACTGCAATCCTGACGCCTGATCTGACCAGTCGTTATGCGCAGGTCTTCCCTTCCCGATTCAAGGCGAAGGGAGACGAGGCAGAGCGTCGGGTCGCGGATGCTGTCCAGAAAAAGGCCCAGGAAGTTGCTCGTTATGTCCTACCGCTTGGCACTCCGGCGCACCTTTACCACACGATCAACGGGCTGACCCTGCTTCGCTACTACGTGCTGGCAAATCAACTCGATGTGCCCACTGAAGTCCGCTATATCGTCAACTCGATGGTGGCCCAGGTGCTTGAGCGGGACCCGAACTTCCTGGGAGCACCCTCGTATCCGCTTGATCTCCAGATCCTGGCGATGCCGGATACGCTGGAGTACGAGACACTGAACAACCTGCAGGAGTCGATCCGTTCAACGCCGGATGAGTCGTTCTTCGAGGAGTTTGATGCCCAGCTCGGCGGACTGGATTCGCGGCTTGCCAGCTATGAGCCGCAGGCCGAGCGAATGCTTGCGGACGCTGTTCGCACCGTGCTCGGTGTTTCCGCCGACTCAATGGACGACCGCGCTGCGCTGGCAGCCGTGCTGGACCCGGCGCAAAACAAATATCTTGGTCACCCGCTCTTCCTGGCGATGAACTCCAAGTTGATGCAGACCATGAACCACGTCAGCTTCACTTTCCAGAAGCGCATCAGCGGGGCTGAGGAAGCCCAGAATCAGCGGCATCGCGGGACGTTGTCGTCCAGCCCGGTGCTTTCGGCCCACATGCGCCAGGATCCTGACGTGATCGTGCCGTTTGATGTTCGCAATAACGAGGCTGCCCTCGAGGAGTATCACGCCACCGTTCAGGCGCTCTGGGATGCCAAGAATGCCTTGCTGAACGATGGCGTCGAGCCGGAGAAGGTGCTGTACCTGTTGCCGAACAGCCACAACGTGCGGTTCTATGAGACCGGCACACTCCTCACCTACTACTGGAAGTGGGTAAAGCGGCTCTGCTACAACGCCCAGCGGGAGATCTTTGATACCGCCTATCAGGAGACCAGCCAGGTGGCCCAGGTCCTGCCGGAAATTGGCAAATACGTTAGCGGTCCGCCCTGCGTGGTCCGGTCGGCAGCCGGGAACAAGCCGTTCTGCCCCGAGGGCGAGCGATATTGCGGCGTTCCTGTCTGGCGGAATTACTCGCCGGATACCCTGGTGGAGCGGCGCATCCTGTAACTCCTGGCGGTTATGTCAATAATGATGGGAAACTCCGGTGCATTGCACCGGAGTTTCTGTGTTGTGCCGCCAAATGGCTTATACTCAGGGTGACCATAAGGTCTTGAGGCAGACAACACCAGGAAAGGCTGAGACTATGGGAAACAAGGCAGTTATTGTTATCGATATGCTGAATGACTTCGTAACCGGAGAGCTGGCAAACCCGCGCAGCGTGATCATTACCCCGAACATTGCTCGCCTGCTGGATGAAGCCCGACGCAAGGGCTGGCTGGTCGTCTACGGCAACGACGCTCACCTGCCAGGCGATCCTGAGGAGAATGTCTGGGGCCGGCACGCGATTGCCGGAACTCCGGGAGCGGACGTCATTGAGGAACTGGAACCGGTTGAGGGCGATTACATCGTCCCGAAGCGCTTCTATAGCTCGTTCTACGAAACCGGACTGAACTCCCTGCTCCGTCAAAATGGCGTTGACGAGGTGATCATTACCGGCCAGCACACCAACATCTGCGTGCGTCATACCTCTTCCGATGCGTTCAACAACGGCTTCAAGATCACTGTCCCAAATGATGGAACGGCGATGTTTGAAGAGCCGGGCATGACCGATGACGACTACGAAAAGGCCCAGAAGGATGCCCTCAACTACCTGGTGAAGGTGTACGGGGCCAAGATCGTGAAGACCGACGATCTGCTTGAAGAGAACGCATAGGCCAGATTCGCGACAAGCGATGGTACGATGGAGTATCGGTTGCTGAATCGAGTCCAAGGGAGAGGTCTATGGATTTCAGTGGTGAAGAGCTGATCAAGGCTCCGCGACAGAAGGTCTGGGACTTTCTGATTGATCCTCACCAGGCGACCCAGTGTGCGCCGGGCCTGCAGAGTGTGGAAGTCATCGACGATACCAGGTTCAAGTGCACCGTTCGCGCCGGCGTCGGCATGATCCGCGGCAACTTTAACTTTGATGTGAACTGGAGTTCGCTGGATGCTCCGAATCACGCCGAAATGGTTGCCAATGGTAACGCGGCAGGTTCTGCGGTTCAGATGACCAATACGCTCGATCTGGAAGATGCCGGCGAAGGCGAAACCCTGATGAAGTGGTCGGCGAACGTCCGGATCAGCGGCAAGCTGGCGGGTGTTGGTGGCCGGTTGATCAATCCGGTTGCTGATCGGATGACCAAGGACATCTTTGGCTGCATTCGTTCCAAACTTGAAGAGAACAATCCGGAATAGCAAGGCGACATATCCAGTGGATTGCCTGGAGCGTGGAGCGACTTCCGGGCAATCCACCTGTCCACTCAGGTGGACTATCAATTCGGCGCAGGGGTGGATTTGAATCAGGACATCTGACGACACAGGGAGCAGTTGATGGCCGGCCCTCCAGGTTCTTCATTCAGACCGCGTGAACTGGAAATCGTCAAGGTATTGCTCGACAAGCATCTGCTCGAGCGAGCGATCAACCTTGCCGAAGCTCGCTGGGAGGGTTCCGGGGAGATGGTCCGGCTCGCCTATCGCTGGGAAGAGCTCAGCCCGGCCGACCGGCGGCAGGAACTCGAGCGTATCGGGCCGGAAATGCTGGCCCACTACCGGCCGCTGGCAGAACTGAACCCTGACCTTGCGATGGTGCTCGGAACACTTGAGGAACGCGGAGTGCTTCCCGGAGTTTCGACGGTTCAGCCTCCTGCAGAACCCCAGCTCGAAGCAACCGGCCCGGAACCGGTTCCCGACTCACCTTCCGTGTACGAAGCCGCTCGCCAGCGTCTTCCGCACGCGGTGGCTGAGCCGGTTGATGACATCGCGGCAGAACTGCCTCCGTTGTCTGACATGCCGGCCGATATAAGGAGACGTGTCGAACGATTGTCGCGGGAAACGGTAATTGAGGCCGGAGCCGGATTCTCTGCAGCTGAAACAACAAGGGAATCCTCGGAGACCGAGCAGCGGCTTCGTGCCGAGGCTGTCGCCCAGGGCGAAGAACTGCTGGCAAAGGTTCGGGCGCGGTTGGATTCGACTTCCCGGCAGGCGGCGTCTGCTTCCACTCGCATCAGTCAGGCCGTCCAGCAGTTTCCGGTTGTCGAACCGCGGGTAACACGCTCGCGTTCAGCGCCACAGCAAGACGCAGGTACCAGCATCGTCGAGGAAAGCCCGGTACCGAGCCTTCCTCCGGATTACTGGGCGAAACGGATGAGATCCGAACAGATCATTATGCTTGAGGGTGGAGCCGAGGCACCTTCGGATGACCAACTTGTCGCCCTTGCGAACGAGTTCGATCTCGAACTTTCGGAGTTTGTCATCGAACCAGGTTCAACCCGTGCGCTCTTTGGTGGGCTGAAGCGATTCGGTTCCAGCGTGGATGTGCAGGTGGGACCACTCCCCTACGCACTGGCGAACCCGCATCTGGTGGTGGTGCGCGGACGCCTGTTGCCCTCAATTGAGGAGGGTTTGCAGCGGGGTGTGTGCGACATCCCCGGAACTCGGGCGTGCGTGGCTATCGACGAGCGTGCCAGGTTAATCGTCGTTTCCTGAACCAGCCTGAATGCAGAAAAAACGCGGGGCCGAATCGGTTCCCCGCGTTGAATGTTGCTGTCTGTGCCTGTAGCACTGGCGACACATGCGTGCCGTCCTTCTTCCGGCAAGGCTGCCGGTTACCTGGCCGGTGGGAGGACTCCAACCCTCCCACCGGTTGTATTCAATTGGGTGGTTCTGCTGACCGTCGCGCCGGTGGGTAATGCCGGTTCCGCAGTGAGCCGGATACCCGGCATATCGGGAGAGATGCCGGAGTCAGGCGCGAGGCCCTGCCGTGTCTTCGAGAAGCGGACAGCGAACCCAAAGCGAGTGGGTGCTGCCAGCTGCGCCACAATAACGTGTCACTCGCTCGTCCTCCTCTCAGATCCTTCGAACGGCTTGTAGATACTCCCATCATAAACCCTGACAGCACCGGGATCAACATCGTGCAATCTGTAACAACGTTATGTCAAAGAATGCCGTCGTCGAGCATCCGGTCAATGGTCTTGCCAAATGCAGTAATCGTTGCATCGATGTCTTCCTGGCTATGGGCAATCGAAGTGATGCCGCGAGTCGAGAACAGCGCCACCCCCTCGAGCAACATGCCGACCACAAGGGCGGTCGCCAGCGGACCGGTTGTCGCCTCACGGTCTGCCGGCGCTCCCGGAATCGGTGCCCGCAAATCCCCTTCCGGTGGCAGGTTTTCGCCGCCAAGGGCGATGCGGAACATGGACGCCTCGCCGTAGACGCAGCCCGGTACACCCGCATCGCGTAGCACCTTGTTCATCCCGGTACGGATGGCCGCGGCAGATGCTGTTGCTTTCTGCTGGATTGCCGGGTCGCGGACGATCGAGAGCGCCGTTGCGCCGGCGACGCAGGAAAGCGGGTTGGCATTGTAGGTGCCTGGATGGGCGATCTTGGCCCGCCCACCACGTGCTGCGGGATCAAACGAGATTGTGTCAATAATGTCGCCACGTCCGGTGACTGCGCCACCGGGCAGGCCGCCGGCAAGGATCTTGGCGAGCGTCGTCAGGTCTCCGTGTGTGCCGTAGAACTCCTGTGCGCCACCTGGTGCCCAGCGGAAGCCACTGACCACTTCGTCCACGATCAACAGGGTTCCGGTTCGTTCAGAGGCTTCACGGAGAAACCGGAGATAGGCAGCCGGGTCGTCCAGTCCGAAGAAACCGGGATGGCTGGTTTCAAGGACGATCGCAGCGACGGTTTCGTCGGCAAGCGCAGCCTCAACCGCATCATAGTCGCCACATTTCACGACCGTGGCGAGATTCTGGAAGGCGACCGGAATTCCAGGCGAACCGTGGCCCCCAAACAGGGTATCGCCCCAGCCATTGAAGTGTCCCTCGAACTGGATCAGGTGGGTGCGACCGGTGAAGTTGCGTGCCAACCGGACGGCGAGCATGACGGCTTCGGTTCCGGAGGAGGTGAACCGAGCCCGTTCGGCGCCGGGCACAATTTCACAAACCCGTTCGGCCCATTCGAGTTCTAGCAGGGTATTCCCGCCCATATGTGTGCCCAGTTGCAGCTGGTTTTGCACAGCCTCGATAACTTCAGGGTGATTGTGCCCGAGAATCAGTGATCCATGACCGGTAACGAAATCGACATAACGGTTACCGTCAGCATCCCATTTGTAGGCACCGCTGGCTTTGGTGACGACCAGGTTGAACGGATCAACTCGCCGGCCATCGTGGGTGATGCCGCCGGGGAGCCTTGATACTGCTTTCTCCATGTGTTCGCGGGCGACGGGGTGCGTAGCGACGTATTCGGAAATGATTGAACTCTGCTCGACAGCACGAGCAATCTCCTGCTGGGTATGGCGCGAGAGCATGACCCCTCCTGTCAATCCTGTCAAAATTGAGTGTCAAGCTAGCACCGACCCGGGAGTGGTGCAAGAGGTACACCTCAATCCACCCAGGTGGACTGCACCCCGAATCCTGGCAAAATGCTCTATGCTACCGTCCGGTTTGATTAGGTTTATGCGAAGTAACCCGGATTGAAGGCAGACAGACGTGACAGACAGTGCATCGGAACTGTATCTCGGTGGTACGAGGATAGACCTGATCGTTGGTGATCCACTGGATCACCTGTATGAGGGGCTGTATACCGGGACTAATGCGCGAGGCGTCATGGGGGCGGGGTTGTCGGCGGATATTCGTCGGAAGGCCGGCGCCGAGGTCGAACGCGAGTTGCGAACCAATCCACAGTTGTTGACCGGGCAGGCTTATCTGACCGGGCCGGGGATGCTGGCGGAGCAAGGGCTGAAAGCCATTGCGCACGGGGTTGTAGTGGCCGAACCCGGAGAATCCCCAAAGTTGCCGGTTTCCATTGATGCTCTGCTTGATGGCCTGCGGCTTCTGGAAGAGGCAGGCTGCAGAACGGTTACGATTCCGGAGGTTGGCTGGCGGGTATTCAACCTGGACCACACCGGAGTCGCCGCTGAACTGGGCAAGACCATCGCTACCCATTTGCGGAGGCGATCCCGTTTGCAGGCCGTCTGTATCGTCAGCCGGCATCCGGAGTATTTGCGGGCACTACGGCCTGTGCTTGAGCGGGAGTAGGGATGTCGAGGTCGCCTCATCAGGGAACGAGCGAGATGCAGGCCCTCGGCTGTGGAGTTGCCGCAGCCTTGCTGGTTGTTTCGATCCTGTTGGTCTGGCTCTGGTGGTGGTGACCTTATTCGGCTCCGCTATCGCGAACCACTTCACCGTCGCGTAGTTCGATCAAGCGGTCGGCAATGCCAATCAACACGGGGTCATGAGTTGCCACAACTGCGGTAACGCCTTCCGATCGAACCAATGCCTGAATCAATTGCATGATTGTGCGTCCGGTCCGGGAGTCGAGTTGTCCGGTCGGTTCGTCTGCAAGCAGGAGCTGCGGGCCGTTGGCCAGCGCACGGGCAATCGCTACGCGCTGCTGTTCACCACCGGAGAGTTCGTGGGGGCGATGATCTCCACGTTCGCCAAGACCGACCATCTCCAACAGGGTGCGGACACGCTCTTCACGTTCACTTACCGGAGCGTTGATCATCCGTAGCGGGATCTCGATGTTTTCTGCAGCAGTCAGGATCGGAATCAGTCCAAACGCCTGGAAGATGAAGCCGACCTGCTTGCGACGAAGTTCCACCAGGTTTTCTTCGCGCATCGCGGTGACCTCGGCGCCATTGATCCAGACACGACCGGACGTCGGCGCGTCAAGCCCGCCGGTTATGTTTAGCAGGCTGGTCTTGCCACTACCTGAACGCCCCTGAATTGCCACGAGTTGGCCCGGTTCGACCCGGAAGCTGACATTGCGAAGGGCATGGACCGTGCTATCTCCCATGACATAATCACGGCTTACGTCTTCGACCTCGACAACCGGTGTGCCCACTGCAACCTGATGTTCACTTGGGCGTGTCCAGGTTCGGACCGGTTCGGATGTCTCGACCGGGGTGGCAAAGGCCGATCGTTGGCCGCGTTGACTTGGTGGCCGCCAGCGTTCATCCGAACTCATGCATCTGTCTCACTTCCATTGTCCTGCCCGTTGTCATTCCTGTCCGGCCAGACCCCGACGTGGTCTTCCTCCAGCGCAAGGCGAACACGGCGCTCAAGTTGCAAGGCGTCGACATAATCCGACGGGAGTTGCAACCGGCCGGCACGGTCGAGGACAGCAAACTCCTCGGCGATAATCTGGTGGTCGCCTTCGTGACCGGAGCTACGGCGCAAAGTTTCCGAACTGGTGCGGCCATCACGGATGGCGATGGTCCGGTTTACCCGCTCGGAGACCAGCGGATCGTGGGTAACCACGACAACCGTGACGCCCTGTTCCTCACTCACGGAGCGCAGGACGCTGAAAATCTCCTCGGATGTTCGCGTATCGAGTTCACCGGTCGGTTCGTCGGCCAGGAGCACCTTCGGCGCGTTGGCAAGTGCCGTTGCGATGGCGACACGTTGCTGTTCACCACCGGATAGCTGATTCGGCCGGTGATCAGCACGATCGGCGAGACCAACAATCTCAAGCAGTTCCATGGCCCGATCATGGCGCAGTTTGCGCGGTGTGCCTTCAAAGACCATTGGCATTTCAACGTTCTCACGGGCGTTGAGATAGGGGAGAAGGTTACGCCCTGTCTGCTGCCAGACGAAACCAATCATCTGCCGGCGATAGCGCGTGCGCTCCTTGTGATTCATGTTCAGGAGGTCATGACCGCCCACATCTGCCTTGCCGGCCGACGGGACATCCAGCCCACCAAGGATGTTCAGCAGGGTGGATTTACCACTGCCCGATGCTCCGACGATCGCGATGAACTCACCCTGTTCGACGGTAAGGTCGAGGCCCTGCAGGGCAACGACTTCAAGGTTGGCCACCTTGTAGATCTTGACCAGATTGTCGCAGATGATTTCTGCTCCGGCGCCAAAGCGGGGACGGCTGGCGGTTGCAGCCCGTTCGCGGATCTTCTGGAAATCGAGTGTGTCAGTCATTACTGTCCGATCCTGTCCGGAGTGAATGCTTGGTCAGCGTGGCCCCAAGTGTATCGATCAACCATCTCAGCGGTCGCCTGCCCGGAGTACCTGGCCGAGATTGATCGACCGGGATACAAAGCCGAATGCCGCTACTGCAAGAATCACGACCACCACCACGACGAGGGCTACCATGGCAATCGGGCCCCAGTCCAGCGATAGTCCTGCCCGCAGCCCTTCGCCGGTAAATGCGGTCAGGTCAAGTCCCGGTTCAATCAGCACAGCAGTTCCAGCGCCGAGGAGACAACCCACAATGCCGGCAACCATAACCGGCGGGAGTTGTTCCAGCATGGTGAGCCAGAGCGCCTGGTTGGTGGAAAGTCCGAGTGTGCGCAAGTAGGCGAGGTCACGGCTTCTGGCTCGTGCAGTCAGAGCCAGCGACACGATTGCCGCCAGGGACGCACAAATGGTCGCCAGAACGACGGAAAGCTGGAATCCGGTCCGTACCCCGGAAGTGAGGGGTGCATTGCGTACACGGTCGTACAGCGCTTCCCGGGAGACGACGCGGGAGAACTGGCTCTGCGAGCGCACGGTTTCCTCAATACGCTGCCGGGCACCCGGATCTGCCTTGACGAGTTGAATCGATGGCAGCCACTGAAGGCGTGTGTTGGCGTCGGCGACACTCTGCAATGAGGTGACAACGAAGGGTTCATTTTCCGGTAGGCCGGCAAACCGGTCCCGGATCTCCTGAACGACAAAGACGAAATCGGTGCCGCGCATCGATATGGTGAAGGTCTGCCCCGGATCCGGGCGTGCCCCTGCGGACCAGCGCTCGGAAATGATGGCCGGAATCGGGTTCACCTGGGTGCCGATCTCATTGATGTTCTGCTCCCGCAGCATCGTTTCCGGGAACCGTGGATCGGCCGGGGTCCCTCCGGCAACCTGTTGGTAATCGGCGGTCTCCACCATCATCAGGCGTATTGTTCCCTGGTTACGTCCAGAATCAGACAGCACCTGGCCCATGTTGGAAATGGTTGCCGTGGCAATCGCTTCCACGCCTTCGACACCGGATACGTCGATCAGGCGTGAAAGGTTGCCCCCGGACAGGGGCGGTTCGATCCGGAAATTAGCTCCGGCGACATGCCAGGATGTCTCGGTTTGCCCGTGGTCAATCGAGCGTTGCATAGTCGTCGAGAACACGGCCAGCGCAACGGCCAGGAGGATTACCAGCAACGGCAGGCGAGAGGCACCTGCCTGGCCGCTGACCCTCCGAAGGCCGACGAACGGCACAATATCGCGACGGAGCGATGCCAGCCAGGCAAAGAATCGCACCGGAATCGGGTAAATGCGCAACGCTGCAAGACCGGTGGCAAGACCCAGCAGGATCGGCACAGCGGCGAGATAGGGATCAAAACCTGATCCTTCACCGGTTGCGCCTTCCGGGCTGATCCCACGGCGACGCAACAGGATGACGCCACCGACAGCCAGGGCAACGACGGTCACCTCAAGCACGATCTGTCGCGCTGATGTCCGGCGAGGCCGGGCGGGGCCATCCTCGATTTCCTGCAATGGTCGCCGGAACCAGGAACGAGCCACCAGTGCCATCACTGCTGTGCTGACGACGACAACGGCCGCCGCAGCTACAAGAGACCAGCGATTTGTGCGCGCGCTAACCAGCAGTTGCGCAGCGACATATCCCAGTAGCACAGGTGGGATAGTGAGGGCGATCCCTTCAATGACCTGGGCGAGAGTGAGTTGCAGGCTTGATCCGCCACGACCGCGGAGCAGGGCTATAGAGTGGCGTCGGCGCTCGATGATCAGAGCCGCCATGAGGGTCATGACCGATACAGTTACCGCGAGCAGGCCAACCGTCGCCAGAGACAGGGTAGCGATGGCCTGGGAACGGTTCGATTCATAGCGACTGAATACCCGCGAAAGGCCGGTACGCAGGAAGAACTCGCCCGGGGGAGCGTAGCCACCGGATCCGGAGTAGGTGAATTCGGCGTTGCGAATATCTGCCGCCAGTTGAGGCAGGTTGCCACCGTTGAACCGCTCCGGGTCGACATAATAGCGATAGCTATACGTCCAGGTAGCCAGCGGGTTCAGGTCGAGCAACTGGCCGTAGGCGTCCGGCGCAATCAGGCCGGTAGCGTAATAGAGCAGAGCATTTCCGGTATCCACCTCTTCTGCCCGTTGTAGCCGGCGATCCTCGTACCAGTAGGGATCACCAACATTCAGCGGTTCAAAGATTCCGGAGACTTCCAGCACGATAGACATTTGCAGCGTTGCAAAATCACGGCTGCGGTGCTGGATGTCCGCCCGGTCCGGTGTCAGGATGACCTGATCGCCAGGTTGCATCCCGATTTGCTCGGATGTCTCGCGGGAAATCGCTACCTCAAAGAGTTGCCAGCGCTCGTTGGTCTCCGGGCAATCGCCGATACAGGGAGGAGGGATCGGGTCGCGTCGCTCGGGCAACCGGCCATCGATCAATTCGATGTTGTCATAGACCTCACTCTGGTAGCGGAAACGCATGAAGCGATCAAATGCGTACACCGGCGCACCGGGGACGTCGGTCACCACATAGTTGGGTGAATCGAGCACCCAGTTTGAATCAACGACAATGTCCTGAATGGCCGGAGTTTGTGCATCCAGAAAGTCGATACCGGCCTGTTCAACCGGGCCAAAAACGTCGTCCTCGCCGGGCAATGTGTGAGAAAGCAGGATCGCGTTCAGGTTTCGGATGAAGATATTGGCATTCTCGACGTCGTATACCAGCGCATCGTCGGCCATACGGTTGTACAGGCGCGGCAACGAGGTCGCGATGATGGCCACAATCAGCACCACCCCGACCATGGTGGCGACCAGCGGTATTTCGGTCCGTAACCGGCGTGGGATCGTTGCGATCAGCGCTGGAACGCCGGCCAGTTGTCCACGTTCACGACGCGGTGTATCCCGGTGAGCCATCTACGTATCCTCCCCGAGGCGTAGCAATGAACCCAGCCCGAGTTTGCGGAGTGCAAGCGCCATGAGGCCAATGACCGCAACCAGCACCACGACCACTCCCAGTTCCAGCAGAAGGATCGTCTTCCACGGAATGACGACGGTTACGCCCGGGAAGACGCGGGTCGCCTGTTGAGTCACGGAAATGAGCGGCAGAATCAACCAGGCAAGTGCAAGTCCGAGCAGCGTGCCGAAAATGAGGCTTATACCGAGCAATACGCTGTTTTCCATGGTCATCCAGCGCAGCAACTGGCGGGGTGACAAGCCGAGTGCACGCAACAGGGCGAACTCCGTCATGCGCTCGCGGGCTGAAACGACGGCACTGACAACGAACCCGACGCCGGCAAAGATGAGAGCGGCAACAAATCCGATTGAAAGGGCGCCGATTGCACCAAGTGCCACCGGATCAGAGAGCAGGGTAGTAGCCCTCCCTCCCTGGCTCTGAACCTGTCTGCTGAGGAACGGCTCCTGGGCGAGTGCTTCGGCGACTTCGTCCTCGTGTCCATTCTCGACGCCAACCCAGATCTCGTCCGGCACGAAGAGTTGCCGGCCAGGTTCAAACCTGCTGGCGGCGACGGTCGCCATATCTGCAATAAACAGTCCATTGGCGTTGGGATCGAGCGTCGGGAAGCCGTTGATGATCCCGACAACCTCGATACGACCGCGCAGGTCGCCGATCTGGATTTCCGAGACGCTGCCGATGCTCGATGAAGTGATGTCCAGGAACTGCTGGCTGACCAGCACCGGGATGGTATCCGGTAGTTTCGTTCCGGCAGGTCTCAGGAAGAAGTTCGTCAACACCGGCTGATTTCCCGTGTTGGTCATGCCGGAGCCGAGGGCCATGCCCAGTCCTTCACCGGAAGCAGGGTCAACAATGGTGATCTCCGGGGCTTCGAAGAGCGTCACGACCCCGGATGCACCCGTTTCCCAGAAATCAGGATCGGTCGGTAGGTCTGCGGCAGTCCAGTTGCCGCTCCCGGCGGAATCAGTAACCTCGATCCGGTTGATATCGAGCGACGCTGTGCGGGAAATGCCCCGGGTTGCTGTTGCCCGGAGTTCGATAGCGACAATCGAGATCGGGTAGACAGGGTGAACGGCGGACCCATCGGGCAACCGGTAGATGATCGGAGATGCCAGGCGCACCCCTTCCGCGTCGTCGGCCACCTGCCGGAAGTCGATGCGGCTGAGGTTGCCGTTGGCGTCCTGCAACACGATGGAGATTGACATCGACATCGTCAGGCGATTGTCATCGGGCGACATACCCGATGGCAGTTCAGCGTCATCCGGCAGGGGCGCAACCGTAAATGTCAGGTCAAGTGCAATCTCTTCCGGCTCACCCGGGAGTGGAATGTTTGCCAGTGGGGTGCGGTTTGCGGCCAGTCGTTCCATCAGGACGTCGAGTGGCTCTTCGCTCAGGTCCTCGCGAAGTGAGACAACGTCGGCCGCGACTGCTGCGTCCAGCATCAGTGCGTGGCCCGTGCCGGCAGTCCGTGAAATCTGGCCAGTGTCGCGCATGATGGGGGTAGAGGCTTGCACTCCTTCGATGCTGCTATACGCATTTGGCAGCATCTGGCGGGGAATCGAACGGCTGATACGCTGGTTCGGCCAGACACGAATGTCGCCGCCGGTCTGGAACGCTGCCTGGTCGTGCTGTGACTGGCTCCAGGTTTCTGAGTAGGAGACGGCAAACAGACCAATACCGAGCGCCAGCACCAGGATGAGTGCAGACCGTGCATACCGCATCGGACGGCGAGCTACCTGCCAGGCACCAAGCGCCGGGACGATGGTCGTTCCGCGGATGGCGATCACCTCTGCCAGACGCGCAAGGAGCGGGATCGTCCGCAGGGCAATCACTGCACCTGCCAGTAGACCGATCGCCGGAGCTGCGACAAGCAGCGGGTCGATGCCGAGCCGCCCTTCCACGGTCTGGGTAATCGGGGCGCTGTAGCGCCGCAACTGCCAGTAGGCGAGTGCAGCCAATGCCAGCAGAACCAGGTCGATTCCAGCGCGTTGGGAGAATGCACGGGAGCCTTGCCGTCCGCGCTCGGCCCGAGCCTGGGTA
This sequence comes from uncultured Thermomicrobiales bacterium, assembly GCA_964462545.1. GTDB lineage: Bacteria > Chloroflexota > Chloroflexia > Thermomicrobiales > CFX8 > CAYWXR01. The sequence goes on from CAYWXR010000002.1 coordinate 131,863, forward strand.
AAGGACCTGGCCGCGATAAGCGACGGCAATGTGAGTGCGACGATACAGGCAAGCCCGGTCAGCATGGCGATCAGGTAGGCAGTCAGCGAGACCCGTGGCTCGATATGGAGCCCGATACCCGCCAGCGGCCCGGCGACGTTGAGAATCCGCAGCGCCAGTGCAGCCAGGATCGGCCCAAGGATCACCGCTGGCAGCGCCAGCAGCATTGCTTCCATCATCGCCATGGTGGCGACCTGTCGATTGCTTGCTCCGCGTGATCTGATCAGCGAGGTTTCAACGTTGCGCTGGTCGACCAGTAACCCGGCTGTCAGCACAAGTGCATAGCCGGCGAGCAATGCCAGTTGGATGGTCAGCACAAGCACCCCGGAGCGGGTGACCAGCAGCGAGCGCTCGGCAGCCCGCAGGATGTTGTGCAGTTCGGTGTTGACCGAGAAACGATTGCCGGCCGCCGCCCCCCGGTTCAGGCGGTCTTCCAGACTGTCTACCCCTCGCCGGGTTGGGGCAATTTCGTCGACCGCCAGGTTGGAGAATGTCGGCAGGATATTCCAGCGCACTTCGCTGCTGGCTGGCGTGAAGGACTCAAAGAAGGTGTCGGTTGTGACGACAAAAGGACCAAACGTGGTGAACGAATCACTGACGATGATCCCGTCAATATCGAGCGGGGTTTCCATCCAGTAGGGATCGGTTGCATCGTTGATCTCATAGAATCCGGTGATGCGGACCGTCGGTTGATAAGAGTCATCCCGCCGGTTGGTAACCTGAAATTCGTCTCCGACGCTGAGTTGCAACTGCGCTCCGGTGCTAGCCGGCAGGATCGCTTCGTATGGTTCCGAAGTGGTGTCCGGCCAGTCACCTTCAACCAGCCTGATGTGTTCATCAAAGCGATCGAAGAAGCTGAAAACGGCCAGATTGCGGACTGTTTCCTCATCTTCCTGAAACGGAAGCGCATAGGAATCCGACAATCCACGGCGATACACCTGTGCTCCCGTGGTGTTGACGGTTCGCCCGACCTCGTTCAGGACCAGTTGATCGTGCTCAGGAAATCGTGTTGCAGAGGTGCGGACAGTCACCTGGACGTTGACATCGGCGACGGGGGAATCAGCGAGTGTCCGGTGAACACCGCTCAGGGCAACAGCATCAGCATAGATCGGGCCTGCGGCCAGCAGCGTCGTCGAGATGAGGACGGTAATCAGTGCTGCCGAGAGCGTTAGCCAGTCAGACAGCGATCGATTGACGATGACGCGCCACGCGCTCGCCAGGAGCGTGAACATAGTTTACGGATCGATTCCTGTAACGTTGTCTGCCAGTCCCTGCAATACCCACGGCATCCTACCAGACTTGCAGTAATCTGGTGGAATCCATAATCCACGATCAGTGAGAGCAGTTCCGGCGGGCCGAAGCTATTCCCACTCCCACCGGTGACCGAGTCTCAACAGGCCGCGGTCATCATCGCGGGTGGGGAGGACGGTGAGCATGGTGTCCTTGTGGTCGAGGAACCGTGGTTCCGGGGCACTGGTATCGAACAGCGAGGCACTCAGGCGTAGCGTTCCGGAGGTGATCGGAAAGTCCGGGATCGTCATTCTGGCAACCCGGGTATCCGGTTCTCCATCGCTCCGGTGGCTACCGGTCAATCCGTTTACCGGCAGTTCGTGGGGAAGCCTGGCGCGGGTTTCCCAAAGTTTCTCGCCATCGGGTTGTTCGATCGTGACCTGAAGCGTCAGGATGCTGGTGTCCATTCCTGGCGGGGCGGTCAACAGGGCCTCGACGGACAGGCATTCTCCGGAATTGATCTCGTCCACAGGTTGCCCTGTCTGATCAAGTGCCCGGACGCGCAAGAGGCTGAAACGTGGTGTGCGGGTCATCAGGAGGCGGTGATAGTGGTCGACAACGTCACCGGATGGCCCGATGTCGATCATGTGACCATCGACCATCAGCGCCGCCCGGTCACAGAACGAACGGACCGTTTCCGCGTCGTGGGAGACAAACAGGATTGTTGTGCCGCGTTCCTTGAGGTCCTCAAGCGCCCGCAGGCATTTCTCCTGAAACGATGAATCCCCGACCGCCAGTACCTCGTCGATGACCAGGATTTCCGGTTCCATGGAAACGGCGATGCCAAAGGCAAGCCGGGCGAACATTCCGGAAGAGTAATGCTTGACCGGGGTGTCGATAAACCGTTCGAGTTCGGAAAATGCCACAATCCGGTCGAACTTGCTGGCCATTTCTTTCCGGCTGAATCCGTACAGGCTGCCGTTCAAAAAGACATTGTCCCGCCCGGATAGTTCAGGATGAAACCCTGCTCCCAGTTCGAGCATGGCATACGACCGGCCATTTACCGAAACCGTGCCGCTCGATGGCTCGAGAACCCGGGTGACGAGTTTCAGCAAGGTGCTCTTCCCGGCACCATTGCGACCGACAAGACCGAGGGTTTCTCCTCGCCGGACACCGAATGAAACATCCCGTACTGCCCAGAATTCCTCGGCTACTCCCCGTGACCGCACCAGACCGACAAACCAGTCCTGAAACGAGGATCGATGTTCATGCCGGAGCACGAAACGCCGGGAGACATCCCGGAATTCAATGGCGTATTCGCCCGGTTTGTGTCCGTTTCGCTGCACTAGAGATGTTCTCCGATGTGTTTGCTGACCCGGTTGAACAGCGTCCAGCCGATGGCAAGCAGAACCAGCGATGTGACCAGGGTGCGAGCCATGAAGAGCGGGTCGGGCACGCTGCCGTGATAGAGCACCGTGTGCAGTTCGGCGATGATCGAGGCCATCGGGTTGAACCAGTACATCCACTGAACCAGGTCGGGCACAACATCCTCAACCCGGTAGAAGATCGGCGTCATGAAGAACCAGGCTGTGACCCCGACCTCGACAAGGACGATAGTATCCCGAAAATAGACGTGCATAGCCGACAGGATCAGTACCAGCGCGACCAGGAAGGTTGCCTGGACGAAGATGATCACCGGCAGATAGAGCATCCACGGTGAAAGTCCGATGCCGAATATCAGCATGAAGACGAAGAGGACCGGCAGGGCCAGCAGGTAATGGATCATGTTCGATACCACGACCGAGACAGGCAACAGCATCCTGGGAAAGTAGACCTTGTTGATGATCGGTGCGTTGTCGGTAATCGAACGTGTGCCGGCGATAACGCTGTTGGCGGTCCAGTTCCAGGAAAGCAGTCCGGTCAGCACAAACACCGGAAAGTTCGGAATCGTTTCCCCAATGCCGATGAGTTGGGTAAAGACGAAGGTGAACACCAGCATCATCAGCAGCGGGTTGAGAAGTGACCAGAGATAGCCGAGGAACGAACTCTTGTAGCGTACCTTGAGGTCCTTGGCCACCAGATTGGCGACCAGACTACGATACTGGATGAGTTCGGCGGCCTGAGCGACCATTCAGCAGTATTCCTCGTCGGTAGTTCCCTTGCCACGGCGCCGTGGCGACATGTGAGTATGGCCCAGTCTTTAGGGTAACTCCAAACCGGAAACGAGATTTACCGGGGGTGTTAGGATTGCCGCGCCAACTGCAGGTGTTCTGGTTGGCATGGTTCGTTATTCCGGGGGAGTCTGGGTGAAGCGTTTTCTGAGTCCCGTTTCGTACCTGCTGGTGGTTGCCCTGATTCTGACGTCGTGTTCCGGGTCGGAAGCGGTTGTCGAGGGTAATGGTCCCCCACCAACGATCACTCCGACTCTGGTTGTAACTGCAACCCCGACTTCAGAGTCAACATCGGAGCCTGCTACAGACGAGACTGAACCACCGGTCGAGGAGGCTACGGCCGAGCCGTTGGTAGACTCGACATCCGAACCAACCACCGCGCCAACGGCAACGCCGGAACCTGAATCCGACCAGTCAATCGAGTCGGCTTCGATCGAGATTGTGGACGACCCGGAGCCTGAGCCGCTCATTTTCCGGCCAGAGGAAGTCGCACCCCGGATCGATGAACTGGTGGCTGCATACGAGGGCATATTTGGAATCGTTCTGGCCACCCAGGACGGCACTATCTTTTACGAATCCTCGCCCGACGAAAGCATGGAGGCTGCCAGCATCTACAAGCTGGCGGTGATGGTCGAGGTCTTCCGCCAGATCAACGACGGTCGCTTCTCTCTGGATGATGGCGTGTTGATCGTTGACGGGTTCCTGGTTGAGGGGCCGGATAACATCGGCTGGGAATCAGTCGGTAGCTATTACACCGTTGAAACTCTCCTGTATCTGATGATTACCCTTTCCAGCAACGTTGCTTCGTATGCGTTGCTCGACCTTGTCGGGTCGGCGAACGTCAACTACACGATGAGCTATTACGGGCTCGACGGGATAGAAATCCGCTGGTCACCCCTGATTGAGCGCCCATCGCTGTATCCTCCTGAACCTGAAGAGGAAGAATCTCCGGTTGACGAGGCGCCTGCTCCCGAGGAAGAAGCGATTCCTGACGAGGAGCATGAAGAGGAACTCGAGCAGCTTGAAGAAGAGGAACCTTCTCCAGACTCCGAGGGCGAAACTCCCGAGGACGAGCCTCTGACAGAGGATGAGGAAGAACCTGGCTTCCCGGGGCCGATCATCCCGGCGCCGCTCTCTACCACTTCGGAACTTCAGGGGTTCAATATCCCGATGACGATGCGGGCAGACTATGCCTACAACGTGGTAACTGCACGTGCGGTAGCCAACCTGCTGCTGCTGATTCTCAATGGCCAGGCGGTTAGCGAGGATGCCAGCCGGATGATGATGGACCTGCTCGCCAGCCAGCACATCTTTGGAGGATTATCACTGGGTGTGCCGGATGGTGTTCTGGCTCACAAGACTGGCTACCTGCCGGATGGCGTTGTGAATGATGCCGGCATCATCTCAACTCCGGTTGGGCCGGTTGTTGCTGTGGTGCTCACCGAGCATGTCCGCGAGGACCTTGCCTACGAAGTAATGGGAAGAGTCTCCCAGGTCGTCTGGGACATCGGGACCGCCGCGGTAAACAGTGGGCCGTAATCAGGCGGCTATGGTCTCCTGAAATTCAAGAGCCAGGGCAATTGCCTGTTCGATCTGGTCCCGGCTGGATGTGCGCTTGAGCGTGCCGAAAACCGTTCCCCCGAAGCGCCGGATACGTGTCATTGAACCGGCTCCCCGTACCAGACAGATCACCGATATCTGATGTTCACATCGTGTCTGGCTGAGTTTATCCAGCACGCTGAATGAATCACCCGGTGCCAGATGGGGATCAAGCAGGACCAGGTTAGGACGCCACTCTGCGGAAATGCGAAGGGCCTCATCGGCGATCGAGACGACGCGTAGTTCCACCTGGTTGGTGAGTGTTGCGCTGAGAGCGCGAATGAACAACGGATCGTCATCTATCAGCAGTACTCGCTTCTCCATCGAAGCCGGCATACCCTTCGTTGAACGTGTATTTGTCAGGAAGCAGCGGCGCGATTCAGGCCGGAGCAACCCCGTGTTCAGAGTCTATGCCTGTATGACTGTGCGGCAAGGTGCGAAAAGTCCAATCCGGCCCGGGACCATGCACCCTAAGTACCTGCCCGGTTTTCCCGGTGCGGGCGTCCGGTTGGTCTAGGGCTGGTTATTTGCGCGGGGCTACAGACTGTTTCGCGTGGCTTCGTAGAGGATGATTCCGGCCGCTACCCCGACGTTGAGTGAGGTGGCAGTCCCGGCCATCGGTATGCGAATGGTAGTGTCGCACCGAGCGATGGTTTCAGGGGCCAGACCGCGTCCCTCGTTGCCGAGGATGATTGCTGCCGGTTCGGATCCGATACCCGAGTGGGGGAGTGATGCCTCTGCCCGGGCTGAAGTTGCGACGGTCTTGATGCCGAGTGCAGCACACCACCGGAAGGCATCATCAAGCGTTTCGACGCTGGCAACCGGCAAGCGAAACGCAGTACCAAGGCTGGACCGCAGACAGGTCTGGTGGGCAGGGTCCACGCCACCATGCACGATCAGCCCGGCAACCCCGAACGCATCGCAAGTGCGCATCAGTGTCCCCAGGTTGCCGGCATCACTGATCTCGTCCGTCACAACGTAGAGGTTGCCGTTTGCCGGCAATAGATCGATGTCGAGCGGTCGCCATTTCACGATCGCGGCGATACCGGTCGGGTTATCCCGTGATGAAATGCGTTCGAAGTCGCGTGTGGATAGTTCAACGACCGGCGCAGCAATTCGGTCGATTTCCTGCCAGGCAACGTCGCTACGCAACCTGGCAGGATCAACCAGCAGCACCTCGAGTGGCCAACCACCTTCGCGTGCTGCAATCACCTGGCGAATGCCTTCAACAAAGCAGACGCCTTCTTCCTTCCGAACGGCACGCTTCTGCACCATCCTGACCCGTTGGACCCATTCGCGACTGGATCGGTTTGGCGCAGCCATCGTGCCTCCGGGTTAATCTGCCTGGTCCGGCAGGTCGTTCATGCGCAGGTAGACCCGCGCAGTCTGCTTGATTCCACGCTTGAACTCGTCGATCAGCACGCGTTCATTCGGGGCGTGCGCGTTGGAGTTCGGATCGCCGATACCAACGTTGGCAATCGGCATACCCAGGCGCCGGACGAATGATGCCATCGGGCCGGATCCGCCACTGGTCGGATGCAGTGCGACGGGACGGTCATAGACGTCCCAACCGGTATCGGCGACCATCTGGACAAACGGAGCATCAGGGTCAACCCGTGCGGCATCATAGCCACCGTGCTGGATCACTTCGATGTCGTCGAATCCCTGGTCAGCCAGGTGCTTGCGGAGTTTCTCGATCAGATCGTCAGCGCTCTGGTTCGGCACCAGACGGAAGTCGACTTTCGCCATTGCCTCTGCCGGCAGCACCGTCTTGGACCCTGGTCCCTGATAACCGCTGGAAAGGCCGGAAATGGTGCAGGTCGGCTCAAACAGTGACCGCCGCTTCAGTTCGAGACCAGTGGCATTGTTCAGGAAGCCCTTGAGTTCATAGGTGCGCTTGATCCGGTCCTCGTCAGATGGCAATGCGTCCAGCAGTTCGAGGTCGCGTGCACTTGCCTCGCGGACATCGTCGTACCAGCCAGGGATGAGGATACGTTCGTCCGGCCCCTTGAGCGATGCCAGCGCCCAGGTCAGCCGCCAGGCAGCATTGGCGAACATCGAGCCGCCCATGCCGGAGTGAGCATCGCGGGACGCAGTGCGCACCCGTAGCTCGACGTAGAGATCACCGCGCATTCCGGCAAAGATCTGGGGTCGGCCATCGTAGTCAACGCCGCCAAACTCCCAGAGGCAGCCGTCTGCCTGGAGTAGATCGACATTGTCGGCAATGAATGCATCCAGGCTACCGGACCCAATCTCCTCTTCACCCTCGATCAGGAACTTGATCCCGCAGGGCAGGCCGCCGGTGACCGCCGTGACAGCATCAATTGCCGCCAGACGGCAGATAATGTGACCCTTGTCGTCTCCAACACCCCGTCCATAGATGGCGCCGTCACGGATTTCGGGGTCGAACGGGTCGGAATCCCATAGCTCAAGCGGTTCGGCAGGCTGGACATCGTAATGGTTGTAGAGCAGCAGGGTCTTCCCGGCATCCAGCGCTGCCTCGCCGTAAACCACCGGAAACCGATTGGTCGGCATCACTCGTGCCGAGACGCCGTACTTTTCAAGAAGCTCGCGAGTAGCTTCGGCTGTCTCGTCGATTTCAAGCGACTGGGCGGCCACGCTCCTGAAGCGACAGAGGTGCTTCAGGTCTTCCAGGTAGTTATCCAGGTGCTGGTCGATATGTTCATCAATTTTCTGCAGCAGATTCTCGTTCACTCCTGTACCCTCTCTATGATCGAGTTCCCCGGCGATGCTAGCATGCACCCGCCGGTCAGCGCATAACCCGGAGCAGGACATGAGCGATCTCTATCAGGTGATGTACCGGAGTCTTATCTCGAAGTCAGACGCCGAAAAGGCGCACGCGCTGGCGTTACAGTCGTTGCGGCGAGGGTTCAGGCTGCCGGGTGGTCAACTGGCGCTGAAATCGCTCGCTCCGGAACCGGATGAGCGTCTCCGTTTGCGTGTCTGGGACCTTCCATTTGCCAACCCGCTTGGAGTCGCTGCCGGCCTGGACAAGAACGGTATCGCCGTCGAGCCGCTGATTGCGCTGGGATTCGGCCATGTTGAGACCGGTACGGTGACGCTCGTGCCGCAGGTGGGAAATCCCCGTCCGCGAATCTGGCGGGTTCCCGAAGCATCCGCGGTTATCAATGCTATGGGCTTTCCGAACAACGGCGCGGCCGAATTGCGCCGGCAATTGTTACGGCTGCGCCCTCATGGAGTCATCGGGGTGAACATCGGCAAGAACAAGGAGACCCCGGCAGAGCTTGCTGCGCAGGAATACGCCAAACTGCTTGAGGCAGTGTTCGATGTCGCCCAGTACATCACGATCAACGTGTCCTCACCGAACACACCGGGACTGCGGTCTCTTCAGATGGCCGATGAACTCTCGAACATCCTGACTGCAACCCGGGAATCCAACGAGCGTATGGCGAAATTGCTCGATCGCCCCGAGCGACCGTTGCTGGTCAAGATTGCTCCGGATCTGACCGACGCGGAGATTGAAGGTATCGCTGACGCCGCTGTCGCCAACGGGGTTCGCGGAATCGTGGCCACCAATACCACCATTTCCAGGGACGCGATCGATGCAAAGTATCGGGACTACCCGGGTGGACTAAGTGGACAACCGCTTCGGGAGCGGGCGAACGAGGTCGTCAGGACGCTCTACCGGCGCGTAGGTACACAGATTCCGATCATTGGTGTCGGCGGGGTGTCGTCCGGTGCAGATGCGCTGGAACGCATCCGGTCCGGCGCGACGCTGGTGCAGCTGTACACGGCATTCATCTACGGCGGGCCTTCCCTGCCGGGCAGAATCCTCAAGGAAATGAGCGCCGACGCCGACAGGGTCGGGTGGCGCTCAATCCAGGAACTGGTTGGGGTGGACGTCCGTTAGCGGGAGATCGTGGCCGATTTCTCGTCGCCATACTTGCGGGCATCGGTCCAGTGCAGGCCCTCGGCATACCGGGTGGAGCGGAATGGTGCGAGGTCGGCAGTCTGCGGTTCGCCGTTGACGATCCACTCGGCCAGGCACTTGCCAATGGCCGGCGCGGTCTTGAACGAGGAGCCGGAATCACCCAGCATGCAGTAGAGACCGCCGACAGACGGAATCTGGTCGATGATCGGCCGGTGGTCCGGGCTCATGGTGTACATGCCTGACCATCCGCCGCGCATCGTTGCGTTCTCGAACGCCGGGAAGCGGTTGGCCAGTGTTTTTCGGGCGTGCTCGACGATCTCCTGCGAAATGACCTCGGTGAATGCTTCCGGTTCGAGTTCCTCGACGCTGTGTTCGGCACCGATCAACGTGGTGCGTTCGCCAGCCGGCCGTAACCAGGCCTTGCTGACCCGGTCGATAACGGCAGGATGCGGTCCCTGGAAACCATTCGGCCACTGGAAGATCACCAGTTGTACCCGGCGGGGAGCCAGACCGTAGTCAAGACCGAGCGGAAGCAACAGTTTCGAGGCCCATGCGCCCGGTGCCAGGACAACGTTTGACGTCTCAATCCGCCCCTTGGTCGTTTCGACGGCTACAACCTTGTCGTGTTCGGTGACGATACTGGTGGCTTCACAGAATGTCTCGATGCGCACGCCGAGCTTTCGGGCAGCTTCGGCGAACGCATAGGTGGTCTGGTTCGGGTCTGCCCAACCGCTGTCCGGTTCGTAGGCAGCCGCGCCAATATCATCCACCCGCATGTCCGGATAGATCTGCTTGAGTTCATCCAGCGGGATCACACGGGTGTTGATTCCGATTTCCTGCTGGTCGCGGACGTTGGCAGCGAGGTCCTCTTCGTAGCCGGGAGGTGCGATCTGGACGAAACCGGCGCCTTCAAAACCGCAATCTCCGCCGACCTCATCTTTCCAGTTGGCGAAAATCTTCAGGCTCTCATAGGCGAGTTTCGATTCATACGGGTTGGTGTAGTGCATGCGTACCAGCGCACCGGATTTTCCGGTAGCGCCGGCAGCCAGTTGCTGGCGCTCCACCAGTACGACATTGGTCATCCCCATTTTGGCAAGGAAAAAGGCAGTCGCGGTGCCGTTTACCCCTCCACCAATAACGACGACATCTGCTCTTGACATGTTCTCCGTCTTTCTGTGTTTCAGCCTGTGATTTGTCAGGTGGCGGCATTATCGCACGATTGATTTACCGGCGGAGAGGTGGAACCTGAGCAAATCATGTCGTTCTTCAGAAAAGCCAATCCCGCCGGGTACACCCGGCGGGATTGGCGGGAGGAGGTGCTGCAAGAGATCAATCGTCGGCGGCAAGTGACTCTTCTGCTTCAGATGGTTCTTCGTAGATCGCGTCCCCACGATGGAGCCGGATCGCCGTGCGGGCGGTTTGACGCATCGCCCGGGAGGTGGGCGAGTGGGCCGCCAGGTAGCGAACCACCGCGACAAGCACCCGGTGTGCAGCATCCCGGTTTACCGGGAGCAATTCATCAAACAGGGCAGTTCCGGCCTCGAGCATCTGGTAGGAGTGGAACTCGGCGTCTTCCCGCAGCAGGATGTGACCCAGTGTAGCCACCAGGGGCTTCGGATCGTGCCCGAGCGAGAGATACCGGTGGACCACCAGCGCAGACTCATTGACCTGTTGTTCCCGGTCAGTGAGATCGAGCAGTTTCTTCAGGAGTTCATTGGCGTCCGCAGGTTCCCTTGATGAGTTGCGATGCTCCGGTAACCGGGCGGCCGGCATGTTCAGGAACCGGTCCAGGTAAATGCGCATTGCTCCGTGGAAGGCCCCGCGGGCGAGTTCGGCCGATGGTGCCCGCTTGGCTGCCTGGTGCAGGGCGTTGGCATACGTAAACGTATGGAGCACCGTGATCCAGTCACTGAATTCGTTCGAAGTATGGAAGCGGGCAATCCGGACTGCGGCAGCATAGGAAATTGCCCGGGTGATACCGACCAGCGGTGCGCCATGAACCAGTGCCTGGCGAATGGCAGCAGCCGATTGCACCGGGTCATCTTCCAGCAACGTTGCGGCGAGCGACTCCAGGTTGTCCCATTGTTCGTCTCGCGGTGTCTGGAAGATGCCGGCAAGGTCGGCGGTTGCCTCGTTGACCAGCGACACAAGATCAATCGGGTGTCGCCAGGAGTTGAGTTCCTCGGAACGCATCGCGTTGGTCAGCGCCGGAACGACACTTGGCAGGATTTCTGCTGCATGTTCCCAACCGATCGTATCGAGCATCTCGCAGGCCTTGTTGACGAAGTCGAAGGAGTGCCCGCCATCGAGGAAGAAGTGGTCGGTTGCTGCGGCAAACAGCACGTCAGCAATGGCGGACGGCTCCATGCCGGAGTTGATTGCCGTCAGGAGCGCCCGCTCTGCACCATCACGGTCGCGTACTTCAACGAACGACCGGAACCAGGTCTTTATTCGCTCGGGCGGGACATTAATCGTCGGTAATTCGTCGAGACGGAAGTGTGGCGGCTCCCCGGAAGTCTCCCGGGCGATGTGGACCATACCGTGATACAGGGCCAGCACCTGGTCTTCATCCTTCAACCAGGGGAGCATGTTGTTCATCGCCGACAGAATCGTCAGACCGACCCGCCAGCCATCTTCGCGATAGCGGGCGCCGAAGTGCGCGCCAATTTTGCTGATCTCAGCACCGGAGACATTGCGATCCCGGAGCGCCAGCACGGATTTGGCGATGACCAGCCCCAGGTTCTGTTCCAGTCCGTCCCGGAGCCGACCTTTCCAGCGGGTTTCAACGTCTTCCTGGCGCGGGGCGATGTCAACAAAGACGATACCGTTGTGTACTTCGGTGGGATACACCCTGACATCGTCGGCGAATGGATCGAACGTTCCGCCGCTCTCAAGATCGAACCGGGCGTGGTGCCAGTGGCATGTCAGGATGCCGTCCCGGATGGTGCCCTTGTCGAGCGGAAAGCCCATGTGCGGGCAGCGATTGTCGACAGCATATGGCTTGCCATCGCTGATGAAGACTGCGATTCCGTGCTTGCCGCCCGAGACGACGGTTGGACTCTCCAACGTTGCGAGCGGCCCGACTTCGACGAGTTGGCTCTTCGACGAGGCGGTGCTGATGCTGGTCATAACCAACAACTCCTGTCCTGGGTCTCTATCCTGCGATCGAGGGTCGTGAAACCAGCATAGGTTCGGAGGAGAGGTGGAACATCCGAAGAATTGCGCAATCAGGGTCGCAAGATACGTTGCCTCGGGCGGGGGATCATCTTATGATGCCCGGCAGGTGGTCGTCCGGCTGCCGTTCCATGACCGACCGTGATACAGGAGAATGAGGGGTAGATGAGCGAAACACCAACGCAGGATACGATCTTCGAACGACACGGACCGGTCGCCTGGTTAACCTTCAACCGTCCGGAACAGCGCAACGCCATGACCTTCGCCATGTACGAGGAGATTGTCCGGGTTTGCGACGAAATCGAGCAGGACCCCGACATCCGGGTGCTGGTTCTGACTGGCGCCGGTGAGCGTGCATTTGTGGCCGGTACCGATATCAACCAGTTCAAGACTTTTACCAACCCGGAACATGCCATCGAATACGAGGCCAGGATCGACCGGGTGGTGACCCGCCTGGAGACCGTCAAGCGGCCAACCATTGCCATGATCCAGGGGTATGCCGTCGGTGGTGGAGCAGCACTGGCGATGGCCTGTGACCTGCGGATTGTTGCCCCGAATGCGAAGTTCGGTGTGCCGATTTCCCGCACGCTAGGGAACACGCTCAGTTCCAATGGCTACGCCCGTGTCGTCAACCTCATTGGACCGGCACGCACCAAGGAGATGATCTTCCTGGCCCGGATGTGGGACGCCCAGGAAGCCCTCAGTATTGGTCTGGCGAACGAAATCGTCGAACCGGACAAGATCCGTGAACGTGTCCAGGAAATCGCCGAGACCATTGCCGGCAATGCTCCGATCACCATTCAGGTCTGCAAGGAGTCGGTGCGCTACGTCCAGGAACACATCATGCCACCGAAGAATGAAGAACTGTTGCTGAAGGCCTACATGAGCGAAGACTTCAAGGAAGGTGTCTCGGCATTCCTCGAGAAGCGCAAACCGCAATGGAAGGGACGGTAGGGATGAGCGAAGGACAGCAGATGCCGCTGAGCGGGATCCGGGTTGTCGATTTTGGTCGTCACCTGGCCGGTCCGACGGCAGCGATGTGGCTGGGCGATCTCGGCGCCGATGTGATCAAGATCGAGAATCCCCACGAAGGCGACCACGGCCGCAGTGCCGGTCCGCCCTTCTTCGATGGTGAAAGTGCCTTTTTCCTTTCGGCGAACCGGAACAAGCGCTCGGTCGCTGTCGACTTCAAGACGAAGGAAGGCCAGGCGGCGATCGCGAAGATCATTGAATCGGCCGACGTCGTGGTGGAGAACTTCCGTCCCGGCGTGATGGAGGTGATGAACCTCGGTTACGAAGAGATGTCCGCCCGCAACCCGGGCATCATTTACCTCGCCATTTCCGGGTTTGGGCCGGATGGGCCGTACGCCAACCGGCCGGGTCTCGACCAGATTGTGCAGGGGTTCTCCGGACTGATGGCGATTACCGGGTTCGAAGGTGGCGAGCCGGTGCGTTCCGGTATCCCGATTGCCGACCTGCTGACCGGCTTGTTCGGTGCCTATGGTGTGCTGGCAGCGCTCCAGGCACGGGAACGGACTGGTCGGGGACAGCAGGTAACCACCTCATTGCTGGAGAGCATGGTGGGGATGCTGGCCTTCCAGGGTGTCCGCTACCTGAATGGTGCCGGTGTTCCGCCACCGGCCGGCAATCATCACCCGATTAATGCGCCGTATGGCGTGTTCCGGGCCAGCGACGGATATCTGACGATAGGTGGCGCCGGAGAGAAACGCTGGCCGCAACTGTGCCAGTTGATCGGTGCTGAAGAGTTGCTCGAGGATCCCCGGTTTGCGACCAATGGTGACCGCCACGAGAATCGGCTGCTGTTGGCAGACCTGATAAGCGAGAAGTTGCAAACGAAGACGGCCGATGAGTGGGAAGTCCTGCTCAACAAGGCCGGAATCCCCTGCGGTCCGATTTACGGCATCGACCAGGCGCTGGACCATCCACAGACACGACATCGAGAGATGGTGGTTGAACGCGAGCATCCGACGATGGGAACCGTGCGGTTGTTGGGTCTGCCCGTGAAACTGAGTGACACGCCGGGTGACATCCACCGGACTCCGCCGTTACTCGGTGAACACACCGCCGAGGTGCTGAAGGAGGTCGGTGTGACCGACGAGGAGTTGGCGAAACTGGTGGAAACCGGGGCTGCCAATCTCGGTGACAAGCCACCGGCACACGCCCATTAGTCACGCAACCACACAAGGCAACGACCCCGTTCGGATTGGAGACGGGGTCGTTTGCTGTCAGCGACGATGCAACCGTGGGTTCCGGCTGTAGCTGACTGCGACGCCGGCGATGATGAGCACCATGCCAAGGACACCGGCCCATCCGAGGTTTTCTTCCAGGACAATCCATCCCAGAATCAGACCAACAACCGGGGTAATGTATGTCACCAGCGACGCCCGGGTAGCACCGATCTGGCTGATCAGGGAGTAGTAGAAGAGATAGGCAACGCCGGTGCCAAAGACTCCGAGGATGATCCATGCCCCGATGTTGAGCGGGTTCAGGTGCTCTGTGCGTACCCAGCCGGTTGCAAGGGCAATCGGAATTGTGACGACTGTGCCGATCATTAACTGGGCAGTGACGTTCGATAGCGGGTCGCCGGTGATGAACCGCCGGGCGTAGGCAAAGCCAAACCCGTAACAGACACTCGAAATCAGCAACGCCAGTTCACCCAACCCGGTCGCGCTGCCAGGCGAACTGAACACGCCATCAGTTAGTGCAATTACCCCGGCAAACCCCAGCACCACACCGGCGATCCGTGCAACCGAGAAGGTCTCGCTCCGAAACACGGCCGCTGCAAAGACGAGCGTGAACAACGGTGTCGTGCCGTTCAGAACCGCCGCCAGTGCCGAATCGGTGTGCCTTGATCCCCAGGCTATGAGCAGGAACGGGGTGATGTTGACAAAGAGCGACATCACGCACAGGTGAAACCAGATCTTCCCGCGTGCCGGCAGACGGCCATGTCGAGCAGCGAGGATGACACCAAGCACGGATGCCCCCAGCGCAAATCGCACTGCGACCATCACGGCCGGGCTGACCGCATCGACCAGCACCTTGATGAACAGGTAGGACGAGCCCCAGGTTAGCCCGAGAATGAGCAACCAGAGGATATGGCGTGCCTCGATTTGTTCCGGCCTGGTCGGTTGTTGTCCTGTCGTGGTGGTGATTTCCGGTTTCCTCTCCCGTTTCCCGTTCCGGCAGGTTAGTATCCCATTGCAAATGACGATTGTCTGCAACCTGCTATTCGGATATGACCATATCGGCTGAAGGTGCTACCATGCGAGGATAGGGCAGGCGGCCCACAGTTCCGAAATGGATTGTGAACAACGGTTTGATCTCACTACAGAGGGTTCGATCCCAAACCCGCGGTCTCTACTACGGTTGGTATATCGTCGGCGCAGCCAGCCTCATCCAGTTACTTCAAAATGGTCTGCTGATGCAGGCCTATGGCACCTACATTCCCGTCCTCCGCGAGGAATTTGGCTGGAGTTCGGCAGCACTGGCCGCGGCTTTCTCCCTTCAACGAGTCGAAAGCGGGTTGCTCGGTCCGCTCCAGGGATGGATGCTCGACCGCTGGGGGCCGCAGCGCATCATCACTATCGGAATGATCATCCTCGGCTTCGGCTTCATGGCGTTCAGCCAGATCAATTCGCTCCTGACGTTCTACATTGCATTCGTCGTGATGGCGGTCGGCGCGAGTCTCAGTGGATTCATGTCGCTGACGACGACCATTGTGAACTGGTTTGAGCGCCGTCGTGCATCGGCGATCAGCCTGACCCAGGCGGGAATGAGCATTGGCGGCATGCTGGTGCCGATCATCGCATGGTCGCTGGTTACCTTTGGCTGGCGGACAACCTCGTTCGCATCCGGGGTGATTGTCCTTGTGGTCGGGTTACCGCTTTCCCGGGTTATGCGCCACCATCCCGAGGACTACGGCATGTTGCCGGATGGCGACACGCCGGAAGAGGTGGCCGAGCGCGAAGCACTGCTTGCGAAGTCGTCCGGTGGAATCATCCATCGGGCGAACTTTACGGCACGCCAGGCACTTGCGACCCGTGCGTTCTGGTTCATCGGGTTTGGCCATGCACTGGCGGTGCTGGTCGTTTCCGCGGTGATGGTGCACCTGGTAGTCCACCTTAATGAGGGCATGGGCTACTCTCTTGGTCAGGCTTCCCTGTTCGTCTCCCTGATGACCGGCATCACCATGACAGGGCAGGTTGTCGGTGGCTTCCTCGGGGACCGCTTCAACAAGCGATTGATCTGTACGCTTGCGATGTTTGGCCACTGCTTCGGCCTGCTGGCCCTTGCGTGGGGGACGTCAACCCTGACTGTGCTCCTGTTTGCCGTGTTGCACGGCACAGCCTGGGGAATGCGTGGCCCCTTGATGCAGGCCATCCGGGCGGACTATTTCGGCCGGGCCTCGTTCGGCAAGGTCATGGGGTTCTCCTCGATGATCACCATGATGGGCATGATGAGCGGCCCGATCATCGCAGGTGTTTTTGCCGACCGTCTGGGCAACTATCAGGTTGGATTCACGATTCTGGCAGTGGCGGCCGGCCTTGGCTCTCTCTTCTTCATTTTCGCCACGAAACCGGCCATCCCGGCCGAGGATGGAACCGTCTGATATCCGCAGTATCAAACAGATAGGCATTCCCGTTGATGTCGCTTCAGCAGGTGCGAACCCGCACCAGCGGTCTCTTCTATGGCTGGTACATTGTCGGTGCGGCTGCCCTGATACAGGTGCTACAGAATGGCCTGCTCACCCAGGGGTATGGCACCTACATCCCGATTCTCCGTGAGGAGTTTGGCTGGAGTTCGGCAGCATTGGCCGCAGCGTTTTCCCTCCAACGGGTGGAAAGCGGTCTGCTCGGTCCGTTGCAGGGCTGGATGCTTGACCGCTGGGGACCACAGCGGGTTATCACCGTCGGTCTGGTTATTGTCGGCCTCGGATTCATGGCCTTCAGCCAGATCAACTCGCTGCTAACGTTCTACCTTGCGTTTCTGACGATGGCGATTGGCTCCAGTCTGGCCGGGTTCATGTCGCTGGCGACGACGATGGTGAACTGGTTTGAACGTCGCCGGTCGACGGCGATCAGTTTCACCGAGGCCGGGATGAGTGTCGGCGGCATGCTTGTTCCATTGCTTGCTGTTTCGTTGGTCACCTTTGGCTGGCGCACCACGTCGTTTGCATCCGGCGTGATCATTCTTGTTGTCGGGTTGCCGCTTTCACGCGTTATTCGGCATCGTCCTGAAGACATGGGCCTGCTGCCGGATGGTGATTCCCCGGAAGTAGTTGCCGCCCGGGATGCTGCGCTGGCCGCTGCCAACGGCGGAACGATCACCCGCCGGAGTTTCACCGCTCGTCAGGCGCTGCGCACCCGCGCGTTCTGGTTCATCGGGTTTGGTCATGCGACTGCGCTGCTGGTTGTGTCGTCGGTGATGGTGCATCTGGTGGTGCACCTGAATGAAGGCATGGGGTTCAGTTTGGGCCGGGCGGCGCTGATTGTGTCGTTCATGACTGGTGTCACGATGGTTGGCCAGATAACAGGTGGGTTGCTCGGTGACCGGTTCAACAAGCGGCTAATTTGCGTCATCGCGATGTTCGGTCATGCGCTGGGCCTGCTTGCGCTGGCGTGGGGTAGTTCGCTGGTAACAGTGCTGCTGTTCGCAATTCTGCATGGCACCGCCTGGGGGATGCGTGGCCCATTGATGCAAGCGATCCGTGCCGATTACTTCGGCCGGGCTGCCTTCGGAAAGATCGTCGGGTTCTCGTCGCTGATTACCATGATCGGCATGGTGAGTGGTCCGATTGTGGCCGGCGTCCTGGCTGACCGGTTCGGCAACTACCAGATTGGCTTTACCGTCCTGGCAGTTGCCGCTGCAATGGGGTCGCTGTTCTTCGTCTTCGCGACGCGTCCGACGCTGCCGGCTGACGACGGTATTCTCTAGGTACTAGCGCCCGGCAAGCCAGGCATTAACATCAGCCATGTGCTCATCCTGGTGTTCCTGAGAAGCCCCGATCAGCGCCGGACCAACCCCTGCGGTGGTCCAGGTCATCCAGTGGAACATGCTCGGGGTGAAGAGTTCCTCTTCGGAGAGGGCATTCAGCGCCCGTTCAAGACGGTCGAAGTTTGCGTTGGTCTCCCGGACCACCTGCTCCAGTGATTTGTCCCGGTCTTTCTCGAACAACCACTGGTTGATCTGGTCGACGTCGTCTTCCTCGGTCAGGTCATCGGGCCAGGGGGCCTGAGGATCAACGTCTGCCTTTGCTGCTTCCAGCCGGATTGCGGTCAGTTCTCTCCAGCCAGTCAGGTGAGCGATCAGATCCTTGAACGACCAGAATCCGAAGGTGTCGGGCTCGGTGGCAGCATCTGCACCAACCTGATCGATCACAGCGTTGAGTGACGACCGCATGTCATTGATCGTTGCCAACAGTGCTTCCCGGGTCGTCAATTCGCTCATGAAATTGCTCCATTCTGAATGTACGGCGTCTCAATCGATGATACCTGTCCTAAAATGGCCAAAGTATTGACGGCCATGGAAGGGGACACAGTGTCCGGAAACACAACTGAAGTTTTGATCATTGGTAGCGGTGTCCAGGGAGGCTTCACGGCCTATCACGCTGCGAAGCAGGGGCGAAAAGTGCTGGTGCTTGAACGGGCAGAGCCGGGTGTTGAGCCGGCAGCGTCCTGGGCGAGCGCCGGTGGTGTGCGTCGCCAGGGCCGGCATGCCGCCGAGGTGCCACTTGCCATTGAAGCAATTGCACGCTGGGAAACGCTGGAAGAGGAACTTGAGGCAGATCTCAAGTATCGCCGTGATGGGCAGCTTCGCCTTGCTGAGTCAGATGAAGCCGCCGAAGCGATCCGTGAGTTTGTCCGCATCCAGAACGAAAACGGTCTGACCGATATCCGGCTGGTCGACCGGGCCGAGGCGCTGGAAATTGTGCCTGGCCTGAACGACAACGTGGTTGCCGGCAGCTATTCACCGGAAGATGGCCACGCCAATCCGCCTGCGACCACAAAGGCGGCGGCCGCTGCAGCCCAGCGACATGGTGCGGTATATCGCAACGGTGTCCAGGTCGTCTCGCTCATCCAGGAAGGCAGCCGGGTGATTGGTGTCCGCACTGCGGATGGCGAAGAGATCCACGCTGAGGAAACCGTGCTGACAGCAGGTGCCTGGGGTGACGAGATTGCCGCGTCCATCGGCATTCGTTTGCCAATCCGGACCCGTGTCCTGCAAATGCTGCTTTCCACGCCAGCAGAACCTGGACTGTTGAAGCCGGTCATTGGTGCTATCGGACGGCAGTTGTCCTTGAAGCAGTTGCCCGGAGGTGAGTTCTTCCTCGGTGGTGGCTGGCTCGGTGACGCAACTCCGGATCGACGTGGCTACACCCTGCGGCAGTCGAGCGAGGATGGAAACTGGGCTGCAGCGACCGGTTTGTTGCCGGCTGTTGGTGAGCAGAAGATTGCCCGCAAGTGGGGTGGTCTCGAGGGCATCAGTTACGACGAAATCCCGTTCATTGGCCGCGCGCCCGGCATTGATGGTCTCACTATTGCTGCTGGCTTCACCGGACACGGGTTTGCGATCTCTCCGGCAGTGGGACGGGCTATTGCCGACCTGATCGCCGGCAAGCCCGTCCCTGAGCTCGATGGGTTGAAACTGGAGCGCATCAGTACCTTCGACCCCGAGGATGTCGAGCGGTTCATCAACGAGCCTGCTGCCGAACAGACCGCGCCGGCCGGATAACCTAGAGAATCCTGTTTGCGGTGGGATTGGCGGTTGCCGATCGGAGTGTCACCCGGCTGGCAATCTCCGCAACCGTCAGTCCCACCACTGCAACCGCAAGTGGCACCAGGATCAGGGCGTACGACTGCTGGTAACTATCCACCCGCTCCATGACGCTTGACCGTGCCAGGACGTAGAGTGGCAGGGCCGCGAACACACCCGCCCCAATCGCACCGGCTCCCAGAATGAGAAACGGTACGATCGTCTCTCGGATGCGTGCGCTATCCAGCACATTGAGCGGCGTACCTGCCAGGCGGAGTGAGGACAACGTCTGACGGCGGTCCAGCACACCGGTGACGCCGTTGATCATGGCCGAGGCTGACGCGACTGCCAGCGTGACTGTCAGCACCAGCAGGCTGGCAGTGTAAACATCCATCATTTCGATTCTGGCTCTCCAGTCGTATGCTCTGGACCAGGCAGGAGCCGAGAGTCCTTCGGTGGTGGAAAAGATCGTGATGACCCGGTCCTGGTCAGCTTCATCTTCGGTGTGGAGAACCGCTGAAAGGTAGATCAGTGACGCTTCGCCGGTAGGGGCATCATAGGATTCCTCGACTTCGGCATTGATACCCGCTTCGACAAACGCAGCATCCAGTTCGGCTGCAATGCGGTCGAATTCGTTCCTGGCTACATACGCGCCAACCGTCGGCGAGCCGTAGTCGGCAAAGCCAAGATTTCCCGGGATCATCACCGTCAGGAATCCGGCAACGAAACCGGTCAGGGTGATTCCGCCGACAATTCGCCAGACTGCGTGTGGATCATCAAGGACTCGTCTGCCGGCGAGCAGGGTTGCCGGCTTGCGGGCGAGGAGCGTCATTGCGTAGCCCAGCAAGCGCACGACAAATGGACCCATGATGCTGAACCCCAGGAACAGGATCCCGAAGAAGACGCCGAATACCACTGCTTCTGCGCGCTGAACTGTCGGCGCGATGACAGCGTACGCAGCCAGCAACACGAGGAACAACAACCCACGCCAGATTGTCGCGCCCTTCGGTTGCTGTCGCCGGGCGACCCCGAGTGGGCTAATGATCAGTTTGCGAAGTCCCAGCAGTGCACTGAAGCAGACGATGACCGGCACTGCCACCAACGTTGCCGCAACAATCGGCCAGCCAACCCACAGGTCTCCGACAAACCAGGCGCCACCGGTCGCCTCGACTCGTGCCGCCAGTGGCAGGGTCAGGATGTAGACTGCTGTGCCCACCAGTGCACCGCCCAGACCGACGAGCATTGTCTCAAACATGGTAATTGCACGAACCTGGCCCGGAGTTGCCCCAACCAGGCGCATGGCAGCCAACCGGCGATCCCGGTAGGTGGTCGCCAGTCTGCCGGCTGCTGTGCCGAGCACGAAGAGCGGAACGACCAGCAGGGCAACAGCAAACGCTGACAGTGCGTTATAGTCCTCAAGCCAGAAGGGTGATTCCCCGTCAAACCGATTGATTGCGGTGGGCTCGGCAAACCACGGCGTCATCCAGTTCGTTCCGGCAAGCGATGTTTCGAACCAGTCGGGATCCCGCCCGGTAATGACCATTAGCTGGCCCTTGTAGACCAGCGCTTCCTGGCCGATTTCACCGGCAATGGCAGTCGATCCATCGGTCGCAACGTAGCGCTGTTCCAGTTCGTCCGGTGGCAGCGTTGACACCAGATCGGCAATTGCCGGTGAAACGAAGACCTCTCCCGGCTCGGGGAAACGGTCCAGACCGGGCGGAACGGGGACATCGTTGTCCAGTGCAGCCAGGTCAACAACGGCCACGGCTGTTCCGCGCACATAGTCCGTCGTGACAGCGATCATCGCCGTCGGGTTGGACTCCGCCTCGATCGGGCTCAACCATGCTTCGCGATCTGCGCGCTGGTTGAAGCCAAGTGCCACTCCCAGGGTGAGCAGCAGGAAACCGGTGGCAATTGCCACGGCAACGGCTGAGAGGACGGTCGTAAGCGCACCTCGGCCACCGGAACCGAGCAGCAACCGCCATGCCAGTTGGGGAACGACCCGCATCAGAAGGCTCCTGTTCCGGCTTGAGCGGCTGGCTTCAGTCGACCGTCACGTACCTCGACAATCCGGTCGCAGTGGCTGGCAACTCCCGGATCGTGGGTCACGATGACCAGCGCTGCCTGTTGCCGGGTGGTGCTTTCAATCAGCAGACGGAGCGCCTGGTGCCCGTTGTGCTGGTCCAGTGACCCGGTTGGCTCATCTGCAAAGACCACAACTGGCCGGATCACCAGCGCCCGTGCGATGGCCACACGTTGGGCCTCCCCGCCGGACAGTTGTCCCGGCCGTCTCCGTTCAAGACCGCCCAATCCGAGTTGCTGGAGCATGCCGCGGGCCTCTTCGACAGCCTGCCTGCGCCGGGCGCCACCGAGCATCAGTGGCAAGGCGACATTCTCATCGGCCGGCAGTTCAGGCAGGAGTTGATGATCCTGGAAGACAAACCCGAACCGGCTACGGCGCAGGGCGCTGCGCTGACGCTCGTTGAGTTTGTCGATGCGTTGCCCCTCCAGCATCACCATTCCGTCATCCGGGGTCAGGATTCCGGCGAGGCAGTGAAGCAGGGTGGACTTGCCCGAACCGCTTGGCCCCATAATCGCCACCGCCTCGCCGCGCTGCACCCCGATATCCACACCATCCAGCGCGACTGTGCTGCCGAACCGTTTTCTAAGGTTGGTGGCAACAAGCAGCGGGAGGGTTGTCTGTGGTTGGGACAGGGCAGATGTCACCATGTCGTCCAGTGATTGCCTGGATTGCTGAAGCACGTGGAAGCCTTTCTATGCTGCAACTGCTGCCGGCTCGTCAGCGCCAAGCAGCACGATCTCCGGTTGGGGGAAGAGTTGCTTTGCCTGGGCAACTGCCTCGAAGGGGTTCACGTTCGAAGACTGGACGTCGATGATGATGAGTTCCGGCATCAGTTCGTCCAGCAGGTGGACACGATTGCCCGACTCGAGTTCGGCGATGATCGTGGCCTTGCCCTGCAGCAGGCGCTTCATGAAGGAGCGCCAGTCTCGTGCTCCGACGAGTGCAACGGTGGGGAGTTCCTCGTGGGTGGTCTGGAGTCGTTTGTTGGTGTGAATCCGAAGCATTTCCTGCTCTCCTCTCTTGTCGCTTTCAACGATAGAGAGCAGGTGTCAAGGAAGATTCACGAAATTGTCGCAGAATTGTCGCAAGGCGAGTTCGGCCGGGTTTTTGGCAACTACAGGCCGAAACTCAGGCGGATGGAGCCACTGGCAAAGTGATGCTGAAGCAACTGCCAGAACCGGGTTCGCTCTGGACAGAAACTGTCCCGCCCATTGCCCCGGTTAGTTCGCGAACAATCGCCAGACCGAGGCCCGCTCCGGATGCATCTCGCATCCGGGCATCATCGAGGCGCTGAAAGCGGTCGAAGATTCGCTCCAGGTCTTCGGCTTCGATGCCGGTGCCCGTGTCGGTGACGTCGATCCGGATCGTAGCGTCTTCCATTTCGGCAGAAACCGCAACGATACCGCCAGGCGGCGTGTGGCGGACGCCATTGGAGACGAGGTTGTGCAGAACCTGTTCCAGTCGGTCGGGATCAGCCATCACCCGGGGGAGGCCTGGCTCGATGTTGGAGATTACTTCCACCCGACCGGTGCGCCATGCGCGTTCCGACGCGGCGGCGACGACACGGTCGATTACCGCAGCCACACTCGTTGGCTGTATCTGGAGTGAAAGTTGCCCGATTTCGGCACGGGAGAGAACAAACAGGTCATCCACCAGTCGTTGCAGGCGGGATACTTCACCAGACATAACAACAAGATCCGGCCGGATCGTTTCAGGAATATCCTCTTCAGGAATGGAAAGTGCTGATTCAAGATACCCGCGCATGGTCGTGATCGGGGTTCGCAGTTCGTGGGATACGCTGGCCACCAGCTCCCGTTGGGTTTGCAGCAGGTTGCTAACGTTATCCCGTTCCGATCGCAACGCCGCCATCGCGCTCTCCAGGTTAGCAGCCATAAGGTTGAAATCCCGCTCGACGGTTGCCACCTCGTCTTCACCACTGATCGGCACACGAACCGAATAGTTCCCGGCACGAAGCCCCCCGGTGGCATGGGAAAGCGATTCCAGACGGCTAGCCGTCTTTCGTGCAGCAATGTACGAAGCGAATGCTGCCGGCGGCAGCAGGACGATCATGCCGACAACGGTCAGAAAAATGTAGATACCGAGATAGGGCAGGTAATTGACGAGACTCGCTGGTGATAACGGACTCGTTCCCTGAATCGGGCCTCCGGCTGCGAACCAGAGCAGCAGCATGAGGACGAGCAGCAGCGCGGCAAGAAACGGTGCGACAACCAACATGATCGCATGAGTCATTTCCCAGCGCAGATGTGCCCGGCGCATCCGTACCCACACCGGCCACAGGTATGCCACCGACCGGAAGAATGCGTAGGCGAGGAAGTTCCAGACTCCGAGGAATCCCAACCCGAATATCAGGGTTGTCAGCGATTCGTCCTGTTGCCGGGGAACAGAACTGACCAAACCCATTACCGAGATGAGACCAAAGACGACCGCCCCGATGGCGACTTCTGATCCAAGACCCTGGGCAAGGCCAGAGGGATGCAGCCGCATCCGCCCGGCGAGGTACATGGCCGATAGCGGCCCGATAACCATCACCTGCAGCACCGAATCACTGCTGAATACTCCGGTGGAAAACCAGACGCTGATGCTCAGCAGCGACGCAATGAGGAGCGTTTCCAGACAACTGTAGAAAACGCTGCCGTTCAGCAAGAATCGTTGTGGTTTGTCAGATGTCGCAGTCATGGCTTTCGTAGCCGGTAGCCGGTGCCCCAGACCGTTTCGATGGCTTCACCCGTGGACCCAAGTTTGCGCCGCAGGCGCATGACGGTGTTATCGACCGATCTGTCGCCACCATAGGCTGTGTCCCAGACGGTTTGCAGCAGGTAGGATCGACTGAATGCCCTGCCCGGATTGCGCATTAGTAGCGCCAGCAGTTCAAATTCCATCGGTGTCAGGTCGAGGTATTCGCCTTCAAGCACCACTGACCGTGCTTCAGGATTCAGCACCAGGTCACCCCAGCGGAGTTCATCGCTCGTCTGTTGGGTGTCCTGCTCCAGGGTGCGGCGTAGAAGTTCCTCACGGCGCAGCAGTGCCCGGATTCTTGCAAGCAGTTCGCGCATGCTGAATGGCTTGGTCAGGTAATCATCTGCCCCGACTTCCAGCCCCATCACCCGGTCAATCTCTTCGCTTCGGGCAGTCAGCATCAGAACCGGCGTATGGGCATGCTCCCGGATTCTTCGTAGTACCTCGATGCCATCCAGCCCGGGCAACATCCAGTCGAGGACAACCAGGTCGGGCCGTTCCCGGTCATGGATTTCGAGTGCGCTCTTGCCGTCGCGTGCCAGTAGTACGTCGTATCCGGCGGCTGCCACCTCCCGGTGGATCAGGGCGGATAGCTGTTCGGTGTCTTCAACGATCAGGATGCGGGGCATGGGGCTGGATTGACCTTTCGTCAGGAGTTCCCGATTCTCATGCGAGGATGCCAGATTTTTCAATCCACTGTTCGATCTCTGCCTGTGATCGCAGACGGACAAAGTTGAGGTGTGACCATTTCGGGTCATGCATCGCAGCCATATACCGCTTCCGGCGTTCGCGATGGTTGAGCAGGGTATAGGTGATGAGAGATTCGTCGGTGTCCCAGAGTTTGAGCTGTGTCCAGAAGCGTTCGTAGTTGGTTCCCCAGAGCAGTTCGTTGTTGCGCCAGCGGCGCCAGGATCGTGAGATGATCCGGGGGATGATCACCCGGAGCGGGAGATCCAGCCAGATAACAGTGTCTGCTGCTGTCCAGCTGATGTCTTGTTGTTGGGAATAGTTGCCGGCCAGTACCCAGCCCGGTGCCTGCACCGCGTCGCCGACCCGTTTCCGGAATTGTTCCGGTTCGATTGGCGTCCAGTTTGGGGTCCAGTAGAGTGCGTCCAGTTCGATAAACGGTATGCCCAGGGCATCCGAAATGCGCTCACCGAGGGTGGATTTCCCCGAGGTGGAGTCGCCGATGATGACGATACGATTTCCTGCCATGGTGTACTTCCGACCTGTGCTGCTGATTTCCGGCAGGAAACCATATCGTATTCCGGCAAGTCAGGAAGAGAGCAGTTTCCCTGCACCGGTTGGCGGGTGCAATTGCCCGTTGTAGAGCAACATTTCACCACGCTGGACCGAAAGAATCACCCTGCCAGCCGGACCGCCGTCGCGGTACGGATCCTGCGTGTCCGGATCAAATACGACAACATCCCCGTGTGAACCCGGCCTGAACGACCCCTTTTCCGGATGGATGCCATACCAGCGCGCCGGAATACGTGATGTGACAGCAGCGATCCGCTCCGCCGGCATACCGATCTCGTGAAAGAGGTATTGCAGGAGCGGGAAAGCCGGGTCACCGCCGTGGGTGACATGGACCGGCACCGACTCGTCATTTGCCAGCGCCAGCAATTCAGGGTTGGTGAGCATGGTTGCCGGAATTTCGATCATTTCCGCGCCAAGCCGCGCAGCATTGATTGCGCCGGCTTCGCCAGCGTTCATCACCGAACCGCGCCGCAAGGCGTGGTCAACGGCTGTCGCAGTCGTGGAGGACTCGGTGACGATGATTGTTGTCGTACCGTTGCGGGCGAGTTGCAGGGGCTCATCGCCTTCCAGGGAGCCGGGCTGGATCAAACCCGGAAACACCAGGTGCCCGGATGCGTCAATCGTCCGCCACACCTGATCGAACTCGGCCGTTTCGAGCACGATGCCCTCGTGGATCGAGATCGCGTGGTCGCTCACGCCGTCTGCTCCGACAAAGCGACCGTAGGCAACTGTGGTGTCTATCATTCAGGCGGAGTCCTTTCGACGGCAATTGGCTGGCGAGACAAGCGAAAAGTCGAGGGAAACCGGCAGGCCAACGTTCCCTCGACTTCGTTCACTGTGACTAGTGGTATCTGTGGTTTCCCCGCATCATGCAGGCAGAGACCACTCCGCATGGTTGTCTAACAGATGACCTGGTAGGTCGAGCGGAAGCCCTTGATCTCGCCGGTTTCCAGATCGTAGGAGTTTCGCAGGACTCCATCCAGCGATCCACCATAGATGTGGATCGAGTAGGAGGGCACTGCCAACCGGTTGTGGATCAGGTGGTAATCCTCGTCCGGTGGAACAAGAACGCTGATGTCGCCCGGCATGTTGGTTGCCTCGCCGACTTTCTCCATCTTTGCGTAGCCGGGTCGGGAGCGGTCATCGGTGCGCACATAGCGCTCCTCATACTCCTCGCCTTGCCAGACTCCGACCAGCCCCCAGACCAGGTGGTCGTGGACGCCGGTGCTGTAATCCGGCCAGAAGCAGGTGGACACAATCGTCCAGGCATTGTCCGGGGCTTTTGCCAGCATTGCGCTGCCAGTGCGATTTTCGCGCGGGACCATGTACTTCTCGTCCAGCCAGCTCATGTCAGCCAGGAGCTCGCTGAATGCCGGCAGGATCTCCTGCACGATGGCAGCGCCATTGACAGTCCCGTTGGTGTTGGCACGAACGATGCGATCAAGTTCGTTGGCAAAACGGTCGAGCGTAACGTTGGCTGTTTCGATGGCCATGACAACTCTCCATTTCCCGCGTGGCCGCAGTCGATTTACTTGCGGCATTGGCTATCTGGGCTATCCTAAACCCTAACATACCGGAATCAGCAGGTGAATAGGGAAACAACAGGAGGATCCGTGGCCTCAACAATATCCGTGCAGGAACTTAACACACTGCGCGAGGAACAAATACCTCACGCGCTGATCGACGTGCGCGAAAAGGGTGAGTTCGTCCAGAAGCACATCTTCAGGGCTGTGCCGATGCCCCGGGGCATGATCGAGATTCTGGCCGCTTCCCGGTTGCCGGACAAGACTGTGCCGATCATCCTCTATGACATTGATGGCCACCGGGCCAACCTGGCCGCCGGCACATTTGAGGCACTTGGCTATCAGGATGTCCGGTTGCTGGAGGGTGGTCTCAACGCCTGGGCAGATGCCGGATACCGCTGTGACTACGGCACCAATGTACCGGGCAAGGACTATGGCGAGCGGATTGCTGTCCAGAAGGGGACACCGCATCTGACACCGGACGAGGTCGTAGCCCGTCGCGAGGCCGGAGAGAACATTATCGTCCTCGATTCCCGCACCCGGGTGGAGTATGAACGATCTCACCTTCCCGGAGCCTATTCCGTGCCGGGTGGTGAACTGCCAACCAGAATCCTCACACTGCTGGAAGCACCGGAGAACAAGGATGCAACGGTTGTCGTGAACTGCGCCGGCCGTACCCGGAGCATCCTCGGGGCAGATGTGCTGATCCGGATGGGGATTCACGACCGGGTGTATGCCCTTGAAAACGGCACGATGGCCTGGCACATGGCTGGCCATGAACTGGAGCGGGGACCCGGCCCGGAGGTTCCGTTCCCGGAGTCTGAAACTGCGCTTGAAACCGTGGAGCAGTTTGCCGCACGGGTTGCTGAAGAGGACAGCGTCGGCCGGATTTCGCTGGAAGAGTTCCTGAACTGGCGCGAGAACGGCACCCTGCACTACGCGCTGGATGTCCGCCTGCCGGATGAATACGCCACCGGGTACATTCCTGGTTCCCACAACATTCCGGCGGGACAGATTGCACTTGAAGCCGATGAACTGGTAGCCGTCAACCAGGCTCCGGTGGTGATGATCTCCGGAAGTGACATCCGTGCACGGATTGCCGGGTCGGTTGCGAAGCAGATCGGATATCCGAACGTTGTGGTCCTGGATGGCGGTATCTCTGGCTGGACGTCTGCCGGCCACGACCTGGTGACCCAGGACCCGCCGCGTGTCGTCCCCGGCCTCGAAGAAGCCGAAAAAGCGGCGCCGCCCGTCACTGCCGAGGAACTTGCCGAAATGCTGGCAAGCGACAATCCGCCGCTCGTGGTGGATGTCCGTGGCAGTGGAGACTATGCCCTCGGTCACGTTCCCGGCGCGGTCTGGGCAAGCCGGGGTGACATTGAACGACGGATTCTGGCGCACGCCGAACCGGGCGATCAGCCAATCGTCACCGTTTGCGCTCTTGGCGCACGGTCGGCGCTTGCCGGCGAGACCTTGAAGAAGATGGGCTTTACCAACGTCCGTCATCTCCAGGGTGGAATGCCCACCTGGGTGGAGTCCGGTGCTGAGGTGACGGTTGGGCTCGACGGGGCCGATGTGTCGCTCCGTGAGGCCAAGGACGATGTCGGGATGCTCGACCGTCGCGGACCGCTTGCCCGCAACCGGCAGGACATGATCGACTACCTCAACTGGGAGATCGCGCTCGGCGACCGCTACGAGGACAAGGAATAACTCCTCGTTTCCTGGTTCTGGATTCAAGAGCTAATACAAATCCCCGGCTGCGAAACAGCCGGGGATTTGTTGTTCGTGTTATTCGGTTAGTTACAGCGATGCCCGCTGGTGCGGGTCCATCAGGTCGCGCAGGCCATCGCCGACGAAGTTGATTGAGAGGGCCGTGATGAAGATGGCCAGCCCCGGAAGTGTCGGCAGCCAGATGTCGCTCCAGGCGAACATGAACGATTGCGATTCCTGGAGCATGTATCCCCAGCTTGGAGTTGGAGGCTGAACGCCGAGTCCGAGGAAGCTGAGGAATGCCTCGGCGATAATCAGTCGAGCGACCTGGACAGTGCCAATAACAATGATTGCGTTCATCAGGTTTGGCATGATGTGCCGGCCAATAAGACGCAAGTTCCCGACACCAACCACCCTGCCGGCGTGGATGTATTCCAGCGTCCGGATTCGTTCCACCTCGAACTTGATGACCCGGGTATAAATGGGCCACGATCCGATCCCGAGCACCAGGACAACATTGATGAAACTGGTTCCAAGCACCGAGATAACTGCCAGCGCCAGCAGGATGAACGGGAACGTCATCATGATATTGACCAGCGTCGAGATGACGCCATCCGCAATGCCACCGAAATAGCCGGCGATGACGCCGAGCGCCACTCCAACGGCACCGGCAACGATGGTGGCCAGCAGTCCGACGGCCAGTGCAACCCGGGCACCATACATCAATCTGGTCATGTAGTCCCGGCCGATGCCATCAGTTCCGAGTGGATGGGTCCAGGTGCCGCCCTGCCAAATCGGTGGCTGGAGACGATTGGTGATGGCCCCTTCAGATGGTGTGAATGGCGTCAGAATCGGTGCTGCAACGGCGATGAAGATCAAAATCAGCAGGATAACGCCACCTACCACCGACATCCGCAAACGCCATGCTGCCCGCATGTAGGAGCGGAAACTCCGTTTGCGGACCTGACGTTCGCTGAGGTTCCGGGCCGCGTCCTGTGTAGTCGGGGTGGCGGTTGCCATGCATCCTCCAAATTTGCTGTTTCGTGTCGGATGGTGTCCTGCCTGCTACCGTTTGATTCGCGGGTCCAGCACACCAACCACCAGATCGACTCCCAGATTCACCAGTGAGATCACAATCGCCAGCACAACGACTGCAGCCTGAGTCACCGGGAAATCGGCGTTACGGATCGATTCAATTGCCAGCAGGCCAACGCCCGGCCAGGCGAAGACGGTTTCGGTAATGACCGCTCCACCCAGCAACTGCCCGAATTGCAGGCCGAGAACGGTGGTGACCGGGATCATCGTGTTGCGCAGGGCATGGCGGGTGAGGACGACACGCTCGCGAAGACCTTTTGCGCGGGCAGTGCGGACATAATCCTGGGTAAGGGCGTCAAGAATGCCGGAACGGACAAGTCGCTCGGTAACCGGAGCGAGGAAAACGCCGAGCACAATCGTTGGCATGATCATGTGCTTGATTCGGTCGATCCCGAACTCACCGTACCCGGAAGGGGGTAACCACTTCAGGTTCACACCAAAGACAATAATCAGCATCAGACCGAGCCAGAAGATAGGCATTGCCTGGCCTGCCACGACGAAGAGTGTCGAGATGTTGTCCCAGATGGTGTGGCGCTTGTACGCCGAGATGATGCCCATTGGAATGGCGATAATGATCGCCAGGATGGTTCCGGAGAAAGTCAGGAGCAGCGTTGCCGGCATTCGCTCCATCACGATGGTCATTGCCGGTCGTTCCGACCGGAACGAGTTTCCGAAGTCACCACGGACAGCATCGCCCAGAAAGTCGAGATACTGCACCACCAGTGGCCGGTTGAATCCCATCTGTTCCCGGTAGATTTCGCGCTGCTCGCCGGGCGTCTCCGGCGGGAGCAGCACATCGACCGGATCACCGATCATGTTGGTGATGATGAACACGATGACAGAGATGCCGAACACGGCAATGACCATCTGAATTACGCGGTTGGCAATATATGTGCCCATTGCTCGGGGCCTCCACACTGCTGATGATCATCAGGAAGTCCCCGCACCCGGAAGTGCGGGGACCCGGGAACCACGCTAGCTGACGGGCCTTGCGGTGAAGTACATGTCGATTTCGTCGGCACGTGGTGACCAGTCAACGTTGTTGCTGACGCCCCAGACGGCGTGGAATCCCCACATGAAGATCATCGGCGCCTCATCGCGAACGATTCGCTGCGCCTTGCGATAGATCTCCATGCGCTCATCCGGATCGAGCGATTCGCGGCCATCCTCCAGCAGTTCATCAAGTTCGGGGTTGTTGTAATAGGTGAAGATCGAGCTGCTGTGAAGCATGTCGTAGTAGATGCCGTCTGCATCGAACACCGAGTATGAGCCCCAGTTGTAGCTGTGCATCGGACCGGCCTGGCCTTCGTTGTGCCGGGTGGTGAACACAAGACCGTCACTCAATGTTTCGAAGGTAACCCGGATGCCGACTGCCTCGAGGTCGCGCTGCATCGCCTGGTCGACCTGGTCCTGATTCGGCATGGACGATGGGCCGCGCACCCAGGTGACGTCGATTCCATCGGGATAGCCAGCTTCGGCCAGTAATTCGCGAGCAAGATCCGGGTCGTATTCGTGAGGTTCGATTGATGGATCGAATCCGAAATGTTTCGGATTGAGGAGGGCCGGCGTCCGGTCTCCGCCCGGCTGCAGGGCGTCGATGTAGCCCTGAATATCGCAGGCATGGTTGGCGGCATGGCGAACCCGCACGTCTTCAAACGGGTTCGGTGCGGTGCGGGCCATCGCATCGAGCCGGGTGAAGCCCACCCGGAGGATCGCCTGGGTCTTGGTCGAGGCAACGCCCGAGTTGTCGACAGCAGCCATCTGGTCAAAGGGGACCACCCGGACAATATCGGCGGTGCCGGCCAGCAGTTCTGCGAGCTGGGTCGGCACGCCGGGCACGATCCGCAGGATCAGGTTCTTGTACGGCGGGTTGATATCCGGGTGCCAGTAGTCATCATTGCGTTCGAGGATGATCTCCTGGCCCTTGCGCCATTCGACGAACTTGTATGGCCCGGTGCCAACCGGATTTTCTGCCAGATACGAGTCGCCTTCTTCCTGGGCCAGTTTCTCCGGGATCATCTGGAAGTTCTGCAGGCGCTCGACGAAGATCGGGTATGGCTCGATTGTGTGGACGTGGACAGTGTACTCGTCGATAACGTCTACGCTCTCGATCGCCGCATGATTGCCGATCTGCTGGCTTGCCTGCTCCGGATTGGTAATCCGGTCCCAGTTCCACTTGACCGTTTCAGCCGTGAACGGGTCGCCATTGTGGAAGGTGATACCTTCCCGGAGTTTGATCTCCCAGGTGGTGGGCTCAATGTTCTCCCAGCTTTCGGCGAGCCAGGGTTCGATCAGGTTGGTATCGGGGTTGCGAACCCCGAGGTTGTCGTGAGTGTGATAGAAGGCGATGATCCCGGTCCGCAGGTTGTGCATGTGCGGGTCCATCGTCGGGAGATCGGATTCGCTGAAGATCACTCTCAGCGTGTCGCCGGTTGGACCGCTCTCGGCGTCGTCCGAATCGTCCTCTGCCTCGGTTGGTTCGTCGTCGGCGTCGTCCCCGTCATCTTCAGGTGCGGTGGTTGGTGCTGCTCCGCCTGTGGTGGCAGTTGGAGCCATGCTGGAGCCTGAGTCGTCATCCTCGTCACCACAGGCTGCCAGAGCGCCGAGCGCTCCTGCGCCGCCGGCCCAGACCATGGCTGCCTTGATAAGGGTTCTCCGGTCGATTCGGCCCTCCTGGTAGAAACGCTCCCAGTTGGCATACACCCGTTCATGGAGCTCTCGGGCCGATGGTCCATTCAGCATTGCAATGACCCCCTTATTCTGGATAGCAACAGATGACAAGTCAGGCCTGGGCGAGACCTCCTCCAGCGAAACTGAATATTCTGATAAGCCGTAGTCGCAGAATAGCGGTAAAGTTGCGCTACGTCAACAGTCGCGGAAGATCCCTTGCAACGGTTGCCGGAAAAGTTCACGCCTGTTCTGAAGGGCGTTGAGCGTTGCTGTTCCGGTTGCGAACAGGTATTGCCGGCCACTCACTACCAGTCCGGGGCACGCGGTAATGAGCTCATGTGTTTGCTAACGCAACACAAGACAAAGCGCCCGCTTCCGGGAAGGAAGCGGGCGCCTTGTTAGTCTGAACAGGAATCTAGAAGCGCGGGAGAGGCGGTTCGTCGATCGGGTCCTGTGCGCTGCCCGGGCCGACGCTGATGACCTTGGTCTTGGCCAGTTTGTCACCAAGCCGCTGCTTCGCCGGGTTGGACCAGACCAGGATTGCTCCGACGAGGTAGAAGACCAAGCCGTCAACAATCCGGAGAAGGTTTCGGATGACCGAGTCACCCATGGTAATTGGCGAACCGTCTTCCTTCACAACCTTGATCTTGACAACTTTCTTGCCGAGAGTCTGGCCGGAATTGCCTTCGAGCAGGATGTAGTAGGCGAAGAAGGCGATGGTCCATAGACAGTTCAACAGGAGCGAGAGACCTGATGTGGTGTTCTCTATGTCTTCGCCTGAACCAAGAGAAAGCACAATTCCCAGACAGCACGCGATCAGGAAGAATAACGCTCCGTCAATGATGACGGCGAGAGCCCGCGGCCCTACTCCGACGCGATCCGAATACATCCTTGCCCCCGTCTTCCTACTTCCCCAGGTCCGGAACGGGCAGCGCCCGATCCCCACAAATCCGCAACTCCGGACACAGTATCCTGCGAATCGCACCACCTACTGTTCCGGAGTTAGATTCAACTAGCGTAAACGCAACGTCCCCACCGGTCAATAGTCTGAGCGGTGGGGACGTTCCATTCGTACGAACGCGGCATTCCGGGCAACTCAGGAGATGGACTCTTCGTAGCGCCGGGCAAAACCCTGGGTGATGCGGTCGATGACAATAGCCAGCGCGACGATCGCCAACCCTGCCTCTGCGCCGCGGCCGATATCCACCCGGCCGATCGCGACGAGTACTTCCTGGCCCACGCCACGGGCGCCAATCATTGACGAGATGACCACCATCGCCAGCGCCATCATCGTCATCTGGTTGAGTCCGGCCATAATGCCCGGCAGTGCCAACGGCAACTGGACGTCCTTCAGCACCTGCATCGGGCTGGCACCATACGCCGTCGCTGCTTCAATGGCCGGTTCGGAGACACCACGGATACCTAGTTCGGTAAGCCGGATCAGTGGTGGCACGGCGTAGATGACCGAGGCAAACACAGCCGGAACCACTCCCAAACCGAAGAACATGACGGCCGGGATCAGGTAAACGAATGCCGGCATGGTCTGCATGCCATCGAGCACCGGCTTAGCAACCGCCTCGACGGTCGGGTTTCGGGCGATGATGATGCCGAGGGGCAATCCGATCACAATCGAGATGATGGCTGCTGTAATGATGATCGACAGCGTAATCATCGTCAGATCCCACAGTTGGAAGGTACCGATCATGAAGGTCAGGGCGACCAGCACGACCGTAGTCAACTTGCTGCGGGTGCTGAACCAGGCGCCGATGGCCACAACCAGCAGGAAGACGGGCCATGGAATAGCCAGCAGTACACTCTCCAGGTTGAGCACCATCCAGCGCATGACCGAAGCCATGGCGTCAAACACGCCGGTGAAGGTGGCGAGCACCCAGCGGACGAATCGGTCAACCCAGTCGCCCAGGGGTATGGTTGCGCTCTCGGGAAATTCAGTGAACATGATGCATACCTAGCCCTCTGTCTGTTCCTCATCGGTTCTGTTGTTTTCCGCGTTCTCAAGATCGGCTGCCAGAACCTGGAGCAGGGTCGATTGGCTGATCTCTCCAACCAGTTGACCATCGTCGTTGACTACCGGAACCGGGTAAACGCTTTCGACAGCAGCCGGTAGGATTTCGTCCACCGGTGTTGCCTCGGTGATCGGCGTGGCATCCAGCAGGATGTCTGACCACGGTGGAGGTGTTCCGTTCGATCCGATTTCGACCAGACGGGTAACCGGGACCCGTCCTTGCAGGGTGCCGTCTTCTCCGACCAGATATCCCAGCGACGCATCCTGTGCCTGGAGCGAGGCAATCGCTTCTCCGGCGGTGTCATTTGCGCTGATCGTGGCGGTGTCAGTCGACATGATGGTCTCGGCCGTCATGTAGCGACTTGCAGAGGCTCCCAGCACAAACTGGGCGACATAATCGTCGGCAGGGTTGGTGACCAGTTCTGCCGGGGTTGCGATCTGGATGACTTCTCCATCGCGCATGATTGCGATACGGTCGCCAAGTTTCAGGGCCTCTTCAAGGTCGTGGGTGACGAAGATGGTCGTCATCTGGACTTCGGCCCGCAATGTCGCGAACTCGGTCTGCATTTCCCGGCGGATAAGTGGGTCGAGGCCGCTGAACGGCTCGTCCATCAGCAGAATCTGCGGGTCATGGGCGAGGGCGCGGGCAATGCCGACACGCTGCTGCATGCCGCCACTCAATGCGCTAGGGCGTTCATTTTCCCAGCCGGAAAGTCCGACTCTCTTGATCGCCTCGAGTGCGCGTTCACGACGCTCCTTGTCCGAAACTCCGCGGGTCTTCAGGCCGTACTCGGCGTTCTGGAGCACCGTCATGTGCGGCAACAGTCCGTAATGCTGGAACACCATTGCTGTCTTGGTGCGGCGGACCTCGCGGAGTTGGTTCTGGTTCATCGAAACGATGTCGGTGCCATCGATCAGGATTTCGCCGCTGGATGGCTCAATGAGCCGGATCAGGCAGCGTACCAGGGTGGACTTGCCACTCCCGGAAAGCCCCATGATGACAAAGAACTCACCGCGGTTAACGGAGAAAGAAACGTCCCGAACGCCGACAACGGCGCCCAGTTCGTCGCGTATTTCAGATTTGTCCCGACCCTCCTGGATCATCCGGAGAGCCTCGGCTTCATTGTCAGAAGAGAAGACCTTGGAGACGTTCCTGACGTCCAGTATGGGACTCTCAAGCTGTTCCATGTTCGTGTCCTTCAACGAACGCCGCCGGGCCCCAATCGTGGACCCGGCGGCATATTCGCTAGTTGCTTTCGGCTGCCAGGGCTTCTTTCACCCGCTCGGCTACGTCGTCAGGAACCCAGGAGGTCCACTCGTCTTCGTACTCGTTCAGGTACCAGATGGCGGCATCCTCGGCCTCGGCCTCGTTTTCCTGCATGAAGAGCAGGGCCTCACTGGTGACATCCATCGTGGTTTCGTAGTTCGTGAGGAATTCCACAGCTTCCGGATTGGCGTCATGGAATTCGGTGTTCATGCCGATATTCACCGTGACATTGGGGTAGGCGCAGGCTGTTTCGCCGACGATGTTGCCGCTGGAGATCTCTTCTGCAATCGAATCCCAGCACTCGTCGGTATATTCCGGTTCCTCGAGCATGGTCAGATCAAGCTGACCGAAGATCCAGGTCGGTGCCCAGTAGTAGCCAAGCCACGGCTCGCCGCGCTCATAGGCAGCGACCAGTGATGCTGCGAGGGCGGCACCACTGCCCGGCAGGAAGCGGTTGTAATGCTCCTCAAGCCCATAGGCCTTGAACTTCACCTCGTTGACGCGCTCGCATTCCCAGCCGGCAATGCAGTCATAGAAGCGACCCTTGCCGGGATTTTCCGGGTCTTCGAAGACATCGACGTAGTTGGCCAGATCCTCGACGCTGCGCAGATCCGGAGTGATTGGCTCGATTCCACGCTCGGGATCGCCCTCGATCATGTAGGTCGGAACCCAGAATCCCTGAACAGTTTCGCCGAAGCTGAGCCCCAGGTCCTTCACGGTGCCTTCTTCAAGAGCCGGCTCCCAGGCTTCCTGCTGCTCGACCCAGATCTCCATGGAGACCGACACATCACCGCGCACCAGCCCCTGGAAGAGGGGAATGGTTTCGCCCGGGACGGAGTCAACTTCATATCCATATCCGTGTTCGAGGATGTATCCGGCGATGCGGTTATGGACAATTGCGCTGTCCCAGCCATAATCGGCGAAGATGACAGCACCGTCGTAGGCCTCTCCGGGGAGGCCATCTCCATTGGAGTCCCCGTTGTCGCCATCATCATCTGCGCAGGCAGCGAGTAATGTGCCAAGCGCAAGGATGGCTACCAGGAGGAACGCCTGGAGTCTAAAACGACCGAACATTCACTTTTCCCCTTTCAAACGAGAACCAGGAAGTGCCAGGTACCGGAGGCGGTGTTTGGCACACCCTATCCCTGCGTTGGCACACCAAGTAGACCCGTTGAGGGTCCATACCGGAGCCAGGCAGGGAATCGTTACTGTTCCACCTTCGCGAGGAGCGAGGCCGGAACCATCGTGGCCATGGGGATCAAGAGGCGGTTATCGGATCACAGGAACACGGGTCACAGTTACGCGACAATACCCCCACAACGGAAAAACATGTTTCGGTGTGCTGGACTCAGGCCAGCACCCAACCACCGTCCGTACATCCCTGTGAGCATGCTGAGAATACCAATTGAGGCCCGTTTGGTCAAGCGCGGGTGGGGCAAGGGACACAGGTGTGAGTAATAATCACATGCGATGATTGCGCATGTGTGAGGGCTAACAGTGGATGGTGGTGACGGGCTTCTCTCGATCCCGTCAGGTTGTCACATGCGCGAGATCCGAAATCGGTGCAAATACGCATGTTGATCGGGAAGACTTGGCGAAGCTCCGGGGTAGGTTAACGCGAGATTTCCCCGGTCATTGTCCTGTATTCAGCGCCTGAGAAAGTATGCGCAAAATGAGCGGCCTGGTGGTTACGCCGGATCGGTATCGAGGATATATGCCGTTTCATGCATAACCTCAAGGGAACAGGCGCTATCTCCCGGTAACCACCCTGTTCAGAGAGTCAATCAGGAGTGCGACGATCGTGTCCCAACCATACCGTTCCTCGACCAGTGCACGACCGTTGGATGCCAGTTTTCGGGACAGGGCCGGGTCGGTTGTGATCCTGTACATCGCATCTGCAAACGCCCGGGGAGTGTCGGCGAGAATCAGATGCTCACCATCCACCACGTCCAGTCCTTCGGCACCGATACTCGTCGATACGACTGGCCGGCCGGTGGCAAATGCTTCAAGAATCTTCAGACGGGTGCCACCGCCCGAACGGAGCGGCACCGCAACGACCTGGGCTTCCGCCAGCCAGGGGCGAGTATCCGGAACCTGCCCGGTTACCTGAATCGAATCTGATTCAAGTTCCGTCACAGTTGGGGGTGGATCTGCGCCAACAATGGCGAATGTCGTGGAGGGGATTTGTTCCTGCACCAGCGGGTGAATCTCTCTTGAATACCAGATCGCAGCATCGGCGTTTGGCTGGTGCCGCATCGCGCCGGTAAAGACCACCCTTCCGGGCGTAGCTTGGGACAGTGGTGCGGGTGCAAAGCGATCCAGATCGACTCCGTTGGGAATTACATCCACCGGGGTGGATGAGGCTGCCCGGATCATCCCGGCATCCCGGTCCGAGGTTGCCAGGCACAGACTGGCCCGTTCCCAGATGTCTCGCTCAATCCGGCGGAGTTTGCGCGCCTCGCTCCGGTTGAACTGCTGCTTCAGGAAATTCTCGCTCGTCTGCGCCACCCGGGATAGCAGATCGTGTTCGATGTTGTGTGCGTCGTAAATCGTCGGAATGCTGTCCGGTACACGGTAGATTGCTGATTCAGGGAATTCGAACATGATGACATCGATGGCCCTGGTCATCAGGATCCGATCGATTGCATGCTGCATTTGCGGGTTGTACCAGGAGAAGAGAAACGAACGTCCCCGTGCGAGCGACAGCATCTGCTCGATACGTTTTCTACGTCCAGCGGGTTGGCGGGGAGTAGCCTTCGCCGGCACCAGTGTGACGTTACACACTTCGCCAAGCTGGCGGGCGTAGGGTAATTCCCCCTCCGTACCAGGTGCCAGCAACGACACCTCGGCATGTTTGGCCAGACCGGTCACCAGCGCATGAATCCGCAATGCCCCACCGAATGTCGCCGGCAGAGGCAGGTATGGCGCAATGACCAGGATCGACGGTTTCATTGCGACACTCCGTGCGGGTTCAAAGCGTCCAGTGTGATCGGTGAGGTTTTGATCGCGGTCTCCGGCTCCGTCTTCATAAAGCGATTCTACTTGTGGAATCCCGGAATCGCGCAATTCGTCGTATGGCAGGGTCGGGCACGATCTGTCAGGATAGATCACAACAGCGAAGACGTGCAGATGACTAGCGGAGGAGTGCTCGATATGGGAGCCCGAACCGGTGCCCAGTTCCTTGAAGGCCTGAAGGAACAACCACGTGAGGTGTACATCGAAGGTGAACTGGTACGCGATGTGACAACTCACCGCGCCTTCCGCAACGTTCTCGAAAGCCTTGCCCATCTCTATGACATGCAGCACGACCCGGCCCTGCGAGATGACCTGACCTATGTAGATGGCGAGTCAGGTGAGCGTGTCGGTACCAGTTTCATGCAGCCGCGCTCAATTGAGGATCTCAACCAGCGTACCCGGGCCATGAAGATCTGGGCGGATTACTCTCATGGCATGATGGGCCGCACGCCTGATTACCTCAGTTCGTCGCTGATGGCGTTTGCAGCAGCAAAAGGATTCTTTGAAACGAACGATCCCCGGTTTGGCGACCATGTCGAGAACTATTACCGGCATGCCCGGGATAACGATCTCTGCCTGACCCACACCTTGATCAACCCGCAGGCCAACCGTTCGGTTGGGCCATCGCAGCAGAAGGATCCGTTTCTGGCGGCGCGGGTTGTCGAGGAGAAGGACGACGGCATCGTCGTCCGTGGGGCCCGGATGCTTGCGACTCTTGGCCCGATTGCCGACGAGGTTGAGGTGTTCCCGTCGACCGTCGTCAAGGCGGATCCTGCCGATGCTCCCTACGCATTCGGGTTTGTGATTCCCTGCAGTACACCGGGTCTGAAGTTCATTTGCCGGGAGACATATGACCTGAACCGGTCGAAACACGACCATCCCCTCGGATCACGATTTGAGGAGATGGACGCGATGCTGGTGTTCGATGATGTCTTCGTGCCGTGGGAACGGGTCTTCCTGTACGGCGACCCGGAGATTGCCAACGGTGCGTTTGGTGCGACCAACGCCGTGATCCACATGGCACATCAGGTGATGGCCAAGAATATTGCCAAGACCGAGTTCATCCTCGGATTGGTCAGTCTCATTGTGGACACCATCGCTATCGAACCATTCCAGCACGTTCATGAGAAAGTCTCGGAAGTCATCATTGGCCTTGAGTGCATGCGGGCCTTGCTGAAGACTGCAATCGCGGATGCCCAGGTGGATCGCTGGGGTGTCATGACTCCGGCACGTGGTCCACTGGATGCGGCACGAAACCTCTATCCAAAGCTCTACCCTCGTTTTGTCGAAATCATCCAGCAACTGAGTGCAAGCGGGTTGATGGCGACTCCAACCGCTGCAGACATGATGGGACCGGCCGGGCCGGACATCGAGCGCTTCTTCACTGCTGCCCGCGCTGATTCTGCCCAACGGATCGCGCTCTTCCGCCTGGCATGGGATGCCTCGATCAGTTCGTTCGGTTCGCGGCAGGTGCTCTATGAACGCTTCTTCTTCGGTGACCCGGTGCGGATGGCCGGCGCTCTCTTCAATACCTATGATCGCGAGCCGTACATGGAATCGGTCAGGAAGTTCATCGAGGAAGGTATCAACGACACGTTCAAGGGCAAGGACGGGTAGGAGCTTGGTAGTTGCCGGCAGGGTGCTGTGCGGAATGGTTCGATGTCATGAAGCGTGAACAGGTTGATCCGGCGGGATTCCGGCGGATGATGGGTCGGTTTGCCACCGGTGTGACGGTGATCACGGTTCAGCATGGCGACCTGATGCACGGGATGACGGCCAACGCATTCAGTTCCCTATCGCTGGAGCCGCCGCTGGTGCTGGTCTGCATCGGGCGTGAATCGCGGATGGCCGGGCTTCTGGCAAAGGCCGGAGCTTTCTCTGTCAATTTCCTCTCGGCCGACCAGGAAGCGGTTTCCCGGCAGTTTGCCGGACGCGATCGTGAACTTGGAGCGCGAACCGAGTGGCTTCAACGCGGGCCGGTCGCCCCGCTGGTTCCCCGTTCACTCGGGGCGATCTCCTGCGCTATCGAGAATACCTACGATGGTGGCGACCACTGGATTGTCGTTGGCCGGGTGCTTGAACTCCATGAACCGGACCCGGCAACCTCGCGCATGCCCCTTCTTTTTTATGAATCGCGCTACGCCGACCTGCGAGAGCGTCGTCCCGGCCCGCTGACCCCGGTCGAAGACTGGTCGAATGACGCAATCCTGATCTATCACGACGAGTGGTCATCCACTGATGAAGAGCCGCCCGAGGAGTATGTGCGGGCACACATCTGGGAGTGAGTGGCACATGATGCGAACCGGCCGGCCGGTGCCCAATTCCGGCATCAACATTATCCGGGGCGCGACCGGAGAGTACCGGGTGACCGATCTCGAACGGGCGCGGACGTTCTACGTCGACCTGCTGGGTTTGGTGCTTACCGAGCAAACGCCGGATGCGCTTTATCTACGTGGCCTGGAAGAACGCGTGCATCATTCGCTTGTCTTGCGCAAGGCGGAGTCCCCGGGTGCTGGCCCGCTTGGCTTCCGGGTTGAAAGCGACGTGGACCTGGAGCGTGCAGAGACGTTTTGCCGGGCGCAAGGGCTTGCCTGGCGGAGGATCGACGCCGGCGAAGTTCCCGGGAAGGGCCGGGCAATCAGGATGAAAGACCCCGTGGGCTTGCCCCTGGAGTTCTTTGCTGCGATGGACCCGGCAGAACGTTTGCTGCAGCGTTTCGATCTGTATCGCGGTGCCCACGTGATGCGCTTCGACCATTTCAATTGTCAGGTCCCGGATGTAAACGCTGAATACGCGTGGTACGCCGATGAACTGGGCTTTGGCTGCTCGGAATACACCGCCGGCGCAAACGGTGAGGGCATTTTCGCGGCCTGGTTGCAGCGCAAGGGGAACGTCCATGACCTGGCGCTGATGACCGGACTCGGCCCCCGGGTGCATCACATTGCGTTCTGGGTTGCGGACACGTTGTCTGTGCTGCGTGCCTGTGATGTGCTGGCCGGTGCGGGATTCCCGGAGTGCATCGAGCGTGGCCCCGGTCGGCACGGTATTTCGAACGCCTTTTTCCTGTATCTGCGAGACCCGGATGGCAACCGGATTGAACTGTACGCCAACGATTACCAGGTGCTGGATCCTGATTGGGAGCCGATTCGTTGGGAACTGGAAGACCCGCGACGGGCAACCTTCTGGGGACACGTAGCGCCGCCATCGTGGTTCGATGAGGCGGCGCTTTGTGAGTGTATCGAGACGGGGGAGTTACTTCCCCTTCGTCGACCGGTAGGTGTTGACCGCCCTGCCCATGCTGCGACCCATATTACCTAGCAGTGAGGTGGGCGGTGGTTCGCCGGCAGCAGCACGTCGTGCCTGTTCTTCAGCACGGCGCCGGCGCTTCTCGGCTTCGTCCTTGCGCCAGCGATACCGCCGGTAATACATGAAGGCAAAGCCGAAGATCAGGGCAACACCACCGCCCGGCCCGGTGGGCGAGGTGGACAGAAAACCATAGCCGGCAGCATCGAACGCATAGATCACCATCAATGCACCGATCCATCCGCCACCGAACCAGATGGTTTCGTTGAAGGCTGCCCGAAAACTCCAGGTTCCGGCAAATGCCAGAATGAAGACCGCGATGGGGATAATGCCGATTCCCAGACCCATTAGTGTGTTCTCCGTGTTCGGAATTCTGATTCCGTCGTCTGGATCAATCTACGTCCTTTCGTACCTGGTGGACGCACGAACGATACTCTTCCGGTAAGATAGGAACAGTGATGCTCCGCTGTCACACGCCGGAGAATGGCTGGTCGGTTGTTCCGGCCGCGGACGGGGCAAGGATACCAGTTTGGACCGTTGTTCCGGGTCGGAGGTAAAGACACGATGGATATCGGATATTACTGGCTTTTCTTCGGAATGTTTGCCGCTTTGCTACCACTCTACCTGTTGATCAAGACCGTCCTCCACATCCTGAATATCGGCATCCGCCCCTAGCACCCGATTACCTGAATTACACCCTGCAATTGCGGTTTGATGACCGCAATTGCAGGGTGTTCGTTTATAGTAGTCCAGACAACAATCGAGCATCGTGAAACGTCGCGTTTGCACCAACGGGAACCACATTGTTCCCCCGGTCTGAATACCCTGATATCGACAGGGCTCTTGCCCTGCAGATTTGTGAATCGTAAGCGGCGTTCAGGACAATGCTTGCTGTGCCAGGGGAGAGAAACACGTTGAGCAAACTGCCTGAGACTACACGGGTATCGAGGATCCTCGAAATCATCTGGAATATCTCACGGTCCCCACGGACCTGGACCAGAAGACGACTGGCCGAACAGTTTGAAGTCAGCGAGCGGATGATCACCAACGACCTGGAGGTGATCAAGCATGGCCTGAAGTTTGATCTGGAAAACGACCGGGGGCGAGGTTACTACTTCGCGAGGGTGCCGCAACTGCCTTCCGTCAGTTATTCGCTTTCCGAGGCGCTGGCCCTGGTCCTGGCCGCGCAGTCGGCCCGGCGGATTGGCGGGATACCCCATGCGGACCTTTCCAGTGCCATTGCCCGGCTATCGTCGGTATTCCCTCCGGAAATGCGAAGTCTGATCGAGCGTCTTGATTCCGGTGAGTCCGGGAGTGCCTACGAACACCGCGAGGAGATGCTTGCCATTTGTACCCAGGCTGTTTCGGGAAATCGACGTCTGCGGATCACTTATGCTGCCGCCTCCAGGGACGATGAGGAAACCACCCGTGTGGTGGACCCGTACGCAGTCGTGCCTTACGTGCGCTCCTGGCATCTGATTGCATACTGTCATCTGCGGAAGGATGTCAGAACCTTCAAGCTTGACCGCCTGCGCCACGCAGAGGAAACAGGTCAGCGCTTTACTCCCGACCCTGAGTTCGACGTCGAGGAGTACCTCTCTTCAGGATGGGGCCTGATGCGCGGGATGACCGAGCCAGCCCAGGATGTCGAACTGATCTTCAGCCCGACATCCGGCCGGTGGGTTGCCGAGGAACTGTGGCATTCAAGCCAGGAGACGGCCTGGCTGGAGGATGGCCGTCTTTGCTTCCGCGTACACATCCAGATCACGCCCGAGTTCCAGCGCTGGGTATTCCGGTACGGTAGCGAGGTGACGGTGGTACGGCCAGCATCGCTTCGGCAATGGGTGCACGATGAAGCCGCGGCGATTCTGGCGAAATAGGC
Organism: uncultured Thermomicrobiales bacterium; assembly: GCA_964462545.1. GTDB lineage: Bacteria > Chloroflexota > Chloroflexia > Thermomicrobiales > CFX8 > CAYWXR01. The sequence goes on from CAYWXR010000002.1 coordinate 176,350, forward strand.
TGGTTCTATTTCGATGAAAGCCGGGCGACGGTATTGGTCAATGTGCCAATGCCGGCAATGCTGATCGTGACCTGATCGCCTGATTCAAGGGTGATATCGTCCGGCGGCACCAGCCCGGTTCCGGTCATGAGCAGTGCCCCGTCGGGGAACATCAGCGACGAGTAAAGATTGTCAACCAGTTCGCGGAAAGTCCGGCGCATCCGTGATGTCGACGTTTCGCCAGACCACAACTCCTCGCCGTCGCGGACGATTGTCAGGCCGATGGTGCAGTTTTCCGGACTCTCAATCTCCTCGGGCAGGACGATCCACGGGCCCAGGGAACAACTGGCGTGAAAGCTCTTCGCCTGCGGGAGGTAGAGCGGGTTTTCACCCTCAATCGAGCGCGACGAAACATCGTTGCCGATGGTGTACCCGGCGATCGCTCCAGAGGAATCGATGACCAGCGTCAGTTCCGGTTCCGGAACATCCCAGGTGGAATCGTGACGGATGCCAATCCGGTCGCCCTCTCCAACGCATCGCCAGGCAGGTGCCTTGAAGAAAAGTTCCGGCCGTTCTGCCTCATAGACCTGCTGATAGACATCCTGCCGGGTTGACTCTTCCATCCGGGCATCACGGCTGCGCTCATAGGTAACACCCGCCGCCCAGACTTCCTGCTGGTCGACCGGTGCCCGGAGTTTGACGTGGTTCAGCGGATACACGCCAACTGCTGATCGGCGGGCAGTCATGATCCGGGAAAGTCGTTCTATTCCATTGGTGGAGAGCAACCCGGACATGGATTCCGAGAGTTCAAGCACGCGTTTGCGTTCGACATCCACCCAGCCAAGTCGGGCCTGGCCACCATCAAACCCCAGTTGAAACAGACAGATTGGCACCGGTTTACGCTTTCTCTTCGAGTCCGCCGTGGACGATCTCCCCGCCCACAAGCGTCATAGCGCTGCTGATATCGGCGATTTCGTTATCAGGAACAGTGAACAGATCGTGGCTGAGAACCGCCAGATCGGCAAGTTTACCCGGCTCAAGCGTTCCCTTGATATGGTTTTCAAAGGTGATCCAGGCAGCATCCCGGGTGTAGAGACGGAGTGCGGTTTTCCGGTCGATGGCCTGTTCCGAACCAAGCGTCCGACCATAGACGGTCTTGCGGGTGGTCGCACTGTAGATGCCAATGAACGGGTTATGGGTCGTCACCGGCGAGTCGGAACCGAGGGCAACCGGGACGCCTGCCTCAAGGTAGCGTTTGACCGGCATCACCCCTGCGGCGCGTTCCTCGCCAAGACTGGTGACAAAGCTTTCTCCCAGGTTGGTCAGGAATGGAATCGTCAGGAGCGCCGGAATCCGGTATTCCGCCATCAACTCCAGTGACCGTTCGGTCGGCAGGTAGGCGTGGTGAATCCGGTGCCGGATGGTGGTGTCCGGGCGGGCGTCATATGCGGCGGCATAGGCCTGCGCCATGATTTCCTGCATTCTGTCTCCACAGGCGTGGCTATCCACCGACCAGCCGCGGTCATGACAGAAGCGGACATTGTGGAAGAGTTCCTGCTCGGTGACGACAAACTGACCGTAGTTGTCAGGCTCGCCGGCATAGGGCTCAAACATTAGCGCGGTCCGGTCGCCAACCCCGCCATCTGGCATGAACTTGACCGTGTCGAAGCGTAGCAGCGCGTCACCAAATCCGGTGTACACGCCGATATCCTCGATCCTTCCGGGAATGGCTGCTTCATCTGCCGCCGCGTTGAACCCCCAACCAGCAAGGCACATCGATGTTCGCACGGTCAGGCGTCCATCGCGCCGGGTGTTCTGGTAGGCGCGAATCCACTCCGGCAGGAGCCCCGGCTCTACTGCCGATGTGATACCAAGCCGGTTGTATTCACGACAGGCAGTCTCGATCAGTGCCTGCCGTTCAGCAATGGTGCGCTCGGGAACAACATCCTGGATGAGCCGTTTTGCCCGGTCGCGGAAGATACCGGTTGGATCCCCGTTGGCATCGCGTTCGATTCGGCCGGCATAGAGTTGATCGGCAGGCGGGTCCGGAGTGTGCCGCCCGATATCTGCAGCCATCAGGGCGGCCGAGTTTGCCAGGAGCATGTTCCAGACACGTTCCAGTACCACCGGATTGTTGGGTGCAACTTCGTCCAGATCGTGCCGGTTGGGAAACCGCTTGTCTGCCAACAGGCTTTCATCCCAGCCTCGGCCGAGGATCCATGATCCGGGTGGGGCAGTCGCGACCCGTTGGGCGACGGCTTCCTTGATGTCGTCTATCGACCGGGCTTGATAGAGCGAGACATCGGTCAACACCGCGCCGGTGCTCATCATGTGATTGTGGGTGTCGTTGATCCCGGGGATAACCCGGCGACCACCCAGGTGGATGACCCGGGTATGCGGGCCGGCAAGTTCCTCAATGTGGGTACTGTCGCCAATGGCCAGGATGATCCCATCGCGGATGGCGAGGGCTTCAACTTCGGGGCGTTCATCGCCCATGGTCGTGATCCTGCCACCGGTCAGAATCAGATCAGGTGCAAGGTCGCGCATTGCGATGGTCATATTCAGTTCCCGTTCAGTGGTGCAAGGGCCCTCAGCGTTCGTTCGATCTTGTCACCATCGGCGCCGGCAAAGGAGAGGACAGGTTCGTCCAACCCGCTCGCCACCCATGATTCCAGTTTGGCGGCAATCTCGTCGGCAGTCCCGACCAGTGCTGTCGCGTCGAGCATTTCGTCCGAAACACCGGCGGCAGCGGCATCGTGCCCCTGCTTCCATCCTGCGCGAACTGCTGCCACTTCCTCGACATAGCCATGGCGTTCGAGCATCTCGGCGTAGAAATTACCCATGCGGCCAATATAAAAGGCGATTGGCCCGCGTGCCCGGCGGCGCATTGTTGCCCGTTCCGACTCATCCTCGACCAGCACGGTTGTGATGTATGGCGCGATCCGGGTTGAACCAGATTCCCGGCCGGCAGCGATTGATGCTTCATCCAGCGTCGCCCGCATTTCGGCAAATTTCGCTCCCGGCCAGTAGATCGGTAGGACGCCATCGGCAATTTCGCCGGACTGTTTGAGGCTGCGGGGTGTCAGTGATGCGATATAGATCGGAATGTGCGGGCGGATCGGGTTCATTCGTAGACCGAATCCCTGGTCCAGCGTGAAGATCTCGCCGCGATGATGCAGTTTTTCGCCGGCGATCAGGGTTGTAATGATCTCGACGTATTCCTTGATACGGGTCAGCGGCTTCTCGAAGGGAACACCGTGCAGACGTTCGACCACGATTGGGCCGGATGAACCGAGGCCGAGGATAAAGCGACCACCGGATTGTTCATCGATGGTTGCCGCACCCATGGCGATGGTCGCTGCCGAGCGGGAGAAGACATTTGCGATGCCGGCGCCGAGTTTGATTCGCTCGGTTACTCCTGCCATCTGGCTGAGTGAAGCGAAGAGTTCATGTGCCCAGGTCTCGCCAAGCCAGCAGGAATCGTAGCCCAGTTCATCGGCCAGGCGCACGGTGCGTAGCGCCTGCTGCCAGTCTCCTCCGGGAGCCACACCACCGGTAATGCCCAGTTTCATCCGCTCTCTCCCATCCGTTTCATGGTTGTATGAGCGGCATGGTAGCACGGCTACTGTCTCGAGAACCGGGTGAGGTCAGACATGTTCGATAATGATCAGTTCGTTGCGGGCACGGGACCATCCAACCAGTTTCAGGCGATCTTCCGGTTGCGACGGGTTGGCAGCATCCATTTCGGTGACAATCACTACCGGACTTTCAAGACCCTTGAACCCATGGATGGTCGAGACGCGCACTTCCTGTCGCCCCGGGTTATCGGACCAGGTCAGAGTCAGGTTTCCGAGTCGTTTGCCTTCATGCATGCTGCTGCGCTGCCGGCTTGCCGGCGTCAGGATAACCACGCTGGAAGACGGCAATTTTTCGACATTGATCAGGTTGTGCAGCCTGTTGCGGAGTTCCTGTTCGGGATCTTTGGTTGCAGCGACAGTAACCGGTCGTCCTTCCGGCCCCAGGCAGGACACCGGCATGTCATAGAACTGGCTGATCCGATCATGAATCCTGCAGGTGGTGCGCAGGTTGTTTGTTAGCCGGTAGGGTGTCGCCTCGAACGGCATGTGGACCTGTTCGGTGTAGAGACGTTGTTCATCGTCGTAGAAGATGTACCAGATACCCTTGTCCGGATCAGTCAGTAGCGCCTGGAGTGGAACCCACCACTCGTCGCTAAAGTCCTGACCCTCGTCGACGATGATTGCGTCAAAGCGTTCAGTCAGGATGGCCGTGGCGTCCAGCAGTTTCTCGGGCAGAATCTCGCGGAACCAGGTGTCATCAGAGACATCCTGTGGCTTGTTCATGTCGAGCCCCGCCTTGGTGGCGTGTTCATGGGCAAGCTCATGGAAATGCTGGATGCGGAGTGTTGGCGGCGTTGGCGCGAGCGACTTGCGCAGCCAGTTCGCGAGATTCTTGTTGTAGCAGGTGAGCAATGTGTTGAAGCCCTGCCCGGCAAGGCGTCGGGCCTTTTCGGCTGCGAGCATTGTCTTGCCTGATCCGGCACATCCGGCGATGAGCGCCTGGTTGTGCATCGAGAGAAAATCCAGCAGCCCGAACTGCTGTTCGGTGAGACGCCGGAACAGCTCTCCTTCCTGACGAATAGTCGCTGCGAGCGAGATCGGCAGATCCCACGAACGCGCAAAGATCGTCTGCAACGTCTTCAACGCTGCGGGATTGAACGATGCGGATCTGGTGGTCGACCAGTAGGAGAATGCCCGGTCGATTGCTGTCTGGACATTGTCGAGGTCGATTGCGTCGATCAGGATCTCCCGTGGAAGGTCGGCGCCGAGCCAACCCTCCATGCGCGAATCGGGAAAGACCACTGCGTGGCCGCCATTGTTTCGCAGATCGCTGCCGCCAGGAGCATCAGCGATGACGTTACAGACATCGTAGAAGTTGTTCTGTGCCTGCTCGACCGGGTTTTTGATGACGTGGCGATCGCCGTACCGATCCCGGCTGTACCAGGTGCCGGTCACACCATCGACCGATATCCCGCCACCCTTGACCTCCAGCACCAGCAATCCACGTTCAGGATGGGTGATGATGAAGTCCGCCTCACCGTTTACCGCGCCGTACCTGGTCTTGCGAAGCCAGCGGACCCCGGCATACACAGTGTAGTCATTGTCCAGTCCATGTTTGAGCGTATCGAAGAGGCGGTACTCTGCGTCGCTGCTGACAGTATCCGGCAATCGCTCCGGAAACATTCTGGCCATTTCAGACTCCGGTTCGTTCAAACATCACAACGCCTGCCGCCACAGGTGCAGGGGAAGTGGCCGGAGGAGATGCCGGCAATAGCGGATTCGATTCGCTGGCGGACTGACGCCATGTCAAAGTCGTTGACGTCAATCCGGACCCAGTTGCTGTGGCGCACGAATGCCATCGTCGCGTAGCGTGGTTCAATATTGAGTGCCTCGCGGCAAGCCATCACGTAAATTGGCAATTGCAGGTCGTAGAGCACCTCTTCGCGGGTTTTGTTCTGCCGGTTGGTCTTGTAATCAACAATCTCGATTTCTCCATCCGGCGTCCGCTGAATACGGTCGATGAACCCGTGAATTACCGGTGCTCCGGGGCCGGGGCGCAGGCGGAGGAAGAACTCCTGCTCGGTAAGGAGCGGGGTTGCCTTTGCGTCCGGACTGTTCAGGAATCCGCTCACTGCCAGGCTGGCGGGCTCGGAATCAAACTCACCTCCGGATATGGCCATTGCCTCCTGCAACAACGTCCGGAAATCACATTCCAGACCCTGGTTCCGTGCAATGTGCTGGGCGTGCAAGGCGTCATGAAACGCTGTCCCAAGCCGTGTCCGCCAGGCGTGTGCCGGGTTTGCCGGCACCCCAACGATGTACTGGAGCAAATAGCGCCGTGGGCACTGTTCCCAGGTGCTGATCTGGCTGTATGAGAAGACGTTGCGCGGTGCCGGTGAGAACGTGGAATCGAGGATCGAGTTCCGAATCTGCTCTACCTTGCGCATCACGCGCGGGCGTTCTTCCCGGTAGCGGGATAGGCCGTGGGCAAGAGCCAGCATGGCTTCTTCTTCGGCGGGTTTGTCACGCCAGTAGGCTTCCCAATCTCTGGTGAATTGCGCGAAATCATCGGCCGGATCCAGTTTCGTGACGATCCGGTTGAAGAACGTAGCCAGAGGCGGGTCCTCGACCGGGGCAGGGTAGGAAGGGATTTCTACCTGGTTCACCAATCCCGCAAGTTCGTCCAGGAGCGGAAACACCTTCTGGGCAGTCTTCCGGGAAGGATGCTTTTTCGACCATGTGAGATAGAGGTGTTTCTTTGCCCTGGTCACCGCTACGTAATAGAGGCGGCGTTGCTCTTCTTCGGAGAGTTGCTTTTCGACTTCTTTCACCGCTTCCAGGTATTGGGACCGGTCGGCAAAGTCTTCCCGCCGTGGGTAGATATCACGATCGTGGCGGAGATCTGTCGGCAGAATACCCACCTGTGAGCCAGTCATGCCGGCGTCGTTCTTGTTCAACCCGGCAAGAACAACTACGTCAAACTCCAGCCCCTTGGCGCCATGAATCGTCATCAGGACTACGGCGTCACTTTCCTGCACCGCATCGATCCGGGCATCACTGCCGGCCAACTGGTCCAGGGCTTCAAGGTAGTCGACAAAGGCATGTAACGATGTATCCACACTATTGCGGGTGAACTGGACGGCGATGCCGGTCAGGTGGTCTAGCGCCTGCAACTCGACCTTGGGATGGTCCCACTGCATGCCGGCGATGATCTTGCGCACCATGACATCGACTGGCTGGGTACGTGCTGCCCGCACCAGTCCGCGAAGTTCGTTGAGGAACCTGCCGGCTGCATCAACCACGCCCGGGTCGATGTCTGCCGGCGGATCGGCGACGATCTGTTTCAGCGACCGCAGGTAGTTTGTCGATCGCAGGTAATCACGAAGCGCATAGACTGTCCGGTCATTCAGTCCGCACCGGGGACTGGTCAGCACCCGGACGGCGCTGGCCGTGTCGGCTGGATTGTGGAGCAAGCGAATGGTCGCGACCGTGTCCTTCACCGCCGGCAGGTCGAAGATACCTTCGCCGCCAAGAATCTGGGCCGGAATGCCCCGCTCTTCAAGGGCCCGGGCAATTGCCGGCAGCAGTTTGCGCTTGCGCGTCAACACTGCCATCGTCTTGGCGCCTCTCGCCCGGTGCACAGCGAGTGTCTCGGCAATCCAGGTAACCTCGTCGTGCCAATGTTCCCCGCCAGCGAGCAACGGACGCATCGTGCTCGCCTGCTCATGCGCACGGAGCGCAGCCGGGGTGCCTTCGCTCCTGACAATGCGGTTGGCAATATCAAGCACCGGTTGCGGAGAGCGGAAGCTCACCGAAAGGGAGACATCTACCAGATTGGGAACTTCTTCGGAAAGACGTTGAATGTTGTCGACTGCAGCCCCGCGAAACCGGTAAATGGACTGGTTGGGGTCACCAACTACTCGCAGGTCATACTCGGGAACCGCAAGTCGTTTAACCAGTTCTGCCTGGGCGTAATTGGTGTCCTGGTACTCGTCCACGACAAAGAACCGGTAGCGATTGCGATAGGTGGCCAGCAACTGCGGGTTGGTATCGAGTGCATGGATGGCCATCTGAATCTGATCGCCGAAGTCGATTGCCCCGTTCTCGCGGCACCAGTCGGAATAGGCTGCATACACGCGTCGCCGATCGCGCATTTCGGCGGCGTGGATTGCATCTTCTTCCGGGATGCTGGCGATATAGTCATCCAGCATCTCGATTGAGACGAGTTCATCCTTGCACCGGCTGATGAATTCCACCAGAAGGTTAATGGTGCCGGTGAAGTTGATCATGTCGAGTTGCTCAATCTCGACACCGTCGCGGAGCAGTTTGCGGATTGCCAGCCAGACTTCCACTTCGGAGAGAAGACGTGGCTTTACCGGTAGCCCCAGCCCGGCAGCACCATCGGAGACGATCTGTCCGCCGAATGAATGATAGGTGCCACTCCAGACATCTATCCGGCTGTCCTTCAGGGTAGCTTGTAGACGGGTAGTCAATTCACCGGCAGCAGCATTGGTGAAAGTGAGCGCGACAATCTGGTCGGGCCGGGCAATTCCCGATCGAATGAGTTCGGCAATGTGCTCGGTCATCGTCGCGGTCTTGCCGGACCCTGCACCGGCGATCACTCGCAACGGACCATATTGATGGTGGATGGCCGCGTGCTGTTCAGGCGTCCACTGGCGTTCAGTTTCCATCATTTGCCCCCTGGCAGAGATGACGGTATGCACACCGGGTGCAGGAATAGCTCGAGTTGGTTACCGGGAACTCGTTGCGGAGAATCTTGCTGGCAGTTTCGGCAACGTATTCCCGAAGTGCGTCCAGTTTGTCCTCGTCGAGTTCGGCCGAGATGTATTGCTTCTCTGCCATGAAGTCCTGAGCGTACTGCCCATCGCGGTCGTCGAGACTCCCGAGGAAACAAAGGCTCGCCCTGGGCCCGGCCACCGGGTTCAGATCACGATATGCGAGCGTATAGATGCCGAGTTGACGCTGGCGTTGGGCAATGGTGCCGGCCGGTTTCCCACTCTTGAAGTCGATGATTTCGTAGGTGCCGTCCGGATGCCGGACAACACAGTCAATCTGGCCGACCATCTGGTGGTTGCCAAACGGCAGGTCGAACGCCAGTTCGGCGTCAACCACTTCGACGTTTCGTTTGGATTCCCATGCGTGATAGCGTGCAAGTACATGCTCGCAATAGCTCCGAACCTGCAACTCCTGGGCGACGGATTCAAACCCGGTTGCGTCCCAATCGGCGTCCAGTTTCATGTGCACCTCGCCCCAGGTGGGGAAGTGGCCCTGCTTGCGTTGCTGGTTGATCCAGCGAATGGTGTCATGGACAATCGTGCCCCGCCGCGCATAGGCCGAGAAGCGATCGTCGGGCAGATGCAGGACATAACGGTAGTAATACTGCCGGGGACAATCCTCGTAAGCGGTGAGCGCCGTATAGGACAGCCGGAGCGATTCACTGCCGTCATAGGGAAAGGGTTCGGCGTGCGGTCGCCACGGGCTTACCCCCGGCAGTTCGGTCAGTGCCAGTTGACCCAGCATCAGGTCGGCAATCGCGTCACCACTGAGACCATGTTGCTCCAGAGCGGCATCAATACGCTGACGGTGCTGGTGGGCAAGATCCCTGGCGTTGAGGATGCTTTCGTCTTCGGTGGCGACGACAACCTTGTTGAGTAATTCCGATCCGCTCAGCTTGATGTCATTCAGGAAAACCGGTGGGCCAGTGCTGATGTCGTCGTACCGGTGCGCCCATGACAGGTAGAGGCGCTCGATTGCCCGGGTCAGGGCGACATACCCGAGGCGGCGTTCTTCCTCGAGGAACCGCAGTTTCAATGTCACGTCGTCCGGTTGGAGGTCGGGATCGTCGATCCAGATGCTATCCGGCTGGCTGAGGTCGATGCTGTGGTCGAGACGGCGCTGCAACGGGAACCGGCCCTGCGCCATTCCTGCGACAAACACATGGCGGAACTCCAAGCCTTTTGCCGAGTGCATGGTCAGGATCTGGACTGCTGATTCGCTTGGCAGCGCATCATCCGGCAGAGGTGTCTGCTCTTCAAGTTCTGCAATAAAGGTTGTCCGGTCCCCGTCGGATTCGGCAATCTGCGTGGCGCGCTCGATCATTGCCGAAAGTTCCTGGACGTACCGGTAATCGTCCCGGCTGATCGATTCCTTGAGTGGCAGGCGCTGGCAGATGTGGGCCGCCTGATAAACCTGCTCCGGCAACGGGAGCGGTGCAAGCGCGGCAATGTCTGCCAGTGCTTTCCGTACCAACCGGGCTGAATCCGGATCAATCGCCGCCAGACGTTCAACCAGTCCGGTCTCTTCTTCAACCGGCGCAATCTCGCCGGCAAGAATCTGAAGTGGATCAATGCCCTGGGCTGTGATGATCCGGACGATGCCGGAATCGGCCGGGTCGTCGATCAATCGCAGCACTGCCAGCACATCGGCAACGGCATCGCCCCGATTGGTCGTGTCCTGGGTCAGGGTTGAGCGGATGCCGTAGTCTGCCAATGCCCGGTCGATAGGACCGGCGGCGACATGGACACTTCGCAGGAGAATGGCAATATCGCCAAGCGGGACGCCATCTATGAAATGCAGGCGAGCCACCTGCCGGGCAATCGCATCGGCTTCTTCCTGCTCTGTCTGGACTTCGATCACCGTTGGAAGTTCTGCCTCCTGCCGGGAGACAGCAACCAGAGGCCGGCGTTCGAGGACTTCTTCATTGAGTTTGATCAGGGCATTTCCCGCGTCGAGGATCGGTTGGCGAGAGCGGAAGTTGCTGGTGAGGTGGATAGTTCTCGTGCCGGGAAATTGCTGGTCGAACTCGGCCAGAAACCGGTGACTTGCACCACGGAAGGCGTAGATTGACTGGTCGACATCCCCTACCACGGTCAGGTTGCTGCCGTCGCCGGTCAACAATTCAATGATCCGGGATTGGGCACGGTTGACGTCCTGGTATTCATCAACCAGTACAAACCTGAACCGGTCACGCCACCGGTTTCGGATTTCATCGTCCAGAAGAAGTTCGATCACCCGGAGTTGCAACTCGCCCCAGTCATGGAGACGATGGGTGTTACGAAGCTTCACCTGATACAGACTGTACGCCCTGGCGAGGTCCATCAATTGCTGATTGCCGCGTTGCTCGGCAAGGGCAACGGCATCGTTGGGGAACTTCAGTTCATCCTTGGCGCGGTCGATGAAGCGCAACGCCTGCTGGATCAGTTCCCGTTGTTGAACACCGTACGACGGAAACGAATGTCCTTCAATCGCCTCACGCAGGAACACCGTTCGTGGGTGTTCCTGCAGAATGATCGGTGGCCCCTGGCCGAGGAGAGCACGCTCGTGTCTGAGTACCCGCATACAGAATGAGTGAAACGTCTCGACCCAGAACTCGGTGTAACTGCGGTTGAGTTGATCGATAATCCGTTCCTTCATCTCGCGGGCGGCTTTGCGAGTGAAGGTCAGTGCGAGAATCTGGTTGACAGCGGCCTCATTGCTATCGACGTAGGAAACAAACCTGCCCGCCAGTGTGGCGGTCTTGCCGGTTCCTGCTCCTGCAAGGATTCGCAATGGAGACCCGCGATGCTTGATAGCCTGAAGTTGCTCAGGGTTATATGCCGGCATGGTTCGGGAGTCCACGGTACCTCTTTTCCTGCTGAAAAGATTGTGCGTGAAGACAACTACCAAATGCCAGCGTACCAACGTCCCGTGTACGCTTGTCTGGATGGGTGATGAAGACCGGTGATGAGATGGATAGCCGATGATCGTTCTTTCTTCGTATCAACTGGAAAACCTGGCCGAACTTCAGGCTGACCGCCCGGATAGTGTCGAGATGTCCCCGGACCTCGGCCTGACGTCGGTGACTGCCTTGATAACGGATGAAGGAATCCGCTTTCCCGATGGCGAGTTGCTTTCCTGGCGGGATGCTGCCGAGATTCGAGACGCCGATGGGCGGTGTTTTCTGGTCGATCAGGACGGGATTCAGCAGGTCCAGGTGTTTTCCCGGACAACGAACTGGTCCCGCAGTCTGCTGGCTACCGCTGGTGCGCCGACAGTGATTGTTTCCGGATTCCCGATGCACAGGATCAAGGGAACAGACCCGATGGCAGACACCCTCGCCAAGATCCGGGCCTGTGGTCAGGTACGTGGCCGGGTGCTGGATACTGCCACCGGACTGGGATACACGGCGATTGAGGCGGCGAAGTATGCCCGGGAAGTGGTGACGGTTGAGGTCGACCCTGCTGCAATCGCCATCTGCCGCCTGAATCCGTGGTCATCCGGGCTGTTCGATAATCCCCGTATTTCCCAGGTTGTTGGAGACATTGATGACGTGATCGATACGTTCGATGACGGCAGTTTCGACATCATCATCCATGATCCACCGACCATGAATATCGCCGGACACCTGTATGGGGAGGCCTTCTATCGCAAGCTCTACCGGGTGACCGCCCGGAGGGGGCGCGTCTTCCATTACATAGGTGATCCCACCAGCCGGGCCGCAGGCAGAATCACCACCGGTGTTATCCGCCGGTTACAGGCAGCAGGGTTCCAGCGGGTCGAACGCAAACCCGAAGCATTTGGTGTGCTGGCCTATCGCTGATCGTCCCGCGTAGCAATTCAGGAATGTGAAGCCACGTATTCGGCCTTGATATCGGGAATACGTGCCGCTGCCTGATCAAGAACGGCGCGGTTGTCGTTGTCCGGGAATCGGAAATAGATCTCGCTTGCGCCCGCGGCGATGTAATCGCTCACATGTTTGCGCCAGACATCGACGCTGGCGAACGGATCGCCCCCGAGGACACCGGCGAAGGCAAAACCTGACCGGCGGATTGATGCCGGGTCACGGCCGATATCTTCGCAGTGCTGGTCAAGGACTTTGCCGAACTCCGCCATTTTCTCCGGGTTGTGGTTCACGTTCCAGATATCGGCAAACTCGGCAACGACCCGCAGCATGCGGGGCTGCTGGGCGCCAATCATGATCGGCAGATGTTCCTGTACCGGCTTTGGCTGGAACGGGGCATCGTCGAGTTGGTAGTACTTGCCGTTGAAGGTTGTCCGATGCCGGGTGACCAGCGAACGGATAATCTGGACTGACTCCCTCAGCATGTCCACCCGGACACCGGCGCGAGGCAGGTCCCACCCATAGGCTTGATGCTCGCGGACATACCAACCGGCTCCAATACCCAGATCAACCCGGCCGCCGGAGATATGGTCGAGCGTGGTTGCCTGCTTTGCGAGCAGCACCGGGTTTCGATAGGTGTTGCCGCTGACCAGGATTGCCAGTCGCACCCGGGGAATCCTGCTTGCCAGCGCCGAAATCAGTGTCCAGCCCTCGTGAAAATCCCCGTCTTCGTCGCCGGCCGTTGGCATGAAGTGGTCGACCATGCCGGCGCAGTCGAACCCGAGTACCTCGATCGCTTCCCATTGCTCCAGGATGGTTGCCCACGGACGGTTCTGGCCGGTAAAGATGCCGATTCGCAGGTCAGACACTGAGTAAACCTTTCGTTCGAAACCCGGAGCAACGAGAATATCCTGCGCCCCGATGACGTTTGAGTCGATGAGGATGCATGCTGTGCAGGCAGTATAGTCGAGAGAACAACGCAGATATTCAGGACAGGGGAGTATTGTGAAGATCGGTGTGATTTTCCCGCAGATCGAGTGGCCGGCGGACCCCGGCGCAGTGAAGGCGTATGCCCAGGCAGCCGAGGAACTGGATTACAGCCACGTGCTGGTTTACGACCATGTGCTTGGAGCAGACCTCACCAACCGCCCGGGTTGGACCGGTTCCTATCATATAGGGAACCCGTTCCATGAAGTCTTTGTTCTCTTCGGCTACCTCGCAGCGATCACTTCAAAGATCGAATTGGTTTCCGGCGTGATCATCCTGCCGCAGCGACAGACAGCACTGGTTGCCAAGCAGGCCGCCGAAATCGATGTCTTGAGCAACGGGAGATTGCGCCTGGGTGTCGGCATTGGCTGGAACGATGTGGAATACACCGCGCTGAACGAGAACTTTCGCAACCGTGGCCGGCGGTTCGAGGAACAAATCGAGGTGTTGCGGAAGCTCTTCACCGAGGAATCGGTGAATTATCAGGGCAAGTACCACACAATCCCGGAAGCCGGTCTCAACCCGATGCCGGTGCAGCAACCGATTCCGATCTGGATTGGCGGGCGTTCGAAACCGGCTCTCGAGCGAGCTGGCCGGATTGCCGATGGCTGGTTCCCGCAGTTGCCTCCGGGCCCGGGGCTGGATGAGTTCATCAGTTGGGTGAACGCCGGCGCCGAGTCGGTCGGTCGCGACCCATCGACGATCAAGATGGAAGGGCGCTACTCGCTCGCCGGCACCAATCCGGACGATTGGCAGGCGACAGTCGATACCTGGCGCAACCTCGGTGCCGCCTATCTCTCGATCAACACCATGGGCATGGGGCTATCGCCGGAAGGTCACATCGACATGATCCGCCGGTTCCGGGAAACAGTCCGCTAGGTTCAGGGTTCGTCTAGCTGTTGATCCGATCGAGCAGTGCTGCCGCTTCCCGCCGGGCGTTGCCGATGCAATCGGGAATGCCAACGCCCCGGTAGGCTGAGCCGGTAACGGCCAGGCGCGGGTGGTCGGTGAGCACTCGCTCGATCCGCTCCAGACGGTCCTTGTGGCCGATGTTGTATTGTGGAAGTGCGTTGTGCCAGCGGAATGATTTCGCCATGATCGGCTCGGCCGTAATGCCGGTGATCCTGGCAAGTTCACTCCGGACAAGGTCGATGAGTTCATCTTCCGGCAAGAAAGCAGTTTCTTCCTGCCCGGCACGGCCGACAAAGCCGCGCAACAGGGCAATACCTTCCGGAACCCGCCCGGCAAACTTGTTCGACGACCAGGTGACAGCAGTCAGTTTGCGTCCCTCAACCCGCGGGATCACGAATCCACGGCCGCCTTGCCTGCCCTCGATTTCCGCCTGCCGGAACGCCATTGAAACGGTGGCCGATGAGACGTAGGGGATCTCCCGCAAGGTTATCGCCAGGTCGGGAATCAGCGGTTCCACCAGATTGGCCGTTGCCGGTGCCGGTGTCGCCAGAATCACTCCGTCGACAAACAGGTTGCTGCCATCAGAGAGCGTAACCCGGTAGCCGTTGTTCTCCGGTTCGATGGCAGACAGGGCAGTTTCACGACGGATATCGCTCGGTTCAAGTTCAACCAGTAGCCGGTCGATCAATTCGCCCAGACCACCTTGAAGGCTGACGAATGGTGAGTATCGTGGTGCCGGCGAACCGGTGCGCTGTCTTGCCGCCTTGCGCTGGGCAATCGCACCCTTGATGATGCCGCCATACTGGCGTTCGACATCCATCAACCGTGGAAACGTGGATTGCACGCTGAGTTTCGATGCATCGCCGGCGTAGATGCCGGAGAGCAGGGGCTCTGCCAGTTGCTCGAATGCCTGTCGGCCCATTCGACGCTTGACGAAATCGCCGACTGATTCATCCCCGCCCGACTTTTTCGCCGGAATGACGTAATCCATCAGCAGGCGAAGTTTGCCAAGTGGTGTGAGCAGGGGCGTGGTGGCCACCGCCTTGAACTGGGTCGGGACCAGGAGCGTAATGCCTTCCGGCAATGGCACAAGACGGCCCTTGCGAAGGATGAAGGTACCCCCGCCATCCGGCCGGGTGTTGATTACCCGGTCCTGAAGGCCAAGACGTTCGATCAGTTTGATGCCATCCGGTTTGCTGGAAAGGAACGAGTCTGGTCCGGTATCCACCTGGCAGCCGTCGATGATCTCGGTGTGGAGCGGACCACCGAACCGGCTGCCGGCTTCAACCAGTGTGACCGCCGCCCCCTGGTCCTGCAGTTCAAGCGCAGCCGACAGGCCGGAAATGCCACCTCCGGCGACCAGAATGTGCGGTCGTTGCTCAGCCATGACGGACTGCCGACTCCGCAAGGGATGCCCGGACAGCGCTGGCAACTGCCTCGACGAGGCCGTCGTCGTCGTTCAGCATCTCGGGGCGTTCCAGCCGGATGCCGAGTTCCGCCGCCTGTTCCTTGTGTTCGACATCCACATCAAAGAGCACCTCGACGTGGTCACAGACGAACCCGAACGGGATCAACAACAGATTCTTGTGCCCTTCTTCCTTGAGGACTTCGAGGGTCTCCTCAACAGACGGGCCAAGCCAGGGATCGGCCGTGGATCCGGCGCTCTGGAATGCGAAACGGTAATTCCTTGGCTTGAGCCTGGCGGCGACGAGTTCCATCGAGGCTTCGAGTTCCTGCGGGTACTGGTCGCCGGATTCCAGGATGCGTGCCGGGAGGGAGTGGGCAGTGAAGACCAGCGGCACATCGGCCCGTTCATCTTCGGCGAAGTGCTTCTCCAGGGCCTCGGTGACCTTGCGGGCTACTGCATCAATGAATGCCGGTTCGTCTTTCCAGCTACGGACCTGGGTGACCGGAATGTCTGCACCTGCAGCCGCGAGAGCCTTGTCGAGTTTGCCCATGTAGGCGCCAACGCTCATCCGGCTGTAATGCGGGGCCATCACGATCGCCGCAATCTCGGTGACGCCATCGGCGATCATCTGCGGCACAACGTCTTCAATAAACGGGTGCCAGTGACGCATGCCAACGTAGGTCTTGAACGTGACGTCGTTGGCGTCCTGGTTGAGGACTGCTTCAACCTTCGCAGCCTGGGCGCGGGTAATGTCCAGAATCGGGGAGCGTCCACCAATGACGCGGTACCGCTCGGTGATTTCGTCGATCAGTTCCTGAGATGTTGGCCGGCCGCCCCGGATATCGGCCAGAAACGGTTTGACCTCGTCGAGCGACTCGGGACCACCGTAGGCCATGAGGATGACGCCGATCTTGCGCATGGGTCTGCCCTTGCCTTCCAGGTTTTCTAGCGTGTGTCTACTTCACCTCATAGTTGTGAACCATCTCGACCACTGCCTGGACAGCTTCGACCGGCGTCCCCGGCAGGATGCCATGGCCAAGATTGAAGATGTGTCCCGGGCGTCCGCCTGCCTGTTCAAGAATGTCGTGAACCCGGGCGCGAAGTTCGTGTTCCGGTGCAAAGAAGGTGATCGGATCCAGGTTGCCCTGGATAGCCCGGTCGTGTCCGATGATCTCCCATGCGCGATCCAGGCGGATGCGCCAGTCAGCACCGACGACAGTAGAGCCTGCCTCGGCGATGACATCCAGCATTCCGGCAGTGTTGGTACCGAACATGATGGTCGGGACACCGGTGTCCTCAAGATTCTCGAAGATGCGTTGGGTGGCCGGCAGCACATACCGGCGGTAATCGGCCGGCGACAGTGCGCCAGCCCAGGAATCGAACACCTGGACACACTGGGCACCTGCCTCGATCTGTGCGCGCAGGTAGTCAGTTGTCATGCTGGCCAGCTTGTCCATCAGGAGTTGCCAGGCCGGCTCGTCGGTGTACATCAATGTCTTGGTGGTCTGGTAGTTGCGCGAGGCGCCGCCTTCGATAGCATAGGAAGCCATCGTGAAGAGTCCGCCGGCAAAACCAATCAAGGCAACTTCACCGGCAAGCTGATCGCGCACCATGCTGATTGCATCGAGCGTCGGCTTCAGGGTAACTGCCGGGTCAAAGGAAGTCAGCGCTTCTATATCACTGCTGGTCCGGATCGGGTTGTGGATGATTGGTCCTTCGCCGGCCGCATATTCCAGGTTCAGACCCATTGGAACAAGCGGTGGCAGGATGTCGGCAAAGATGATGGCTGCGTCGACCGGCATTTGCTCGATCGGCAGCATGGTGACCCGGGCAGATAATTCGGCGCTGTCGATGATGTCGAGGATGCGGTGGTTTTCGCGTATCGCTCGATATCCAGCCTGATACCGCCCCGCCTGGCGCATAAACCAGACCGGAGTACGGTCTACCGGTTCACAACGGCAGGCCGCAAGAAATCTCTCTGATTGTCGCACTGGTACCTCGCTTACAAGATCCCCAAGTCTCCCCCAACCCGGATTGTACCAATCCCCGCCGAACGGCTCTGCTTGTCAGAAGGCAGGGAGTGCCACCTTGTCGCCGGGTATTGAGGCGACATAAAGCACCGAATGTGCTGAACCATTGACTGATTCTGGGTGGAACATTGCCAATTTTCAGAATTTTGGAATCAATTTCCAAAAAACACTTGACAATCAGAACGATTAGGAATAATATCTCGCTAACGAGACAAAGACGGTCTCGAAATGATCAGATTCAGGATGGATCTGGCGACATCTGCGAAGAAGGGGAACACAATGACTATGCAGTCTCTCGTAATCGAACATCTGGCCATCGACCACCGTGCATCGCTCCAGGAATCGGCCAGCCGCTCCCGGCGGTTCGTTTCGGTCGGCAACGGAGGCGCAAGCCGGTCGGTTGTTTCCCGGGTCTCCGGATGGTTCAAGTCGCTGGTGGCGCCGGTCTACCGCCCGGCTGTTACCGACCGCTAGTTCACATTTGAGTCAGGGAAGGCTGTAACGGTGAGCCAGCAACCCGCGCCAGCAATTCAGGCCATTAACCTGCACCGCACATTCGAGGCGAACCGGAAGCTGTTCCGGAAAGGCGAGATCGTCACTGCTGTGGAAGATGTCAGTCTCAACGTCGAGCCCGGCATCATCTACGGACTCCTGGGGCCAAACGGCGCCGGAAAGACCACGACGATCAAGATGCTCTCGACGCTTCTGGTTCCCACATCCGGAAGGGCACTGGTTGCAGGATATGACGTGGCACACGAAGCGCGTGAGGTTCGCAAGCGGCTTGGCGTGGTGCTCGGCGGCGACCGGGGACTGTACGGCAAGCTGACCGCCCGGGACAATCTCACCTATTTCGGCCATCTCTACGGTATGAATCGACGCGAAATTCCCGGGCGGGTTGAGGAGATGCTCAAGCTCGTTGAACTTGGGCACCGGGCCGACCATCGGGTGGAGGGCTTCTCCCGCGGGATGAAGCAACGGGTGCATCTGGCAAAGGCGCTACTGCACAATCCACCTGTGGTCTTCCTGGACGAACCTTCCATTGGGCTGGATCCGGCGGCGGCTGTTGCCGTTCGTCAGATCATCGCCCGGCTCGTGCCACAACACACCGTCTTGCTTACCACGCATTATCTTCACGAAGCCGATGAACTTTGCTCCCGGATAGCCATCATCGATCATGGACGGATCCTCGTCGAAGACACCCCCGACGGGATCAAACGCCGGGTCGGCGGTGAGCAGCGCCTCGTTGTCCGCGTCCACGGCAACCACAACGGTGTTGTTGCCGGTGCCCTGCGCTGCCTGCCGTCGGTTCGTGCAGTCGAGACGGTACCGACCGGCCTGGGCGAGACGACCTTCAATATCAGTTGCGACAAGGAGGCGGCCGTCCTGAACGACGTTGTTGGGTCGTTGATTGAACGTGGCATTCGTGTCTCGTCGATCCAGGCCGCCGACCCGACCCTGGAAGACGCTTTCCTCGCGCTGACGAACGGAGGCGGCGAGTGAATGCGTTCACCGGGTCGGCCGGGTTCATTCCGGTGACGATTGCAACCACTATCGCCCACACCCGCAGAACCTGCGCCTATCTGATCGAGGTCGTTCGCTGGCCACTCTCTCCGGTGATCTTCTTTATAACGATGCTTCTGACCTATCGGGCCTCCGGAGTGGAGACGGCAAACGGTTACGACGTCGAGGGGTTCCTCCTGGTCGGCTCCATCGGGATCGTCCTCTGGCTGGCGATCATCTGGTCTGGTGGTTACGCCGTGGAGTTTGAGCGCGGTGAGGGGACGATCAACTCGCTGTTTCTGACCCCTTCCAGCAGGTCAGGAGTGGTTCTTGGTTACAGCCTTTCGGCACTCGGCCTGTTCATCCTGCCGTCCTCACTGATTGTGACGCTCCTGGCGGTGATATCCGGAGCCCGGTTCGACATCGCCAGCCCACTGGCCGTGCTGCTGTCACTGTTCGCCCTGGTGTTCGGGGCGTTGGCGCTTGGACATTTGCTGGCCGGCGGTTTTGTCCTGACTCGCCGGGCGAACCTGTGGGCCAACTTTCTGCAGTCACCGATCATGCTGTTGAGCGGCATGGTGGTGCCGGTCTCTGAACTCCCCGGATGGCTCGCCTGGTTTGCCCGTCTGTTTCCGATCAGCGCCGGCATGGATGCGCTCCGCATGTCATTACTCGCCGGGGCAGGTATGTCCGATATCGCCGGGCCGCTGGCTCGCCTGGCGCTCTCGTCGGTGATCGCCCTGGTGATTGGCACAGTGTTGCTTTGGAGAGTGGAAGATGTTGCAAAGCGCAGCGGCAAGTTCGATCTCGAGTGAGTTACGGGCCGCCTGGGCTGCATGGCAGGTCATGTTCCGGGAGCGGTTCTATCTCTATGGTCGTAGTTATGCCCTGGACTGGATGATCCGCCCGGTCTTCGACCTTTCGATTGCTGCGCTGATCTATGCTGCCGGCAACCGGGAGTACATCCCGTACGTGATTGTCGCCCTGGCTGCGAATTCTCTCCTCTTCCGGGCTGTCTACTGGGTAGGTGAAGTGCTGGATCACGAACGGTTGCGGGGTACGTTGCCGTCACTCTTCCTGGCTCCCTGCTCACGCTACGCCTGGATGGCCGGGTACACCGCAGCCGCGATCGGTGAGACCCTGATCCGGATCATCATCATGCTTGCGGCAGGGTACATCCTGTTCGACGTCACCTTTGACCCGAATGTCCTGACGCTGGCTATCGTGTTGCCGCTGTACCTGCTCTCGTTGTCTGGTCTCGCTTTGGTATTAAGTGGCATCGGACTCATCATCAAGCGCGCCAATGCCCTGTCGAACCTGGTGAGTCCAATCCTGATTCTGCTGGGTGGCGTCTACTTTCCGGTGTCGCAGTTGCCTGACGGCCTGCGCTGGATCGCCCGGGCATTGCCGGTTGGTTACGGCATGGAGGCGATCTCCGCCGCGACGATTGACCACGCCCCGCTTGGTTCGTTGGCTTCCTCGGTGCTGCCCCTGGTCGGGTTTGCCATTGTCTCTCCGGTGATCGGCATCCTGGCATTCAACTACCTTGACCACCTGGTTCGTTCCCGCGGTGAAGTGGATCTGTATTAGTCATGAATATCTCCTCCCGAAAAGCCGGTTTCCCGTTGATAGCTGTGCTGGCGGCACACGGACTGTCGTCATTCGGCAATATGCTGACAGCCTTGGCGATTCCCTGGTTTGTTCTCGAAACGACCGGTAGTGCAGCCCGAACCGGCCTGACCGCTGCAACAGGTGGCGTCGCGGTGGTGCTGACCGGCATGTTTGGTGGCGCGATCGTCGATCGTCTCGGCTTCCGCAAGACCAGTTTCATCTCGGATATCGCCAGTGGCCTGACCCTGCTGGCGATCCCTCTCATCCATCTGACGGTCGGCATTTCGTTCTGGCTGTTGCTGGTGCTGGTGTTGCTCGGGGCGTTGCTGGACATGCCGGGAGTGACCGCACGCCGGAGCATCTTTCCAGAAATTGCCGAACTGGCCGGGATGCGTCTGGAACGCGCCAACGCCACCTACCAGATTGTGAACCGCCTGGCCCTCTTGCTTGGCCCGCCGGTTGCCGGCATCCTGATCGCCCTGATTGGCGCCAGCAACGTACTGTTTGTCACCACGTTGGCCTTTGCCGGCTCTGCACTCCTGATCCTGGCAGGTGTTCCCCGGTCGCTTGAAACACAGGAACACGACGAAGCAGGTGAAACCGGAAGTTATCTCCAGGATGTTTTGGCCGGTTTCCGGTTCATCCGGGATGAGCGCACCATTCTTTGGGTCATCTCCATGCTGTCCATTGGCGGTCTGATTGCCGAACCGCTCTACAGCGTCATCCTGCCGGTCTACGGGCGTGAAGTTCTGGGGAGCGCGCTGGGGTTGGGGTTTGCGTTGGCAGGGCTTGCGCTTGGCTCGATCGTAGGGAACCTCTTGTACGCCTGGCGCGGATACGAACTCCCCCGACGTCTGTTGATCGTCGGTGGGTTTGCTTCCCGGGCGGTGATCTTCTGGTTACTGGTATTGCAGCCGGGAACCTGGATGTTGGCTGTGCTCATGTTCCTGAGCGGCGTGCTGCTGGAGCCCGTGAATCCGGTTTGCCAGACGGTGATGCATGAGCGTGTTCCCCAGAAGTTCCGTGGACGGGTATTCAGCGCATCTGCCGCGATTGCCATGGCATCGATGCCGGTCGGGTTGATTGCCTACGGGTTCCTGCTGGATGCAGTCGGGGTGCACTCAACGCTGGTGTTCATGGCGGTGATTAACCTCGTCCTCCCGGTGATCCTC
Organism: uncultured Thermomicrobiales bacterium; assembly: GCA_964462545.1. Lineage (GTDB taxonomy): Bacteria > Chloroflexota > Chloroflexia > Thermomicrobiales > CFX8 > CAYWXR01. Next base: position 198,147 of record CAYWXR010000002.1, read on the forward strand.
TACTTTAATGCAGCAATTCGACGAATTGAACGCGCAATTCCCTCAACAGCACCTGCCATCATGTCAAAGTGATGTACGCTTGATTCAATGACAGGGCAGGTGATTGAGGGAAAGGGCCAACATGACACAACAGCAGATCACCGTATATGGCACTGGCTGGTGCGGTGATTGTTTCCGCGCTCGACGCCTGCTGGATTCCCGGAATGTTGCCTATACGTGGATAGACATCACCGGCAACGCGGAAGCTACCCGGATTGTCGAACAGGTCAATAACGGAAACCGTAGTGTCCCGACAATCATCTTCCCTGATGGGTCTGTCCTGGTGGAACCGTCCAACGCTGAGCTTGAAGCACGGCTCGGCGAGATCCCGGGATAGACAGAGGATAGGCTGTCTGAGGAGATGAAGCCATGGTCGACCGAAAACGTTTTCCGCTTGTCATAAAGTACAATTACGTCATAGACTTTGTCCGCTGCCAGATTTGTGGCACCCACACCCATCTTGAAGAGGGGCCAGCCATTTTCCGTGAGAATGGCGGGGCAGTCTGTGACGAGTGCGCCCTGACCTATGCGCCGGAACTGCATGAGGTGTTGCCGCAGGCGCAACGACTTTATGCAGAAGCCTGCTCTCATCTCTGGTCGCGAACCGGACAGATGGACTAGCGCAGATTCTCGCGCAGATATTCCCCCTCCGGCCCGGTGGCGGTACGATAGTAAAGAGAGAACTGGAGTGGCGTAGCGCTCTGGCGCTCACGCATATCTGCCAGACCACGTGAGAGGGGACCAGACGAATGAGCTCCACAAACGATCAGTTCGGAGCAAGAGCCGAACTGGAATATTCGGGTGGGCGCGGCATCTACTATCGCCTGGATGCATTGTCAGATTACGGGGACATCAGCAGGTTGCCGATGACGGTCAAGATCCTGCTGGAAAATGTTCTGCGTAACTGTGGTAACGACGGATTTGAACCAGGCCATGTTGAGGCGCTTGCCCGCTGGCAGCCGGGTGTCCATGCAGAAGGGGAACTACCGTACCTTCCGGCACGCGTGTTGCTCCAGGACTTCACCGGTGTTCCGGCTGTTGTTGACCTTGCCGCGATGCGCTCGGCCATGGAGCGGTTGGGTGGTGACCCCTCGAAGGTCAACCCGCTACTGCCGGCCGATCTTGTCATCGACCACTCGGTCCAGATTGATGCCTTCGCTTCCCGCTTCGCTTTCGCACACAACGTTGAGCGCGAATATGAGCGCAACCGCGAACGCTATGCGCTGCTGCGCTGGGCACAGCAGGCGTTCGACGGCATGAGCATCGTGCCGCCGGGCACCGGTATTTGCCACCAGGTGAACCTTGAGTACCTGTCCAGCGTTGTCCAGAACCGTGAAATTAATGGCGAGCGGGTGTTCTTCCCGGATACCTGCGTCGGCACGGACTCCCACACTCCGATGGTGAACGGCCTTGGTGTGCTGGCATGGGGCGTTGGTGGTATTGAGGCTGAGGGCGCCATGCTTGGTCAGCCGATTTACATGCTTTCGCCGCAGGTGGTTGGTGTGCGTCTGACCGGTGAGCTTCCGGAAGGTGCTACGGCAACCGACCTGGTGTTGACCATCACCCAGATGCTCCGTGCCCACGGTGTTGTTGGCCGCTTCGTCGAATACTTTGGCACCGGCCTGAGCAAGCTGCCGGTGGCAGACCGTGCCACGATCGGCAACATGTCGCCGGAATACGGCGCGACGGTTGGCCTCTTCCCGATTGACGATGAAACCCTGCGTTACATGCGCCTGACCGGTCGCTCGGAAGAGCAGATCGAACTGGTCGAGAAGTACGCTCGCGCACAGGGCATGTTCCGCACCGATGATTCGCCAGACCCGGTCTACGATGAAGTGCTGGAACTCGATCTCAGCACCATTGAGCCGAGCGTTGCCGGCCCGCGCCGCCCGCAGGACCGCAACTCGCTCTCAGAGGTCAGCAAGGCCTTGTTCGACACCTTCGGTGAACAGATCGGCCGGCCATCCTACGTGTCCGAGCGCAAGAAGCAGGTCGTCGCTGACACTGCTGCGGTTGCCCAGACCTTCCCGGCCAGCGATCCGATGCCGGCCCAGGAAGAGACTCCGGGCGGTGTGCCGGACTGCGAAGACGATGCTATCGGCATGAAGCAGGATCCGAACGATGCCGGGTTGATTCCTGCCGAGGCTCAGCATGACGGTAACGAACTGGGTCATGGCTCGGTCGTTATCGCCGCAATCACCAGTTGCACCAACACCTCCAACCCGTCGGTCATGCTTGCTGCCGGTCTGCTGGCGAAGAAGGCTGTCGAGCGCGGGCTCGAGGTCAAACCGTTCGTCAAGACCAGCCTTGCACCGGGCTCTCGCGCTGTGCAGGACTACTACGAGAATGCCGGCCTGATGCCGTATCTTGAGCAACTGGGCTTCCACATTGTCGGCTTCGGTTGCACCACCTGTATTGGTAACAGTGGTCCGCTGGTTCAGGAAGTTGCCACTGCGGTCGAGGAGAATGACCTGGTTGTTGCCTCGGTGTTGAGTGGTAATCGCAACTTTGAGGGCCGCATTCACCCGCAGGTTCGTGCCAGCTTCCTGGCGTCTCCGCCGCTGGTCGTTGCCTATGCATTGGCCGGCACGGTCGACATCGATCTTTCCAGCGATCCGCTTGGCAAGGACAAGGATGGCAACGACGTCTACCTGCGCGACATCTGGCCGACCCAGGAAGAGATCGCCGATGTTGTCGGTGCGGCCGTGACCGCCGAGGTCTTCTCGCGCAACTACAGCCGCGTCTTCGATGGCGACGAAACCTGGCGCTCGCTGGAAGTCCCGGAAGGTCAGCTCTACGCCTGGGATGATGAATCGACCTACGTCAAGGAGCCGCCGTACTTCGACGGCATGACGCTGGAGCCGGATGACCCGACTGACATCGAGAACGCCCGGGTGCTGCTGAAGCTTGGCGATTCGATCACGACCGACCACATCTCGCCGGCCGGTTCGATCGCACCGAAGAGCCCGGCAGGGGAATACCTGATCCTGAACGATGTCTCGCTCTTCGACTTCAACTCCTACGGCGCACGTCGTGGCAACCATGAGGTAATGATCCGTGGCACGTTTGCCAACATCCGCCTGCGGAACGAACTGACTCCGGGCAAGGAAGGTAGCTGGACCCGCTACTTCCCGACCGGTGAGGATCTTTCGATCTACGAGGCATCCTGGCGGTATCAGGAGACCAACACCCCGCTGGTGGTGCTGGCCGGCAAGGAGTATGGCTCCGGCAGCTCTCGCGACTGGGCCGCCAAGGGACCACGCTTGCTGGGTATCCGCGCGGTTATTGCCGAGTCCTACGAGCGCATCCACCGCAGCAACCTGGTGATGATGGGCGTTCTGCCGCTGCAGTTCAAGGATGGCGAAGGTCGCGAATCGCTTGGTCTGGATGGCACCGAAGAGTTCACCATCAAGGGCATCGCTGATGGCCTGAAGCCTCTCCAGGACCTGACCGTCGAGGCGAAGCGGGCAGATGGCACCATCAACCGCTTCCAGGTTACGGTGCGGATTGATACCCCGGTCGAGTGGGACTACTACCGCCACGGCGGTATTCTCCCGATGGTTCTCCGCCGCCTGGCCGAGGCTTAAGGTACTTCAATCGTAACGACAAACGGGGCCGCGGGAATCTTCCGCGGCCCCGTTTCCCTTGCTCCCTGGCGGGGTGGTTTTATTCTTCGATTTCCTCTTCATCTGCTGACATCACTGCGCAGAGCACCCATGCCTTGAACATGTCGTCCGCCCCGGAACGCTTACGGATGATCACCAGCCAGCCAGTCAGTGATTCGGTTGGTTCGGTGAACCAGAGGTCTGATTCGAGTAATGGATGGGAGGCCTTGACGTCGAAGTCACGTCCAAGCGGGAGTTCATGCCCACCCGAGATGGGAATGTCGCCAGGATTGCAGGAAGCAACAAGGTAATATGAACTGCTCGCGATCAGGGTGCCAGCCAGATTTTCGGTGCTGACCAGATAGGTTTCCGGAAACCCGCCTGATCCACCGCTACCTGGAGGTCCGGGAGGTCCTGGTTCTCCCTGTTCGCCTTTATCGCCCTGCTCGCCTTTGTCTCCTTGCTCACCTTTTTCTCCCTGTTCGCCTTTATCGCCCTGCTCGCCCTTGTCTCCTTGCTCACCTTTTTCGCCTTGCTCGCCCTTGTCGCCAGTTTCGCCTTTCTCCCCTGGTAAACCGTCTACTCCGGCAAGGCCCGGTTCCCCTGTTTCACCTTTGTCTCCTGGAGGGCCTTTATCGCCGGTTTCTCCTTTTTCACCCTGTTCTCCCTTGGAACCTTGCGGACCTGGGGCACCATCCGGGCCGGGGGCGCCCTGTTCACCCTTGTCGCCCGGAGCACCTTGCTCACCAGGCGCTCCGTCCGGGCCGGGATCGCCGGGGGCACCTTTTTCACCAGGTGCTCCGTCCGGCCCGGGATCTCCCGGCGGTCCCTTCTCTCCTGAGGCGCCATCCGGGCCGGGGGCGCCTTGTTCACCCTTGTCGCCTGGTGGGCCTTTTTCTCCCGGTCCGCCGGGGAGTCCCTGAGCACCGGCGGGGCCAGTTTCCCCTTGCTCGCCTTGCGGGCCGGTGGGACCCTGTGGACCAGCCGGCCCAGGTTCCCCGGGTTCACCCTGCGGGCCGCCAGGGCCTTGCGGCCCCTGGAGACCCGGAGGTCCTGGTGGGCCGGGATCACCTTTCGCACCAGGCTCTCCCTGTGGCCCGGCAGGGCCTTCAATTGCGACGTTGCTGAAACTGAACTGCCGTTCGGCCGGGCCGAGACGGGATCGTTTGGTGCGGCACTCTTCCGGGTTGTCGACGATGCGTACCCAGCCGGAACGTGTGCTGACACAGGCATGGAGGATGGCGTGGATGTGGTCGTCGTCAAGCGCGGCAAGATCGGAGATGGTAACTGCCAGGAGCGGAATAACGATGACGGCGATGCCGGCTGTTCGTATCCACCGGTGGTATCGGCGCACACGTTCCACCAGAGGTCTGCTCATTCCGCCAACCTTTCACCAAGATGCAAGTTTTTCCGGGTTCTTGCGCGATTGTAAGGTGTACGTACATCCATTGTCAATGGGCTAACGGTAATCGTGCGACGCGACCAGCAGGGGTGGGTCGTGGGCCAGTTCCTGAATGATCTCTTCCTGGTCCGGTGCCGGTTCGACCGGGATGGCAGTGATCTTTTGTGCGATGACATTGACAACATCGCCCTGTCGTTCGAGACGGCCCTCGACCATGATGACCGGCGAGGTGCGCATGGTCAGCCGTTCCCGGTTGTAGAGATCTTCGTAGACGACAACGTTGATCAGATCGAACTCGTCCTCCAGCAGCAGGAAGGTGATGCCCTTGGCCGTGCTGGGACGCTGCCGGCAGACTACCAGTCCGGCCACCCGGACATGCCGGTTGTGGGGCGTTTCGTGGATCTGTTTCGTGGTGAGTACCCGCTCTCCCATTTGCGGCCGGAGCAGCAGCATCGGGTGCCAGTGGACCGAAAGCCCGAGGATCTCGTAATCCAGCCGCATCTTCTTCCAGACCGAGATTGGTGGCAGGCTCACCATATCCTGTTCGGTTGGCAATTCCAGTGCCAGTTGGCGTGCGGCTGCCGGCTTGCGTTTGACAACATGGTTGGCTGGCAGGAGCAGGCCCAGTTGCCAGGCAAGTTCACGGCGGCGCATCCCGGTCCAGTCGAACCCTCCCACCAGAATCAGCCGTTCGATGGTTTCCCGGCGAACCTGCACCCGGCGCACAAGGTCGGGAAGAGAACGATAGGGACCGTTTTCCCGGCGTTCCTGTTCGATCGCCTCGGCATCCTGGGTACTCATGCCCTTGATATAGCCCAGCCCGATCCGGATGGCGCGGCCCTCGACCGAGCAGCGTGCCCGGCTCAGGTTGACATCGACCGGCAGCACCTGCAGGCCAAGCCGTTTGGCATCGCCCACCAGCGTATGGGGCGGGTAAAAGCCCATCGGTTGCTCGTTCATCACCGCACAGGTGAATTCGGCCGGATAGTAATAGCGTAGCCAGCAGGATTGATAGGCCAGGATGGCGAAACTGACCGAGTGGGCTTTCGGGAACCCGTAGGAAGCGAACCCCCGGATTTTCTCGAAGACCGTTGCGGCAATCTCCTCGCTGACGCCGTTGGCACGGGCGCCATCACGAAATCGTTCCCAGATTGCATCCATCGCTGCGGCGGAGCGTCCGCGAGACATTGCCCGGCGAAGTTGATCGGCCTCGCCCGGCGAGAATCCTGCCAGTTTCATCGAAACCTGGAGAATCTGTTCCTGATAGAGAATGACCCCGTAGGTCTCTTCGAGAATATCTTCCAGTAGCGGATGGTCGTAGGTGATCTCTGGTTTGCCGGTAAGGCGGTACTGTTCGCGTGCCCTGATCCAGGGGCGGGTAGCACCACCAACAATCGGGCCTGGGCGGACAATCGCCACCTGCACCACCAGGTCATCCAGTGTTTCCGGCCGGGTTTTGAGCAGGGTCTGAATCTGGGCACGGCTCTCGATCTGGAAGGTGCCGACCGTGTCACCCTTCTGGATCATCTCGAAGACGCCGGGATCCTGAAAATCAATCCGCGAGAGATCGACCGGTTCCTGATGTTCGGCGATCAGTGTCAGGCACTCCTCGACGGCGCTGAGCATCCCCAGTCCGAGCAGGTCGATCTTGACGAAGCGGGCATCGGAGCAGGTGTCCTTGTCCCACTGAATCAGGTGCCGGCCTTCCATTGCTGCCGGTTGCATCGGCACCAGATTGGCAATCGGCTCCGACGAGACCACCATACCGCCGCTGTGCTGGCTGACATGACGGGGCATTCTGCTGATCTGGGCGGCAATATCTGCCAGATGCTGCCAGAGCGGTGAATCGGGGTGGGGCAGTTCTCCGGCACGTTCGATGACCTCGCCAAGTCCGCCGGCACTGCCGAACTCACCGAGTTTTGCCAGACGGTCCAGTATCTGGGGTGGCAGGTTCAACGCCTTGCCGACATCCCGGATGGCACTGCGCATCCTGTAGGTGGCATAGGTGCAGACCAGCCCAACCCGTTCCGGGTAGATGTGGTAGAGACGCTCCATCAAGGCTGCCCGGATATCGCGCGGGAAATCGAGGTCAATATCCGGGACATCATCCAGTTCCTCGTTCATGAAGCGCCCGAAGAACAGGTTGTGTTTCAGCGGGTCAACGTGGGAAAGCTCAAGGAGATAACAGACGATCGAACTGACCGAAGAACCCCGCCCGCGGCCAGCCGGCAGGTTACCGATCTGGCGGGCACGATTATCACCTCGTACCTCGGCGGCGACATCTGCCGCCAGTTGCATGATGTCGGCATAGGTCAGGAAAAAGCCGGAGAGTTTGTGCCGCTTGATCAGCGACAGTTCCTCTTCCAGTTTGGCGAGTGCCTGTTGATCGCCCTTGTCATACCGGGTTTCGAGTTTTTCATGGGTCAGGCGCCAGAGCCGTTCGTCGGCCGTTTCGCCATCGCCGGTGGTGTATTGGGGGAATTCGTATCCGAGGTCGTCCTTGAGGTTGAAACCGCTGCACCGTTCGGCGATGACCAGGGTATTGGTCAAGGCTTCCGGATAGCGACGGAACCGGCGTTGCATTGTTTCTGCTCCGGCCAGATACCACTCGCTGTTGATCCGGCGGTCATTGGCGGCACTATCCAGATTGGTGCGATGACGGATCGAGACCAGCACATCCTGGAGCCGGGCTCGTTCGATTGTGTGATAGTGCACATTCCCGGTCGCGACGATTTCCGCCCCGGTTTCGCTGGCAAGTTCGGCCAGACGGGCAGTGCGCCGGAGATCGCCCTTCACCAGATTGCGCTGGAGTTCAACAAACACCTGTTCCGGCCCGAACCACTCCTGATACTGGCGGATCAGTTGCCGTCCCTCCTCAAACCGCCCGGCATCGACCAGGCGGTTGAGCGCGGAGTTCCGGCAGCCGGTCAACAGAATCAGCCCTTCGGCGCGGTCAGCCAGCAGATCGACCGGTAGCATCGGGTCGTTACGCTCTCCGGTGTAGTGAGCACTGGTGATCAACTGGCAGAGATTGCGATAGCCGATCCGGTTCTCCACCAGCAGCGTCAGGTGCGAGCCATCGGTGAGGGTGAGTTCCGCCCCGGTGATCGGCTGGATGCCGGCCGCACTGGCGAAATTGGCGAAATCCAGTGCGGCGTGCAGATTGTCATGGTCGGTCAGTGCCATCGCCGGCATCCCCAGCCGGGCTGCTTCCTGAACCAGTTCCTCCGGAAATGAGGCGCCATCCAGCAGGGAGAAGCAGGAGTGGGCGTGCAGTTCGGCGTATCCCGGTTCAGGCTCGCTGCTCATGCCAGGTCTCGTGCACGAGATCAAGATAAATCGTTATCCGGGATCCATTCGCCAGAATCAGTTCGAAGTAGAGTCTCCGGACCTGTTCCTCCTCAACCCGCCACCAGCCATCCTCGATCTTCCAGACCTCAACGATTTCCACCACCTGGATATCGTTCTGGCCCAGATGGACCCATGTCGGGATGCCGCGATCATCGACTGTTACCTGGAGCGGACGTGCCAGGTTCAGGGCTCGTAAACCGCCAATGCCCAGCGATGTTCGGGAAGTCTTGCCCATCGGTTCACCTCGACAATCTGATAGAGCGGCGATGTTTCATAGCGCTGGCAAAGTTCGGCAATTGCGCCCCGTAGCCGGGCTGCGGAGCGGTTGTGCTCCTCTCCCAGAGCAATTTGTTGTGGTGCCTGTTCACCGGTATCGAGAAGTTCCAGTTGGATGGCAGTCACCGCAGCATCGAGTGGCAGATTGCCCAGTTGGCTTCGCATCAACGCCACCAGACGACGCGGATCGCGGGTGCCATTCTTCACCAGGAAGGTCCGGCCGACGGTGCCGCCATAGGCCAGTTGCAGGTCCAGCCTGATCCGGCGAACAGCCTTGCCCCGCAGTTCCGGCCGGGCCAGCAACCTGCCGGCCACGATTCGCAGTGCGACAGCAAGTTCCTGCTCCATGGCAGTCGGGGCAGGCAGGGAAAGCACCTCGATCACCGGCTCAAGGATTGGCTCCGGCACGAACGGATCGGCATTTTCGCCCCGCGCAAATTGCCAGGCCCGTTTGCCCTCGTTGCCAAACTGGGCCAGCATTGCCGTGAGTGGCAACCGGGCAATATCGGCGATGCGTTGCAGACCGAGTCGTTCCATCCGGCTCAATACCTCCGGTGCGACCGGCAGCAGGTCGATGGAGTGGTCTTCCAGTAGCGTGCAGGTTTCTTCCGGCGACACCACCCGTACCGTTCCGGGCCGGGTGGTGCGTGCAGCAACAAATGCCGGAAAGACGCCGGTGGCCATGCCGAGGCGTGGTTTCAGATCGGACATGGTGGCAGCAATCAGTGCGCGTCCCAGTTCTTCGGGGCTGGAATAGTGCCGCTGCAGACCTCGCAAATCGAGATAGACCTGTCCTGCCGGTCCGCGTTGCAGCGTGGGGCAGACCTCCGAAAGTGCCTGGATCAGGGCCGTGTGCTCGGCGGCATAGGCCAGTGGCTCTTCCGGGAGGATCGTGACCTGCGGGCACAGCGATTGGGCATCGCGAGCGCTCATGCCGGGTCGAAGTCCCAGTTCGGTTGCCTTGCGTGAGCAGTCGACCAGAACACCGCGTTGTCCGGCGGTGGCAATGGCAACCGGGGTTCCCTGTAATCCGGGATGCTGGCGTAGCGCCAGACGAAGTGGCAGATGGGTAATCAGCAAGCAGCCAAAGGGAGGCCAGTTATTCATATCATCCTTGCCTCTCAGGCACAGATTCCTTGAAAAACACGACACCCCGGCAGATCCGGGGTGGGCGGGGCGCTCTGGCGCTCTATCGTTATGGGCTGTAGCCCTTGTTGGTATAGAATAGAACAAATGTTCTGATCCGTCAACCAGTATCATCAGAGACAGCAACCGGAATGATCAGGAGGAAGAGCCATGTGTGGACGCTTCGTCATCGCAACGCCGCTGGGATTCATGCTCGATTTCTTTGATATCCATGATTCCCGGATCGAGGACCACCGGCCCCGCTATAACGTAGCTCCGTCCACACCGATCTACATCGTGCGCGATGATGGTGAAGTCCGGACGCTTGACCGTGCCAGTTGGGGGTTCACCCCTGCCTGGGCGAAGGGCCTGAATGATGGTCCACGGCCAATCAACGCCCGTTCAGAAGGTGTTGCCAGTAGCCGGCTCTTTCGCAACGCGTTCCGCCAGCGTCGCTGTCTGGTGCCGGCCGATGGTTACTATGAGTGGCAGGCTCGCCCCGGCCAGCGCAAACTGCCGCACTACATCCACCGGGCAGATGGCACGATGATGGCGTTTGGTGGCATCTGGGAAACCTGGCACGCCGGCGATGAGGACGAGGTGACATCAGTTGCCATCCTTACTACCCCGGCCAGTGGACCAATGAACGACATCCACGACCGGATGCCGCTCATCCTCGAGCCGGAAGACTGGCAAGTCTGGCTTACTGGTCCTGACCCGGCAGACCTGCTGCATCCCGCCGACGATGCACTGCTGCGCTGGCATCCGGTCACCACGGAAGTCGGCAACGTCCGCAACGACAGCCCGGAACTGATCGAACCGGTCGAGACAAAAATCGGTCTGCCAATTCCCGAAGAAACCCCCTGACAAACGCCGGAAAGTTCGCTATACTATCCCCTGCACCGGGAAACCCCGGTGCAAACGGGCCGCTAGCTCAATTGGCAGAGCAGCTGACTCTTAATCAGCGGGTTCGGGGTTCGAGTCCCTGGCGGCTCACGAAGCGACAAGCACACAAGACGTAAACGCCCCTCGCCAGCTGGCGAGGGGCGTTTTGTTGTTGCGTTATTCCTGAAACGGTCTAGTTCGGTTTATTGATCCAGACTGCCACGCCGCCGTGGCCCGAGCAGGTGCCGGAGGCCTTCTGGCTGTAGGAGTATGTACCGTCCTTACAGAGAGCAGTGGCTCCACCTGGGTGGGATGGTGTTGGTGGTTCTGGTCTGGGGGTTGGAGTCGGAGTTGGCGTGGGTGGAGGAGGCGGTGGCGGTGGATTCGATGAGGGTAGATGTTCGCAGACTATGCCATCTCCATCCTTATCCAACCCATCAACGTTGTTGGAAGGCGATCCACCCTTGCTCTTGAAATATGCCTGCGCTTCTTCCTGGGTAGCAAAGTCCTCGCAGTTTCTGGTTGCCGGAGAACCGGGTGCCCCCGGCGTGGATGGACCTGGAGCACCGGGCTGGGGTGGCTGCCCGGTGTGACACGGTGCGCCGTACCGCCATTCGCAATAGTGCTGGCCAACGTTCCCGGCCTCGACTTGCCAACCTTCAGGGTTTTCCGGGGTGTAGGTGAGACAACGACGCTCGAAACATTGGAGCAGGACATCGGTGTAGGTGCCGGCAACCTTGACGCGGGCCCAGTACGGTTCAGTGATCGGCCGGCCGGTTGCGAAGTAAGGGTTCTCGAACAATCGAGCGGAGATGTAGTTTCCGTTCTCATAGACGATACCCGTGGCATTCATGAACTCCCAGAATGGCGCCGCGATTGCGTGATGGGTGACATCGTCGACCACCGCAACTGTGACGCCGTGTCCGGCGAGTGAAGGATCGGTAGTTACGATTCCCTGACGATTGACACGTTGAGTGATCACGCTACCAACGGCTGCTGCATCACGATCCATGAGCGAGGTGAACGTTGCGTAGGTTGGTCCGGTTGGATCATCTCCATCTCCGGCAACATTCACCGTGGCCGGGCTTCGCTGTTCGAAGTCAGCGTGGCCAACCTGCATTTGGCCAGTGATGAGCTCAGTCGTCAGCAGACCGTTGGTTACATACCAGATTGAGGTCTTGTCACCCGACGGGTTGGTGATCTCCATTCGGGATTTATCGTAATAGATGACTTCCCGTTTGCCTCCAGGTGCTTCGGTGTAGTTCTCGGTGAGAACTCCGGTAAACGCCTGCGGCCCCCACATCCAGGTTCGATTTGCACGGCCGCTTGCGACCGGTTGGTCTGTGCGCTCCCAGGTTCGTTGAAATGGTGACGGTTGTGCCTCGACGCCAGCCATTGGAAAGAGCATTGCGAAAAGCACGGCAATGGCCGCCAACCGTGTTCTACGCTCCATACGTCTTCTCCTTCGTTCTGCCGCTGAAACCAACTCTCATCATGCCTGATGCAAAAAATTGTTTCAAGCTCATGCGCGTGCGCCACGAACTATTGCCGGAAGCTGCCCCGCCGGATTCGTTACATCAGGATCTGAAAATGAACTGATTATTGGCTTGCCGGGCGTAGCAATAGACTAATGTGCCAAGAGCAAGGTGAGAGTAGATTGTTTGACCATCATGGCAATGCCAGAACAACAGGGGTCTGGCGCCTAATGCCCCTCAATGATCGGGACGTCGGTGGTGAGGATGAGGCGGTTGCGGCCGGTGGCCTTGGCCTGGTAGAGCGTGGTGTCGGCGGCGCGGAGCAGGGAGACGATGCAGGCGGGGTGGTCGGGTGGCATCCAGGCTGCGCCGATGCTCACGGTGATCGGGATCTGTAGTCCCTCCGGGCCGGGGACGGGTCGTCGTTCGGCGTTGACGAGGATGCGGTCGGCGATGGCGTGGGTTGTTGCCTCGTCGACATCAAGCAGGAGCACCGCAAATTCCTCGCCTCCCCAGCGACACAGCAGATCACCACGCCGCACGTCCGTGCCGGCAGAGACGGCAAAGTGGCTGAGGGCAACGTCACCGGTCGCGTGCCCGTAGACGTCGTTGATCTCCTTGAACTTGTCCAGGTCAATCATCAGAAGGCCGGTTCCCCGGGAGAAATCGTCCTGCGTTGCGAGCCGTTCCTGTCCCCAGGTCATCAGTGCACGCCGGTTGGGGAGTCCGGTCAGTTCGTCATGGAAGGCCGCACGGTCAAGGTCCCGGATCAAGGCGAGGCGCGACGTATTGGTAATTGAGACTGCCAGGGGCGCAAGCGCCATCAATCCCACCCCGAGGCGGATCGACGTGATGGCGTCCAGTTCGACCAACCGGCTGGTAGCAGGAATAAGCGTTGTTCCGGTGTTAATCGAGAACATTTCCCACATCCCGACCAGCAACACCGTGAACGCAGTGGTGAAGATGGAGTAACGCAGGGCGCACCAGATCAGCGCAGGAACCGGGAAGGCAAAGGAACCGGGACCTCCAATCACTCGCCCAATAGCCATTGACAGGATCAATGCCACCACCGGTAGCACCTTCAACAGTTCTGCTGCCGAGAGGGTGATTCGCTTCCGGAGCAGTGTGCGCAGTTCAACACCGCCTGGAATGGTCAGGATGAGCGGGAGGATGATGATGAAGTTGGTCAGTTCCGAGCAGAACCAGAACATCGCGTTTTCCAACGCTGTGCCATCAAGCATGTCGAAGGCAAGGAACCCTGCTGCAATCGTCGCTGTGCTCGCGCCACATAGCGAAATGACCAGGATTCCCAGAATCAGCATCGGATGCCTGGTGTCATGAAACTGGTCCGGCAGTCGCCGGTAGATAAGAAACGCTGATGCCACCCCTGCCAGGTTGGTGAGGGCAAGCACTAATGTAAAGCGGAATGATCCACCGGTCAGAAAGTCCGCAGTGATGTAACCAAGGAATGCAGCAATCCAGCCCAGGCTGCCGGCATAGGCTGGTTTCCTGATGAAGAAGCCCAGCAAGACAGCGTTTGCCGGCCAGATTGTTGCCAGAAATTCCATTGGACGAGTGGAAATGCCGGCCAGGGAGACTGTCAGGACAAGGATATAGACAATTGCCAGACTCCGGAGGCCCTGATTCCCGACGATGGTGGAACGGCTCTGAGTGAATGCAGGTAGTGCTTGCACTCAACGCCTCCTTTCATGCGGGGGTCCGCTTGTGGCACCTGAATGTTGCGGGAGTCTACGTAAACATCACAGGCTGTGCAACAGGACATTAGTCGTGTAATGCGAACTTGTTGGGCCGCGGCAACCTTCGGGTAGACACATGTCAGGACCACCCTGCTATGGCCGGGATTCATATCCAGAGGAAAACTCGGACAGTTGACACTGTGTGTCACGAGCAAGCATAGTGTACGTACAACGCTCGATGCAGTGCAGCGTATCGGACTGGCAGGGGGAATCATGGTAGCAGCGAGGGCAGGTTTCGTACGCAGGGCGCTTGCGATGATCATCGCAGCCATGCTGATCGCGCCGGCAGTGGGTACGGTTGCCCAGACATCCAATGAGATGTATTTCGACCTGGTGTGGGCCCGGACAGATGGCCCGATTGCGACCGGCAATGCCAGCCGTTCGTGGGTCTGGGGACCAACCAAGTATGGTGCCGCCCGTATGGAGGCGTATGCCGAAAGTCCCGGTGGCGAGCGCCTGGTGCAGTATTTCGACAAATCGCGAATGGAAATCACTCACCCTGGTGAGAACCCGAACTCAGACTGGTATGTGACCAATGGTCTGCTGGTGGTTGAGTTGATCACTGGCCGGATGCAGGTTGGCGATGCCGAGTTCGAAGAGCGGGAACCGGCTCAGGTCAATGTTGCCGGGGATAACGATGATCCGAACGGCCCGACCTATGCAACGTTCCAGACCCTGCTGGATGCACCGGCCACTCCGGAAGGCTGGATTATCACCAACAAGGTTGATCGTGCCGGCAATGTGGTGATGGACGATGCCTACGCCGCCTACAACATCACCATTGCCGACATTGACGAAGTGACCGGCCACGCCATCGCCAAGCCGTTCCTGGATTTTGCGAATTCAACCGGCATCATCTGGGCCAACAGTGCCTATGTCACCGGTACCCTGTTCCCGAATCCACTCTTTGCACTAGGCCGGCCGATTACCGAGCCATACTGGGCCGAGGTGAAGGTTGCCGGCACCGAGCGCGACGTTCTGCTCCAGTGCTTCGAACGACGTTGCGTGACCTACACACCGGGCAACCCGGAAGGCTGGACGGTGGAAGCCGGAAACGTCGGCCGCCATTACTTCAATTGGCGCTACAGCGGGTCTGGCCCGGAAGAACCACAGAAACCGGTCGAAGTCTTTACCTGCAATGATTTCGAGTACCAGGACGATGCGCAGCACGTCTACGACCTTTACAAGGATTCGGACCAGGTGGACGTGACTGCACTGGTCGATGACGAGGGGCTGATCTGCTCCGAACTGGATTCGCGCCCCGGAGGTGCGTCGTGCCACGATTTTTTGTACCAGGAAGATGCCCAGGCGTACTTCGAGGAGTTTGGGGGATCACCCTCGAATAACGTTGACGGGCTCGATCTAGATGGCGATGGAATCGCCTGTGAAGAATTGCCATCCCGCCCCGAAACGCCTGGAACACCACCGCCAGGTGGCGGAGGCGGTGGCGGTGGTGGGGGAGGCGGTTCCCAGCCACCACCTCCATCACGCTAGACCAGACTCCTCACCAGCTGAACAAACCGGAGCCGCAAGGCTCCGGTTTTCCGGTTGCCCGTACCTTGACGTTTGGACAAAGTTTGGATAGAAATCCTGACCGAGGTATCCGATTTCTGGAGCAGGAGGCTGAGATGACTGAAGTTGTTGACAGTCCAGAACAGCAGCTTGATCGAGCGATCGCTGAACTCGGGACATTCGAGATCCGTGGTGGAATGGAGCGGATCTACTTCAATGATCTGCCCGGCTGGCTTGACTTCGTCGTGGAATACGACGACAAGGGCAAGCCGTCTTCCGCAACCTTGGGCGGAAAACCTCTCGATCTGGCGAAGGCGACCCGTCTCAGCAACGAACTGAAGCACGCCAAGCTGTACTACGACGTGGAAGCCCGGGTCTTCCGTGGACAGGGTCTTACCAGCACCACCAAGGGAGACCTCGAAGCCGCGATTCTGGCACGGGCAAAGGAAAACCTTGCTGCTGCCGAGGAGCCTGCCAGCGAGGAATCGACCGCCGGGGCAGAAGCCACAACTGTCTGAACCCGGAGCCCGTCTCAATACCAATCGAATTTGCATTTTTCAGGATGGAAAGTATTGCCTGATTGTCCACGCCCCCCTAGAATGAGGGCGCAGGAGATGCAAACAAGCATGGTGTACCCTGTTCATGCCGAACAGGGTACGTTTGTAACTACGAGCCAGGAGGGGTTCCATGAGCAAACAATCGACCTGGATACTAACCGCGGTATCGGCTGTATTGTTTCTGGCGCTGACCTGGATCTTTGGTGACCGTGCGCTCCTTACTACCCTCTGGAACTCGGACGCCTGGCACAGTTCAGCATTGATTACCTACCTGCTGGTCGCGATCATCATTGTTTGTGGCTATTTGCAGGCAGAACGCATGCCGGCTGCCGGGGTGAACCTGCACCAGGACGTAGCACCGTTGCAGACGCCTGGACAGGTGCGCGATCCGCGCATCTGGGAACTGTTGATGGGCAATACCTATCTCTCCCTTGCCTGGATGCCGTTGCGGTTCTTTGTGGGCCGGCAATGGTTCAGTTCTGGTTGGGGCAAGCAGTCAAACGATGCCTGGGTTGATAGCGGCGTGGCCCTGAAAGGCTTCTGGGAGCGGATTGTTCAGGTCCCGGAACAGGGTTCAGCCCCGATTTACTATGACTGGTATCGCGATCTCATCCAGTACATGCTGGATAACGAGTGGTACACGTGGTTCGCCAAGCTGGTCGCTTACGGGGAAATCCTGATCGGCCTGGGGCTGCTCGTCGGTGGACTCACCGGAATTGCAGCGTTCTTCGGCACCACCCTGAACTTCAGCTTCATGATGGCCGGCACAACCAGCAGCAACCCTGTCCTGTTCGGACTCGGTGTCTTTATCGTCCTGGGCTGGAAGGTTGCCGGTTACTGGGGTCTTGATCGCTACCTGTTGCCGTTGCTGGGTACCCCGTGGGGCCGGCACGACCGCCAGGCAGCCTCGACACCGTCAAAACCGGGGCCGCGTGCCGCTGGCAACCCGACTCCGCCACCTACCAGACGATCAAACCGGCGAAACAGGAAGTAACCTCAGCGCATATCTCGCAGCAACCGGGGAGCCATGTGCTCCCCGATCAGCATACAGGTGAAGTTGGTATTGGCTCTCGGGACTTCGGGCATGATCGACCCATCGATCACCCGGAGTCCTTCGATTCCGAGCACCTTGCACTCCGGGTCGACGACCGAGCGCGGGTCATCTGCCGACCCCATCCGGCAGGTTCCAACGATGTGCCAGGTATCGCGCACCGCCAGTTTCATCCACTCGTCGATCTCCTGATCGCTGTGGAGGTCATCCATTGTCATCGGGATCGACACCGTCACGCCGCGTGAGAGCGAAATGCTTTCGCTGATAGCCTGCATCGCCGGATGCCGGCCAATCTCAAAAATCCGCTTCGCGCCATCCCGCAATCGCACCAGGTCGCGTTCGTCGGAGAGCATGTTCTGGTCGATGATTGGCATGGCGAACGGATCAGCACTGGCAAGGGTCAGCATGCCGCGTGAGAAGTTCTGCCAGGTGATGACGGAAATCGCACCGGCCGAAAACCCCTGCTCGTCGTAACCGTTGAGGTTGCGACTGGCAATGACCATG
This sequence comes from uncultured Thermomicrobiales bacterium, assembly GCA_964462545.1. GTDB lineage: Bacteria > Chloroflexota > Chloroflexia > Thermomicrobiales > CFX8 > CAYWXR01. The sequence goes on from CAYWXR010000002.1 coordinate 215,686, forward strand.
TCGTTTCTCCCGGCGCCAGCCATGCCTGAACTGTAGCGGATGTAGCAGATAAGCAAGCGGTCATCGCGGGAAGTTGCCCGTGCTTCCGGCTTGAGTTGCAGGTGGATGCCGACCGATGAATGGTCGCAGAGATTGTGTCCCACCGGCAGGTTGGCCAGCACGTCGATTCCCAGTTCCCGGAGATGCTCTGCCGGGCCAATCCCCGAACGCATCAGGATTGGTGGGGAGAAGACAGAACCGGCAGAAAGAATGATTTCCCGGCCGTCATACTCCACTGTCTTGCCGCCTCGATGCACCAGGACACCGGTCGCCTTGCGTCCATCAAACAGGATCCGGTCCACGTGGCTGTCGCCCATGATGGTGAGGTTCTTCCGGTCCCGGGCGGGTTCGAGATAACCATCATTGGTCGAAACCCGGTTGTCCTGGGTGCGGTTGACCGGAGCGGCAGAGATTCCGGTGGAATCGGGCGCGTTGAGGTCCGGGTGCCAGGGATAGCCAAGATCCAGTGCTGCCTGAAGCAGCGCAAGGTCGACCTTGCCCCAACTGGAGATAGGCGGACGCCAGACGGTGATCGGGCCACCCTTGCCGTGATAGAAGGCGTCCCCGAAGTCGAGGTCGTCTTCCATCTTGATCATCGAAGGCAGCAGTTCCTCACCCGACCATCCGGTACATCCCTGCTCGGCCCAGATGTCGTAATCCTCGAGCATCCCGCGATGCGCGACCATCCAGTTGATTGCCGAACTGCCACCGACACCGCGTCCGCGGTCGTAGAGACGAGGTTCCTGTACTGACGAGCGGCGCACCATCAGATCCGGCCACTGATAGTTGGCAAAGATGGTTGGGTTGGTGATTCCAAGCGGGTTTGCACTACGCATTTCTGGTGGAGCATCTGCCGAACGGTAGTCCGGGCCAGTTTCCAGAAGCAGGACATTGACGCCCGGGTTCTCGGTCAGCCGGGACGCAAGCACTGCACCGGATGATCCGGCTCCAACAATGATGAAGTCATACACCGGGGATGGTTTCATCAGCCCGCCCTTTCCGTATCAGCAATGTGTGATGCTTCGCTGATGGTACGGGATTGATGGCGGAATAGGAAGATGCGTTAGCGGATGCTCGCGACCACCGTGAAGAAATCGTCCTGCTGCAGATCGTCCTCACCAAGTGACGCTCCAAAGGAAACGGCTTCAAACCCGGCAGCAGTCAACATGCTGCGAAGCGCTTCTTCGCTGTACCAGGCAAGGCTCTGGGCATACCGTGTCACGGTGGCCGTAGCTGCGTCGACGACGAAATACCGGATGGTGGCGACGTTCTGATCAGTATCGAGGAAGTGTTCCTGCAGCAGGAGATGCGGTCGATCAGAGAACAAACCCTGCTCGTAGGTACGCCACGAGGCAGGAGGACATCCCAGCCGCCGGATGTGATGTTCGGTATGTGCCTCCAGCAAGAGTTTGCCGCCTGGTGCAAGTGCTTTCCGCGCCCGCTCGAAGATGCTTCTGACATCTGACGGTTTGAATACGTTGATTTCGCCGAAGAGCATCATGATGAGGTCGTTCCTGCTACCGAAGTCGGTCTCACGAACGTCGCCAAGGAGATGTGTCAGATTCGTCGTCTGATTGGCGTGGTCTATGGATGCAGGGCTGAAGTCAATTCCCCAGGGATCGTGTCCGAGCGCCGCAAGGCGCGAGGTGTAGAACCCCGGGCCGCAACCGAGGTCGAGAATACGGGATGGCTCTCCACCAAGCATCTCTTCGTGGATCCATTTGACATGCCGGTCGATCCGTCCCGGCGAACGGCTGGCTGCATCATGATCGGGATTCAGATGCTCCCGGAGCATTCGTTTACTGAACTCTGGCTCATTCCACGGAATGTTGTCGCCTTCAGCCCACGGTAGCGCCACCGGCGCACGGTGGATCAGGTCCAGCAGCGTCTGCATCGTCGTCCCGTCCTGCTACCAGTAGCGCATCGCGCCCTTGAAGAGTTGGCGCAGGTCATCTTCGGATGCCGGGCGGGGGGAGAGTTTGGTGACGCGGTGCTGCGGGAGCGTTCCCTTCACCAGTTCGTCGATGTCATCATCCTCAAACCCGACTGCTGCCAGGCCGTTCGGCATGCCTGTTTTCTGCATCAGTTCGATCATCCGGTTAGCCAGAATCTCGCCGGCATCGTCCGGATGGGCATTACTGGTATCTACGCCCATCAGTGATGCCGCCCAGAGGTGTCGCTCCGGATTGACGCTGGCAGTCCAACGGAACACTGATGGTGCATTGAGCATGACTGACATGCCGTGGGGAATGATCGGATGATCGACGTTATAGCCTTCGGGCCGGAAGTCACGCACCATGCCGGAGACCGGGTAGGACATGCCGTGTGGCAGGTGGACACCGGCATTGCCGAAGCCGATGCCGGCATAGGCAGAAGCAAGCAGCATTTCACCTCTTGCCTTGATGTCGTCCGGGTTCTCGACGGCCGTCACGATATTACGGGCCATCATCTCCAGGGCACGGCTGGCCCATATATCACTGATCGGGTTCGCGCCCTGATAGGCAGGGCGCATCGACGGGTGGTCAGCGGCCGGCCGCTCGGAGTAGGGCAGGGCCGTGATTGATTCGACAGCATGCGAAAGGACGTCGAAGCCGGAGCAGGCCGCAACCATCGGCGGCATGGTCCGGGTATTCAGCGGGTCGATAATGCCCATCACCGGTCTGAGTGCCCGGTGGGCGATACCTGTCTTGGCGTGAAGCTCCACCAGATCGAAGATCGCAACGCCGGTGGTCTCACTACCGGTGCCGGCGGTGGTCGGGATGGCGATCAACGGCTTCAACGGCCCCGGAACCGGTTCTGCCCGGCCAATAGGTGCGTTGACATACGTCAGCAGGTCGGCCGGCCAGGTGGCATACAGATTGGCGGCCTTGGCAGTGTCCATGGCCGAACCACCGCCAACTGCAACATAGCCATCAAACCCGCCGTCGGTTGCGAATGCGATGGCCTCAAGGAACGATGCATCGGTCGGTTCAACCCGTGACCGGTCGTAAAGGACCGCGTCGATGCCTTCGTCGCGCAATGCCTTCATGACGATTTGCACCGGATCGCTCTGGCTGAGGTTGGGGTCGGTGACGACCATTACCCGGGTTGCACCGAGGCGCCGCATCTCCCAACCGGTTTCGGCTGTTGCCCCCTCGCCATACTTGATGCTCGAGGTATCCATCGTGAAGATCGACTCGGATGCCACGGGTGTACTCCTTCGTCTTTGGCCTACTGCACAGCCAGCGCCATGATCAGGGTGTCGCGGTCGGTAGAGGTTGTCAGGGTTACGGCATCGCCATTTGCCACGATGGCATGATACCGCTCGCCATCGAACCAGAGTTCGCCCTCCTGCTCGTAGCCAGACATCGTTTCCAGCAGGGCCTCGTGGAATTCGCTGGCGTCTGTCTCGGTATCCCAACGGGTAGCGAGGGTGACGATCATGTCCTCGTCGGAGCGATACAGTTCAAACCATGTACCGCCCCAGCCTTCAGACGCTACTGTGCCGTCTGCAACGCCGTTGATCTCCAGCAACAGGAAGAGGTCGAGTTCTCCCAGAGAGCCGTCGTAAACCAGTTCCCAGTCTTCCTCGAGGATGCTGAACAGGTCCGGTACATCAACTTCCAGCGGCATGTCGCGTGGTTCCTGGAGGTACTTCTCCGGATGGAGGATCTGTTCGCTTGAAACCGGTGGATCCATGAAGGCTGCATCTACCAGGTCATAGCCGCCTTCGGTGTGTAGTGCTTCAACGAAGACGTAGCCGAGGTTGTAGGGAAAGAGAAGCGTTTCGAGCACATATCGAGGGGTTCTGTCATAGACCGAGACATCTGCATCTTCGATCTCGGCAACGTACTGGAGAATCTCGTCAAACGAAAGATATTCCAGTCCCCAGACAACCTCGGTGAAGGATGCTTCCCCTTCAACCAGGGCTGTGAACCCGGTTTGCGCCTCGAAATCCATGTCTTCATCCATGCGGTCGAGCGCAAAATGCTGGTCCTGCAAGGCATGGATAATCTCGTGGGCCATCGTCAGTTTCTGGCCCGGTGTGATCTCGTCGCCATCAGAAGCGACAAACAGTTCCTTGGTCTCGGTGTTGTAGTAGCCGAGGACCGCACCGGATTGCAGGTCCATCTGAAGTTGCATGTAGTCGTAGTTCCGGTCGTCCAGCAGGCGGAGCATCCAGAGCAGGTCGCGGTCCAGATCCGCATCTTCCTGGCTGTATTCCGACTGCATGAGGGCAATCAGATCCTGGCCCATCTGTTCGGACGTCACTACTTGCAGGTCGATTTCGTGGAGGACTTCCAGCCCGCGGACCTCGGCTGCCTGGTGAGTGATTTGACGAACAAGTTCGCTGATGTCGACATCGTCGGCTTCAGGCTCCATCGTCGCAGTGGCAGTTGCCGGTGTCGCTGTCGGCAGGCTTTGCGCTACCGTCGGGGCCGGAGCATTGGTGGCAGTCGGTTCAGCGGTTGATGTGGCTGTTGGATCTTCCTCACGTTCGGTGGCTGTTGGTTCCGTGGTAGCTGTCGGGACTCCTGGTATCGGCGGAATGGTTGGCGTCGGTTCCGAGTCACGCTCAACTACCACGCAGGCAGAGAGGATGAGAGCCAGACAGAAAATAAGGGCCAGGTGGCGCATGCAGGTTCCTTGCAATAGTCCGGAAGTCAGGGACAATCAGCTCGGCCGCGGGCCGGTCGAAAGCTTGTGAATCCGGACACCATTTCGAATAAGCCGGTTGATCATGGCGATGCGGGTCTCATACCCTATCCGCCCCATCACCGGCAGAATCTGGACGTTGTGATAAGCACCAAACTCAACGATCCACTTCCGGAACTCTGCATCGGAAGCATCGCGGACGCTCACCGGCACCCGGTCCGGTCGTCCAGGCTGGTCAACCAGAATATAGATAAGATCGAGATCGCTATCGGTAATCGGTTCCTGGGCCATGTATGTTCCTCCTGGTGGCCGTGCCTTCCGGCGGTTGAATCGCGTTGATTGTACCCGCCATTTCCGGGTGGGGTAGGATAGCCCTGGATTTGCAACACGCCGGCACTCGCCGGCAGGGATGGTAGAGATGACTTCAACCGCCAGCACAACTCCTCTTTCTGCCCAGAATACGGTGCTACCGCATGGTCGCCGGGTGAAAATTGTCGCTACCCTCGGGCCTGCAGTCGCAACCCGGGAAATGGCTGGCCAACTCATTGATGCCGGTCTTGACGTTGCCCGGATCAACTGCGCTCACGGGTCTATGGAAGAACGCGCTCGCCTGATAGACAACGTGCGCGCCGCAGCGGCAGAACGGGACCTGAATATCCCGATCCTGATGGACCTGCGCGGACTGAAGCTCCGGACTGGTCCGCTCGAAGACGGGGAAGCTGTGCCGATGCCCCGTGGTGGCAAGGTGCAGGTGTTTCCCGAGCAGGTGGTGACCACCAGCAAGCAGATCGGTGTGAACTATCCGCGATTGCTGGAAGTGCTTGTTCCGGGATCTCGGATGCTGCTGGCAGATGGCCTGATTGAGCTGCTGGTTGAGCAAGTCAACGATCAGTGTGCTGTCTGTTCGATCGGACGAGGTGGCCCACTGGCAAGCGGGCAAGGCGTCACGATTCCCAATGCCGAAATGCAGGACGCCACAGTTACCGAAAATGACCGCAAGGATATTGAGTTTGCGGCCAAACACGGTATTGAATATCTCGGTCTTTCGTTCCTGAGCAGCGCGGATGACATTGTCGGTGCGCGGCAACTGGCCGCTTCTCTCGGTGGGCGTCCAGGCCTGGTGGCAAAGATCGAGCGTCCGGTTGCGCTGGAGAAGATCGACTCGATCGCACGTGCTGCCGATGTTGTGATGGTTGCGCGTGGCGACCTGGGAGTGCAGTTACCACCTGAGCAGGTTCCCCGCGCCCAGAAGGAAATTATCCGGACCTGCAATATGCTGGGCACGCCGGTCATTACTGCTACCCAGATGCTGGAATCCATGATCATGCAGCCGGTACCAACACGAGCCGAAACGAGTGACGTTGCCAATGCTGTGCTCGATGGCACCGACGCAGTGATGCTCAGTGCTGAAACTGCCACTGGGCGCTATCCGGTTGAATCGGTGAACATGATGCACCGGATCATTCAGGAGGTGGAGCGTGACGGACCAATCCGGCCGGCAGCTGTTCACGAGGTACACCATCTGGAGAATACCGAGCGCAAGGTAGCGGCTGCGCTTGGCCGTGCTGCGCGTGCCATTTCCGATGTTACGCCAATTGATGTTGTGGTTGTCTTCACCCTGAGCGGTTCGAGCGCTCGTCTGGTTGCCCGCAACCGACCCTGGCCGCCAGTAATCGCCGTGACAACTGATCCGTTCGTCGCCAGACAACTGGGCGTCGTCTGGGGCATCCGGGCGATCGTGTTGCCCCTGGTAACTGACCTGGAAGACCTGTTCGCCTCAACATCAAGAGCGCTGCTCAATGCCGGCGTGGTCAAGGAAGGCGCCGAGGCAATGTTCATCGGCAGTGTGCCGATCTTTACGGTCTCCGGCCAGACCAACCTGTTGCATGTCCGGCGAATAGAGGCGTAAGTTGGAATTCGATCCGTCTCTTCCTGCACTGAACGAAACCGAAATCGGTCATTACTGTTTTGGCTGCGGCAGCCTCAACCCCAATGGATTGATGCTGCGTTTTCGCCCTTGTTCAGAGGGTGTCTGGGCCGACATTACCCTGACCAGGTTGCACGAAGGCTACCTGGGGATGGCGCATGGCGGAATCCTGGCGACGATTCTCGATGAGGCCATGAGTTGGTCGATCACCGCTGGCGGAGAGTTTGGGGTAACCGGCCGAATGTCGATGTCCTTCAGGAATCCTGCCCGGATTGGTGAACCATTGCGGGTAATCGGACGGATGACGTCGAGACGTAGCCGGATCATTGAAACCTCGGCCACCATTATCGAGATTGCTACCGGAGAGGTGATTGCTGAAGCTGATGCGCGATTTGTCCGGGTGACTGAAGATCAGGCCGCCCGTTGGCGCGAGGCGTACGGTGTTGGACAGGTATCTACCAGTCAGTAGCGGTGATCTCATGTCCCGTGAATACGAAAAGCCCCGGTGAGCCTGGCTCACCGGGGCTTTTTCAGCAACCTCGTGATGCTATTCCACGATAGTCACTTCAAACATCTCAACAGCGCCTGGGCTGGACAGTGAGATCTCGGCGTACGATCCAGGATTGAGGATTTCACCTGGCAGACTAATCAAGTTGAGAAAAACGTCGTCAGCGAGAATGTTCCCAATTTCAACGTGCAGCGTTAAGGTGGTGGATGTTCCGACGGTCATCACATTTGACACGTTGCCGTCGTAGGATATTGTGAACTGCGTTCCAACTTCTACGTACGGTGCTACCTCCAGGTGCTGTGTCAGCGTGCTGCGCTGACCGTCAACCTCAGTAATGATGGTCAGGTCCTCCACACCCTCGCCGGTCAATGCACTGGTATCGAGGAACATTTGCGGCACATTCCCCCACTCGGCAGGGAACTGGATCACGATGATGTCGTGCGGGGACGCGGACATATGGGAGAACGATATACCCCATGCACCAAAGACCGATTCGAATGCGACTGCGAGCAAGGCCGGAGTTGCGCTTTCGGTAATTTCGAAAGGCATGCATCCGGCAGACGGGTTCAAGAAGCAGAGCAGCGCCGGACCCGAGATACCCGACAGATCGGGGACGATGATGTTCTGGATCTCCGGGATATTCGCTCCCATCGGCGTAACGGTAAACGGTTGCGGGAACCCGTATTCGAGCCCTTGTGCAAGATTGTCCAGATCTATCGAGATCCGGAAGTCAAAGTAAGCACCGTCATTGAGTGTGCCGGTGGGACCTCCATTTACAGGATCAATGTCCGCCACGAGTCCGTCGACATATTCATCCAGTGCCGGATCGTATTCCAGTGAATTGGTGGATACATGGAAGGTACCGATCTCTTCTTCCGGGTTGCCATTGATGGCAATGACATATTCCCCTGCCGGTATGTCTGCAAAGAAGAATCCGGTGACCTCATCGTAGGGGGTGTCCTCGGGAATCTCGGCGCAATCCGTGACTGCTCCTTCACCGAAGATGAAGTCATTTTCGAAGTCAGTGTCTGCTGTGTACAGGCAGGCGATCATGTCGTAGCCCAGAGTGTCTCCTACCGGAATGTACAGCGGGAGATTGGTCGGCCATCCCACGTCCAGTTGCCCGGTTGGCGCATCTATCTGATGCCAGTTCTCAATGGTCAGGACACTATCCTCGAGGTCGAGCGAGCTGAACTCTTCACAGATGGTTGCCTGGCCCGGTAGCAAGTTCACCGACGGATCATCGATCGTCGAGCAAAGTTCCACATTTGCATCAAAGATCAGGAATCCTTCTGATGGGATGGAGAGCGTCACTTCGCCATCCACCACCGGGAACGGACCGTGTTCATCGAGCAGCGTGACGGTAACCGTTGCCTGATCGCCCAGATATGGAGTGACTGATTCGCAAGCAAGTTCTTCATCAATCAATTCACAGTCTGAGGCCAGCATTACCTTCTTGGTGACCTGACGCGGTACGTGATTGTTGGTGAATGTCTGTGCTTGCTCCGAATTTCCGTCGATAAGGAGTATCTCGCATGCCGTGTCTACGTAGGTTTCGACTTCGTCGTAGATGTTCACTCCCAGCGGAGCCATGACCAGGGAGCACATCAAGTACGCCATGTCGTCAGAGGTGACCGTGAAAACGGCTTCCTCGTCAGGATCGATCCAGGTAAGGGAGAACCCGGATTCAAACAATTCCGCCAGGTCTTCCAGTTCTTCGTCTGGAATATCAAATTCGTCCGGGAGGCTGGTGAGGGGCGGGGAAACTGACACGATCGTATTGGCATCTTCAGCCATTGCCAACAGCAGGACAAGCGCTCCGGTTTCTTCACCGTTCAACTGGACATTCTTGGTAATCGTGATATTGGCGGCCTCAGCCAGTTCGATGCGGATGTCCAGTTGGGCGTCATCGAGGTCCTCGATCT
>CAYWXR010000003.1:0-1997 GCA_964462545.1 uncultured Thermomicrobiales bacterium
GCTACGACCCCGTTACTGTATGCAGCAGGTCCTGGTGTTAGCTGCGCTCTACCCAGGTTTCGGAGAAGGCGAGGAACGCGGAACTGGATGGCTTTTCGCCGTCGGTTGATGATTGCACTTCGCCGTCAACCGGGATATTGGATACCTGGATGCTGGCGCTGGCGCACGGGCAAATCACTGTTGCGAGGTCCCAACTGGTCGGGCCAAGCTGCCGGCCCTGCTGGTTGACCATCTGGTAATCCAGCACATCCCACCAGGCAAGTTCAATCACTTCGTAGCCGGTGTTGCAGACAACACGGTGGTACCAGCGGCTGTCTGAATCCTGGAAGAAGCGGGCATGGCGCGTTTCCATGTTGCCGAAGCCACGGTCCTTGAACCGGTCGAAATACTGGGTAAACCGGTCGGCCACCAGTCGGGCAACGCCGGGGTTGTCGGTGTAGATGGCATGTGGCGCCCTGCTGCCCAGGCCGGATGCTTCGGGGTCGGTCCAGATAATCAGGGCGTTGCCTTCGCCATGTTCGGAGTAGACACACCGCCAGTAACTGGCAGCAGCAACAATCTGGTCAGTGCCGGGCTTGAACAGGACCAGGCCGGGATTCTCGCCTGAAAAGATGACGGTCAATGTGCCCTCCTGTGGTCTGAAAAACGGATAACGCTAGAAGTGGATGGCAACCACCGAGCCAAACCAGAGCCAGTTCCAGAAGAATTCTGCGTCCTTGTTCAACAAGCCTACACAACCGTTGGAACTGAACCGACCAAAACTGGCCGGCGCGGTCCAGTAATTTCCGTGCAGCGCATAGCCGCCGCTCATGAAATACTGGGTGAACATCACATTCTCAAGGTAGTAGTGCTCCGGATGTCCCGGCGGGAACCCGACAGTCGCGGAGTCCATGGTCTCGTTATAGACCCGGGAGAAGACCTCGAAGACGCCCTTCGGTGTGCGGTCGCCACGGCCAGCAGTGATGATGGCGGCATAAACCGGCGTGCTGTTCTCGTAGGCAATTGCCCAGAAGTGGGTCAGGTTGACATCCACCCAGGTGCCGCCGTAGGTAGCGGGTGGTTCGGGCGCAACCAGTGGATCGACATAAGCGGCCGAGATGTAGGTGCCGTCTTCCAGTTGATACCAGAGATCGATTCCGTCGACTTCCTCGCCACGGACCAGCTTGTGGATGGTCATCGGGAAGCGGTTGTAGATCACGCCATCGCGGGGAGCATCAACCTTCGGTTCAAGGCGCAGGCCGACTGCATCGGTCGACACGAATCCCATCCAGCCACCGCTGTGCGTCCGGATAACGTTGTTCCACTGGGCAGAAAAGACACCGGCATCGTAGCGGACTGCATCGCGGTGCATGGCAACCGGCTTCTTGTCGACCTTGTTGACATCGGCATATTCGTGGCCGAGGTGGCCAAGCAGCACCACATACGGGGTGCCGGCATTCTCCGGATGCCACTCCATTCGGGCACGCTCAAAATACTGGACGTTGTATCCGCCTTCCTCGAACTCCTCGGAAATCGGGAAGCCGAAGACGTGGACTGCGCCGTTTTCGCGCCAGTATTCAAAGAAGCCACCGGTGAGTGAGTGGCGGGTTTCCGGGAAAACCCAGCGGTCGTCGGTGCTTTGCTCGCTGTCCGGCAGCGGGCGGAAAGCCGGCAAATGGTTGATGCGTTCTGCCTTCCAGTTGCCAAGCAGGGTGCCCTGAATAACCCACTCGGTGCCGGCATGTTCCGGCCAGAGTTCGAGTCGCGCCCGTTCGAAATATTGAACAGTGCGGCCCTTCTCGGTGAGTTCTTCGGTGATCGGGAAGCCGTAGATGGTGAAACTGCCGTTGTTCAGCCAATGGTGCAGAAATTCACCGGCAAGGTGGTGGCCGGTTTCCGGGAAATATGCCTTGAGCGGCATGCCGTTTGCGTATGGAATCTCATCGCCGATGGCTGCACCGGGCGGTGTTGGTGCCGGCTCCGGTTTCTTGTCGTCGTCTTCGTCCTGCTTGTCATCC